>NZ_AFOZ01000025.1 GCF_000217915.1 Shewanella sp. HN-41 | reverse complement strand
GCTAATAGCGAACTTAGACAGAATATAAACACTTAATGAAGTGTGAACTCAAAAAACAAACAGCTTTCCGAATTATTAAATAAGATAAGAGCCGATTTTAGTTCCTAGAACCTAGAGTCTAGCAGCACGAAGTGCGCTCTCGAGTCTTGTTTAAACCGAATATGCTTGGTGACAATAGCATTGTGGTCCCACCTGATCCCATCCCGAACTCAGAAGTGAAACGCAATCGCGCCGATGGTAGTGTGGGGTCTCCCCATGTGAGAGTAGGTCATCGCCAAGCGCCTAATAAGCTCTGAAAAGAGCAGTGACGAAGCCAGCTGAATAAGCTGGCTTTTTTGCTTTTCCCGTTATCAAATTCTGCCTCTTAACTCTTTATTTCCCCCTGAATAATATTTCTACTTGATTTACGTCTAAAGAGTTCGGGCGCATAAAATCAGATAAAAAGAACAACCTAGGCTGTCCTCTCATCTATTGGGTTTTACCGTGCAGTTTTAGCACTTCAATTGTGTCAGACTTAACGAATAAGCTTATTTTCCACTAATTTTGGCCTTGAATTTTGCTTTGGTGGCGTCATCGGCAAGATGATACCAATAATCCAGCATGTGGCTGATTTCGGCTTGAGTCGGCGAGTCAGGTGTAGCGCTTTGCTTTATGGTGGTATTGACGGTAACTGCTGTGGAAGTCACGATTGTGGCCGCTGGCAGGGCTTCTGTATTCGTGCCCAGCGATGCTTGAGGTATGGTTTGTACCGCCGCTATCGCTAACGAGGCCGGATGTTGGCCTTGGTTATAGAGCAAGATTTCCTGCTCGAAGTTTCGGCCTATCTGAAGCCCGTTTTTCACTAGTCTGTCTTGGTCAAACGCAATCGCTTGATTGTGCTTGTCCAACAGCGAGAGTGATGGTGACTCATCGAATTGTTTTGCGGCTTTAGCCGAGTCGATATTGGGCAGTTTAAGCTGTAATTCTTGGTCGGTTTCATTAAAGCGGACGATGAGTACGTCGGATTGATAGCGTACCGAATTAGCCTGTTTTCGATACTGCGCATTGTAGCGAAAAGCGATTTGATTCAATCCATTACTCAGCGTGACAGGTGCGGTGCTCAATGGCTTTTGTCCATTCACGGTTAACAGCTCGACATCGCTTGGAAGCTGCAGAGTCACTTCGGCACTAACGGGCTGCAGGCTGGCAAGCAGCATGGCTGATGCGCACAGAATACAAGGGGATTTCATAGGCTTTCTCTTGGTTGATATCACACACTAATGATAAGTGAGATAGCGACTAAGACAAAGTGGATACCTAAGCTGACCATCACAAAGCCGCAAACTCATTCAGTTTATCCGTGAAGGTGTGCTGTTTGGCTGGGATGAAGGTAAAAGAAAAGGCTCACGGGGAGCCTTTTCTTGCCTAAGTATGAGATTAGTTAAGCCTGACTTTGGCTTAACTTAAGCGGAAGTAACGCAAATTACTTCGCTTTATCTTGGCTTAGGTTGATGCGGTACACGGCGAAACCGAGTTCATCTTTACTGATTTTGGTCATTTCGCGTTGTTTATTCGCTTCGATAAAGGTCGCGGCTTTATCGCTATCTTGGGTTTGGAAATGAATATCCAGCGTCACATTGGTGCTGATGGTTTTGAAGTCCCAGTTGTAGTCAGCACTTGGGTTGACCATACCTTCATACTTGCCTGTGGTTTCATTGTACTGAGATTGCACTGTGATATAGGCCGCTAAGGCTTCACGGTTGGTGTCTGGCAGTTCGAGTACCACATGGTCACTGCCCGTGCCGGCAAACTTGCCACCAAAGGCGCGGTAGTTATTTGAGGCGACGATAAATTCTTTGGCCGCCAACTCTTCGCCAGTGAAGACTTTACCGTTTTCGTCTTTATAGCTTAAATCGACGATACGGTTAGCATTGGCATTAACGACGGCGCAGTCACGGTCAAACTTGCTGGGTTGAGTGACATCGATCTTATAGGTTAAGCCATCGAGCACGTCGAAGTTATAGGTTGGATGACCATCCCAGTTGATTAACTCCTGTGGCGTGGTTTTGGTTGGATCGATTTGATTGAATTGGTTAGCCGAACACTCCAACCAATCTTTCAGCTCGGCGCCCGTGGCTTTGACCGCAACCATAGTATTAGGGTAGAGGTAAAGATCGGCGGCGTTTTTAAAGGTTAATGCGCCTTTAGCGACTTGTACATATTGGTCGGCATCGCTGGTTGTGCCATGGCGACCACCGGCTTTGAATGGCGCAGAGGCCGATAAGACTGGCAGATCTTTTAACGCCTCAGGGAGTTTGGCTTTGACGTTGGCAATTTGCGCATCCGATACAATTTGTACCGTTGGGTCGTCTTGCACTAAGGTGAGGAAGCTATACATGTCCGCCGCAGCGACACCGATAGGTTCATCCACAAAGGCGAGGGTACCTTGGTGTTCGGCAGCGACAGCATCATGAATGGCAGCATCGGCTTCAACTAATGGTGTTTTATTCGCGCCATCATAGATAGGACGTGCTTTAGTCGTTGCACTTAGCACAGACCACTTGCCGTCTTTACGCTCAAGTTTAAAATCAACAACCCCTAAGTTATCACCCCAACGACCTGGCATCACTGCGGGGACGCCGTTTAGTAAGCCTTTAGTGACGTCGGTATTGGGTAAGCCTGCATACTTAGCATCCGGGAAGATAGAGTGGCTGTGGCCGAAGAGGATCGCATCTATACCATCAACATAAGTCAAAGCGTAAGTGGCATTTTCAGCCATAGGGTCGCCAGGATTTTCAGTCGAACCAATGCCAGAATGAGGGATGGCGATAATGATATCGGCCCCTTTAGCTTTCATTTCGGGGACATATTTTTTCGCGGTGGTAACGATATCTTCGACCGTCACTTTACCCGTCAGATTTTGTTTATCCCACAATAGAATTTGCGGTGGCACAAAACCAATATAGCCAATGTTAATGGTTTGATTATTGCCTTCACTGTCGATAATGGTTTTTTGTTTGATGATATAAGGGGTGAATAAATGTTCACCTTTTTTAACCTCATTCCAGCAACCCTTATCGTCGGCGCAATAAACGTTTGAGTTGATATAAGGAAACTCTGCACCACTAATGGATTTATTTAAGAAGTCTAAACCATAGTTAAATTCATGGTTACCTATGTTACCGACTTCATAATCTAATAGGTTCATGGCTTTATAGGCGGGGTGAACATCACCCATTTGCAGGCCAATTTTGGCCATATAATCGCCCATAGGACTACCTTGTAGTAGGTCGCCGTTATCCACGAGTACACTGTTTTTGGCTTCACTGCGTGCTGCATGGATCAAGCTTGCGGTGCGAGCTAAACCGATAGTTGGATCATCTTTACCACTGTAGTAGTTGAAATCCATGATATTTGTGTGCAGATCTGTGGTTTCTAGTACCCGTAAATCGGCTTGAACATTAGGTTGAATAACAGTGTCGTCATCTGAGCCACAGGCACTGACACCAAGGGCAGCAGTGATCATCACTGCGAGTATTTTCTTATTTAACATAGTTATCTCTATTTATATTTATTTGACCCCAACGCATGTTCCGTAAAGAGCATGCCATCATCCCGTTAATTCAGCGTAATTTAACGGTTAGGTTAATTTGTCGCTAAGTTAACGAGCAGGAATTATAAAGACATTTGATGATCTGAATGTGACATTAATCGTAGAAAAATGGTTTTAAAGTGTGACTCAGGGTGTGCCTGCTTAAATAGTGAGCCATTTTGCCTGTGTAGTTTGTTACATAGAGGTTTAAATAATCACAGTAAACAGTTTATTAAGAATAATTAATATTTGTTATTGGAATGGCGTGTTATTTACTTAAGCCCTTGTCTCTATCGGAAATATTTAGTTTGAAAAATTGGTTAGATTGTTTTAAATAACTCTTTTTACATCAAAATTTAGCTAATCCTTATCATTCCCTCCTGTATGTATCTACGTTCAGCGGATACGAGTGAGAGGTTACGTAGGTAGGACATAGACCCATTTAGGCTGAAAATACACATAAAATGATACAAACTCGTACCGCTGTGGATGGGTAAAATTTGGCTGAAATGCCAGTAACTTGTTAAGGTAGTTTCTCTAAATTGGCGTACACAGCAACAGTATAAATAGAAAACCAAAATTCGTTAGCACGCACCTTTCACCTTAAAAATACAATCGAAAGGGCCATAACATTCAAGGGAGTTAATATGCGTAAGTCCGTTATTACCACAGCCGTGGCCGCGGCTTTGTTACTTGGCGCTTGTTCAGACAAGCCTGCCGCCAGTACCAATGAAGCCCCAAATGCCGTAGCGACTCAAACCACAGCTAAAGCGCAAGCAACCAATGTGTTGCTGAGCAAGAGTCCACTGCAGGATCAAGCGCCGCAATTTAACCTTATCCATACGACAGATTATGCTCCCGCCTTCGAGCAAGGCATTAAAGCCCATGATGTTGAAATCGCTGCTATTGTGAATAACAAGCAAGCGGCCAGTTTTGACAATACCATTCTGGCGATGGAAACCTCGGGTGAATTATTAACACGAGTGTCGCGTACCTTTTTTAATCTCGCCGGTCTGATTTCTGATGATGATTTCCAGAAAACCGAAGCGGATATGGCACCTAAGTTAGCTGCCCACCGAGATAATATTTATCTCGATCCGATATTATTTGCCCGTGTTGAAGCCGTTTATCAGCAAAAGGACAGCTTGAATGCGGAGGACCAGCGTTTAGTTGAATACTACTATGAGCAGTTTGTCCGCGCGGGGGCGAAATTGTCCGCCGAAGATAAGGCTAAGATGCGCGACTTTAATGCCGAGCTTGCCACCTTAGCGACTGACTTTTCACAAAACAGCTTAAAATCATATAAAGATGATGTGATTGTCGTGACCGATAAAGCGCAGTTAGCTGGCTTATCAGACAGCGAAATTGCCACCTTAGCCGCGGCCGCTAAAGCGGCTGGGAAAGAGGGCTATTTAATTACCTTAGTGAACACGACACGCCAGCCTGTGCTTTCTAGCCTGAGCAACCGTGAACTGCGCCAAAAAGTGTGGGAAACCTCGGCGCACAGAGCTGTTGCAATCAATGGTCCATTGATTGTTAAAATGGCACAAATTCGGGCTAAAAAAGCCAACTTATTGGGGTTCGATACTTGGGCAGCTTACGCGGTTGCCGATCAAATGGCGAAAACTCCAGGTGCTGTGTATGAAATCCTCGATGATTTAGCGCCAAAAGCCTTGGCTCGCGCCAAAGTGGAAGCCGCTGATATTCAAGCTGAAATCAAAAAGGCGGGCGGTGATTTTGAGCTTCAACCTTGGGATTGGGCTTATTACGCCGACAAAGTGCGTAAAGAAAAATACTCCCTCGACGAGAGCAGTATCAAACCTTATTTCGAGTTTAATACTGTGCTGCAAGACGGGCTGTTTTTCGCTATGAATAAACTGTATGGCATCAGCTTAAAAGCGCGTACCGATTTACCCGTATGGAATCCCGATGTTTTAGCCTTTGAAGTTTTTGATAAAGACAACAGTTCTATCGGCTTATTCTACCTTGACCCCTATGCCCGTGAAGGCAAGGGCGGCGGTGCCTGGATGGATGAGTTCGTCACCCAAAGCGGTCTGCTCGGTACTAAGCCCGTGGTCTATAACGCGCTGAATATTCCTAAGCCAGCCGATGGCCCAACGCTAATGACCTTCGATGAAGTGACGACCATGTTCCATGAAATGGGTCATGCCGTACATGGTCTATTCTCACAGGTGAAATACCCAAGCGTGGCAGGTACATCAACTGCACGTGATTTTGTTGAGTTCCCATCACAGGTTAACGAAGATTGGAATATCGACCCTGCTGTGATTGCGAACTATGCCAAACACTACAAGACGGGTGAAGCTATTCCTAAGGCGCTACTCGATAAAATCTTAGCCTCAAATAAGTTTGGTCAAGGTTTCGACACCGTTGAGTATCTGTCTGCTGCCTTGTTAGATATGGAATGGCACTCGATCAGCGCCGACACGCCAATTAGCGATGTCGAGCAGTTTGAACACCAAGTGTTAGCTAAACACGGCCTCGATTTTGCGCCAATTCCACCGCGCTATAAATCGAGCTACTTTAGCCATGCTTTCGCCGGTGGCTACTCCGCGGGTTATTACGCATATTTGTGGACCGAAGTGTTTGCCGCCGATGCTTTCAGCTATATGGGCGAACAGGGCGGTTTAAAAACCGACAATGGCGATAAATTCCGTAAGGAAGTCTTATCGAAAGGTAACAGCGAAGATCTCATGCAGGATTACATGCACTTTACGGGTAAGAAACCAACGACTGATGCACTGCTCAAACGTCGCGGTTTAGTCGATTAATAGCTCGGATGTGAAAGGCTAAAAGGCTTGATAGGGTAACCTTGCAAGCCTTTTTTATCATCTTGTCTTTCGGCGCTATTTACTCTACACTTCCGCCAAATTTGACTGTGGGATATTTTCTATATCTCGTATCGACGCCCCTCGAAAATCAGGCTCAGTTTTTTCCTTCCCTTGAGCCCTTGAGTACAGCAAAAGCGTAGCCTCTTTTTGGGATGTAGCATAAATGGTTTCGCAATTAAGTGAAGCAATGCTGGATGTGATCGCTGACGCCTTGGTTGAGAAAGGCTATGTTGTTTTAACTGACTTAGTTCCTGCCCATATTAGCCAAGTGTTATTGGAAAAAGTTCAATCAACACAATCACATGAACTTAAAGCTGCATCAATTGGTCGTGGTGCGGAACAACAGCTTAACCCTGATATTCGCCGTGACAGAATACAGTGGCTAGAAGAGCACAATGAGCCCGACGCCCAATATCTGGATTTGATGACGCAGCTGAAAAATGGCTTGAATCGTCGCTTGTTTATGGGCTTATTCGATTATGAAAGTCATTATGCAGTGTATCAATCCGGTGCTTTTTATAAAAAGCATGTGGATGCACTAAAAGGCAGTCAAAACCGGATCTTAACCACAGTGTTCTTTTTAAATCCCTATTGGAAAGAAGCCGATTGTGGTGAGCTGATCATTTATGACGAACAAGATAATGAGCTAGAGCGTATCGCCCCTAAAATGGGCCATTTTGTGATCTTTCTCAGTGAGCGTTTTCCCCATGAAGTGCGCCCAACTCTGGCCCAACGAAACAGCATTGCGGGTTGGTTTAGGGTGAGTAATAGTGTCCATGGTTTTTAATTTCACCTGATATTAAGCACCTTAATGTTGAACACAGATTTAGTTGTTTTTAGTCGCAGTGATTTGACTGGTCACTGCATTGAGCCCACTATTATTATCCCCATGACTCAATAGCGCGGGCTCAATGTCATTACCCCATAGTGACCTCTTTCTTCCTCCACAGTATTTATTTCAACTCGATCCAACAGCCTTTTACTCATTCATGCAGTCTTAAGCTTTAGGTAATCTAAACCACAGATAATGGGATAAATTTATCCAATCACGCTGAAAAGAGAGTGTTTTTTTATTGTCGATTAGTGTTAGGCTAGATAAAAATGTGCGCAAGAACACACTTTTAACTTATCTAACGGAGGCGATACTGTGGGCAGTGGAGATAACTTAGGTTGTTTAAGTGGTGAGCATGTCGTGTTGGAACCTTTGTCTTTATCCCATGTGGCGGCATTGAGTTTAGCGGTGGCGGATGGCGAGCTTTGGCGTTTGTGGTTTACCAGCGTACCAGAGCCGAGTGAGATGAAAGCCTATGTGGCTAAGGCCCTCGAAGAACAAGCGCGCGGCGAGAGTTTTCCCTTTGCCGTGCGCGATAGGGTGTCAGGGGAAGTGGTCGGTTGTACACGGATCTGCCACTGGGAGAGTGAGCACCGTCACCTCGAGATTGGCTACACTTGGTATGCAAAACGGGCTCAGCGCACGGGAATTAATACCGAATCTAAATTGCTGCTCTTAACCTTTGCCTTTGAAACACTAGATGCTATTGCCGTTGAATTCCGTACCCATTGGCATAATCAGGCTTCGCGCCAAGCCATTGCGAGACTGGGTGCCAAGCAGGATGGGGTATTGCGCAATAATAGGATCCTAAAGGATGGAACTATTCGGGATACCGTTGTCTACTCCATCATTGATACGGAATGGTCGACGGTTAAAGGTAGTCTGCAATTTCGTTTACGCCAGAGACCATTAGTCCAGTAATTTAAGATAGGAAATGCCCATGGCAAGCATTATTACTCAAGCAGATGTTTCCCATAGCCATGGGGTTGCTGTGTTATTTAATGAATACCGACAATTTTATGGGTGTAATGACAATTTAGCCGCCGCAGAACAGTTTATTCGAACACGTTTACAAGATAACTCGTCTGTGGTGTTTATTGCCCAAGATCATCAAGGAACTGGACTTGGGTTTGTGCAGTTGTATCCCAGTTTTTCATCACTGCATTTGGCACCTATATTGATCCTCAACGATGTGTTTGTGACTCAACATGCCCGTTGTGTCGGTATTGGGCGGGCATTAGTGCAGCGAGCGGCGGAGTACGCTAGGGCCCATAATGTGTGTTATTTGATACTCGAAACACAGAGGGATAACCTTCGCGCACAAGGCTTATACGAGGGGTTGGGCTTTGTGCGTAATCAAGATTTTTTTACCTATGAGCTTGAGATATCTTCTGCATTTAAGTAGGTTTATTCATTATTGCTAATAAAAAGGAAAGACAACATGTTAAAAGCGTTAGTCATCGCCAGCTTAGCGTTAAGCGCGAGTACAGCGGTCTGGGCCGATGAAGCGGAAAAAGCATTTAGTAAAGAAGCGATCGAGTGTGCGGCTTATTATCAGATAAGTTCTGAAGCCATTAGTGCTATGAATGCGCCACAAATGCAGGCCGTGGGTGAGCGCTTAAAAAGCTCGAAAGTTGAGGCCGAAAACCTCGCAAAAAAATACCAAACAGAGACCGAGGTAACACAAGCGGTTGCCGATGCCAAGGCGCGTCAAATTGAGAGCTTAGGTGGCTCGAGTAATTTAGGCGCCTTGATGGGCAAGTATAAAGAACAATGTAAAAATCTGCTTGCCGATCCACAGAAGCGTCTGGACTATTGGACCATGGCAACAATGTAAGTCGGGTTTGGTATGGGAGATTATAAAGGAGCTTTAAGGCTCCTTTGTTGTTTCTATAACCGAGTGTGGTGATCTATTTCATTTTTAGGTGAAACAGGAATGCTCCTTTACAGGTCTTAATCACTGTGATGCGTGTATCGAGGTGACTATTTGAGCGAGCGTTTCTGGAATTAGCTTAAGATTACTTTGGTTACGATCTGTTTTAATAGGCTCTTGGCAAATTCCTTGTCGGTGTTAATAGAGTGAGAATAGTAATGGTAATAAGCTTGATGGCCGCAGCGGCTTTAAGTGCGGTGGTATGCGGCTACCACTTAGTGCAAGGTCAAAAAATGTTGCTAACGCCGCTACTAAGGGCCAATGTGGGCGAGCAGAGCAAGCAAATATTGCGTTGTATGTTCCATTGCCAGTCGGTGTTTTTCATGACATCAACGGCTATTTTTCTGATCTGCAGTCTTAATGTTATCCCTGAGATGTATGCCTACAGTTTAATCTTATTTTTAGGGCTCAATTACGGCATTTTTTCAATATGGCAGTTTTATGTTGCCAGCTTAAGCCCGCCTAACAGTAGCCAAATGCTCAGTATTCAGGCTCTGGTATTTTTGCTAATTAGCCTTTTCGCTATGCTTGGGCCTTTGCTCTCGTGATCCTAGCTGAGTGGCGATTTAGCCAAGGATTCATTCTGCTCTATGGGGTTGGGGCGGGGAGTGTAAATCCGTAATCTTGGGTTAATGTCGCCAGTTTTCCACTCTGCTGGAGTAATTCAAGCCAATGGTTGAGCTGGTCAATCTTCAGTAGGGAATGCGGGGTTAACAGCACACCTAGGTGATAGTGTTGTACCCATTGGTTTGAAATGAGTAGTTTGTCCTTTTCTTCAGGATTCAGGGCTAAGTAATAATTTAGATAAGATAGTGTCACGGGAGCGATATCGGCACGTTGGCGCAAAATAGTCTCGATTGACGCTTTATTGCTCGTGACAAACACTAGGTCAAAGCGTTTCTTCAATTGCACCGGATCCGTTTCAGAGCCGATGAAGGCATAGTGGTAACCCTTTACTAACACCATGGATTTATTGGTTAAATCTGCAAAGAAACCCTGTTCTTTCGCGCGATTTTTTAGGGCGATAAAGACCTCGCCATCCTTTATATTCAGGGGAATAAACTGCATCTTGGTGTGTTGCCAGCCCCAATTGGGATCTTCAAATAGCATCATATCGAATCGTTCTGCGGCATAGGCTTTATTTCTGTGCTCTATGCTAGTGGGGACAAATTCGAATGTCACTTGTTGTTGGATCTGATTAAGAGCATTAATCAGATCTAGGGTTAAACCCGTATAGCGGCCATCCATTTGAAGGTTTACGTAGGGGGCAAATTGGTAACCTCCAACTCGGATCAGTGGCTTAGGGGCGATCTCTGTTTGAGCAAATGCCATGATACTCAAATCGCTATTAAGTATTAAGCAAAGCAGCAGCTTGTAGAAAGTACATAACCGCATAAGTTCTCCTGTTCGCTATTGTTGTCTAAGCCTACCTGTGTGCGATACAAGTTAATACAATTAATTATTGCACTTAAGCCGGGTTAATGCGTATTTTGTGCAGGCGAGTTCTATTATCAGAAGGGAGATCTTATATTGGGCTCTTTAGCATCTCAAGTGTGTGAATGGCTTGAACAGGGGCATATTACCTCAGCACAGGCGGATCAACTTTATCACCGACTCTCCGTTCGTCCCGATGCGAGTCGCTGGCGAGCATTGATTGCAGGATTATTGCTATGGTTTGGGGCATTAAGTTTTGCTTGTGGTGTGATATTTTTCTTCGCCTATAATTGGCAATCCTTGGGCCGATTTGCCAAATTTGCGCTGCTAGAAGTGGCCATACTGTTCGCTATCTCAGCATTTCTTTGGCTCTATTACCGAGCCGTATGTCAGCCATCAATAGTATTAAACAATCCATCTTTTACGGTATCAACATCTCAGGGGAGGCCTTTTGGGGCAACGGCGGCTAATGCTGCACTGCTCGTGGCATGTGTGTTAGTCGGTGGTTTATTGGCCCTAGTTGGACAAACCTATCAAACTGGGGCCGATCCTTGGCAACTATTCGCCCTGTGGGCGCTCGTTATATTGCCTTTTGCTTGGATTGCGGGGGTTGACGGCTTATGGCTGTTGGTTGTGGGATTATTGAATCTTAGCTTAGGGTTATTTTTTGATGCATCGGTCGATTTCTGGCTGCCATTTGGGGATGTCCAGATACAGTTACTTGTATTTGCGCTATTGAATACCCTCATTTATTACGTTTTTACCTATTTAGACCCTCTCAAAGAGGGCCGCTGGCATACACCAATTCTTCAATATGCCTGCTCCATGTTTGCTATGGGGTGTTTTACTTGGTTAGTGAGCTGGTCGATCCTCAATATTGATAGCAATGAGAGTTTTCCCCTCTGGGTTAGTGGTGTTTATATCTTAAATCTTGTCCTTGGGTTTTATGTCTTTTGCTATGTCTTTCCACGGGTCTACCCCTTAGCATTAGGGGGTTTTAGTCTTATCGCTGTGAGTGCTATCTTTTTGATAAAGCTTATTTTTGAAGATGGCGACCCTATAGGTGGATTCCTATTTATCGGGGTTTATATTCTTTTAGCCAGTACAGGTTTAAGCCTGTGGTTGAAAAAAGTGAATCAGAGTCTTAAATCTGCCAGTGTGATGCAAGTGACCGTCAACCATGGGGAACAGGGAGGGAACCATGAATAGTCATCCCCCAAAAAATGACATGCAAAGTACCGCTTCGACTAGTGGCGAGGCTTCGCTTCGTTGCCAAACGAGCCCACAGCTGTGGCAATCCCTATATTCCGAGGGGCTGGTCAGTTCATCTATGATGCCCCAAAGCCATGATATACCTTGGTATATAGGTCTGATGCAAGCCTTTGCAGCATGGATTGCGGCTTGGTTTCTTTTAGGTTTTATGGCGTCGCTTCTGGACGCTATTTTTCAGCGAATCGAGGCTGATGTTGCTCTGTTGATTGGACTGGTTTATTTAGCTTTGGGTGTTAGCTTGTACTTTGTGGCGCATCAACGAACCTTTATTCAACAGTTTGCCTTTGCTGCCTGTTTGAGTGGCTCACTCGGGGTGGCATGGGGGATATTCGAGTTACTCGGCGATGAGTTTAATGTCAGTTGGTATCTGAGTATGGCGGGGCTTTTTTTATTGTTATGGGGTGTGCTCAGGCATGGATTAGCTCAATTTGTATTCGCATTTTGCTTAAGCTGGTGTGTGGTGGGGTTAATGGCGAAATTAGACTTACTGAGCCTTAGCCCAAGCTTGTTTACCTTTGTTATTAGTGTGGTGTTACTGCATATCAATCGCCTTGGACGCCATTACCAAAGGGCGCGAATGCTTTGCTATGGGGTCGTACTCACGCTTTTAAATATCCAATTATTACATGCTTTTAGTATGGATAACCTGTTTGATGAGCTTTTTAGTCCTTGGCAGCAAAGCCTGCGGTTTAGCTTGTTCCATCTATCAGTTACCTTTGCTATTTGTGGCTATTTGTTGGTGGTGGTATTTCGTGAGCGCCAACAGTCACTGATGTCACCCGCGGCGGTAGGTTGTGTTGTCTGCCTTATCTTGGTCTGTGTTCTGTCATTACCCATGCAGGGATTATCGACTGCTATCCTATTGATCTTACTTGGTCATTATTGCAATGAGCCTTGGCTAAAAGGTATGGGCATTGTGTCGGCGCTGTTGTTTGTCAGTGGATATTATTATTCCTTAGAAACAACGTTACTGCTTAAATCCGGCTACTTGATGGGCTTGGGCGCGTTGTTGCTGGTGGCAAGGATAGTGATGTGGCGGTTATTTCCGGCCAATCAAAATGCCAAGGAGACTGTGTGATGGGAAATGTAACGGGAAAACTGACGGCTTCACATAAATGGGTGCTTGGCATCGTAGTCTTCACGGCAGTTGCGATTCTGACTGGCGTGAATTGGCGCATTTTCAAGTTTGAACAACTGCTTAATCACGGCCAAGTCGTGCGCTTTGCATTAGCGCCGGTTGACCCGCGCTCGTTAATGCAGGGAGATTACATGGCGCTGGAATATGCCATTGCCCGCGATGTGCGCGGCGCCTTAGCGCCGCAACAAATGCAGGGCCAGTTGTTACTGGCATTAGATGGGCAAAAGGTGGCGCGTTTTGTGGATTTTTATACCGACCAAGCGCTGGGTAAAGATCAGCTGCGGGTGCAATTTCGTGTCCGTGGTAATCAAATCAAACTCGCATCGAACAGCTTTTTCTTTGAGGAAGGGCAAGCCGATCATTTTAGTGCGGCTAAATACGGCGAGTTTAGGGTGAACGCCCAAGGTGAATTACTGCTGGTCAGTTTGCTCGATGAAAAACTTCAGCCCTTATAGTTGCGTTAGGGCTTTTATCCATTGGCTCTGCTTATGTTGTTAACGACGTTTTATCCCCAAAACATTAATTATTTCTGGCCGCATTGTTAATGAGCGGCCAGCATTCCCGTACTGCTTTCTTCCTAGCTCTGATCGCTAAATCGTACTAATAATATCCATCTTAAGTTGCAACTTTGGTGCAACCAATTTGTAACCTTGGTCGCCTATAGTATCGTCAGTCCTCGAGGTACATCACCTTGAAGCATCTAAGTGCATCAATTAAATCGCAATTCAATACAAAATATTAAAACAATACATTTAGGGGTCCCAATGTTTAACACTAAAACTGTGCTGGCGTTAGCCATCAGCAGCGTTTGTGGGCTTGCCCATGGCGCGGATAATTTGATCATTTCAGAATATGTCGAAGGCAGCAGCAACAATAAAGCCATCGAACTGTATAACCCAACCGCAGGCGTTATTGATTTAAGCCAATACCAATTGCGCTTCTATTTTAATGGCAGCACCAACGTCGGTACGACGATTGCGCTCACGGGCTCACTAGCGGCGGGGGCGACTTATGTGGTTGCCGATAACGACGCGTCTGCCGATATTCTGGCTGTGACCAATCAACAAAGTTCCGCCAGCTTCTTTAACGGTGACGATGCGATTGAACTGACCTATCAAAATCAAGTGATTGATAGTTTAGGCCAAGTCGGTGTCGATCCCGGTGCCGAGTGGGGCAGTGGTGATCTCTCCACTCAAGACAATACCCTGCGCCGTAATCCTGATCAGCTGATTGCCGATCCCATCAGTGACGATGCGGTTAGCTTTAGCACTTGGTTAGGTTTTGCGAAGGACGATATTGCTGATCTCGGCAAATTCAGCGCCGGCACGCCAACCGATCCCGTCGAGCCTCCACCAAGCTCTCTTGCGTGCGGCGAAGAAGCCACAGCAATTCATGCACTTCAAGGCGCGGGCGCTGCTAGCCCTCTCAATGGTCAAACCTTAGTGGTTGAAGCGGTTGTCGTCAGTAATCAAGAAGCCGGTCTTAAGGGCATCTTCGTACAAATGGCTGATAACGAAGCCGATAGCGATCCCCAAACCTCCGAAGGGGTGTTTGTGTATACCGGCAATGCACCCACCGCGTATGTGGCAGGTGATCGTATTCGCTTAAAAGCCAAAGTCACTGAATATCAAGGCTTAACTGAACTAACGACGGTATCAGATCACAAGTTGTGTGCCACTGGGCAAACACTGCCAACGGCGGCGGTGGTGACCTTACCTGTTAACAGCAGTGATGATTTTGAGCCATTTGAGGGCATGCGTGTTCGTTTTAGCCAAGATTTAGTGGTGAACGAAGTCTATAACCTCGGTCGTTATGGCGAGATTTCATTAGGCAGTCAGCGCCACTTTATCGGTACGCAAGTGGCTGCACCGGGCGCGGATGCGCTGGCGGTGAGCGCAGCCAACCAACGTGACAGTATTTTATTGGATGATGGGTTAACGGCGCAGAATCCAGATCCTGTGCAATTTCCCGCTCCTGGTCTTAGCGCATCAAACACTGTGCGTGTCGGTGATAAAGCCACATCGCTTACGGGTGTGATGCACTATGGCTTTAATTTGTATCGCATTATGCCAATCGAAACGGTGAACTTTGTGGCGGAAAACCCACGCCCAATCGCACCAATATTGGTTGAAGGCGGTAATCTAACAGTCGCTAGCTTTAACGTGCTCAACTACTTCAACGGTGACGGCCAAGGTGCAGGTTTCCCAACTGCCCGTGGTGCCAACACTTTGAGCGAGTTTGAGCGTCAAAAGGCGAAGATTGTCAGCGCTATGGTGGGCATTAGTGCCGATGTATTTGGTTTGATGGAAATCGAGAACGATGGCTTTAGCGCTAATTCGGCTATTGCCGATTTAGTCGCAGGTTTGAATGCCGCTGTGGGTGAAGCGCGTTACGCTTATATCGCGCCAGCAGGCATGAATGCGATTGGCACCGATGCCATCACGGTTGGCTTGATTTATCGTAGCGATAAAGTCACGCCGCAGGGCGCTGCACGCATTCTATCCAGTGCCAATTCGCCATTGGATGATGACCAAAAGCCCCTGTTTGACGACAGTAAAAACCGTCCAATGCTGACCCAAGCCTTTAGCGTGAACGGCACTGAAGAAGGCGTGGTCGTTGCGGTTAATCACCTTAAATCTAAGGGCAGTGAATGTGCGGGCGATCCTGATCTCAATGACGGTCAAGGCAACTGTAATATCACTCGTACCCGTGCGGCGACGGCTGCAGGTCAATGGATCAGCGAGCAATATCCAGAACAAGGCGTTTTGCTGATTGGTGATTTGAATTCTTATGCGAAGGAAGATCCATTAACGGCGTTAGGTAATGCGGGCTTTAGCGAGCTGTTTGCCAAACTTGAAAAGCCGAACCCTTATTCCTATGTGTTCTCGGCTGAATCGGGTCAGTTGGATCATGCTTTAGCAAACGCAGCACTGCTCGATAAAGTGGTGGATGTGACTGAGTGGCATATCAATACCGACGAACCGCGGGTATTGGATTACAACGAAGAGTTTAAGACGCCAGCTCAAATCCAAGACTTATTCGCTACAGATGCGTATCGCTCATCGGATCACGATCCTGTGGTGATTTCACTCTTGCTCGAAGCGGAAAAAGTCGCGCCAGTGGCCAGTTTCACTCAAGTGGTAAATGGTGCTGCGGTGCAACTGACATCCACTTCAACCGACAGCGACGGACAAATCGTATCTGCCGAGTGGAGCTTTGGTGATAACACTGTGGCGGTGGGTGAGGTAGTGACCCATAGTTACAGCCAAAGCGGCGAGTATCTGGTCACGTTAACTGTGACCGATAACGACGGCCTAATCCATAGCACGTCGCAAACGGTGACTGTGGTTGTTGGTGATGTGAAACACCCCCCCGTTGCGCAAATTCAGCGTATCAATTTATGGTTCGTCGATATGTTTATTTCGACTAGCTATGATACCGATGGCGTGATAAAGCAACATAAATGGACGTTCGACAATGGCACCCGCGCTAACGGTCAAGTGGTTTTACGCCTTGCCCGCCGTGGACAACACACTGTTGAACTCACCGTGAAAGATAACGACAAGTTAACTGATACAGCAACGCTGACGTACCGTTAAGTCTTTATCGCGGGGTTTTACCGTGGGTGAAACTCCGTATGCGCAACACCATTCAGTTAACTCGGGTTTGACTGAATGGTGGTTTCTAATTCGCATACTCTATTACGACCCGCTTGTTTGGCCTGCATCATGGCCTGATCTGCACTGTTGAGTATGGTTTCGAGCAGATCCTGTGGTTCAAGTTCATGGCGAGCCGTGGCTAAGTCGATGGATGAGATCCCAAAGCTGGCGGTACAGTGAATCAATTGCCCATTAAATTGAAAAGGTTGTTGTTCAAATTCGCTACGCATGCGTTCTGCCTGCAGTTTGGCTTGTTCAGGAGTGGCATTGGGTAGTAATACCCCAAATTCTTCCCCCCCTAATCTTGCGAGGATATCCGAGGCCCGCGCAGTCTTTTGGGCGAGTTGGGAGACATGAATGAGTGCGGCATCGCCTGTTGCATGCCCCCATTGATCATTGATCCGTTTGAAATGATCTAAATCGAACATGATGGCAGATAGTGTTTGCTGGGTTCGATACATTTGATGCACAACTTGTCGACCTAGGTTGAAATATGCTCGGCGGTTATTGAGTTGAGTCAGTTCATCTGTGTCGGCTTGTTTTTCAGCCTGCGCTTTAGCGAGCATCAACTCATGCTCAATGTGTTTTCGGTCGGTGATGTCAGTCGCGATTTCGATGCGAACTAAGCGACCATCGGTCCAGCGTATTGCTTGATCTCGACATTGGTACCAACGGCCATTTTGGGTATTTTGGAATTCCCATACATAAACACCCGATGGGTTACCTTCGGCATCGAGTAATTTGTTATTTGTGCAGAACTTGCATGGGGCGTTCTGTCCAGACTGTAAAATTTGATAGCACTTTTTATTCTTGGCTTCGCCCCAAACAGAGATCCCATAGTCATTTAAATACAATAACTCATAGGTTCGTATATCAGAGACATAGACAAGGGCGTCTAAACTATTAAGAATGATATTGATGGCTTGATCATGACTCGTTGCGTTATTCTGCTGGGCTTTATCTATCATAAAGTTGTACCGATAGCCTTACTAGCAATATGCGGTGTTGTTTATTGATATAACTATAACGTATTGATTAAAGTTTTTCTGAGATTCAGTGTGGGGATCAATCTAATGTTAGCTGAATGAGTTATATTGGTATCTATGAATACTGGTTTTCTCAATAGAAAAGCCCCATCTATCGATCGGGGCTTTTCTATATCCATTTAATGGTTATACAAGCGTCGGCTTTCGCGCATCACTTGGATAAGCTCTGGAGCACTCATTTTTTTGCCAAGACGATGTTCATAGTTTGCATCGTAAATCCGGTATTTACCGTGGCGGTCGATGACGGTGACTTCTGTCTGTTGGTAAATCGCAAAAATCCGGCTATCACCGATATAAATCCAGGTCTCTTTACTCGGTTGCAATAAGCTTCTACCGGCGCTGTAGTCAGTGGTGTTATTGGTGCAACCTAATACATGGGTCATTAGGGTGGGCACTATGCCGTAATGACTGGTGCGATACTTAACCTTAGCGGCGATTGCATTGGGCCAATGGATAACGAGGGGAACCTTAACACTTTCTGGTGACAGGTTGCGCAGTGCCTCATCGTTATTACTGGTGAAAATCTTTCCATTTACCCCTGTTATCACAACTAAAGTATCCTGGGGAATGTTGGCAAGAATCGCCTCTAACTGGTTATCGATAAAATATAATGACTGGCGATATTGATTGAACAATACCTTTTGGGCAGGGTGTAAATTGACATTAGCTTTAACCGTTTCGATACCGAGGAAGCCCACTGGCGTATCGAAGTTTTCCGGTGCCTTTAGGTTAAGCAGGGCAAACCAAGGCTTATTTTGGACACTGTGCCATTGTTTAAAGTGCGCGACTGTGTGTAAATCTGCATCGGCACTGCCATTGGTTTCTTTGGCAACAATGGGCGTAAAGTCATTAAACATGGCCTGGGCAGAACCCAATTTTCGATTCGTTTCGGGGATAAAGAGTCCCAGTTGATAACCTGCCTGTTGGAAACTCTTGGTTAGCACTGGGCTTGTACTATTGAATATCCTCGCATCCCCATAGCTGCCTTGAAGGCCATACAGTAGAGAAAACATCCCGGTTTTAAATTGGTTTCCTCCACTGTAATGCTGGGTAAATGATTGGTTATTTTCCATATATTGATGGAAAAACGGCATGGTTTTAGAATCGACCATATCGGCACGTAGGCTATCTATGGTGATCATCAATACATTAGTTTGGGTATCCGCTTGGCAGAATAATGGCTGTAATGGGTAGCTGAGTACGCTAGTGGTATCATTTGCATTATTCCCCATAGGTGAGCCATCAATACCGTGGCTTTCCATAAAGGAGCGGGCAGTAGCGGGATAAGAGAGCGGATAAGCTTCATCGAATCGCGTTATTTCGGTCATATCGGCGGCATCGGCCCAAATGTGGATCAAGTGGCTGCTGACAAAGCAGATGCCCACTAAGGTGATGACTTTATTGCCTAAATTCAGCTTTTGGATTTTCTCTATCCGCTTCCACAAAAAGTTCGCCGCCGTGAGCTCTATGGCGATAATGGCGAGTGGCGTGACGATATAGGAGGTGCCGTGGAGCAGGGCATTGAGATCTGCCCAGGCCAAATCGAAGGCAAAGGGACTCAAGTGCATGCCGTAATCGGCGTAAACAATAGTGTCATACAACAAGATACACAGACTTAAAGTCGCGATAACCGCAGCTATCCCCCTCAATATCTTGGAATAGGGCAAGATTAAGGTCAGCGGAAATAGGCAGATCAAATAGGCGATAAAGGCGAGAAAGCTAAATTGGCCAATGGTGCTTACCGTGAGATAAATCCAGCCATACCAAGTTTCAGGATAACCCACACTACTAAGATATCGGCTACCCACTATCATGGCCAATAGGCCATTAAAGAAGGCGAACCAATGTCCCCAGTTGATGAGCCGTGAAACCCTATCGCGGCTCATTTGCTTTTTTCGCTCGACCATAGTGATCCGCTTATTCCTAAAAGACGTTGTATCTTATGTTTTTTTAACGTTTATACCCAACTAACTTAATGGGATTTGACCGATTGTGCGAGTGCTTTCGCAAATTGTTCTGCCACGGCTTGGCGTGATTCGTTAGGGACTTTACGCTCTAACAAATAGGTGACGCAATTGCCGAGCGCCATCAGGCTTAAATCCGTCGGGGCTTTATGCTTTTCTAACACGGCCAGTACTTCGGCGATTAATGATTCAACTTGTGCGTTTGAGTATTTCGATTGGATTGCCATAATCAAAAAATGTTTCACTTTGGAATGGATTAGCGGCATATAATAGCGGATTTATTCCAGCATCACTATCAGGGCTTATGAGTATTAACATCGAACAAGCAATTATTCACGAGATTTCCCAGGACAGTCAGGGGCAATTGCGTTGCCGTTTACGTCCTCAACCTCTGCTGAACGGTCAGGCTGTCGAGATGATGCTGGACGAATTGCATCAGACTTATACCAGTAAAGCGGGTAAGGGATTCGGCTATTTCGGCATTCACGGTGACGACGGTGAGGCCAATCCTGCCTTTGCTACGGCCTTAACTCAGTACCGTAGCGGCGAGCTAGGTTTTGTGGAGTTTTCGGGGCAAGCCAGTAAGTTGCTGCAGGAGGAATTGGCAAAATATGATTTTAGCCAAGGCGGATTCCTACTGATGTCCTGCTATACCAGCATCACCAGCGATTACCTTTTTGTTGCCTTATTAAGTGCTAAGTCCTCGATGACAGTGTTAGACGATATGGAACTGTCACAAAATAACCACTTGGATTTAAACAATATTCAATTGGCGGCCCGTATCGACTTAACTGAGTGGCAGGCCGATAAGGATTCTCGCAAGTACATTTCTTTTATCCGTGGCCGTGCGGGACGTAAAGTCGCCGACTTTTTCCTCGATTTTATGGGGTGTGTCGAAGGGGTGAATACTAAGGCACAAAACAAGACCCTGATGAATGCCGTTGAGGATTTTGTTGCCAGCAGTGAACTGACTAAAGACGAGCGTCAGCAATGCCGCAATAAAGTGTTTGAATACTGCAGTGAACGCTTTGACGAAGGCGCAGACATCGAGATCAAAGACTTAGCCGATGAGTTAGCGGATCAAGGTATGGACTCCTTCTACGATTTTGCCCGGGGTGGCAGTTATGAACTCGATGAAGAATTTCCCGCGGATAAATCGACTCTGCGTCAACTGAAGAAGTTTTCGGGGACAGGGGGCGGCGTCACCTTAAGTTTCGATGGCGGCCACCTAGGCCAAAGGGTGATTTACGATCCCATCTCGGACACCATTTTAATTAAAGGCGTACCGGCAAATTTAAAAGATCAGCTCGATCGTCGTCTTAAAGGCGAATAAGCTTAGATTAACTGATTGTGTTTTTTACTAAAAAGGCCGAGCGTAACCACGTTCGGCCTTTTTGTTGTCGCACTAAATTGGCTCACTCAGATTTACCCCAACTATTGGGTATGAGTCATATTGCCAGATTTTCGAACACTTGATAAAAAACAGATATAAAATATTCGGCTGAATAGATTCATTTGTCGCAGCCAGCGACGGAATTGATTAGAATCCTTATTCAATATTTGGGCAACACTTTCATTGCTCAAGTTAGCACGCTCGGCCATTGCTAAGTGGTGCTATCAAATTACATAGGTGGACTGTCTTTCCGCCGAGGAGCGTTAATGCAATTGTTTGTTAAAGATTTAACCGTGATCGATTTTTCCTATCTTTGCCCTAAACGTGGCATGGTCGGGGAAAGTTGGATTGTCGATGTGCTGTTAGAGGGCGGTTTGGACGAGCAAAATATGGTGCTCGATTTCGCTAAAGTGAAACGCACGATCAAGCAGACCATAGATGCGGTGGCCGATCATCGTTTATTAGTTCCTACGGCCTGCAGTGGTGTGCGCTGGCAGCAACAGGGAGATCGTGTGTGGATGGATTTTGATAGTTTGCTCGGTGAAATCCATCTCGCCTGTCCTTCCCAAGCATTCGCCTTAGTGCCGACCGAAGAAATTGATATTCCCAGCGTGAATGCCTTTTTGCAAAAAGCGCTGCGGGAAACCCTACCGGCAAATGTCAAGGGGATCACTTTGACCCTCAGGCATGAAATGCTCAGTTCCCCCTATTACCATTACAGTCATGGTCTGCGTAAACATGATGGTAATTGCCAGCGTATCGCCCATGGCCACCGTAGTCCGGTGAATGTATTTGAGAATGGCATACCTGCGCCTAAGTGGGATGAATATTGGGCTAAACGTTGGCACGATATTTATCTAGGCAGTGAAGAGGATTTAGTCTCGGTAAGAACCTTAAATTTATCGCCACAAACACGGATCACAGATACTAGTCACTATGGATTTCACTACCAAGCCCCCCAAGGGGATTTCCAATTAGCTATGCCTAAGGAGTGCTGTGACCTTATTCCCCATGACACTACGGTGGAATTGCTAGCCGATTATATGGCAACCACATTGGCGGCTAAGGTGCCCACTAGCCAATTTACTGTCGTGGCCTATGAGGGCGTAGGTAAGGGGGCCATAGTGACTAAAGGTGTATCGGTTTAGTTTAAACACCAGAGATTGCTGCCGTATTTAATCAGTCTAATGAGGATTGTTGTAAAGATGTTTGATTATCCTAAACCACTCAGTCTGAGCCAGTCTTGTGCTGATTTTCTGCGCTTTATTTGTCGTCAAAAAATATTCAAAATATTGAATAACATTGCTTTTTTAACATTTAGTTTACTCATGATGATGACAAATGCCAATGCTCAGGTGAGTTTTGAGGGCAAATTCGAACAGGGAGCGCTTATTCGAGGACAAGCGCCCGCAGGCACTCAAGTCAGTTTAAATGGCGAAGTGTTAAGAGTGACTCCTGACGGTCACTTTGCCTTTGGTTTTGACCGTGATGGTGAGCTGAGCCAGCAATTGGCCTTAGTTTATCCTAGCGGACTGACTGAAGTTAAGCCGTTGACTGTGGCTAAGCGGCAATATGATATTCAAAGCGTAAAAGGCATTAGCAACAAGATCATGAAGCCCGATCCCATCGCACAGGAAAGAGCGGCAAGGGATACCGCGCAGGTCAAAGCGGCGAGGGGCACTTTTAGCGAGCAAACCGCCTTTTTACAAGACTTTATTTGGCCACTCACTGGGCGTATTTCTGGGGTATACGGCAGTCAGCGTATTTATAACGATGTACCCGGCAATCCTCATTTTGGTGTCGATGTCGCGGCAAAAACGGGCACTGTGGTGGTCGCTCCCGCAGATGGGGTGATCAGTCTTTCGGTACCAGACATGTTTTATTCGGGTGGCACTATGATCATCGACCATGGCTATGGTGTGAGCTCGAGTTTTTTGCATTTGAGTAAGCTCTATGTCCAAGCGGGTGACACCGTAAAACAAGGTCAAGCCCTTGCTGAAGTGGGGGCGACGGGACGCGCCAATGGGCCACATTTAGATTGGCGGGTAAACTGGTATCAAATGCGCCTCGACCCAACGACCCTAGTACCACCCATGGCGACTGTGCTCGCTAAAGAAAAAGCCGCTAAAGCAGCCGTCAGCCCAAAGTAATGGGATACAAATTGAGTAACCTAAGCTGTAGGAGAGGAATAAAGTTTCATACTAAACAGTCAAGTAACCCTGTTCGTACCGTTTTAGATTAGACGTGACCAGAAATATAGATTCATACTGATTGCTACAAGCAAGTCTACATAGAGCTATAACTTAGCATTAAAGTATCATACTGGTTGTATCTCATTTGGGAACAAAAGAGCGTTAAATATTGAAAGACAAATATCATTGCTTGGTTATTGAATGCAGACCATATTTAAGGGCGAGCCATGGCATTTGCTCAACGACACGCAGCAAGTCCTCCTTGGATGCTCGACCGCCCCGTCCATGGGGCGGACGGTCGTCTCGCTAATCACCATGGCTCACCTGTTTAGCATTGTCGTAGCCTGTTGGCTTAATAATCTTACTCAGCACGCTTTGGGACAAAAGCGAGCTAGGTTTTCTATTCTAATCCGTGGAGTTCGGATTAAAATTTCTATGGATTAATGCCGCCTATAGCCGCCTAGCGCAGCGAGGTCAAGCGCGCAAAGATGCTTGGCTTTGTTATATGTGTGATAGAAGGTAAGAACCATATTCATCTTGAACAACGCCTTGGTTTACAAAATTGAGCGAACTTATACCCAACTCTTTAGTCGCATTCTCGATATTTTCAGAATGTACCACTTTGACCGGCTCATAGTACTCACCTGTTGGAGAGTCAAAGGTATAGATATCTAGGTAATCTTCTGAACCTTGGTCATAAACTTCCCAAAGACTACCGCTAATACCTTTCTCCGTCTTTGCAAACGAAGCCCAACGAATGCACCTTTCATCATTGAGAGTGAACCCTCCGATGAATATCTCAACTAACTTTCCGCGATGCAATGCGGAATTCGCTTCTTCAATGGTGAGGTATCTACGAGTCATAATTTATCCAAAATTGAATTGCCACTGTTACTTTAGTCACTTTGAAGTATTACTAAAATTTGTTTAACTTGCGGATTACTTGCAAAGTGCTGATGTGGCACAAAAATCATTTTGGGGCATGTGCGCTCTCACGAAGGTAGTTCTATATGAATGGCTTCAGCCTTTTAGCCATTAGGCGTCAAAGAGATGCTTACCACTACATTAATTTTCCACCCAAAACTCGCGTTCAAATTTATCCAACTCGTTGAGGCGTTCAGTGATAAATTGCATGATTTCATCTTCAGTCATTGCTCCAACTTTAGTTCGATAACCACGATAACAACCTTTTCCTTCAACCCAACGCTCCACCTTACAATCGGTGAGGATAATCGAATCGGCTCTATGTTCCCCAAAATCACCTTCTAAGTGAGCATAAACATTAATCGATGATTCGCCCTTGTCACCAGATAGAAACAGCACTACATCAGACTCGGTATCTTTCCAACTGGATAAAGCAAATCGCAGTGCTGGATATCCTTTCCAATGGTGCAGACGGATCACAACATCTTTACCTAACTCTTTTTGGATGGCGGATTGTAAACGTTGATGGTATTCGTCAACCACTTGCTTTTTGGTCTCCTGAATATCATTGATTGTAGAAAGATTATTTAAGATAAAGTCGATGGTATTCTGATTAACGGAAGGTTGAGACATAAGACTCTCCAAATGCAAGATGAACTCACGCAAAAGTAAAGTCCATTTATTGATAGGTTGGGAAAGGAATTGCTCTGTTAGCTCATATTTTAAAGCCGTAATGAGGTCGGGGTAACTGATACCGTGCCATCTAGGTGGTAAAACGTCTCCAGAGGGGGAAAGCACAACAAAAATAATCTGTTTGCCATCAAACCGAGCTTGATTTCGCTCTTCTTGGATAAAACACTCGTAGTCATCAAACGGATTATTTTGCTGATGGTAGATTTTATTTTCTAACACCATTACCCAATCATTACTCTCCAACAGCAAATCGATCCGCTTTCCTGCTTCAGTTTTTACTTCACGTTCTGGCGTTTCAATTAGTGAGTTATCCAATGAGTGATATTCCTCGGGAAGGCAATGAAGTAACGCCTTTAGTGCTGTATCGCCAAGTTGATGTCGCCCATTGCAATCGCAAAAGAATGCCAATATGTCTGTGGTAGGGTTTTCATAATAGCCTTTACTACCAATGCTAAAAATGGATGGTTCTGCCACCACTACAGGCTCAAGTTGATTGAACTCAGCCAGCAGTTGTTCAAACCTTGTTAGTTGTGTATCCATACCAACCTTGCATATTTTTATATGTTGAAACCGCTATTGCTCTAATCAGCAATCGGTAAGCCCCTAGTTCCCTAAAAACTTTGTATCATTACTAAAATTTGGTCAACTTATTACTGCCACACTGAGTTTGTTCAGTGGTGAGTAACAAGGAAAGGGGCATAAACCTTTTAGAAATGGCAGCGTACCTATGTGATCGCTGCCATTTCAGTATGAAACTTTAATACTTAGTATGAGACTTTATTACTCTCCCACATAAGCAGATAGATAATGGCACCTAAGGTGCCATTATTGTTGATGAGGTGGCGTTAACTGGGCTTACATGGCTATTTGAGTAAAGGGTGATCGGCGGGCAGTTGACGGCTGATCCACAGGATCAACTTGTGCTTCATATTGGGGCCATCTTCTTTGTCCTTGGCTAAGGGCTGGATGAGGTTATCCGTCACTAGAAGACGATAAATGCACTCCACTTTATCTTTGGGTGAGACACCGCGATCAAACTCATCAAATCCGCGTTTTTTGGCATAACCTACACCGATTTCGAGGGCAAATTTTAACAATTGCGCTTCATTTTTATGTGGCTTCATATTCAGCTTCCTTTTTTGCATGGGCATCTTTGATGCTGTGCTGTGCAATAAAACCCAACTCGCTATATGGTATCAACTTGTTCACTGGCGATCACTGCCTTAATGCCATGGGGATGAACCTTGATACAGACATCTTGGTATTTAAAGGCAATCGTAGGATTAGCTAAACGCTCTTTCTCTCCCTTGGGCGAACTCATCTTGATGTGAACCGGCTCGCTCGGATCTGATAATGGCTCGCCAGATAACAGTGGCGTGAGCCTTGGACACAAAAGCCTAAGATCTTGGCTTAGGATCTCGCAGTCCTGTGCCTGCGATGGGATAACCAGCTCAATATGCTCCCAGCCTTCTTGAGGATAAAGTTTATCGCTTGGATAGGGTAATTCAACACAGGGGATGGAAAACTCACCTAAGGTCAAAGGGGTGTTCAATTCGATGATAAGAATACAGCGACCATTGATTTGGTTATCGGAGATGATGTGGCCAAGCTGACAAAACGCTTGGCGCAGAGCATCGGCACTGGCAACGGAATTCACCCTTAGGGCAACATGATCGCACTCGAGTTTCTTGTCCGCGAGATCTAACTTTGCCAGTAAGCTTAAGATCTTAGCTTCAAATTGGGGCCAAGAGTGCAGTAAATCCATATAACTTAGGTTGGGTTGAGTTGGGCTTGTGCCTAGCATCTTTGATGATGGCATAGGGACTCCTTTGGAATAGTAAACTTAGACGGAGAAATAAAAACGCCCATTTAACTGGGCGTGAGGGCTTAAGCTAGGTATCACTTAGGGCCAGATTTCAATCGGGGTGCCTTCATCAACGGCTTTCCACACTTCGTCCATTTCAGCATTAGTAATGGCGATGCAGCCATCGGTCCAATTGTATTGCTGAGCCTGCTCGGGTGGCAGGGGGGATCTAGGATTTTGGCCATGGATCATGATCATCCCGCCGGGTTTAATGCCAAGGGCCTTTGCCCTAAGCTTATCCTCTTCATTTGGATAGGATATATGAATCGATTTGTAATAGGCGCTATCGGATTTTTTATAATCGAGAATATAGCGGCCCTGGGGCGTGCGCTGATCACCTTCTTTGAGTTTATGCCCTGCGGGTAAGTCGCCCATGGCAATCCGGTATTGTTTGAGAATTTTGCCATCGCGCAGCAATGCCATATTAGATTCTGATTTAGTAATCACTACTAAGTCGACTTTGCCCATACTCGATGACGCAAACACTTGGGGTGAAGCGAATACCGCGAGGGTCACTGCGAGTGATGTCAGTGTGGAGAGTAAGGTAACGCGCATGTCGTCCTCTAAAAAATTAACAGATGATTATCTTTTTCGCGCATCATACCGCAAATTTCACTCTCTGTGACTAGATAATTTTGAGCTAGTTGCAATTGCGTGTCAGACTTGTTGAAATTCGATGATTGCGAATATTAACCCATCTAGTGAGGATGTTTTAAGCCCTATGTCTGAAAAAATCCCCGAGAAAGTTGACTTAGAAACTCCATTAAAGCGCCAACTACGTATCATTATTTTTGGTACAGATACCCCAGCGGGTCGTTACTTCGATATCGGTTTGATGATTTGTATTGTCCTCAGTGTGGCGCTGGTGTTTCTCGATACTGTGGAGTCGTTCCACCACGACTATGGTGAGGTGATCCGTGTGCTTGAATGGGTCTTCACCCTAATTTTCACCCTCGAGTATGGCCTGCGACTCTATTGTGCAACCCATCCAGTGCTCTATGCCCGTAGCTTCTATGGTCTGGTGGATCTCCTCTCTGTGCTACCGACTTATTTAGCTTTATTTATTCCAGGGGCGAATTTTACGTTAGTGATCCGGATACTGCGGCTCTTTAGAATCTTTCGCGTGCTGAAATTACTGCGCTACTTAAGTGAAGGCAATTTGCTGCTCAGGGCCATGATGCAGTCTAGCCGTAAGGTCTTTTTATTCTTTTTCTCGGTCAGTCTGATCATTATGGTGCTCAGTGCTGTGATGTATGTTGTCGAAGGACCCGAAAATGGTTTTAGCTCTATTCCAAAGTCGGTCTATTGGACAATCGTCACCATCACCACGGTTGGGTATGGTGATATCACGCCTAAAACCGGATTAGGCCAAGCAATTGCGGCTTTTACCATGTTGTTGGGTTACTCCATCATTGCGATACCAACCGGGATCTTGACGGCGGAAATATCCCAAGAAGTGGGGCGCCACCGGGATTTACGCTCATGTAATCAATGCCATAAATTAGGCCATGATCTGGATGCCATGTACTGCAGTCGCTGTGGCTGTGAACTCGACAGGATTGAGCATCCCAGATCAAAGGGAGATAAATAGTTAAAAACAGATAGTTAGCTTGCAACCGCTTGGACAGGCTCTGGGGTGTCTTGCTTTGCATCCACGCCCTTGTCACCGTTTGTCCCTAGGTTAGACACGAGTTGTAGCGTCATCCCTAAGCTAGACATTTGTTTTTGTTCTCGCTGTAAATCTTTCATAAATAGGCTGATTTTTCGTTTATGGCTGGGGATAAACAATATCAACCCGCCTTCGACCACTTGGATCTTGTCCAAGGTCAGTGTTTTGGCAATGCGGCCAAGATTAAGCAGTACAGCGAGACGCAATAGGCAAAGTAAGCGGATCAGCGCCAGTTTATGATGAGGTTCTACTTCGGTCTGCAGCAACTCGGTGGGCTTCTTTCTATGGTTGGCGATAAGCCTAGCTAAATCCTGTTGTAGCGCCTCACTAAATCCAGGCATGTCGCTGTTACTAATGATATAAGCGCCATGTTTATGCAATGCCTTTGAATTGATGTGTAGCCCTATTTCGTGCAGGGTGGCCGCGTAGGCGAGCAGACGGGCATGGGGTCTTAATGCCCACTCATCGGCGACTTGTTCAAACAATGCCATGGCGGTATCTCGTACTTTCGTGGCATGGGGTATATCGACGTGGTAAAGCTGGGCAATACTATCGACGGTACGATGACGGATATCTTGATATTGCCCGATTTTTGCAAGTTCATAGAGCACACCCTCACGCAGTGCGCCAGGGCTAAACTCTAACTGCTGAATAGGTAAGCGTCTAAAAAAAACTGATTAAAATGGCAAGCCCGGCAGGGACAAGAGGGATGCGTTTATCATCCACATTCGCAAACTGGATCTGGTTGATATGGCCGTATCGAATGAGTGTTAGCTTGAGTTGCTTTAGCCGTGGCAAGGTGATGGTTTCATCGCCGTGTTGTTCTTGAATCGCCTCGCAAATGGCTTTGACTGTGCCAGAGCTACCTAGGACTAAGTCCCAATCCCCACTAAAGTATTCTTTTGATAATGAAGCAAATTGCTTATCGGCGGCGCTTTGGGCGGCGCGGAAGGAGGCGGGGGTGATTTGCCCATCGATAAAGAAGCGCTCGTTAAAACTGACGCAACCACAACGCAGGCTAGATAAATGGGTTGGGGTATTTTTCTGCCCGAGAACGACCTCGGTTGAACCGCCACCAATATCAATAACAATATTTCGTTTACCTAGCACTTGGCTCTGGGCGATACCATTGTAGATAAGACGGGCTTCTTCGTGGCCAGAGATGACCTCGACGGGATAGGGCATAATGTTTAAGGCCGCCTCGATAAACTGCTCACGATTCTTGGCCACTCTGAGGGTATGGGTGGCAACTAGCCGGACTTGGGCTTGATCTAGATTTGAGAATCGCTGGTTAAAATCTCGCAGACAGTTGAGGCCACGCTCCATCGCTTCTTGGCTTAACATATTCTGGGCATTTAGCCCTATAGCGAGTTGAACCTGTTGTTTTTCCTTGTGTAATATCTGCAAACTACCGTCTTGTTCACGGGCAATGACGAGGTGAAAACTGTTCGAGCCCATGTCGATGGCGACAAAGTGTCGCGGCTGTGAATGTGTGGCAACCAATCGGATTATCCTTAGGCAATCAAGACGATAATAAAGCCAGCGCGATCAACTGGCTTTGGCCTGTAACTCGGGCGTAAACCTTGCGGCCAGTGTGCCTGAGGTTTGCTCTGCCTCAACCTTTGCGGCTTCAAGTAAGGCATTAAATTCTTGCTGTTGGCGCTTCTCATAATTAATCAGATATTGATAAATGGCAATTTGAGAACGCACTTTTCGCTTGTTTCCCCGGTTTCTATAGGGGTTACTCTGCTCCTTATTGATGATGCGAGCCTTAGTATTGTCATTGAATTGTAAAGATAAAATGTCCATTATCATCTGTTTTAGGTTGAGATCATAGATAGGCGTACTGACTTCAACACGATTATCAATATTGCGGCTCATCCAGTCGGCTGAGCAAATAAAGAGCTTATTTTCCCCACCCGCATGGAACAACATAACGCGGGAATGTTCAAGGAACCTATCGACAATACTGTAGACTTCGATATTGTCACTGATCCCTGGAATTTGGGGGATAAGTGAACACATTCCGCGAATAAGTAACTTGATTTTGACCCCAGCGGCTGAGGCTTCGTAGAGTTTCTGAACTAAAGAATCATCGAGTAAGTTATTGAGTTTCAGGGTAATAGCCGCTTTGATATGACTCTTAGCATTGACAATTTCCTGATCGATCAAATGGGCTAGCTTTTGCCTAGCATCGTAGGGGGAGACTATCAGGTGCTGGAAGTTGTCACGGCGATAAGGATGTTCGATTAAGTCAAATACTTGTTCAACTTCGCGCGCGATTTCTTGATTCGCCGTGAACAGTGACAAATCGGTGTAGACCCGCGCAGTTCCTTCGTTAAAGTTGCCCGAACCCACATGGCAGTATAGCTTCATCTCGCCTTGTTCTTCACGACCAATTAGGCATAGTTTAGAGTGCACTTTAAGGCTAGTGATCCCATGGTGAACCTTCACACCAGCCTCGGCTAAGATACGTGTCCACTCGATATTGGATTGCTCATCGAATCTGGCCCGCAGCTCAATGACTGCGGTCACTTGTTTGCCGTTCTTCACTGCATCGATAAGCGATTGCATAACATGGGATTTTTTAGCCACACGGTATAAATTAATCCGGATAAAACGCACCGCAGGATCATAGGCCGCTTGGCGAACCATTTCGGTGAAATGTGAGAATTTATGGTACGGATAATTGAGCATAATATCGCCCATCTTGATCGCGTCAAAACTGTTGGCACAGCGGCCAAAACCGGCGCTATTGAGTGCGGGGAGCTTTTCATTCTCGAGATAATCGCGGCTCGGATTCGGAAAATCGATAAAGTCCTTAAAGCTGTGATAGCGACCCCCAGGAATTAAACATTCGGTGGAGCTGATATTCAAATTCTCTTTAAGCATCACTAGCATGTGTTCAGGCATTTCTTTGTCATAAACTAAACGCACGGGTTCGGCGGTGAGGCGTTTTTTTAACCCTTTGGTCATTTTTTCGAGCTGGGTTTGTTCTAACTCGTCTGTGATGTCGAAGTCGGCATCACGGGTGAGTTTCATCGAGTAAACCTCAATGGCGTCGTACTCAAAAAAGGGGCCAAAGAGCTCATTAACACAATGACGAATAATATTATCCAACAAAATCAGGTGTTTTTTGGCTTTACTTTTTTCAGCGGGCAACTCGATAAAGCGGGGCACATTTTTCGTGGGGACTTCGACTAGGGCATACTGGCGGCGCGCTTTAGTGTATAGGCAAACACATAAATAGGTGGCATCGTCGTTAATATGCTTAACAAGATCGCTGTTATTATTGACGATAAGTGGGGCGATATGGCGCTTAAAATGATCCCTAAAGTGCTTTTTAAGCCAATTACTGTGGAACTCGCTTAATTGTTTCTCGTTGATTAATAAAATATTACGGCGAACCAGTTCACGCATCAGATCCGTATAAATGTTATCGAAACGCTCCTGCAGGGCCATCACTTTAGATTGGATTTTGGCCATAAGATGGCGGCTATTGCTCCGTCCTTCCTGCAGTGAGGACAGTAAAATCGAGCGTCTGACGGCCGCCACCCGTACGCGGAAAAACTCATCCATGTTGTTGGAGAAAATGCCAAGGAAACGTACCCGCTCGACTAAGGGGACATTGGGATCACAGGCCTCTTGCAACACCCGCTCATTAAATGACAACCAAGAAAGTTCTTTATCGATCGAAAGTTTATCGGTATTCGGGGACACTGCACAGCTCCTTTAAGCAAGCGTCATGGCGCAATATACAATAGCATTCATCCACCGTTGTGCAATCAGATTTACTGCCGACAAGTGAAGGAATTTAAATGATAAATATTGCATGTATGTAAAAATCTGCCAAAGATTTATCAATTTATGTGGAACTAAAGATACGAGGGAAATATGTCAGATTGATGACGAGTGTGACAGAAATATGACCCTAAGATGAAAGTCCGAAGGAGTGGTCCACTTTCCTCGCTGCGAATTGTCATCCAGTCCATGCTTACGCTTTGACACTCATCTATAAAATAAGAGGCAACCCCATTAACGCCTTGGGCATTATGGCAAACTATGTTACCTTGCTCGGCTTTTTATCGCGGGAGTAAAGGTATGTTTGTCGGATTTGATTATGGTAGTGCCAACTGCGCCGTTGGAATGATGCAGGGGGAGAGTGTCCAACTATTACCCTTATCAGAGGATTCTACTTATTTACCTTCGACACTCTATGCGATGGACAGGGAGCTTATCGCCGAGGCCGTATATCAAGCACTTCCCCTCGAATGTAAAGCGGATTATGCCAAGAAACGTGCCGCACAATTGAGCCGTGCCCGCATGGTTCGCCATGAACTCGATCTCGATCCCGATACCCAAGCCGTATTTGTGGGCGAACAAGCGGTGAAAGCCTATCTAGAAACACCCGAAGAAGGTTTTTATGTCCGTTCGCCAAAATCCTTTTTAGGTGCAACGGGACTCAGGCCCGAGCAAATTGCCCTGTTTGAAGATATTGTCACCCTGATGATGCAGTACATTAAGGTGCGGGCCGAATCGATACTGGCCCAAAGGGGCCTGTTTGATTCAGGCGCTAAGGCCATCACCCATGCGGTGATTGGCCGCCCAGTAAACTTCCAAGGTATCGGTGGCGAGGAGAGTAATCGTCAGGCTGAAGCCATTCTTTCCCTCGCGGCAACCCGGGCCGGTTTTTTAGAGGTCGCCTTTTTGTTTGAACCCCTCGCGGCTGGCATGGATTATGAGGCGAGCCTTAAGGAAGATAAAACCGTGCTGGTGGTCGATGTGGGCGGTGGTACGACAGATTGCTCCGTGGTTAAGATGGGACCCTCCCATAAAATGGCACAGGATCGCGCCGCCGATTGCCTAGGCCACAGCGGCCAGCGGATCGGGGGTAATGATTTGGATATCGCCCTTGCGATGAATGCGTTTATGCCGCATTTTGGTTTAGGCTCATTGATGATCAATGGTAAGCCTATGCCGAGCAATCCCTTTTGGAATGCGGTGGCCGTCAATGATATCAGTGCACAACGTGAGTTTGCGACCCTAAGTACACGTAAGTTGATCGATGAATTGATAAAAGAAGCCGAGCAGCCACAGTTACTGCTCCGTCTGTTAAAAGTGCAGCGTCAGCAATTGAGTTACCAGTTAGTCCGTTTGGCTGAACGCGCCAAAATTGCCCTATCGGATCACAATAGGACCGATATTGAACTCGATTTTATCGAGGCAGCCCTTCGAGCGGCGGTAAGCAGGCAGTTGTTTGAAAATGCCATCGAGCCTTCGCTAACAAAAGTAGAAGCCCTGATGCACCAAGCACTTAGCCAAGCGGCTAAGACGTTAGCAGAGCTAAGCTTATCCCCTGATGCCTTGTCTAGTGATGCTGCTCAGGTAGAATGTCTACCCGATGTTATTTATGTCACTGGTGGTACGGCACGAAGCCCAGCCATTTACGACAAAATTGCCGGGATCTACCCCAATATTCCGGTCGTGGTTGGCGACCACTTTGGTTCAGTCACCGCAGGGCTGACCCGTTGGGCCCAAAAGCTATTTATTAAACAATGAGCTATACCCAAACAACCTGAAGCTGAAGATACAGGATTCAGCGGGAATTTAACGCACTTTAGGCAAGGCGGTTATTTGCAGACCTAGCGGGCTAAGTTAAAAATAAGTATATAAGGATGTGAAATGAGAACTCTGTTAAAAATGGCAATGGCCACCACTCTGGTGTTATTTGTGGCTGGTTGTGGTGATGATGTGGGCAAGGTCAGCTTGGGGTTGTTTACGACTAAGGATGTGATTATCGATGCTAAGCAGGATCCTAAAATACCCGGGGTGACTTGCCATATTAGCCGTATCGAAGCGAATTTGGACTTTGCTGATCCCTCCGATATGGGGATCAGTTGCCGCCAAACCGGGCCTATTACACCAGCCGATATCGCCAAGATAGATATGGGAAAACAGGGGGAAGTGGTTTTCACTGAGTCCTTGAGCATTCTCTTTAAGTCATTAAAAGTGCGCCGGATTTATGATGCGCAAAACCAAACTTTGCTGTATTTGTCCTATTCGACCAAAGAGACTAATGGCAGCCATAAACATGCGCTCTCAACTGTGCCGCTCTATGGCTCGCAGGCTTGGGCCGATCCTGCACTCAGTATGGGAACGAAAGCGAATTAATCGCCGTAGAGTTTATAGCTGTGCAGTGTTTTTGCTGTAAGTGTTGATAAGCGAAAGGGGCGGAATAACTATTCCGCCCCTTTTTGTTTTTATAGGCTGCTAGCTCTTAGCCGCTAATGGCATAACTCAATAAATTTGAGCCATCTAATATCCTAGCTTTATCAATCATTATCGCTACTTAGCTTTGGCCGCCAGTACTGCATTAAAGCGTTCAAAACCTGCGCTGAGATCGGCGATTAAATCCGCGGGATCTTCCAAACCAATATGCAAACGAATTAACGGTTTGCTTGCATCCCATTTGGTCGCCGAGCGGATTTTTTCAATACCGAAAATGCCGAGGATTAAACTCTCGTAGCCGCCCCAAGAGAAGCCCATCTTAAAGTGACTCATATTTTCAACCAATGCGGTGACCGCATCGGCATCACCTTGTTTTAACACGAAGGAGAACAAGCCATTTGAAGCGCTAAAGTCGCGTTTAAAGAACTCGTGACCGGGGCATGTATCGAACGCTGGGTGGCGTAGATGGTCTACTTCCGGACGCGCCTTTAACCAGTTGGCGACCTCGAGGGCATTTTTTTCATGTTGCGCCATACGCACGCCTAAGGTACGCAGGCCTCGGGCGGCAAGATAAACATCATCGGGGGAGGTGGTTTGTCCCATCAAATAGCTGTGTTCACGCAATTGTGGCCAGTATTTTTCATTGGCTGTGGCCGTGCCTATCATCACATCCGAGTGACCGACGATATATTTGGTCGCCGCCTGAATCGAAATATCCACGCCCATGTCAAAGGGTTTGCTATTGATGGGTGAGGCCCAAGTATTGTCGAGTATAGTGATCAGCCCATGCTCGTGGGCGATACGGCAAAGTGTCGGCACATCCTGCACTTCCATGGTGATGGAACCGGGAGACTCTAAAAACAACACCTTTGTATTGGGGCGAATAAGGTCGCGAATACCTGCGCCAATTAGCGGATCATAGTAAGTGGTTTCGATACCAAAGCCACCCAAGATATGGGTACAGAGATCCCGTGTGGGTTCATATACGCTATCGACCATTAGCAAATGATCGCCCGCCTTTAAAAATGACAACAGTGCCGCGCTTATCGCCGCAGCGCCAGAGGGATAAAGTGCGGTGCCTACACCACCTTCAAGCTCGGCAATCGCGGCCTGAAAGGCAAAATGGGTTGGGGTGCCGCGGCGGCCATAAAACATCTCACCATTGGTTTTATTTTTCGCGGCGTGGCGCATGTCTTCCATAGTCTCAAACACTATGGTCGATGCGCGAAACACGGGTGGATTGATCACGCCTTTAGTCCACTTTTTGTCTCGACCTAAGCTGACGATTTGGGTGGCGAGCTGGTGTTTATCTGTCATAGGGAATTACCTTGGCGAGTCAGTTTTTGGGTTTAAAATTCATTGTGATGGCGGTCATCTTAGCATCTGTTAGCCAAAATGGCAGGAGGATGAATATGAGTTTGACTCATGTTCATCCAGCCTTATTCTTGAGCCTGTTTTACACTATGTTGCCGTATTTTTTAGCTTATGGGCTGTGTCACTCTTAGCTCAAAGGCAGCGTTACTAGGATATCTACCCCTTTATGATCGCTGCGGTTATGGGCAAGGATTTTACCTTGGTGAAACTCAGCGATCAGCCGTGCAATGTATAAGCCTAGCCCTAAATGGGGTTTATCTTGGGCTTGGTTTATCCGTACTGAGACCATAGAATCAAAAATCTGCTCTGACATGTCGACAGGTAATTCTGGCCCTAAATTACTGATAAGTAAGGTTGCTTGTTTGCCTATAGGGGTAAGCGTGACTTCGATGGCGCTACCCGTGTCACAGAACTCCAGCGCATTGGCAATAAGTTTATCCATTAATTGGGCGATATACTCGGGGACCCCTTGCATCATCAGCGGCTGTTCGGGCACTTTAACGCTAAAGTGTTGTTCTGGATAGGTCATTTGATAGCCTTGCATACAACCGCTCACCACCTGAGACAGCGGAAATTGCGTGAGTTCCGCCTGTGTTAAGCTTTGTTCTAGGCGAGTCGCCTCACTCATATTATTTAAGATCATGCTTAGGCGGCTGACACCTTCCTGGGCGCGATCAACGTATTTTTGAGTGTCTTTATCTAAGGTTTGCAGATTTAAGTGCTCGAGGGACGAGCGCACCACGGCGACGGGTGTGCGTAGCTCGTGGGATAGGCGCGACGACATATTCTCAAGGTAATGGGTGTACTGACCTAGGCGCCCGACAATGCTGGAGAAACTGCGGGAGAGATCGCCAATTTCATCCCGCGCTTTAGAGGGCTTAAGGTTATTACGGACTCGACCTTGGCTATCGATGGCATTTTCTGCCTCGTCCCGCAGTTTGCGGATGCGGTTAGAGATACTCGAGGCGAAGAAAAACAGTGCCAGAGTGCCCATGCTCATAATGGTTAGGATGACATTAAACAACTTTTCCAGAGCACGGTTGCGTAGGGTTCGAATGCCGTGGGTGGTTTCTTCGGCAACGACGGCCCCCATCACATTGTTATCAATCCAAATAGGGCTAGCGGCGGCGAGCACCACAGCCTTATTATCTGGGGTCAACCGCCATGTCGAACTTTGCTGCCCCGCGAGGGCCTTACGAATATGGCTGCCGTCGAGTTCGGTGGAGTCCTGTAGTGAGTCGATAAAATCCTTTGGTGGCTTAGTCAGAATTTTATAGTAAAGCGGATGCAGGTAATTGCGCTTGAAACTCTCCCACAGGGAGTTTGATGCCTCATCTTCTAAGGTGCGGGTCCAGACGCTACTATTGGCACGAATATCCCCGGATTTTGCCAGTACACGGCCGTGTTTATCCACCACCCAAACCCGCGAGCTGTAATGGCTCATCCCTTTGATAATATTTTCAATCTCTGGTGATGGCACTAGGACAGTTCCCAGTTTATCGACAGTGTCTAAGGCGGAGGTGCCCACAATGGCGCTGACATCGCGGTATTTACTGTCATTCACATCATTGATGGCAAAGCCGAGTTTGCTCCCCACCATGTCGAGGGGGATCCGCAGTTCAATATTGTAGCCCACATCCGTCGCGGCCCATTGCCCTTGAATGCGTACCTCTGGGGTGACGGGCACCGTCTGCTTAGGGTTGGCGGGCAGTTCGAAGGCGCTGATCCAGCCGGGTTGGGTCGTAGCGACAATATAGCGCTTGAATTGATTGTCGGGGGCGAGGGTGGCGATGGAAAGATGATCGTTTCTATCGACGCTCAGCGCATTTTTTCCTCGATAAACTAAAGTGGGATCGACGACTTGAAAGAAGGCATACAGATAACCATCGTACTGGCCCACCATATGGGTAAAACTTAAGGTCAGTGGTATGTTGGGATCGGCTCGCATGATCAGGTTTGTTTGGCCATATTGAATAAACCTATGCTGGTATTCCTGCCATTCATTGAGTTTTCCATCGAGCAAAATGGCCCCCGCCAGCGGGTAGGCATAGAGATCGCGGCTTTTTTCCACCTGTTTTAAGAAACTTGCTTGGCCATCGAACAATTTGGGACGTTCGTGCAGGGCGGTGGCCAATGCTTGGGTCGTGCCTTCTAGGGTGCGCTCCTGGCCGTGGCGTAGGTATTTTTCCATCTCCCACACATATTGATACCCCAGCCAAGGTAGGCAGAGTAAAAACAGGCTGAGGCCAATGACTTTGGTACGAAGACCGAAGGGGAAACGTGTCATAAATTCGAGGTTAACATCCCATAGCAGCTTGATTAAGCAAGGCTCATGTTAAGCGAGGCTATCCCAGCGATAGCCCATGCCGTAGACGGTATCGATACAGTCAAACTCAGGTGCCGCTGCCATAAATTTTTTACGGATACGCTTTACATGGGAGGTTATGGTGCTGTCATCGACGAAAATTTTTGCCTCCTGCATTAGTTCGTGGCGACTGCGCACATGGCCAGGGTGTTTGGCGAGGGCATGCACCATCCAAAATTCGGTGACAGTCAGTTCGATGGGGTGTTGATCCCAATATACCTGCATGCGGTTAGCATCGATCGTCAGTGGACCGCGTTCGAGTAGGTTTTCCTTCGGTGTTTGGCTGGCTGCCAATTCCGAGCGGCGAAACAGGGCGGCTAAACGGGCGGTTAAATGGGGGAAACTGACTTCTTTGCTTAAATAATCATCGGCGCCTAAGCGCAGGCCGCAGACTGTATCGAAGTCACTGTCGCGGGCGGTTAGAAAGATGATGGGCAAGGTATTGGACATGGCCCGCAGGGATTGGCACAGCATAAAACCCCCGTCGATCTCGTTGCCTAAGCCTATGTCAATAATGGCCAAATCCGGTAAACGCGTGTTAAAAGCCAGCATGGCCGAGGGTCTGTCGGCATAGGTTTGTACGCTGTAGCCGTGCTGTTGCAGCACATCCTTATAATTTTCGCGAATGGCGGCCTCATCTTCCACTATGGCGATACGTTTCATAGAACCCGATTCCTATTGACTGCTGGGATTAAGTTTTCGTGACTATACAGGATTTTACCTGAGAAAAAAGGCCTCAAATGCCATTGCCATTTTGTTGCCACAATTGATACTCGCATTGCCATTTTCCATCCCCTGCGATGCCATTTCACTTGTGTTTAATAGCCTCATTCAATGTTTCCCTAATGAAATCATGTTGCCAAGTAGCCGTTATCACATTTTTCATTGGGATAGCACTGTATTTAACATCAGTGTATTCAACATCAGTGTATTCAACATCAGCGTATTTAAGATCAGGGAGTCTTTGTGATGACCACAGGGAAAAGAGTTAGAGAAGTCAGTGAGGCCGTTGCAACGTTAGTGATAGCCGTCGCTATTTGTTGGTGTTTACCCTTTGTGGTGCTGGCTTCACCCAATAGCCCCGGGGCTATTGGCGTAGGGACTGTTAGCACTGGGATGACGTCAATGCTGGATGGGCTACAACAGCCATCGATGTTCGATTACCAGGATGTGACTCAAGGCATCTTGGTATACCACAAACCAAACGGTGTCTTAGTGCCTTCCTTACCCTTAGACACACAAGTGTCGATGCATGTATCAGGCCTCAGTAATAGGGTGAGTGTTAAGCAGGTTTTTCACAACAACAGCGAATTTGTGCTCAATGGTCAATATCTGTTTCCTCTGCCGAATGAGGCGGCGGTGGATTCGCTCCGGCTGCATATAGGTCAGCGTATTATCGAAGGCCAAATTCACCCAAGGGCCGAGGCAAAACAACGCTTTGAGCAAGCCAAAGCCGAAGGGAAGCGTGCGAGCTTAGTGAGTCAGGAGCGGCCAAATATGTTCACGACGGAAGTGGCTAATCTTGCGCCTGATGAGCAATTAGTGGTCGAAATCAGTTATCAAGAAGCCATTAAATATGAAGATGGTTTGTTTAGTCTACGGTTTCCCTTAGTCGTGGCACCGCGTTATATCCCCGGAAATACGGCTGATAACGGAGCCAATAATGACCGGGTGACCAGTGCCCAAGTGTTTGATGCCGAGCGAATTGTCGCCCCTATTCGAGGGACCGACGAGGGGGATTCCCCTGAGCTTAAGGTCGATATTTGGGTCGAACTGGGGGAGGGGGTCGATACCCGTGCGGTTGAAAGCCCGTACCATCAAATCAAACTCAGTGAGAAGAGGGGTTCAACGATGGTGTCACTCGCCAATTCTGTGCCTGCAAACCGTGATTTTGTCCTGCAGTGGCGCTTAAAACAAGGCAATAGTCCACTCGCTTGGGTGTTCAATCAAAGGGGGAAAACCCACCAGAATGAGAGTGATGTTTTATCCCAAGAGGCAGGGAATGCCATCGATGACAGTTACAGCTTAGTCATGGTATTACCGCCTAAGGCGGATAAACATTCTCAGATGCGTCTGCCCCGTGAGTTAATTTTAGTGATAGATACCTCGGGCTCTATGGCGGGAGATCCCATAGTGCAGGCGAAAAATGCCCTCTTATATGCCCTAAACGGGTTAACTGCCCAGGACAGTTTTAACATCATCGAATTTAACTCGCAGATGTCACAGTTATCACCAGCATCACTTCCGGTTACGTCGTCAAATTTATCCCGTGCCCGTCAATTTGTTAACCGTCTACAGGCCGATGGTGGCACTGAAATGGCATTGGCGTTGAATGCGGCATTCGCGGCAAATTATCAGAATGTCACTCAAGAAACGCAGTCCCTACGACAAGTGATCTTTATGACCGATGGCTCGGTGGGCAATGAACAAGCTCTATTTGATTTAATCCGTTATCAAATCGGCGATAGCCGCTTGTTTACCGTGGGCATTGGCTCTGCGCCTAATTCGCATTTTATGCAAAGGGCGGCGGAACTGGGGCGCGGCACTTTTACCTATATTGGCAAAGTAGAGGAGGTCGATGAAAAGATCAGCGAACTACTGAATAAAATCCAATACCCAGTATTGACCGATATCCATGTGCGTTTTGACGATGGCAATATCCCCGATTATTGGCCATCGCCCATCCCCGATCTTTACCAAGGTGAACCTGTGCTCGTCAGCCTTAAGCGTAGTGAACGCGAGTCTAAGGGGTTAGTGATCACGGGCCGTCAAGGGCATAAAAACTGGCAGCAATCCCTGTCATTAATGGATAACTTGGCAGCGATCCCCGAGCAAAATGTCGGTTTAGACTTGCTCTGGGCCAGAAAACAGATTGCGGCGCTGGAGCTCAGTAAGAACGGTGCCAATGATGAGAGGGTCAAACAGCAGATCACCGCATTATCCCTCAATTACCATTTAGTCAGCGCCTATACCAGTTTAGTGGCCGTGGATTTGACGCCAATTGAGTCCAATGCCATGGGCCGTGATGCGGTTGTACGTCAGCATTTGCCCTTAGGTTGGCAGCCATTGGGCATATTGCCACAGACGGCGACGGCGAGCCGCCTCGATATATTACTCGGTGCGATAAGCTTATTCATCGCCATGTTGCTCGCCGCCTCAATACTGAAGCAACGTCGGGTGGAGAGGGCAAACCTACTCGCACTTAATACTGAGCCACAGGTGTGAGTATTAAAGCTATGCGTTGGCAGCAAGCACAGTGGTGGTTGTTAGCCGGATGGTTATTACTCGGCGGCACTTTGTTAGGAAAAGGACTCTATATGCAAGCTAAAGCACACTTTGCCCAATATTTGATTGAACAGGCCTGGACTAAGACCTTAGAGGATGGTCAATCCCATAAGCCTTGGTCATGGGCGGATACGTATCCGGTGGCGAAATTATCGTTCCAGCAAAATAGCCAAGTGAGCCATTTTGATCGCATCGCCTCAAACGATAGCCTCTATGTGCTTGCTGGCGCATCGGGGCGCAACTTAGCCTTTGGCCCAGGTTTAGTGTTATCGAGCGCGAGGGCGGGGGACTCGGGTAATACTGTGATTGCCGGACACAGGGATACACATTTCTCGATTTTAAAGGGCATGACAGTGGGCCGACAATTATCGCTGCAAACCGCATCGGGAAAGGACATTCTTTATCAAGTGGTGGCAACAGAGGTCGTGCATGAATCCCAAACCGAATTTATGGCGCCCAGTAGCGACGACCGATTAACCCTCATTACTTGCTATCCCTTCGACGCACTTGAAGGTGGGGCTGAACTGAGATTTGTGGTGCAGGCGATCCCTGTGACGCAGACGCTATTAACACTGAATTAACTTATTTAGTTTAATAACATTAATCGCTTCAACGACTAACTTTTGACTGTGCCGCCCTTAAGGTTTTATGGGCGGCACTATCGACGGCACTATAGGAGTAGAGATGATATCAGTTGCTGATCGGCATAACCCGATTGCGGCCGAGACGTTTGGCTTCGTAAAGTAACTTATCAGCTTTTTCAATGAGTTGAATTCCAGTTTGTTTATCTTGCCACTGGGCAACACCAAAGGATGCGGTGATATTATCGATACGCTCGTCTTTTCTTCTATCCTTAATACTGAGTTTTTCGAGCCCGCGGCGCATGGCCTCGGCGAGTTGCCTGGCGATCCGCAGTTGGCTCTTAGGGACGATAATGGCAAATTCTTCTCCGCCAAATCGGTATAGCTTAACCCCCTCTCGACAGGACTCCTGTAGTCGCCTAGCGACAGCCCGTAGGACTTGATCCCCCAGCTGGTGGCCATAGTTATCATTGAAAGTTTTAAAGTGGTCGATGTCGGCCAAAATAACACAAGTACCTTCGGGGGCTTGGGCTAGCATGCCACTGAAATCGGTATCGAAGGCGCGCCGATTCAAACAGCCCGTTAAGGCATCATAAAGTACATCTTTCTCGGTTTGTTCGAGTTTCAGCTTTAGTGCATCGATTTCGGTTTGTGCCTTTTGCAGTTGCCCAGTAAAAAATGCCGTACTCGAGCGGATACTGTCGGACTCTTTTACTAAATTGCGGACAAGCTCCAACACTTGCTCGACGCTGAAGGTCTCTTCTTCGATACGATTGAGTTTGGCGAAGTTGCTGTCTATGCGGGATTGAAATTCGTTGGCATCCTGATTGGTATCTTTGAGTGATTGGGAAAGCTCCGTCACCATGGCCTCTAAGCTTTGACGCATCTCGCGCACATCCAACTCAAGGGGATCGGCTACATATTGACGATAGAGTAGTTCGCTGCTCACCGGTGGACAGGTGTTGTAATAGGCAATCACAGTATCTAATTGCTGATTCAATGCGGGATTTTGCTCGCCTACATAGGTATACCAAAGTGCATAATTGATAGGTGTGGTTGGGATTTTATGTTTGAGCATTAACGGAACCGCTTTTTTAAGATTCAGCGCCGCGGTTTGCAATAATTCTCGTGACATGTATTGACCCTAATGAATAAAAATAAGACTAACAAAATGGATGAACTGCGGCTTGCCTTCTACTCGAGTGCACTTGTGAGAAATGGCCAGCACGCTTTGTCAAACATATCTCAATCATCCCGTCACAAGCTGTGAGGTATATGGTAAAGTTTATCCTCAAAATCAAAGAATGATAATAACTTGGGAGAAAGTCGTGAAAAATTTCATCCTAGCCGGTGCCTTGGGTACTTTGCTGTCCTTGCCTGCCATTGCTGCGCAATCCTTTGCGGATAATCTTGATTTGGCGCAGTATCGCACCGACGTAAAAACCTTAGCCAGTGATGCTTTCGGTGGCCGAGCGCCGCTATCTGAAGGCGAGCAACTGACAATAGCCTACCTTGAAAAAGCCTTTAAAGAGATGGGGCTGAAACCCGGTTTTGGCGACAGTTATTTACAGGCTGTGCCACTGGCGAAGATAAGTGCTGATCAACAAATGCAGCTCGATATTGGGGGGCTCAAATTTGCTAACGGCAGTGAGTTTACCGCCAGAACCCAAAGGGTGGTCGATAAGGTTTCCTTGACTAATAGTGACGTGGTGTTTGTCGGATATGGTATTAATGCCCCCGAATACCATTGGAACGATTACCAAGGCATAGATGTAAAAGGTAAAACCGTCATAGTGTTAGTCAACGACCCAGGATTTGCGACTCAAGATCCCAAGGTTTTCAAAGGCAATGCCATGACCTATTACGGCCGTTGGACCTACAAGTATGAAGAGGCCGCTCGTCAGGGAGCCGAAGCGGTATTTATCGTGCATGAAACGGCGCCCGCCGCCTATGGCTGGGGTGTAGTACAAAATTCAAATACGGGCACTAAATTCACGCTGGTCGATGGCAATAATAACCGAGGACAAGTGGGAGTGATGGGCTGGGTGCAACATGATGTCGCGCAAAAAATCTTCGCTAAGGCGGGGATGGATTTCGATGCGTTAAAGCAACAGGCCGCTAAACCAAACTTTAAAGCACAACCGCTGAAATTACAGGCACAGCTGACCTTAAAAAACAGCATTGAACGTGCTGAGTCCCATAACGTTGCCGCCATTTTACCGGGGGAAACGCGCGCGGATGAAGTGGTGATGATGCATGCCCACTGGGATCACTTAGGCACTGTGATTGAAGACGGAAAACCACAGATCTTAAATGGCGCGGTGGATAACGCCAGTGGTGTGGCGGGTGTTTTAGCCTTGGCTCGCTATTTTAAGCAACAAGCACAGACGGCGCCATTAGCACGGTCGATTATGTTTAGTGCTTTTACCGCCGAAGAAACGGGCCTGATTGGTGCCCAGCATTTTGCACAATACCCCAGTGTACCCACTAAAAATATTGTTGCCTTTTTAAATATTGATGGCATGAATATGAATCAAGGTGTTGATTATATTCTACGTTATGGTGAAGGTGTTTCTGAGTTAGAACATTATTTAGACAAAGCAGCTAAGGCTCAGGGCCGTGTCGTAAAAGCAGATCCGCGGCCACAAAATGGTTTGATGTTTAGATCAGATCACTTTGCGTTAGCCCAGCAAGGTGTGCCAGGTCTGTTGTTTATGAGTCTTGGGGACACAGATCCCGATTATATTGCCCATAAATATCACCAAGGTGCCGACGATTATGATCCTAATTGGTCATTGGCTGGGGTCAATCAAGACTTAGATCTGATCGCCAGTATATTAACAACACTAGCCAACAGCACTGATTGGCCGCGTTGGTTAGAACTGTCTGATTTTAAGGCTAAACGTGAGCAAGATGGCCGCAACTAAATGATAAAAAGGGCGCCTTTGGCGCCCTTTTTATCTATGTCTTTCAAGCTTAAAAGGTATAACTTACGGAAAGCATCGGCCCAATAAAGCTGTAGTTAATATTGTAATTAGCAACTTGAGTGTCTTTATAGGCGGACTTTTGAGCAATATCCACATCCACTTTGTAATAGTTATAGGCTACGCTCATACGCCAACTAGACGTAATTTGTGCATCAATTCCTAATTTCACATCGACGAGCTCACCTTTAACATCATCGAGTTTGATATAAAAATACTGGGCGTGACTGGTTAACTCCCAACCGGGTGTAAACTCATAATTAGCGTACAGACCAATATCTGGCAGTGGGGCCGTAACACTTTCATCGACTATGCGAGGAATCGCTTGGCTGCCACAGACATTATTTAACAATTCAGAAGCATCACAAACGCCGATAACGCCTTCGAATCCCATTTTGATGAACATAGTGTGTAAACCAAGTGACACGCCAACGTCGTAGTTACTGCCCTGAAATACGTCATAGCCATAGCCCAAGCGCAGTATATCAATGTTCAGGGTTGAGTTGAGCTTACCACCCGCCTTAATATCATAAATAGTGTCATTGATTTCAATCTGAAAGGGCTTACTTAAGGCAAGTGTTTCGGCGCTACGGTGAAGTTGTTTCCAATCAAAATAGATGTTGTGACGTTCATTAAAGTGATAATTTAATTCAACAAATGGAAGAAACTTGTTCTCAGCTAATTGCAAGTCTGATTCATAATCTAAGGTGAAGTTATTACCCGTAGATGGGTTGGTGACTTGCATATTAGAGTCAGATTGTGAATAAAAACCACCCAATTCGATAGTAAAATCGCCTGCTTGTACTTGAGCACTTGCCAATGCGGCTAGCAGCAGTGGTAATAAACGGTTCGGGCTCAAACGTGACTCCAGCATTCTTCTTATTATGTTTAGCGATAACATCAGACTTTAGTGCCATAAAGAAGCACATTTGGAGTGTAACAGCAAATTTCAGAATGTGAATAAAATGTTTTAAAAAAGTATGTGGTTTTATGATGTAAAACAAAAGCAGCATGAATTCTTGAACGCTATAGGTAAAGTGCGCACTAGATCACAGCAATGCTGGCGCGAAATGGAGAGGAAAGCAGAGATGTTAAATCTTGCGGCGATAACAAACGTTAGCGCCGCAACTTGTATCATTCACTTTTATTGGAAGGGGAGATCTCGCTAGAGGTAGTTTTATCGTTAAGAACCGAAGAGGTCACTTCACCTATCACCATTTTGGGGCTACTAGGTTCATCCTTATTAAACATACCAAGGCGAATACGAATAAAGTGCAAAATTTGGGCGGCGATATCCACGTTTAAACAAGACTCCAATCCTTCGAATCCGGGGGATGAGTTAGCCTCACAAATTTTATAGTGGCCGTTATCGAACAGGAGGTCGATACCGGCGACATCGAGATCGAGAATATTCGCCGTTTGTGTGGCGAGCCATTCGATTTCTGGGGTGATCTCAAAGGGGCGCGCCGAACCTCCTGCGCTGACATTGGCCTTAAAACTGTCTTCCTGTCCCCGTCTTTCATAACAACCCGCAACCCGACCACCAATGGTAAAGACCCGCAGGTCTCGGCCATGGCTGTTGGCGATAAACTCCTGCAAAATAATGTTGGCGTTTTTATTGGTCGCTTCGATTAGCTGCATTAAGTCGTCAAATTCACGGGCTTTATGGGATAAGAACACGCCGCTACCCTGTGAGCCAGACAGGGTTTTGATCACCACGGGGAATCCCAAATGGCGTTCAACCAGTTCGATATCGACCGGGAATTTAACCAGCATAGTCTTAGGGGTAGGCAAATTTTTCTCGGCCAACAGTTGTTGGGAGAATAGCTTGTCTTTGACTATCTCAATGGCCTTAGAGGGGTTGAGGCAATACACCCCTAAACGCTCTAAATGACGAATTATCGCGAGGGCGAAATAGGTGGTACCAGAGCCCATGCGCGGAATAATAAAATCAGGCAACTCAACTGCTTGCCCGTTCAATAAAATACTCTTGTTGTCTTCTCTGGTGACAGTAAGATCAAATTCATCTGGTGCGTATACTTCCAACTCTATGTTGTCAGCCTTTGCAGCTTCCAGTAGACGCTCAATTTCATACAATTCAGGTTTTAGCTGAGTCGCGGTTTCTTTATATAAAATCCACCCACGCATTTAATCGCAAACCTTAATTTTCATTCTTTATCCTCGGGTTCAGGTTCGTCCTGAACATCATCTTCAACATCGACATCAAATACTGCTTCGGGCTCGACCTCGGGTTTAGTCGCAGGCAAATGTACTGTGCCAACGACCGCGTAAAAGGGTTTACCTAGGGCGAGTTTGCGGTACTTTAACCAGATCTGCTCTAACAAGCTACTGGGAGCGATATTTCCTTTGATGACTTCGACAAATTGCGCTTCATCGGCGGTGCAAGGTCGCGTCTTGCCCTCGGCAAGATTTTTCATAGCATAGCCATGCAATTCAAGGAGTTCGGCTTCTTTACTGGTGAAGTCACCACTGCGTTTAAAGCCTTTAGGGAAGTTTGCATCATCATAAAAACGTTTGTGAGATACAAAGCTGGCTGCTGAGCCGTTAACCGTCTCAGAACCCTTGTTAGCGTTTGAAAAAGACTGTTCAGACATGGCAGTTACCTTCTAGTTTTTGATATACAAAGATTTGCAACTGGAGTATTGGCTAGTATTATTGATTTATAAATCAAAAAAATTTGCCAATGTTGGTCAAGAATTTTTATGGATACCGATTTACTTAAGACCTTTCTCGAAGTCTCCCGTACCCGTCATTTTGGCAAGGCGGCGGAAAATCTTTATCTCACCCGCAGTGCGGTCAGTTTTCGGGTTAAACAGCTTGAGAGCATTCTGGGCGTCGCGCTGTTTGAGCGGCAACGTAATAACATTCAACCCACTCCCGCTGGTGAGCGAATGCTTGGCCATGCCGAAGCGGTGTTAACCGCATGGGAGCGCGCTAAACAAGATGTCTCCTTAAGCCAATTACAGTCGACCCAATTGGCTATCGGCGCAGGTCCTAATATCTGGGATGCGTATCTCCAAGGGCACTTACAGCATTTGCATGTCGGTTTACCTGGGGTAGCACTGCGAACCGAAGTCTTACCTTCTACAGTCATGACACGACAATTGATGGATAGAACATTGGATATTGCGATTTCCTTCGACCCTCCTAAACTGGACCAATTTGAGTTAGTACAGTTAGGGCAAATCAATTTACTGTTAGTGTCGAGTGTGGCTGATATTGTGGTTAATGGTGTGGCACCGGGACAATATGTGAAGGTGGATTGGGGGACGGCGTTTAATATTATTCACGCTCAGGAATATGCAACGCTTCCGGTGCCGACATTGCATACTAGTTCTGCGCGTATCGCCTTAGACTTTATTTTAAATAATGGAGGCTGTGCGTTTTTGCCAGAGCACCTAGTACAGCAGCTGTTGCGTAATGGGGAATTACACCTTGTGCGCGGAGCCAATGCCATTTCGCGCAGTGTGTATGTGGCGTACTGGGCTGAAAATGATCGGCTGGAGCAGATTAAACAGGCGATTGACTTTTTGATCGATGACGGTATTTAAGTTAGCGACATCCCTAAATCTTGAAATTTTAAATCGCCTTTAATGTTTAATATTAAAGGCGATTTTGTCTTTACGGATTACATGAATAGAGGCGCTAAGATGGCAAGCCAAGTGATACCGCATAACGTCAGAGTTAAAAATACTGCCGCAGAGGCGATATCTTTTGCTTGGCCGCTGAGGGGGTGAATTTCGCTTCCCACACGGTCTACTACGGCTTCAATCGCAGAGTTGAGTAACTCAACAATTAACACCATAAACAGGGTTAATATCAGCAGTAATCGTTCAACTGTGCTTACATCGACCCAGAGTGCGATGGGGAGCATCACGATTGCCAGCATTAATTCTTGTCTGAAGGCGGCCTCGTGAACCCAGGCGGCTTTTAAGCCTTTCATCGAAAATCCTGTGGCTCTAACGATGCGCTTAATACCGTGGTTGTTGGCTGGTTTCATAGTATTTCCATTGACTTGAGCTATAGATAGCTAAGGTTTATCCCGTTCAGATTCAGCTATAAACATGAATGTGTTATGTCGCATTTGAGCGGGCAGATAAAATTGGCCGCAGTATAGCCCGAGATCACAAGTGCATAAATAGTTAACGCTATTAATTCATTGTGGAACCCATCCCTTCAGGGTTAATTCGCCATCCTTTGATCTTCAATCTAAGCTTGGAGCTGGACAGGTTTTACCCAAGAGGCAAGGGAATGACTCATACAAACAAAGCACTTTTTTCAACATTGAGACCTTATCTGCTATTGCAATGGTGCTGCGGCATCTTACTGCTGATCTCTTTTGTGCTTCACGCCAATCCCCTGATACCCAATATTCAACTTGCCACTGAATTTACGACGGATGAGCAAGCATTAGATATCAATGAGTTTTTAATCAGTGAGAAGCTCGACGGTGTTCGTGGTTATTGGGATGGTCGCCGTTTTTTGACCCGTCAGGGGAATCCGATTGCAGCCCCAAAGTGGTTTACGGCGGATTTTCCTCCTATCCCCATCGACGGAGAATTATGGCTTGGGCGAGGGCAGTTTGAGGCGATATCGAGCTTAATCCGCCAATCCGCCGCGAAAGAGGACGACTGGCGGTCGGTACGTTTTATGGTGTTTGATTTGCCGGAAGCGGCGGGCAACTTTGAACAGCGTTATCAACTCGCACTCAGCCTTCTTACCGGGAAATCGCCCTATATTCAAGTTATTGAGCAGGTTAAATTGGAAAGTATCGAGGCGCTATATCACAGACTAGATACCTTAGTGGCTCAAGGCGCAGAGGGCTTGATGTTGCATAGGCGCAGTGCCCAATATATGGTCGGTCGCAATCCTAACTTAATGAAATTGAAACCATATTTTGATGCCGAAGCAAAAGTCATTGGTCATATTGCCGGTAAAGGCCAATTTGCAGGTCAAATGGGAGCCCTAAGGGTACAAACATCCGATGGCCGTATTTTTAGCATAGGCACAGGGTTTAACTTGGCGGAGCGGCAGCATCCACCCGCAGTGGGCGCAATTATTACCTACAAATACTTAGGCTTAACCGTTAATGGGTTACCTCGATTTGCTAGTTTTTTGCGGGTAAGAACCGATATAGTCGAGTCCCCATTGGAGGGCAGTGTTAATATTTCAGGACAATAGCGGGTTAATCCCTTACCGATACTGACTAGGCAGTGAATCTTGGTTCTGCAAACCGGACATGGTTTCTTGTTGAGCATGAAGGTTGCTTGTACTTGAATGCAAATAAGCCAAGTCACATCATTACCCATGGCCAAATTTAGTCGACTACTACATTCGGCGCTTCAGTCATAAAGTCAATGAAAGCTCTCAGCCTGTGCTGATGACGCAAATCCTGATGATAGCCTAGCCAGATCTGTCTTGGAGGTGGTGGAATGTCAACAGGCAGTTGCCGTAATCCCTGAATTTGATTTGCCATCCTCACTGGTAATACGGCCAGCCCGAGTCCTGCAAGACATAATCTAGCTTGTGCTTCCCTGCTATTACTTTTAAAGACGATAGGTGCACCTGGAAAATGGGTTTTAAGCCATGTTACATCAGGCAAATCACTAAAATAACTGTCCATACTAATAAGGCTCAATTTCTCTGGTGTACTGAGTAAATTGAGATCGAAGTCGAAATGAGCATACAAGCCATAATCCAGCTGCATTAGCTTGCGTTGTGCTATATCTGGTTCGTCAAAAGATTGCAGTCGAAACACTAAATCGGCTTCGCGTCGTGCCAAACTTAGCAATCGATTATCAGTTAAAAGCTCCAGACTGACTTGTGGGTGCAACTTTAGAAAACCAGCACAATAGTCAGACAACACGTAGTGACTGAACCAGTCGAAAGAGGAAATACGTAAAGTACCAGTTAATTTTGATTCTTGTCCTGCAAGTTGACGCAGTGCAGCATCCGCTTCTTCAGCCATGCGTCTAGCAGCAGGCAATAAGGCTTGTCCTGCGTCGGTCATCAGGAATCCCTCTGCCGTACGTTGGAACAGTTTCTGGCCAAGACTCCGTTCCAGACTCTGAATACGCCGTCCTAAAGTGGGCTGAGTAAAACCCACAGCACGCGCCGCGGCCGTTAACGTACCTTGTTCAGCGACAGCCAGAAATAATCGAATATCGCTCCAGTCTAGATGTTTCATACTTTATCTATACATTTTTGCATGACATGAATTCATTTTAGTTGATTTATGTTTTTTTTTGCATAGCCAATACTGAAATCACCCCAATAAAGGGCGTTTCACTAAATTAGAGGGCTAAATAATGCACACCCCAATGACAATGCAGGCACTAGAGATCACAGAGACAAATGGCAATTTTATTTTGACCGACCATGTAGTAACACAACCTAAGTCAGGCCAAGTTTTGGTTAAGGTTATCGCAAGTGGAATTAATCCGTTGGATTTGAAAATCAGAGCAGGGCAAGCTGCTCATGCCAAGCAGCCATTTCCTGCTGTGCTTGGAATTGATATGGCGGGTGAAATCATCTCCATTGGGCCAGATGTAAGTAACTTTAAAGTATCCGATCTGGTATATGGGATGACAGGGGGCGTGGCAGGCCAACAAGGCTCTTTAGCCCAGTATCAGGTAGCAGACGCTCGTTTATTAGCGAAAGCACCGACCAATATTAGCCTGCTCCAAGCCGCAGCTATGCCTTTGGTGGTTATCACTGCATGGGAAGGGTTAGTGGATAGGGCTAAAGTGGCTGCTGGGCATAAAGTTTTAGTACAAGGCGGAGCTGGAGGGGTTGGGCATGTCGTCATTCAACTGGCAAAAGCGTTCGGCGCTGAAGTATTTGCGACAGCCGCGGCCAAAGATGCTGATTATATCCGCTCATTAGGAGCAATCTATATCGACTATCAAAGCACGTCAGTCGAACAGTATCTGGAGGAGCTCACGGATAACGAAGGCTTTGATATTATATATAACACCATAGGCGGGGTCAGTCTGGATCAAGCATTTCAATCTGTAAAAAGCTATACGGGTCACGTTGTTAGTTGTTTAGGATGGGGCACACACAGCATTGCTCCGTTATCATTCAAGGCCGCAACTTACTCGGGAGTTTTTACTTTGATGCCATTATTGACAGGGAAAAGCCGCGAGCACCATGGGAAAATTTTATCCCAGGCCAGTTTGCTCACCGAACAAGGACTGTTGAATGTCCGTCTTGATCCGCAGCAGTTTGATTTTGGCAGTATCGAGCAGGCTTATCACAAGGCCGCATCAGCAACTAATATAGGTAAAGTAGTTGTAACTGTTAGCAAAGCCTAATCTAAAACTAGACGGCTTAACCACGAACAGGAATGGTAAGAAGCAGTGCATGCACTGCTTCTTACTTGGAACTGGCATGCTTTATCGCGTTGTATTATGGGCATTGATCATATATGCAGCAAGAATCCCCTTTTAGTCCATTTGAACAAGGAGAACGGAGACTCCTGTCGTTAATAGCGCAGTAGTTAACCTCTGGTTAAACATCGTTTAAGTTTGCCCGCTGCAACATTAATCGTTATGGCGTTTTCCCGAGCGTTTGAGTTTTTCTGCGGCCAGTTTAGCGGCTTTTTCAGCTTCTTTTTCAGCCAGAATACGTGCCACTTCCAGCTTTTCAATTTCGGCCATTGCAGGGGTTTCTAAGGATAAGAGTCCGATTTTACCTGAGCGATATTCGTGTAATAAAAGCTCCGATGCCTTATGTAAATCGATACGCCCGCCTGGGCGAAGGGCGCCGCGTTTGCGGCCAATTTCTTCGAGCAGCGCCATATCATCCACTGGCAATTCACTGAGGTTATAACGCTCACAAATTTCTTTGGGGTAGGCGCTAAGGAAATATTTTGCCGCAAACAGCGCGACATCTTCATATTCCATTGCGGTGTCTTTGATGGCTCCCGTGACAGCAAGACGATAGCTGCTGGCCTCGTTATCCACTTTAGGCCATAAGATGCCCGGGGTGTCCGAGAGCACAATGCCGTTGCGTAGGTTGATGCGCTGTTGGGTCTTAGTGACTGCGGGTTCGTTACCGGTTTTTGCGATGACGCGGCCTGCCAAGGTGTTGATAATCGTAGACTTCCCTACGTTTGGTATGCCCATGATCATAGTGCGGATGTCTTTTTCGGTTTTATCTCGGCTTGGCACGAGTTTACGGCAGATATCGGGGATTTTTTTTACCATGGCTGCCTGTAATGTAGTGATGGCCGTGGCTTTAACGCCTTGCTCGCGTTCTAGGTACTCAATCCACTGCGCCGTGACTTCAGGATCCGCAAGATCCGACTTATTGAGCAGTTTGATACAAGGTTTGTCGCCACGAAGCTTAGCCACCATGGGGTTTTCACTACTGTAGGGAATGCGCGCGTCCAGCACTTCGATAACGAGATCTACCTGAGGCATGGCCTCTTCGATCTCTTTGCGTGCCTTATGCATATGCCCTGGATACCATTGAATTGCCATGATAACGCCTTGTCCTAAATAACTTAAAGAATGGCTATTCTACCTTGAAGGTAGCGAATGTCATAAAAAAAGCGCCCTAAGGCGCTTCAATCGCTTAATCCTTGATGCTTTCTTGGATTAAATTGTCGCTGTGGATTAGATCACCCCGAGTTCGCGCAGTCTTTCCATCAGATAACTGTCGGCGGTATAACGCTCTGACAACACAACCGCGGGGTTGGGATGCAAAAATAACGGCAAAGAGATCCGTGATTTGGTTTTATCCGTGCCCTCAGGGTTGATCACGCGGTGGGAGGTCGATGGGAAATAACCGCCGGATGCTTCCTGCAACATATCGCCGATATTGATGATAATGTTGCCAAAATCGCTTGGGACATCTAACCAAGTACCGTCCTTGGCTTTCACTTGTAGCCCGGGCTCATTGGCAGCGGGCAGTACAGTGATAAGGTTGATATCTTCGTGGGCCGCGGCGCGAATGGCGCCCATTTCTTCATCGCCCGTCATTGGCGGGTAATGCAGAATGCGTAGCAAAGTTTTCTGGCTATCGGCGATCATCTCGGGTAATGGCATCGAAAACTTGGCTTTAACGTCCTCTGGCGAATAGGTTTCTATCCACTCTAATAGCTCGGCGGCCAGCGCGTTGGCTTTAGCGTAATAGGTAAGAATATTGGCACGCAGCGAGTCAGGGATGCGTCCCCAAGGGTACACGTGGTAATACTCTTTGATGTCTTTGACCGTGTTGCCCTTAGCGGTTTCTGAAATCGAAGCGGGGAAGAAACCATCGTGGGTTTCCTTTTTAAACATAAAATCGTTTTTGGCTTCAGAATTGAAAAAGGCTTGCCACTCGGCGTAAATGCTTTCGACCAGATCCTTATCGATAGGGTGGTTAGAGAGTACACCAAAGCCCGTTTCGCGTAGGGATTCTACAAAGCGTTTGGCGCTACCGGTGGCGCGATAATCAATGGTTTCTAATTTCATATTGTTTCTACTTGTTATATATGGTTGTTAACCAAACACTTTCTAAGGATAAAGGTAAGCAGTCATAGCTGCTTATCTCATTATCGGTATGGCGTGTTAAGCCCTAGTGCCAAAGCCGCCAAAATAGAAAGGATTGGGGTAGAGAATTGACCCGCAGCAAGTGTAGCTTTGCCCTGTGTTTGGTGCAAACACTCAAGACTATGGGCTGGAACTCTTGCTGAATTTTTCTTCAGTTATTTAAGCAACGACTCAATCAACAGGATTTTATCGACCAAAGCGGCTACTATGCCAAAAAGCCAATTGGGGCCTAGGCGAAAGAAACCTGAGATAGAGGCGGTCTTATGCAGGCTTATATCTTGGGAGCTAAAGGAGACTTTTATGAATAAGTTGACAGACTTTGAACGCTATGTCATTGAAGAGAAAGGCACTGAACGCCCCTTTAGCGGAGAGTATTATCAGCACGATGCCAAGGGGCTCTATTTATGTAAGAAATGCCATGCTCCCCTGTATCGTTCCACCGATAAATTTAATGCCCATTGTGGTTGGCCTGCCTTCGATGATGAAATCCAAGGGGCGGTAACACGGAATGTCGATGCCGATGGCCGCCGAACGGAGATTGTTTGTAGCCAGTGTGGTGGGCATTTAGGTCATGTATTTGAAGGTGAGTTTTTAACCCCTAAGAATATTCGCCACTGTGTCAATTCGGTTTCTTTAGTCTTCCAAGCACAGGACGAGGAGCAGATACAGACACAATCTCCCTATGCCTTTGCTACCTTAGGTGCCGGTTGTTTCTGGTGTGTTGAGGCCATTTTTAAAAGCCTGCAGGGGGTGATTAATGTCACCTCGGGTTATGCGGGAGGGGAGGCCCATGAGGCGAATTATCAGTCCGTCTGCTCGGGTAAAACCGGGCATGCGGAGGTGGTTCATATCGAATTTGACCCTCTAAAAATCGATTTTATAACGCTTTTACAGGTCTTTTTTGAAAGCCACGATCCGACCACGCTTAACCGCCAAGGCAATGATAAGGGGCCGCAATATCGCTCAATTGTCTTTGCCCATACGGCAGAACAAATAGATCAAACCAATAGCCTGATCGATCAATTAACCGCAGCTAAGGTTTTCGATGCGCCCATAGTGACACAAGTCTGTGCTTTTGAAGCGTTTTACCCCGCAGAGAACTATCACAATGATTATTTTGCATTACATGGTGAACAGCCCTATTGCCAAATAGTGGTTCGGCCTAAAGTGGAAAAAGTGAAAGCCTTGTTTGCACGCCTGCAGAAAGCCTAAGCGATTAAGTGCATTAGACATTAAACATAAAAACGCCACCGATAACAGTGGCGTTTTTTATGGGATTTTTAAAGCGCAAAACCTAGTTTTATTGACTAATAGTTTAACTTTTAGCTTCGTAGCTTAGCTATTGGCTTAACGATTAACGTCACTTTTGGCTTAGTTACCGAGGTCACTATCGGCTCTCGGCTAACCATTGGGCGTATTGTTTAGTGTAATAGCTAACAATCAAATCCGCTCCCGCACGCTTTAAGCCGACAAATGTTTCTGTCACTACTGCACGCTCATCCAGCGCGCCTGCAAGGGCGGCAAATTTAATGCCCGCATATTCGCCGCCGACTTGATAGGCGGCGAGCGGCAGGTGGGTTTCTTGTCTTAAACGACTTAACACATCCAAGTAGGGCGTACCGGGTTTAACCATCAGGATATCGGCGCCTTCGGCTTCATCTAATGAGGCTTCTAACAGGGCTTGGCGACCGTTGGCATAGTCAAGTTGATATCCCTTGCGATTACCGCTGAGTTCACAATCGACTGCGGCTCTAAAAGGACCGTAGAAGGAAGAGGCGAATTTTGCCGAGTGGGCCAGAATCGCCACATGCTCAAAACCTGCGGCATCGAGCCCTTGGCGAATGGCTTTCACTTGACCGTCCATCATGGCCGATGGTGCTAGCATGTCGGCGCCTGCTTTGGCAGCAGTCACCGATTGCTTAACTAAATTTTCGACTGTGAGGTCGTTGCAGACTTCATTATTGTGCACCACGCCGCAATGGCCGTGATCTGTGTATTCACAAAAACAAATGTCGGGGATCACCATCATCTCGGGCACGGCGGCTTTAATGGTGCGCACCATGCGGGCGAGTAAGCCATTGTCGTCCCAGGTGTCGCTGCCCTTATCATCCTTAGTGTGGGAAATCCCAAAGGGCATCACATAGCGGATCCCGAGGGCGTAAAGTTCGCGCACTTCATCCGCAAGTCTACTCTCAGGCAAGCGGCTGATACCAGGGAGTGTGGCGATGGGCACTGCGTGGGGGATGTGCTCTTCAATGAACAGGGGATGGATGAGATCGCTCAGCGAAATATGGGTTTCGCGCAACAGATCGCGCATCGCTTCTGAACTACGTAAGCGTCTTAGGCGACGCAATGGAGGCGTGATTAACATGAAATATCCTTATCGTACAATGGTAAAGGAATGGCAAGGAATGAATTCAATCCAGACTTGTCAGCTCAGACAAGCAGAGTTGAAAAAGTTTCCCCAAGATAGCGGTATTCATTAATGAGTTTATCGATCATTGACTTAGATCACATAAATCCTTCATGTCCTGATTTGCTACTGGATATCATGCGGCTGCTATTTTAGCTGAGTTGTTTGCTTAGCCCTTTGTTTTCGGGCATTTGATGTTATTATTTGCGTCAGTTTTTCCATGGCATATTCGCACAATACAGATTAGATCAATTTGATACGAAATCTTGCCCGCTAATCCGGTTTTTAAATGACAACAACACAATCACATTCAGCTTGTATTCTCGCATTAGACACTTGCACCGAAGCCTGTTCGGCAGCGCTCTCCTATCAAGGGCAGGTTTTTTCACAAATGGCCGATGCACCCCGGGAGCACAGTCAGCGCCTCTTGCCTATGGTGGACTCGGTATTGAAACAAGCGGGAATTGGCTTAGATAAGCTCGATGCCATCGCCTATGGCCGAGGTCCAGGCAGTTTTACTGGTATTCGCATTTGTACCAGCATGACCCAGGGGCTGGCGTTGGGGCTAGACTTACCTGTGATTGGTATTTCAACCCTTGCGGCAATGGCGCAAATGGCGATCACTGAACATCAAGCCGAGCAAGTGCTCTGTACTATCGACGCCCGTATGGGGGAGGTATATTGGGGGCAATTTGTGGCGGTCGATGGTATTGCGACGCTGATCGGTGAAGAAGTTGTGAGTGCACCCACAGAGGTGAAGCTTGCGTTAAATCTTGAGCAACCTATCGTTGGATGCGGCACTGGTTTTGACGCTTATCCTGATTTATTGGCACTTGGCGCTGGGATTTTAGTGCTGAATGCCGTGAAATATCCCGATGCTCGGGCTATGCTCAAACTTGCGGATGTGGGGATAAAAGCGGGCTTTGGCACCGCAGTCGATGAGCTTGAACCTGTCTATTTACGTGATACAGTGACATGGAAAAAGTTACCGGGCCGTGAATAATCTGTTCACCATAGGGCGCGGCGTTAGGACGTTAGGATCTGAGCCTCGTTTCGCGCTTGTATGGCAGCGAAAGCAATACACTGGAACTCACCTAGGCTGAGTGTTTAATAGGCATCTTGATGCAGATAAATGTGAATCAAATGAGTTTGACCAATGCGGTGGCGAGTAATAGACCCGCTATTGCCCAGGGGCTTAGCGCACCTGAATTGTCGCGCCCAGTGATTGAGCAAGATGCCGTTGCAGCCCTAAATTTAGATGGATCTTCATCCCCTTCAGCAAAAAATTTACAGTCAAGACTCGGTGCTCAGCTCGAGTATGAGCAAGATACCCGCGGCCACCAAGGGGCGATAGCCCAGTACCTACAGACTCAGCATGCCGCCAAGCGCGAAGAAATTCAGCAAATGGTGGGCGTGGATGTATATGCCTGACAGCCAAAAAAACCATCAGATCCAGTATTTTCTGCTAAAAAGCCAACGGATTTGACCTCCTCAGGTATCCCAAGTCCTGGGTTGTTTATCATAGAACTGGTTTTGGCTTTGCTATTAACTCGCATACCCTATCTCAGTGTGCCATTCAAATGGCTCGAGAGTTATTTCCATGAATTATCCCATGGTATTGCAACCGTCTTAAGTGGCGGTCTTGTGAGCCATATTCAGCTGTTCCCCAATGGGGCCGGTTTTTGCTTTAGCCAAGGCGGTTCGCCGCTGTTTATTGGTTTTGCTGGGTATTTGGGGGCGGCCTGCTGGGGATATTTAATCTACTTATTAGCAACGTGGCCAAGGGGGATCAGAGTCAGTTTTGCTCTTCTTGGAGCGTTAGTCGTGCTGAGTGGGTTGCTCTGGGGGAGGGATGTGCTCACGCTTGCCATACTCGCCGTGTTGGCAATTATCTTTTTATTACCATTAAAGCTGAATAAAAACAAAATACTAACCCAGTTTCTACGGGTCGTAGGACTGATGATTATGCTCAATGCCCTAGCTAGTCCAACCGTGCTTCTAGGCTTGGATGGGCAAGGGGATGCGGTATTGTTGGCCGAGCACTCATGGATCCCGGCGTGGATTTGGGTCGGCCTATGGCTACTTTGCAGTGCCTGCGCCTTGTTTTTAGCTTGGCGCCGAGTCGATTTAGCCACTCGCCATTAATCCAACCTGATTGTCGAAACAGGCTGAGGCGCAAATTTCACAAATATTTACACCGCAAGTCATGAACTTATTGTGCTATTCCTTGGATTTTTAAGCATTAGGCTGCTAGCTTAAGTGTTCGGTATCCAAGGAGAATTACGATGAAAAAAGTCACATTAGTCGCCAGCATGCTCATTGCTGGCCTGTGTTCAGGCATAGTTTACGCCGATGATGGATTGGACAAGGCTATCAAGAGTGAATTTCGCCAAGCTAAAAACGCCAGTCGAGATATCTATCGTCACCCCGCAGAAACCCTGACATTTTTTGGCATATCCCCCAATCAAACTGTGGTCGAACTATGGCCTGGTAATGGCTGGTATAGTGAAATTTTGGGGCCATATTTAGCCAAAGAAGGCCAATATATTGCGGCCAGTTTTGAGACTCAACCCGCGACCGATACCCCAGGAAATAAATATCGAGCCAATGCAGGTAGTAAGTTTGAAACTTGGATGACGGCAAATAAAAGCTTGTTTGGAAAGGCTAAAATTGTCACATTTGATCCGCCCCATAAGATGGAACTCGGCGCTGACGGCAGTGCCGATCTGGTGTTAACCTTCCGAAATCTACATAACTGGGCATCGACAGATCAGCTGGAAAATGTGTTTGCTGCTTCCTATAAAGTGCTCAAAGACGGTGGTGTGTTTGGTGTCGTTGAACACAGAGCCAATAAAGGGATGAGTTTTAGCAGCGGTTATATGGATCAAACCGAGATGATTGCCTTAGCCGAAAAAGTCGGTTTTACCTTAGATCAAAGTTCAGAGATCAACGCCAACCCGAAGGATGCTAAGGATTACACTAAGGGTGTTTGGACACTTCCCCCCTCATATGCCTTGGGCGATACCGATAAAGCAAAATACCAAGCGATCGGTGAAAGTGACCGCATGACGCTCAAATTTATCAAAAAAGCACGTTAATTACCTGACATCAGAGACAATATGTGGCAATCTTTCGCCCCCAAAAATCAAGTTGAGTTTGTATTACCCCATATCAAACTGAGTGGTCGATTATGGGGGGCGAGGGATAAGCCGTTATTGCTTGCCTTACATGGCTGGTTAGATAACGCCAATAGTTTTGAACCGCTCGCTGAGTATTTACCTCATTATCAGGTGCTTGCCATCGATTGGCCCGGACACGGATTTTCAGCCCACAGGCCGGGCCATTATCCGCTGCATTGGATTGACTACTTGTATGATCTGGACGCCTTGTTGACTGTCTTACCACAGAAACCGCTTGCCATGGTTGGACACTCACTCGGGGGGATCATTGCGTCGGCCTACACGGCGGCATTCCCTGAAAAAGTCAATAAACTGATTTTGATTGAAGCGTTAAGCCCATTATTTGAATCACCGACGCAAGCTAAGGCGCGCTTACGAAAGAGTTTTTATCAACATGAAAAGCACTTAAGCCAGCAGCATCGGCAGATAAAAATCTATGACAGTATCGAAATTGCGGTGCGAGCGAGGGCACATTTAACGGGGTTGGCAGAACCTTGGTGCCGATTGTTACTTGAGCGCAATATGTGCCCACAAGCGAATGGAATAGGTTGGCGAAGCGATCCAAGGTTGAAATTGGATTCACCTATGCGATTAACGTTCGCCCAGGTTGATGCACTCATGCAGGATATCTCGGTGGCAACGCTATTGATTTGCGGGAAACAGGGATTTAACCAATTGCAGAGTGCATTGCCTAGGGCGCGAGTGTGGTTCAAACATCTCTCTGAACACATTATCCAGGGGGATCACCATGTTCATATGGATAATGCGCAGGGGGTGGCGCAATTGATCCGAGATTTTGTTGAATAGTGACTTTTGCTAACCAAAAAAGGCACTAGGTTTTTGTTTTTTTATGTGATGATGATCAAAATTAAAACGCTCGTATGATTTATGGCGAGTTAATCAATAACAAGAAATGTAAGCCGGTATTTTAACTCGGTATTTATCGAGTGTTGACGGTTGTATGGATACCGTTTCCGCAGTTGTGGGGATTTAGGAGAGAGTTGTGGATCAGCCTTGGATTAATCATTTACCAAAAGATGTACCTGCTGAGATAAATGTGGATCAGTATTCATCACTCGTCGATATGTTTGAGACGGCGGTGGCTAAATATGCGGATCAACCTGCATTTATCAACATGGGAGCTATACTCACATACCGTAAATTAGAAGAGCACAGCCGTGCTTTTGCCGCCTATTTACAAAATGAATTAAAGCTCGAAAAGGGTGACCGTGTTGCCTTGATGATGCCCAATTTATTGCAATACCCCATTGCCCTCTTCGGGATTTTACGTGCGGGTATGGTGGTGGTTAACGTCAATCCTCTCTATACTCCCCGCGAGCTTAAGCATCAACTAATCGATTCTGGTGCCAAAGCCATAGTCGTTGTCTCGAATTTTGCGCGCACCTTGGAAGAGGTGGTTGAGCAGACGCCCGTTAAGAGCGTGATCATTACTGGTCTTGGTGATCTGCTGAGTGCCCCGAAACGCACTTTAGTGAATTTTGTTGTTAAATACATTAAAAAACTAGTGCCTAAATACGATTTACCCCACGCACTTTCAATGCGCGACACACTTTCCCGTGGACGACGCATGCAGTATGTCAAACCCATTATCACTAATGATGATCTTGCCTTTTTGCAATATACCGGTGGCACTACTGGGGTATCTAAAGGAGCAATGCTGACCCATGGAAACGTGGTCGCTAACGTGTTACAGGCCGATGGTGCTTATTCGCCAGCCTTAAATGATGGCAGTGAGTTTGTCGTTACGGCATTGCCTCTGTACCATATTTTTGCTTTAACAGTGAATTGCCTACTGTTTCTGCACAAGGGCAGCCAGAATCTGCTGATCACTAACCCCCGTGATATTCCAGCCTTTGTCGCGGAACTTAAAAAATACCCTTTTACCGCATTAACTGGGGTGAATACGTTATTTAATGCCCTAGTAAACAGTGAAGATTTTTCACAACTTGATTTTTCCCGTCTAAAATTGTCGATTGGTGGCGGCATGGCAGTACAAAGAGCCGTGGCCGATAAGTGGCAAAGCATCACTAAAACCCGTTTGCTCGAAGGCTATGGATTAACCGAAGCCTCGCCGTTGCTGACTTGCTGCCCATATAACTTAGACGGTTATAACGGTTCTATCGGTTTCCCTGCTCCTTCGACACTCATCCAGATCCGCGATGATGATGGTAAAATCTTAGCTCAAGGTGAAACCGGAGAACTGTTTGGTAAAGGCCCTCAGGTCATGAAAGGCTACTGGCAACGTCCAGAGGAAACGGCCAAAGTGATCGATAAAGATGGCTGGTTAGCCACGGGCGACATTGGTTATATGGATGAAAAAGGCTTTTTCTATATTGTCGATCGTAAAAAAGACATGATTTTGGTTTCTGGTTTTAACGTCTTCCCCAATGAAGTGGAAGAGGTCGTCGCCCTGCATCCTAAGGTTATCGAAGTGGCCGCCGTGGGTGTACCCAACGACGCCAGTGGTGAATTAGTGAAGGTTTTTGTGGTGGCAAAAGATAAATCTTTAACCGCAGATGACATCATTAAGCATTGTCGTATTCATTTAACGGGATATAAAGTACCGAAGCTGGTAGAATTTAGGGACGAGTTACCTAAAACCAACGTGGGTAAGATCTTGCGACGAGAGCTTAGAGACGAAGCTAAGCGCGCGTAGGATTGAAGCCGGCAATTAGCCGGCTTTTGTTTTTATGGACTGTGATTGACCCCACAGGAACTGGAGAAGAATTTGTCAGCGTTTCACTATGTGAGCGATGCAGCGAGCCTTAATGCCCTCGTCGCCCAATATCAACAGAGTAAAATACTCGTCTTAGATACCGAGTTTGTTCGTACTCGTACTTATTATGCAAAATTAGGACTCATTCAAGCCTATGATGGCCACACCTTAGCCTTGATCGATCCTGTGGCATTACCCGATCTATCGCAATTTTGGGCCTTGCTCGATAATCCCAATATTATCAAGTTAGTGCATTCTTGTAGTGAAGACTTGGAAGTGTTTGCCCATTATGGCCAATGCCAGCCTTCGCCACTCTTTGATAGTCAGATTGCTGCCTCTTTGTGTGGTATGGGCCATGGCGTGGGTTACGCTAAGCTGGTGGAAACTTGCCTTGGTGAAGTGATCGATAAGGGAGAGTCCCGTACCGATTGGATACGACGTCCCTTAAGTGAAGCGCAGCTGACCTATGCCGCGAACGATGTCCTCTTCTTATATCAACTCTATCCGCAACTTGAAGCCAAATTGAGTGCCCAGGGGCGATTAACTTGGTTATACGAGGAAGGCCTGCGGATGACAGAAGGGCGCTTAGCCGCCCCAGATCTAGATACCGCCTATTTAAAGGTTAAAAATGCCTTTCAATTGAATGAGATCCAATTAGCCTATCTTAAGGTGTTAGCTAAGTGGCGCCTCGAGAAAGCCCTAGCCCGTGATCTCGCCTTAGGTTTTGTGATTAAGGATCATGGGCTGATCGCCCTTGCGAAAAAACAGCCTAAAAGCATCGCAGAGTTACTCAAACTTAACGACTTAACCGAACAGGAAAAGCGTATTCACGGTAAAGAGATACTGCGAATCATGCAAACGGCGGATCTGGTTAATTTACCCGAGTTAGTCGATGTATTAGCATTAAAATCCGGCTACAAATCGGCTTTTAAGAGCATTAAAACCTGTTTAGCTGAATTGTGTGAACGTCATGACGTTCCACAGGAAATGCTAGCGTCTAAACGGCATATCCATGAGTACCTGCAGTGGCGTTGGGATAATCAGCAGGGGGACTTACCTGCAGTGTTATGTGCTTGGCGTGGTGAATTAGCCGCGGAGTCATTAGCAAAACTTGAGCTTTAGTCTTCAGGTAAAACACAGGCGGCAAAAAACGTCATCCCCATTTGGAGATGACGTATATACCCAGACTCGCTCGAGATGACAAAGTTCACACCTTGAACTAGCTTGGGATAAGCCCAACTTATCTGTCGGGCAGAGTAACGTTAAGCTCGAGTACCGACAGGTTATCGTCGTTTTGATCTAACTGCACTGACACTTGATCATCAGAAATCTGCACATATTTGCGAATAACCGCAATAATTTCTTGTTTCATCTGTGGAAAATAATCGGGGGTGTCCCGCTGACCACGTTGATGAGCCACAATAATTTGTAGGCGCTCTTTTGCCATTACCGCAGTGCTAGGCTTTTTCTTGCTTTTGAAATAGTCGAGTAAAGACATAATTAGCTACCAAATATCCGTTGTAAGAAACCTTTCTTCTCTTCCGTAATAAAGCGTACTGGGACATCTTCACCCAATAGGCGCGCGACCGTGTCACTGTAGGCGAGGCCCGCATCGCTTTCTTGATCGATAATCACAGGCACGCCTGAGTTTGAGGCTTTGAGTACTGATTGTGACTCTGGGATCACTCCTAACAATTCAATTGCAAGGATTTCCTTAACATCGTCAACACTTAACATTTCACCGGATTTTACACGACTTGGTGAATAGCGAGTCAGCAGTAAAAACTCTTTTATGGGCTCTAAATTAAGCTCTGCACGGCGGGATTTACTCTGTAACATGCCTAATATACGGTCTGAGTCGCGCACCGAACTCACCTCTGGGTTGGTGGTGACAATCGCGATATCGGCAAAATACAGTGCCATCATTGCGCCTTGCTCAATCCCTGCTGGGGAGTCGCAGATGATAAATTCAAAGTCTTTTGCTAAATCATCGAGCACACGACCCACGCCTTCTTTGGTTAGCGCATCTTTATCGCGGGTCTGCGATGCGGGTAACACAAACAGTTTTTCGCAGCGCTTGTCTTTGATGAGCGCCTGATTGAGATTGGCTTCACCGTTGATCACATTAACGAAGTCATAAACGACACGACGCTCGCAACCCATGATCAAATCGAGATTTCGTAAACCGATATCAAAATCGATAACGACAGTCTTGTGTCCTTGCATTGCGAGTCCGGTGGCGATCGCAGCACTCGATGTGGTTTTACCTACACCGCCTTTACCTGAAGTGACAACAATAATTTGTGCCATGTTTCTCTCTATCCTTTGTTCTGCCATTTAGAGGGGCAATGATTCAACCATAAGCGACTCGCCATTTAAGCGAATGCAGCCGCTTTTATCTGTGCTATGTTGTTGTAGATTTTCAGCGAGCCAATATTGCCCGGCTATCGAAACGAGTTCGGCCTCGAGGGAGTGGGCTATGATGACGGCAGTCGGATCTCCCGCCGCGCCAGCCATGGCTTTTCCCCGTAATGCGCCATAAATATGAATGCTACCATCGGCAATGACTTCAGCGCCATTACCTACCGCACCAAATATGATTAAATCACCATTTTTTGCGTAGACCTGCTGACCCGAGCGGATATTCTGCTTGACGATCTTGGTTTGGCGCGGAGCAGGGGGTGGGGTAGTACTTTGTTTTCCGGCTTTTACAATGGCTAATCCCAGGGCTTTAGCCTGATTGCTGAGCACAGTCGTTGCCCCGGTGATCCCCACGATGACTAAGTGACGGGAAAGCAATAACTCTTTTAATCCATGTAAATTGAAATCGTTATCTTGTATGGCACTCAGATTAACGACTAAAGGAGCACCCAGAAAAAATTGAGGGGCTTGTGCCAATTTGCTATCTAATTCAGCCATGACAGCATGTAAGTCGCTGCTATTAATATGAAGTACTGAAAGAGTAAAAGAAGCACCTTTTAACTCTAAGCTAGGTTTTGACATCCCGGCACTCTTCTTAAGAAATCATCAGTCGGTTCGCTGATTTTACAATTAAATTACTAGGCGACCATGTTATAGTGTGCCCCATTGACTGGCAAGTTTGAACTATTGGATATTGATACTCTTATGCTATGTGCCGTTTATAAAAGTAGTCGAAAAGCTGACACTTACTTATTCGTGAAGAAACGAGATTGTTTTGAAGATGTCCCCGTTGCCTTGATGGACATGTTTGGTGTGCCACAATTAGTCATGGTATTTCCTATCGCTAAACGTGAGTCATTAGGGATGGCGGATATTCATAGGGTCAGAACTGAGATGGAAGCGAATGGCTACTATTTACAAATTCCGCCGCCACAGGTTAATTTATTGGCCGAGCATAAACGCAGTCTTGGGATCAAAGACTGATAAATAACCACAGCGGAAAGGGATATGCCAAAAACAATCATTTACCGTGTTGCAGCATGTACATTCGCTATCTTGCCCCTGATAAGTCTGCCAGCGCTGGGGCAAGGGGATCGCGAAGATCTTAGCTTTAACGATTATCTTATGCAGTTAAAACAAGAGGCAAGTGCAAAGGGCATAAGCCAAACCACCTTAGATGCCGCTTTTCCCCAAATAAAACGTTTTAAAAAAGCCGTTGCTGCGGACAATACCAAGTCAGAAGACGCTAAAAATCTCGATACTTTTTTACCCGAAGTCGTGCCCGAATGGAAAGTGAATACTGCACGGGTTTTGTTTAAAGAACATGAGCAAGTGCTTAATCATATCGCTGATAAATATCAAGTTCAGCCTAGGTTTTTGGTCGCGCTGTGGGGATTAGTCGCCGATTTTGGTGAGGCCGCGGGGAATTACCCCGTATTATCTGTGACGGCATCACACGCCTTTAATGGCGAGCGGCAAGACTTTTATAAACAAGAATTTATGGCAGCATTGTCGATAATGGATAAAGAGCATTTGGGGTTTGACGATCTTAAAAGCAATTGGAATGGTGCAATGGGACAAACCCAGATTATGCCGACGGATTTCCTTGCCTATGCTCAAGATGGTGACGGCGATGGTAAGAAAGATATTTGGCGTAACCTAAGTGATGCGTTTGCCACAGCTGCAAATCTGCTAAACCAGCAAGGTTGGAAAGGGGATGATACCTGGGGAAGACAAGTGCAAGCGCCTGCCACCATTGATTTAGCGCTAGTGGGTTTGGATAAACGTCAATCCTTAGCTAAGTGGCAAGGTCTGGGTGTTCGCAAATTTGATAATACGGACCTCCCCAATCGTGAAGATCTCAACGCCTCACTGATTATGCCCGATGGGGTAAAAGGGCGAAAATATTTGGTTTATGGCAATTATCGGGCCCTATTGCACTGGGATAACTCTGGCAGGGGTAACTCCGACTATTTTGGTATTTCTGTTGTGCATTTATCGGAGAGAATTAAGCATCCCCAATAAATTAGTGTAAAATAGCCCGCATTAGGCGGGTTTTTTATTGGAAGATAGTCTCGAACATGGCATTTTGGCAGAGCAAGACATTAGCGCAGATGACAGCAACAGAGTGGGAATCCCTCTGCGATGGTTGTGGTAAATGTTGTTTAAATAAATTGATCGACGATGAAACCGAAGACTTGTATTACACCAATGCGGCCTGTTTGTTGCTTGATCATCAGACCGCCAGTTGCCAACATTACAGTGACCGTTTTAACTATGTCCCCCAATGCACAGTGATCACCTTAGATAATATCCATCAACTGACGTGGCTGCCCGATAGCTGCGCCTATCGCCGGCTTGCCGCAGGGCGCGAATTGCCCAGTTGGCATCCCTTAATTACAGGATCTAAAGAGGCGATGCACCTTGCGGGCATGTCAATTCAAGGTAAAGTAATTGATGAGCGCAGGGTAAAAGATATCGAAGATCATATAGTGTTATGGCCGCTCAAGGATATTGATTGACCAATTAAAAACAACTAAGGGAGCCATAAGCTCCCTTAGTTGTTTCTCGCCATATTCCGTGAAATTAACCTGTAATAGTCACTTTCTCGATAATAATAGGTTCGCGTGGCACATCTTCATGGCCTGCTACCTTAGTGGTTTTGACCTTTTCAATTTGCTGCACCACCTCAAGTCCTGCGACCACTTTACCAAATACGGCATAACCCCAACCATTATTTGTGGTTGCGGTATGATCTAGGAAATCATTATTCGCGGTATTGATAAAAAACTGCGCCGTGGCAGAGTGTGGTGCATCGGTACGGGCCATCGCAATAGTGCCAAGGGTGTTTGAAAGCCCTTTATTGGCTTCGTTGACTATGGGGTCGTGGGTCGGTTTTTCTTTCATCTTGGCGGTAAAACCACCGCCTTGGATCATAAAGCCTTTGATCACTCGATGGAAAATGGTGTGTTCATAAAACCCTTCTTCGCAGTAGCGGATAAAGTTTTTTGAGGTGACAGGTGCATGCTCAAAATCGAGTTCAATGCCGATCTCGCCGATATTAGTCGTGAAAATAATCATAGTATTAGCTTCTATTCGATTGAATTATTTGGTTTTAGGTCCACTGGTCCAGGGATTAAAGGGGACGCCACCATCTTGTCGCTTTGGACTTTCCGGAGCGGCTCGTGTTGGACGTAAAGTTGCGTTCGGCGTTTGCTTTAGCTGCGACTTTGCACTGCGATGCTTTTTCGCCTTAGCGGTCTCGAAAGTGCCTTCCTTTCCACTGCGATAAGTACCCGTAGTCGATGCTGTTGGGCGAAACGTTTTTTCAGGCTTATGTTTAGGCACAAAATCGAGAATGGATATGGGCACTTCTTTTTTAGGGGCAAATCCTTCGATTTCTTTACGCACTATGATATGGCCTAAGCGGCGTTCAATCGCACACAGATTTTTAAAGTCATCCTTTGAGACAAAGGACAGGGCTTCACCTTGCTCACCTGCGCGGCCAGTACGCCCAATACGATGAATATAATCATCGGCTTCATCGGGCAGATCATAGTTAACTACTCGGGTGAGGGCATCGATATCTATACCGCGGGATGCGACTCCCGTTGCCACTAAAAACGCCAGTTTACCGGACTTAAAATCGGCTAAAAGCTGCTCACGAACCGCTTGACTGCGGCCACTGTGGAAGGCTTCGGCTGTAATCTGCCGTTTTTCAAGCTGACTGACTAATTTGGCTGCACCTTGTTTGGTCTGGATAAAAATTAACGCTTGATCCCATGCTTGCTCTTTAATTAGATGGCTGAGTAACGCAGACTTTTTATCTTTATCGACTGTGGTGAGCCACTGATCAATTTGTGGTGCTGTGGCTGCGTTTCGTGCAATTTCAATCTCTATGGGATTTTCAACGGCAGTTTTAGCTAATACGCGCACTTGCTTTGATAGGGTGGCCGAAAAGAGCAAGTTTTGCCTTTGTGGCGGTAATTTTTCGATGATTTTATTGATATCTTCAATAAATCCCATATCGAGCATTCGGTCGGCTTCATCTAATACCAACACAGATAACTCATCGAAATGTATGGCTCTTTGGGTATACATATCGAGTAATCGACCAGGAGTCGCCACTAGGATATCTACGCCTTCAATTAGGCGTTTTTTTTGCGGCGCAGCATCGACGCCACCGTACATGGCCATGGAGGTCAGCGGCAGATATTTTGCATATTGGCGGATGTTTTCCTCAACCTGAACCGCAAGCTCTCGGGTAGGGGTGAGGATAATGGCGCGTACTCGCTTAGGTCGAATTTTGGGGCTATCGGCAAACATTTGCAGTAGCGGTAACACAAAACTGGCGGTTTTACCTGTGCCCGTTTGTGCTGCACCGAGCACATTTTTACCACTGAGGATAACGGGGATCGCCTTAGCTTGAATGGGAGTTGGAGTCGAATAACCGAGTTCAGTAATGGCTTTTACAATCGGTTCGCTTAATCCAAGTGTGGAAAATGGCATTGGGTGTCTCAAATAAATAATTCATAGGCAAACTGTTAAGTTTGGCTTAACAGCGAAGCAGCTCGGTATTATAGCAGGCAGTGGAAAATAAAAGGCGAATATTGCAGGATTTACCAGAAATGATCTTTGTTCATCCCGCTTTATTGTTTTTACTTTCTTAGATAGGTGACGGTTATTGACTTCTTCGGGGGGGCGCTATGCTTGAAGTACAAATTTGTAACTGAGCATGTATTCTGTGGCCACATAGCTGCAATTATTGAAGCAATATGATTAACTTAGTGCATTTTTAATTGCCACACTTGTGTGTTACAGCGCTTGGCATTGTTTAGGTGAGCTGATTTAAAGTGTTAAGTGATCTGATTTAAATCTTGAGCTCGAACATCATGATACAAAGGACGAAATATAATGAAAAAAACTACGCTCTCCCTTGCAATATTGCTGTCGATCGCCAGTGTTGCTGGCTGCCAATCACAGACAAATACAAGCGCACCCTCGGCTGTCGCAGAAGTTCAAGCCACATCCTTTGCACAATTTAGCAATACATTTATTGATTCCCTATGGGAGTTATCACCCACTTGGGCACTATACAGTGGTAAGCATGTCAATGATGGCTACCTTGATATACCGAATGAGGCCAGCCGTGCTAAAACCTTGGCTTTTGTTAACGTCCAACAGGCCGCTCTTGCCAAGTTTGATCAACAATCCCTAACGGCTAATGAGTTGATTGATTACCACTTAATCAATAACTTATTGGGTAGTATGGCATGGGACATCACGACTTTTAAATCCTGGCAGTGGGATCCCTCTAACTATAATGTTGCGGGTGGTTTTGCCCAGATTATTAACGAAAACTTTGCTCCGCTAGATGATAGATTACGTTCGGTGCTGGCGCGTATGGAAAATATTCCAGCTTATTACGCCGCGGCGCAGGCTAACATCAATCAGCCCACACTCGAACATACAGAACTTGCCGTCATGCAGAACCAAGGTGCATTCTCTGTTTTCTCCGATGATTTATTAAAGCAAGTTGCCGATTCTGGTCTAAGTGACAGCGAAAAAGCCCTATTTAAGACACGTTTCGATGCGGCAACAGTGGCAATCAACGAGCATATTTCATGGCTTAATAACCTCGTGGTGCAGCTTAAAAAAGACGGCGCTCGCAGCTTTAGGATTGGGGAAGCATTATACGAACAGAAGTTTGCCTTCGACATTCAAGCGGGGATGACAGCAAAACAACTCTACGAAAAGGCCGTGGCCGATAAAGAAAGAGTTCAAGGTGAAATGGCCAAGATCACCGATAAACTTTGGTCCAAATATTTCACTACGCCAAAACCGGTTGATAATAAAATCGCCATTCGCCAGTTAATTGATAAATTGTCATCTCAACATGTTAAACGTGATGATTTTGTGAATGAGGTCCGTAAACAAATTCCACAGCTAATCGAATTTGTTAATCAGAAAAACTTAGTGACCCTCGATCCTAAAAAACCTTTAGTGGTGCGTGAAACCCCTGAATATATGCGGGGCTTTGCGGGGGCATCTATCAGTGCCCCTGGTCCATATGAAAAATTAGGTAATACCTATTACAATGTGACACCACTCGATGATATGAGCGAAGAGTCCGCTGAAAGTTATTTGCGTGAATATAACCATTGGATTTTGCAGATCCTCAATATCCATGAGGCTATTCCTGGGCATTATACTCAACTGGTTTATTCTAATGAGTCGCCAAGCCTAGTGAAGAGTTTATTTGGTAATGGTGCTATGGTTGAAGGCTGGGCAGTATATACCGAACGCATGATGCTTGAGGAAGGCTACGGTAATTTTGAACCTGAAATGTGGTTGATGTATTACAAGTGGAACTTGAGAGTTATCTGCAATACGATTTTAGATTACAGCATCCATGTAAAAGGAATGACTGAAAAAGAGGCGATAGCCTTGATGATGGATGAAGCATTTCAGCAGCAAGCTGAAGCTGAAGGCAAGTGGCGCCGCGCAACACTAAGCCAAGTTCAGTTAACCAGTTATTATTCTGGTTATCGTGAGATCTATGATTTCCGTGAAGAATACAAAAAGGCCGAGGATAAGGGTTTTGATCTTAAAACCTTCCACGAAAAATTCTTAAGCTATGGCAGTGCGCCAGTGAAATATATTCGTCAGCTGATGCAAGATAAATAACACTTTAGGCTTAGGAGGCTCGATATTTTTATCTAGCCTCTTTTCTTTTACATTACCAAGATATCATTGACTAAGTGAGGTTAATCACCCCGATGTTACAGGGTAAATCTGCGTGTATATGAACAGCGCAAAAACACTTAAAGATGAGATTATTTTTTATTAGCTAACTCTGCCATTATGGCTAAGACATCCTCATAGGAAATGTTAAATTCCCGAGACAAATTGATAATCTTTGTTTTGTAGGTTTGAACATGTTCCTGCAATGCAAGTTGATGTTTCTTTTCTTCGACTAATTCGTTAACTGTTTCTTGCAATATCAATAGTCGACGTAAACTATAGTCGAGGGATTTGATATATTTTCCCATCTGTTGTTTGTTACGTGCTTGCTCAAGATCCGCTGAGACTTTTTTATCATATCCATATTCATCAAGAGCCGCGATTGCGCTCTGTAAATCAAGATCAGTAGTCATTTGGTTTTCGCTTTATAACAAAGAAAATAGAGGAACTAAATAATGAAATCACTTAGGTAAAAAACCTAAGAGGTTGTCACAGGACGTTAACTATCACAGATTATAATGTGAATGCTAATTTTCACCAAGCAATTAGAAGTCAAAATTAAATAAAAACTGTACCGTTTTTGCTTTGGTCTTGTCGAGGTCTACAATAATAGGTAGTCTAAACTTTTAATCTGCGCGGAGATTCAAATGCTTGATCTATTACCTGATTTATTCGATCACTACCCCACGAAGCTCACGCTATTACCGCTGGCTTTTACTGCATTTGGTGGGAAACGGCTTTTTTGGGGCGAAATTGTGACGGTGAAGTGTTTTGAAGACAACTCCAAAGTAAAAGAGGTGCTCGCACAGGATGGACAGGGCAAAGTGTTGGTTGTCGATGGTGGCGGTTCTGCTCGTCGAGCGCTACTCGGTGATCTTATTGCTCAAAGTGCGTTAGATCATGGCTGGCAGGGAGTGGTGATCAATGGCTATATCCGCGATGCGGCGAGATTGGCGACCTTTAACCTTGGAGTCTATGCATTAGGTGCTATGCCGATCAAGACAGATAAATTGAACCAAGGTCAAGTGAATGTGCCTATAGAAATAGGGGGCGTGATCGTTAAGCCTGGGATGATGATTTATGCGGATGAAAATGGGATCGCCATCAGCGAGGAGTCGTTGAACTTTGCCTTTTTAAATTAAGGCTGCTACATCAATGTAAGATGTTATTGATAAGGATGTTTATATGAAATTGATTAAATGGTTTTTGGCTATTTTGGTGGCCTTAGTATTAGTCGTTACCTTATATCTCACGGTATTTTTTGATCCGAATGACTTTAAACCTGAGATAGTCAACGCAGTGAAAAAACAAACGGGTCGAGAGTTAGTGATTAGTGATGATCTCTCATGGACATTTTTTCCGACTATTGGCATTAATTTAGGAGGGATTTCTCTCTCAAATCCTGAGGGATTTACACCTAAGTCAATGGTTGAAGTGAATAAAGCCATTGCGGAAGTGGCCTTGATGCCACTCCTTAGTAAAGAGATTGAAATTGCTCAAGTGAGCTTAGACGGCGCTAAAATCAATTTAGTTACCCGTAAGAATGGCAGTTCAAGTTTAGATGGGTTAACGGGAGATTCTGATGGTAAATCCAGCCCCTCCACTGAAACGGCCTCTAAAACTCAGCCTGCCAGTATCGAGGTGGGCGGTGTTTCTATCACCAACACTCAAATCAATATGATCGATGAGGCTAAGGGACTAACTCAAACATTCACGCTAGATAGCTTTACTTTAGGCGCATTTTCCCTCGATAAATTTGCCCCAATAGCCTACGAATTTACGGCTTCCTTAGCCGAGATGAAAGTGAGCAGTAAAGGGGAGGGTGAAGTTAAACTGAGCCGAGATTTCAATCAGTTAGTCATTGATAAATTCAACATTGACACTGTGATTGAAGGTGACAGTATCCCCAACAAAAAAGTGATCACCACAATTAGCCTAAATACCCAAATAGCCTTAGATAAAAAGCAACTGTCTGCGGATATTGTGAAGCTGAGTGCCGCGGATATGAGTGCTTCGGGCCAATTAGCACTGAATTACGGCGCGAAAGTACCGCAGATTGATGCTGATTTCCAAGTGGGTGATATCGATCTTGATGCTCTGATGCCAACAACGGAAACCTCTGAAGGAACTGCAAAAACGGCTCAGACAACCACCGCGAAAGCCTCAGAACCTGATTTGAGTGCGCTTAAGTCCCTCGATATGAAGCTTAAGTTGGCGGTGAAATCCATTAAGGTCGCCAATCTTTCCACACAAAACTGGCTGCTGGACTTAGGGATCAAAGGTGGAGTCGTTGACCTTAAACAACTGACCGCCGATTTGTACCAAGGCAAATTGCTGGTCAACGCGCAAGTGGATGCCCGTCAGGGAGTGGCGAGTTATCAATTTGATAAGCAAGTGACGGGTGTACAAGTTCGGCCGTTACTGCAAGATCTTGCCGAGGTGGATTTATTAGCTGGAACGGCCAATATTAATATCAAAGGAAAAGGTAAGAGCTTGATCCCTGAGCAGTTAAAGAAAAATCTGCTCGCTAATGGTCGCTTTGATATAACCGATGGCGCCCTCTATGGTGTCAATATTCCGCAGATGATCCGCAGTGCTCAGGCTAAGTTAAAGGGAGATTTATCGGCAGAAACGAAAGAGGAACGTAAAACCGATTTTTCGAGTCTGACGGGTAATTTTTCCGTTGAAGATGGTATAGCTACCAATCCCGATCTTGCTATGTCCTCACCCTTACTACGGTTAGCGGGCAAGGGCAATGCGAACATCTTGACGGAAACCCTAGATTATAAATTGACGACCAGTTTGGTTAATTCACTTAAAGGTCAGGGGGGAAGTGAGAAAGATGCCTTGGTGGGGATCGATATCCCATTAGCCATTACTGGGACTTTCCAGAAGCCAGAATATGCCTTGGATACTCAAGCATTACTCAACAATCAGTTGAAGGAAGAAACAGATAAGGCCAAGGAAAAGTTAAAGGATTCGCTGCTGAAAAAGTTAGGTGGCTTTTAATGGCACGCCCTAAAAGCCGTTCCCACTAGTCGAGCGCTTTCGTGCATAGCACTAACAACAAAGGCAGCGTCCTGAGGTTCGCTGCCTTTGCTTCTCTGTCGAGCTTAACCGTCAATCAATTAGGCGTTTAACTTGCTCTCATCAACCACCAGTTTTAACACTTGACCGGGTTGGATGTATTGCGATGGCGTTAAGCTGTTCCATTCTAATAACTCGGCTACCGTGACGTTAAACTTGCTGGCGATCCGCGCTAATGAATCACCGGATTTCACCTTATAACTCACTGTTCGAATTTGTTCAGCCGACACTGTAGCCTGTGGCGCTATTATGGTGAGCTGTTGTCCAGCATGCAGTTTGCTGTTTTTATTCAAATGATTCCATGCTGTTAGCTGTTTTATACTCACCTTATGATGGCGTGCAATTTCCCATAGGGTATCTCCAGATTGCACTTTGTAGGTCATCTGAGGACCCGTTGCCACAGCTCGCGTTTTCTTCGGGAGTTTTTGGCTCGTTGATATGGCATACAGCTGTTTATCATCCGCAGATACCGGGATGATCAAATGTCTACCTGCAACAATAGTATTGTTTTTCATACCATTAGCCGCACGAATTGCTGCAATGGTCGTATGATGATTTTTTGCGATAACCCCAATGCTATCGCCAGACTTAATGGTATATCTCAACCAACTGACCCGCGCTTCGCTCTCTGTTTCTGCGAGGGCTTTTTTGAATTCTTCAGATTTATCAATTGGTAGCACTAAAGTATGCGGTCCCAATGGCGAGGTTGCCCAACGGTTATAACCTGGATTGAGTTTTTGCAGCTCCAGGGTTGTCATATTGGCGAGCCCAGCTGCCATCGCAAGATCAATCTGGCTATCGATATCCACAACTTCAATAGAAGGACTGTTCTCAATTGGGGCTAAACTGATGCCATATTCATCCGCATGTTTGATGACTTCGGCAAGTGCGAGCAATTGAGGGACATAACGCTCGGTTTCTTTTGGTAAATTGAGAGACCAAAAATCGGTTTTTAGCCCTTTTTCCTCATTGCGTTTAATGGCATTGAGTACTCGGGATTCGCCCGAATTATAGGCGGCAAAGGCATAGAGCCAATTATTATTGGTTTTCTCATAGAGGTATTCCAACATATCCAACGCCGCAACTGTGGATGCCGGAACATCGCGGCGTCCGTCGTACCACCAGTTCATTTCTAGGCCAAAATGGTTGGCCATAGGCGTAGTAAATTGCCATAAACCCGAAGCTGCACTTGCCGATGAGGCCGAAGGATCGAAGGCACTTTCAATAATGGGCAATAGGGCGATTTCAATTGGAAGATGACGCTTTTCAAGCTCTTCCACGATCATATACATATAGGGTGCCGCACGCTCTGAAATAATTTCTAGGTGCTTTGGGTTCTTAATGTACCAATCACGGTATTGATTAACCAGTTTTTGATCCGGGATAGGTAATTGCATTCCCTGACGGATCCGTTCCCACACATCGTTAATTTGAGCCGATTCGGCTGGGGATGCGAGGTAATACTGTGGGACTGTATTTTCGATTGCGACGGTTTCAGCTTCTGGCTTAGTAACCTCGTGGTTGTCTAAGGTTTGACAACCAGTGAGCAGGGTAAATCCCCCTACTACAACATAAAGTGATACTCTCATGGAAAACGGTAGTCCTCTGTTAGTGCATTGTCAGGGCTTCATTTATGTCAGTTCTATTGTTAACCGAATAATTTTAATGAAGGTAATGACAACACAGAGCGCAAAGTATTCACGCAAAAACGAGCCATTCTATGGGATCTTTTCTATCTTGTCCCTTAATTATCTTACATAATGTAAGGCCATTTTTGACTTACATCATCAAAAATGGAAAAAACTGTATAAATTTCAATCTGAAATAAAACTGTTTCTGCTAAAAAATATCTTTCCACTGTCTAAGCAGGGTAAAGCAGGTGAGTTTATCTAATTTACTGGGATCTTGAACGCTGAAATGCTGTTTTATGCTACTCAATATATTGAGGTCATCTGTGCGTAAAAATGGATTAACAGCTTGTTCTAATGCAATGTTAGAGGGAATCGTTGCCTTACCTTGGGCACGCATATCAGCAGCTTGCTGAGCGTATGTCTTTAAAGCGGCGTTGTTTGGATCGACCGTTAGAGCAAATTTAAGATTAGCTAGGGTGTATTCATGGGCGCAGTAGACTTTGGTATTGGCGGGCAGGTTTGCCAGTTGGGTGAGAGAGTGGAGCATTTGCTGGGGCGTACCTTCAAACAAACGGCCACAGCCAGCGCTGAATAAAGTATCACCACAAAAAAGAGCATCTTCGATAACATAGGCTATATGGCCTGCGGTGTGGCCTGGAACGCTCAGTATTTGCATTTTATGCTTGAGGAAGGGAAGTGAGAGTTCCATCGTTGCGACGGGATCGAGTGGTACATTGATCCCGTTAATGGCTTCACTGTGTGGTCCATACACCTTGAGGACACTCTGGGTTGTTTGCTTTACGTATTCCACTAATTCCGCAATACCGTCCGTATGATCCCTATGGTGATGGGTGAGTAAAATGCCCGCAAGTTCTAGTCGATGAGACTCGATATGGGCAATGACCACTTTTGCATCGCCAGGGTCAACCACATAGACCTGAGCTAGAGTTCCTTGCCGTAACACCCAGATATAATTGTCATTAAAGGCATTAATCGCTGTTATAGTGAGCATAGGGTCACCTATGGCTGTATTTCGATTTAAAGATAAGGTTATTATCCACAAGTGGAAGGTGCTTGGCGACTGTTGTCGTTTTGATGAAAGCGATTGAATGGGGTGATGTTTATACTCAAACAACCTGAAGATGCTGAAACTCATATTTTCAGGTAGCTTGGGTATATGCCTAGCATGATCCCATATGGATTCATCTATGGCAGAGTTTTATGGTGGAAGGAGGAACTTTGTGTCGTATTTCAGTACTGAACGCAAACCCGAGCAATGGGAAGACTTGCCTAATGGTTCCACCTTACAGCAAGCTGTTGCTGAGAAGTTAGCCCATTGGTGGCCAAGAGTTTTTGGTTATCATTTGTTGAAGCTCGGCCCTTTAAGTGCAGCCCTGTCGAGTATGGAATCACCCGTTGCACACCACTTTTCCCTCACTGCCAGCGACAATGCATCCATAGTCGGGGATTTTTGTCATCTGCCGCTGCAAAATGGCGTTATAGATGCGGTGGTGATGAGTCTACTACTAGAGTTTGAGCCCGATCCCTACCGCATTTTACGTGAAACAGACAGAGTGCTTATCGCTGGGGGATATCTGTTTATTGTGGGGTTCAATCCGTTAAGTCCGATTTTTTTAGGCAAGCTATGGCCTAAATATCAAGATTGCCTCCCTTGGAATGGGCGTTTTTTTATGCCGTCACGGGTACGAGATTGGCTTGGTCTTTTAGGATATCAAGTGGTGAGTGACGAGCGTTTAGTGTATCACCCTTTAATTGGCGAGTTTAATGAAGGGCGTTTTATGCAGCAAACCTTGGCTTCTTGGTTGCCGAGTGCGGGCAGTTTATACCTGATTGTGGCGCGTAAATTAGAATCGCCATTAACGCCAATCCGCGATAAACGCAAAGTGTTGCAACCTAACTGGACCGCAGCACCTACGGCAGGACGTTCAGAACATTTATCCGAACATGTAAAATAACTCAGTGTATAAACGAGTGTGATATGCGAATTACCTTAAGGCAACTTGCTGTTTTTGAAGCTGTAGCACGCAATGGCCAAGTTGCTAAAGCAGCGGAGCAAGTCAATCTATCGCCTCCGGCCACTTCTATGGCATTGGCCGAATTAGAAAAACAACTCAATGCGCGTCTATTTGAACGGATTGGTAATCGACTGCAGCTGAATTCTCAGGGAAATTTATTATTGCCACTGGCAACGGAGTTGCTTCATCGAGTCGAACAAATTGAGCAGGCTTTTACCTCTCAAGGCGGGGATTTGGTGGGGCACTTAAGTGTCAGCGCCAGTTCAACTATCGGTAATTATCTCCTTGCAAAGGCGGCGGTGGCTTTTTGCCAGCAGCATACCCAAACCCATGTTGATGTGGCGATCACTAACACACAAGATGTGATCCAATCCGTGGCACAGTTCCGTTCGGAAATGGGATTTATCGAAGGGCATTGCACCGATAACCGTCTTAATGTTGAAGCATGGCATAAGGATAGATTATTGGTATTTTGCCATCCTGCACACCCTTTAGCCGGGCAAACCGTTACGCCTTCTATGGTGAGAGGTCAATCCTGGGTGCTTAGGGAGGAGGGCTCGGGTACGAGGGAATATTTTGTGAATGCGGCCAATGAGCTGGATATGCAGCCCGAGGCCAAGTTCTGCTTTACTACGCCCGATGCGATAAAACTTGCTGTTAAGCAAGGTGCGGGCTTAGGGGTATTATCTGAGCTCACACTGGATAAAGACATCAGTCGTAAGGAATTAGCCCTAGTGACAATTGAAGGCTTAGTCTTGGAGCGGCAATTTTATCGCATTACCCATAAGAGTCGCCAAGCGACGTCTTTAGGGCAAGCATTTGTACAATTTTGTGGAAATTTCTTTAATATTGCCTAGGCAAAATGGTGAGGGCATTGACCAAAGTAACCAAAACAGCTTGATACATTAAGGTTGGTAGCCTTCGTCAGCTTGGGTTGGGTTTGTTTCTGCGGCAGTTCGGGCGAGGATGTCGCAGCGTTCATTTTCCGCATGCCCCGCATGGCCTTTTACCCATTGCCAATCAATCCTATGTATTTGTGAGGCCTTATCGAGACGCTTCCACAAATCCACGTTTTTGACTGGCGTGCGGTTGGAAGTTATCCAGCCTTTTTTCTTCCAGTTGTGGATCCAAGTCATGATCCCTTGGCGCATATATTGGCTATCGCTGGTGAGCACCACGCGACAGGGCTCTTTTAAACTTTCCAGAGCGATGATAGGCGCCAGTAATTCCATGCGATTATTGGTTGTGAGGGCAAAACCGTCGGACATCTCCTTTGTATGGCCTTTATAATTCATTACAATGCCATAACCACCAGGACCGGGGTTGCCTAAGCAAGAGCCGTCGGTGAAGATGTGGATCAGTTTTAGTTCAGTCATCGAATTGTTACCATTACCGAGAATTTCGGCCGAGTATAACTAAAAATTGTCATAAGAAGCGCATAAAAGTATGAATATTATCTCAAACGCCAGTCGTCAGATTATTCTGGATACTGAAACTACTGGTATGAACCAGGGCAGTGGTGCCGTCTATTTGGGGCACAGAATTATCGAAATCGGCTGCGTTGAAGTCATCAACCGTCGCCTGACTGGACGCTATTTTCACCAGTATATTAATCCTGGACAAGCTATCGATCCCGAAGCTATTGCGGTGCACGGTATTACCGATGAGCGCGTCGCGCATGAGCCGCGGTTCCACCAAGTTGCCCAGCAATTTATTGAGTTTATTGACGGTGCTGAAATTGTCGCCCATAACGCAAACTTCGACGTGAGCTTTATGGACCATGAGTTTTCATTACTGCAACCCCAAGGTCCGAAAACGGCCAGTATTTGTGACATTCTCGATACCTTAGAAATTGCCAAGTTTTTACACCCAGGGCAGAAAAATAACCTCGATGCCCTGTGTAAACGCTACGGTATAGATAACTCCCGCCGTCAGTACCATGGCGCATTATTGGATGCCGAGATCCTCGCCGACGTCTACTTAACCATGACGGGTGGTCAAACTAAATTCAATTTATCAAACGAAGAAGTCGGGCAGGAAGCGGGCGGGATCCAAAGATTCGATCCTAATTCACTTAATCTTAAAGTGATCAGCGCTTCGGCCGATGAACTAGTCATGCATGAACAACGCCTTGATTTAGTCGCAAAATCAGGAAAATGCCTCTGGAGAGGATAGATAATCTGTTATGACCATATCGCTCCACACAACCCTGTTCAAGATTGGTTTACTGCTAAGCACTCTATTCGCCAGCGCCGTTATATGGGCGGTGGATAAGCCTGAGCCTGTTGCTAACGCGAATATTTCCACTAACGTGCAGACACCCACAGTAAAAGTGGTGTCATTAGATACCGCGTCGGAGCTTAAAAATCGCTTTAGGATCGACCATATGGTCAGCAGCATGACCCTATTGGTGGAGCGTGAATATGGGTCTGCACCCGTGGTGGTAGTGCTTCCCGATGGCAGTAAGTGGTACGCCAGTCGTCACCCCGAAACCGTAAAATGGGTTGACGGTATTACCGGTGACATGATTTACATTGAATCGCCACAACCAGGGCCTTGGCAGTTGGTCGGCAAGGTCGTACCTGGCTCTAAGATCAAGAAAGTCTCTAAGCTTGAAATCGAAGTTCAGCCGTTGCCACAACCGCTCTTCCAGGGAGAACAGGTCAAAATTGTTGCCAAGCTAATGGGAGATGCTGAGCGCGTCCGTATGCCAGGCTTAGATTATCTGGTTGAGTGGACGGCACATTTTGTGAGTAAGCATAGGGCGGGGGATGAAAACTTTGCCGCGGGCGATATCATTGCTGGTTCCTATAAGGACAGTGGCGAAAAGCTCGATGAAACGCCCGATGATGGGCTATTTACCAGTGACATTAATCTTAGACAGCCCTGGGGTGAATATGATTTTGTGGTTCAAGCGCGTAATAACGTGTTTGAGCGGCAAATCTCTTTTCCTTTTTCCTTATCTGCGCGTCCGATAAATGCAGAGGTTATTACCCCAGAAGATCCCTTGACGGGCCAATGGAAAATCATGCTGCATGTAGATAGTACAGTGTTGCAGCTAGCTGAAACCCATTTTTCATTTGAATTGGTCGGCCCTGCTGGGCTACAACTGCCTGTTGTGCTTAATGGACTAACAGAACCCGACACTGAGTTGATATTACCACCCGTTTCTGAGTTTGGCAGTTATCGCATTAAGGGTTTTGCAGCGACAACAACGCACACTGGTCGTGAAATTGTGCTCGATTTGCCTGAACTCTTTTTTAACCTCGTACAACCGCCTGAGCCCCCGCCCAGTCCTGAGGTGTTAGCGGCCATTGCCGCCCAAAAAGCCGCAGAAGAAGAGGCGCTGGCGAAACAAGATGCCATGTTCTGGATCATTAGCATCAATGCGGTGTTATTGATTTTAGGGGTGTTAGGTTTAATTGTATGGCGTAAGCGTCAGAGCCTTGCTCAAGCATTAGCCGCTGCGGAGCAACGTCTGTTGGATGAAGCCGCGGAAAATAAACCCGCAGCACTTTCCCACGATGAAATCGACCTGACTATGCCCGATGAAACCGATAATGATCGATAAAACAGAGCATGACCTTTGAGAGTTTAAGGGGCTTAATAGCAAGTTATTTGAATGAATATGAAGATATTTTATTCATCAGTCAGTGTTTTTAGATTAGGTTGGCGAAATTTTAACTAAACGATATAGGGGAGTGAAAAAAACGGTTGACGCTAACAAGGCTCGACCGTATTATTCTCCGCAACTTGAGTGGAGCGGTAGTTCAGTTGGTTAGAATACCGGCCTGTCACGCCGGGGGTCGCGGGTTCGAGTCCCGTCCGCTCCGCCAGTCAAGTTATTGAAAGTTAAAATTATAGTGCTCTAGTAGCGGTATAATAAAAGTTTGGAGCGGTAGTTCAGTTGGTTAGAATACCGGCCTGTCACGCCGGGGGTCGCGGGTTCGAGTCCCGTCCGCTCCGCCAACATTCATGAAGCCCATGCTATTAAATAGCATGGACTTTTTGATTTTTCACCAGTTCCTATCTCATTTCTTTCTTCGTGACCGTGACCAAAATGTGACCATTTGATGACCTCTGCTTAATTTTAACCTAGGGTCAATTTAACGTTTTGTCACATAATTGCTGTGTTCAGTCTTTTACTTCCTATGCTTTCTTAATACATCAATTCTTAATTAGGCTTGTCGTGAGTTCAAGACAATATTTAATCTTTACTCGATTGTTCTCCGCTGTGTTTCGAAAACATTACTGATGAACAATGTTGTATTTGCTCTGACATGCCTCATTCTGAGTGACGACCCAACAAAACGGTTTAATATTACGAGCCTAGACGACCAAATTCTTGTCATGATATAAAGTACCCACAAAGTCGATTTAAATTTATATTCTAAATCAAATTGTTAAATAAATTCGCCCCTATTTATATACAGTCAGCACGACTTATTGCGAAAGTCGTCAATAGCAAAATCGATGAGTGCTCTTACTTTTTTAGGTACAAGGTTATGCGATAAATAGACAGCGTAAAGGGGAGATGTTTTCATTGCATAATCGCTAAGCAGTGGCGTTAACATTTTGGATTCAATTTCTGCCTGCAAAACAAAACTTGGGCATAAGGCAATGCCTCGTCCATTAAGTGCCCACTCTTTTGCTATTCTTGCGCTGTTTACCAACAAGTTTCTGCTTGGTGCAAATGTGTATTCTTCAGCATCTTTGTAAAAAGACCAACGTCTTGCATCTCGTCTATTCGTATCGACAATGCAAGTATGCATTTTCAAGTCTGCTGGAGTTTCTGGCGCTTTGTTCTTTGAAAGGTAATCGGCACTAGCAACCAATAAGCTGGTTATTTCTCCAAGTTTACGTGCCTTCAACGTTACTATGTCAGGCTCTCCAACTCTAAATGCTAAATCAAAGCCTTCCTTAGCGAGATCGACATGTTCATCACTCAAACGCAGATCAATTGCAAGCTTAGGATGCAGTGTAGAAAAGCGACTTAAAATATCACTGATAAACATTTCCCCAAATGTCACAGGTGCAGCGATTCTCAAAACGCCTGTTAAGCCTTGAGAATCATCTGATATAGAGCCAAGAAGCTCATCCAGTTCATCGAGTATTGCGGGGGCCTTTGCTAGTAACTCTTGTCCACTGGGTGTAACCCCCACTTTTCGTGTCGTCCTTTGTAGTAGCAGTACACCTAACTTTTCTTCAAGTTGAGCAACATATTTAGACGTTAACCGATTTGAGATACCTAGCTGTTCGGCAGCGTCTGTAAAAGAACCTGTTTGTGCCGTTGCCACGAATGCTTTAAGCCCATCAATAAGATCCATAGATATCTCGATTAAGAACATTTTGTTGGTATTCAATCTACATAATCAACATTGTGTTGTCAAAGATAGAGGTAGATACTTTTTACATGGCAAATGCCAATTAAATTAATTTTTAAATAGTCGGAGAAAAGTCATGAATATCGCAATTATTGGTTCAGGAAATATTGGTTCTGGTTTAGCAAAAACATTTGGTGCAACTTCACATGGTGTCGTCGTTGCATCACGTGATATCGAAGGTGCACGTGGTCTTGCAGAAACATTAATTAAAGAGGGTATTCGCGTTCAAGCGAGTGATATTGCAACAGCAGTGAAGAATGCCGAGATTGTCATGTTAGCCATTCCATACGCTGCCGTAAACGAGTTGGCTTCAGCAGCTGATTTCGGCGGTAAAGTCGTTATTGACGTTACCAACCCTGTTAAAGCGGATTTTTCTGGGATCACAGTAGGTTTTGATTCTTCAGCCGCAGAAGAAATTCAAAAACTAATGCCAAAAGCAAAGGTAGTGAAGGCGTTTAATACTGTTTTTGCTCAAATTTATGACCAAGGTTTAGATTTCAACGGTCGAGCGGTGCCAGCTTTTGTAGCGGCTGATGATGAAGATGCAAAGGGGATAGTCATGAAAGTAGCAAAAGAAGCAGGCTTTGATGCAGTCGACGCTGGGGGGCTTATCAATGCGCGTTACTTAGAGCCTCTTGCATATTTAAATATTCATTTCGGTTACATGGCTGGACAAGGCACTCAGATTGCACCTGCCTGGTTAGCAAGATAATCATAGCCCTAATGGAGGATATAACCATGATTGAATTAAAGACAGCACCCTATGCAGCATTGTTGCTTCGAATCGCCACTGGTGTCTTATTCTTGGCTCATGGCTTAACAAAGGTTTTCGTGTTCACTATACCCGGGACCGTTGCTTACTTTGAAAGTCTTGGCTTTCCGGCAATTTTCGCCTATTTGACGATTTTTGCTGAGTTAGGGGGAGGATTGGCTCTTATTTTAGGTGTTGCAACTAGAGCTGTTTCACTTGTTCTGTTACCTGTATTGCTGGGCGCGGTGTGGGTACATAGCAGCAACGGTTGGATGTTTACTAATCAAGGTGGGGGATGGGAATACCCGCTATTTTGGGCAACAGCACAAGCATCACTCATACTATTGGGCAGCGGTGCGTATGCTCTAAAGCACCCCATGATAAGCAAATTGCTAGGAAAGTATGCATGACTAAGGTAGGTGCTGCGTAAGGTAGCACCTCTTTATATTTGATTAATCAAAGTAGGTACCTAATGAGCCTTACATCTTCTCTTCAAGCGCTAAAATCTCGCTTTAAATTATCTGAAAGAATGCCTACCTTATTTTTGGGGCATGGTAGTCCAATGAACGCAATTGAACATAATCAATACAGCCAGAGTTGGAAAGACTTAGGACGTTCGCTACCTAAACCTCAGGCAATATTAGTCATTTCAGCCCACTGGATGACAAATGGGACAACGCTTGTTGATGTGTCCGCGGTACCTAGGACAATTCATGACTTTTATGGATTTCCAGAACAACTTAATAACAAACAATATCCAGCTAATGGGCATCCTGGCTTAGCAAAAGAAGTTGCAGCAATGTTAGCAACTTTCAATGTTAACACCGATGAGAGTTGGGGCCTTGATCATGGAGCTTGGTCTGTTTTGGATTCACTTTTTTCCAGATGCGGACGTGCCCGTTTTTCAGCTATCGATAGATTTAACCAAAGATTTGCAATGGCACTTTGACATCGGCAAAGAGCTATCTCAATTACGTGACAGAGGAGTGCTCATTCTAGGTTCTGGCAATATTGTTCATAACTTACGAGCCTTAAGGTTTGATGGCAAAGTACATGATTGGGCAATTGAGTTTGATGATTTCGTAAAACAAAAACTGGACGTAAGAAACTTTAGTCCACTTATTGATACCCACTCAATGGATCGGCTCATGAACATATCAAACCCGACACTAGAGCATTACATTCCCGCCATCACTATTGCTGGTACATCAAATAGTAAAGATGAACTTTTCTATACGACTGAAGGTATAGATCTGGGTTCACTCTCTATGCGCTCATTCATTTTTCACAGCGCATAGAATATGTCGGGATTAATAACGTGAGTGGTAAATAAACTGAAGGATTTGAAATTATTGTTGCAATATCAGATCTCGGCTATCCAGTCTGCAAATGCGCGCACGGCGGGAGAAAGGAATCGCTGATGCGGATAAAGCAAATTTATAGGTACTGAAGGGGGTTGCCAGTCTTTAAGGACTTCGATTAGCCTTCCTTCCTGCAAGTGCTCTGACACAACCCTTTCAGCAAGTTGACCCAGTCCATAGCCCTCTAGACACATTTTGATATACAGCCCCGTTTCATTCACCGCTACTGCACCGCTGACTGGTACGGTGAGGGGCTCTGTGCCTCTAACAAAACGCATTTCGTTCGCATGCCTAGTTTGGTTTGAAAAATAGTGGATTGCCTTATGCTCGGACAGTTCTTCAGGCGATTGCGGAACACCGTTTTGCCTAAGATATTCAGGTGATGCACAGGTTACCCAGCGAAACCTGCCCAATGGTCGGGCAACCAGAGTGGAATTATTAAGTTCTCCCAATCTGATCACGCAGTCTACACCCTCTTGAACGAGATCGATCTGCCGATCGTTCACACCTATCATCAGGTAGATATCCGGGTATCGCTCATGAAATTCTTTTAATTTGGGCATGACAATGAAATGGGCAATCCCACTGGGCATATCAACCCGCAAACGACCTTGTGGTCGTCTAACAGCATCTGTCAAGCTGGATTCTGCATGCTCGATTAATGAGAGTATTTCCTGACACTGTGCAAGATACTGTAAACCTTCAGGGGTGAGGCTCACCCGCCGAGTGGTCCGGTTCAGCAGGCGCACCTGTAAGTATTTCTCCAGATTTTTAATGGTGCTAGTGACTGTTGATGAGGGCAGTGAAAGCGTTTGCGCCGCGCGCACGAAACTTTCCGCTTCAGCAACCCGCATAAAGATTTGCATAGCCTGAATACGATCCATTGTCCTTCTTCCTAGCCGATAAATCTGCTTAACATCATTATTCGTAGATTATGAATTATGAAAACACTTTAAGCATCTTTTTCGTGTTAATAGCGTGGTGTACTGTTTTTGCTGTCGATTAAGCAATAAACAATGATCCCGTTAGAGGCAGTAAATTTATGAGTAACATTCTTATTATCAATGGTGCCAAACGTTTTGAATTTGCCAAAGGAGAGTTAAACACGCTCTATGTCAACACAGCACGAGAGGTTTTAAGCAAGCTTGGGCATACAGTATCGGTTACAAACGCTGACAGTGATTTTGATCCTAATAGCGAGATAGCAAAAATCCTTAACAACGATGTATTGATTTATCAGATGCCAGGATGGTGGATGGGTGAACCATGGACAGTAAAAAAATGGATCGATGAGGTGTTCACCGCAGGTCATGGTGCACTGTACGAAAGTGATGGTCGTACACGCGCGGATGCGTCCAAAAAATATGGTTCAGGCGGCCTTCTTCAGGATAAAAAATACATGCTCTCTCTGACATGGAATGCACCCTTAGAAGCATTTAATGATCCGGAACAATTCTTTGAAGGTCAGGGCGTAGACGGGGTATACCTACATTTTCATAAAGCCAATCAGTTTTTGGGGATGGAAGCACTGAGCACCTTTATCACAAATGATGTGGTCAAAGCGCCGGATGTTGAAAATGAAATCAAGCGTTTCAGCGATCATCTTAAAGCTATCTTTTCTTAAGTCGTTATAAAAGAAACCCCTCTTTAGGGCTGTCTGCATAGCCTTTGAAAAACCCTATTCATCAGCGATTCTTACGCCTCGCAGGGTATCCACCCAGCGGGTGAGCAACAAGTGCGAGCTCATTTCATTATTCGAAAATTATGAATAGTAAAAACACTTTCAGTGTCTTTTTCACATTAATGCAGTGGCGTACCTTTATTGCTATTGATTAAGTACGAGGTATTGATATGACCGATTACGTAAGAAATATTGTAAAGAATCAGAATGAAAATCTCTCTGCCATCCTAATTCGTGGCGCAACGATTCTTAGCATGGATGAGAACGTCGGTAACATCGAACGCGGAGATATTCTTATCCGTGGCTCAACTATTACCGCCGTGGGTCAGAACCTGGATGCACAGGGGGCCCATGTTATTGATGCCTCCAACATGATTGCCATGCCCGGGATGGTGGATTCTCATCGCCACGCATGGGAAGGGCAACTGCGCCGCATCAACCCCAATGCGACCTGCTTAGACGACTACAGCAACGCCACCCACTTCTCGTTCGCCAAATACTATCGTCCTGCCGATATCTATATCGGTAACCTGTTGACTGCACTAGGAGCGATAGATGCGGGCATCACCACAGTTATCGATAATTCCCATAATAGCCGCACCGCAGCGCACTCGGACGCCGCCGTCGAGGCGCTGCTGGATGCGGGTATTCGCGCCATTCATGCCTCCGGCGCACCGGTATCCGGCGAATGGGACAAGGCCCACTGGCCGGGTAACTGGCAGCGCCTGCAGGAAAAGTATTTCAACAACAATCCTGACAGCCTTGTGTCTCTTGCGGTCATGGCCCAACTGGAGCCTGAGCTGTGGGCCGAGGCCCGCAGGTTGGGCCTGCCGATCGTCACCGAATTCTTTGGCTCTCTGATGGCATCTGAACTGGAGTCGCTGCATCGGCACGGCCTTCTCGGCCCGGACAATATTTTCAATCACTGCACGGCGCTGCCTGATGCAGGATGGAAGATCCTGCGGGAAGCGGGCGTGCGGGTAAACGTCTGCCCGCGCTCAGATGCGCACTACGGCATCGAAGACGGCATGTTTGCCATGCAGGCTGCGCACCGCCATGGCATCAACCCCGGCCTCAGCGTCGACAATGAAACCTCTTACAGCACTGACATGTTTATGGAAATGCGCGTGGCCTTTTACCTGCAGCGGGTGATGGGCATGCATCAGCAGCACAGCTGCGATTGTGCAGATTCCCTGACAACGCTTCCGGCGGCGCAGCTGCTCAAAGCGGCAACCGTCGATGGTGCTGCCTGCGCAGGGTTGCAGGACAAGATTGGCAGCCTGACACCTGGCAAACAGGCCGACCTGATCCTGATTAACGCCGGCGACATCAACCTCTACCCGTCCGGCAATGCCTTTGGCACTGTGGTGCATGCGACAGAGCGCAGCAACATCGATACCGTCATGATTGGCGGGCGCATCGTCAAGCAGGGCGGCAAGGTGCTGGGCGTGGACAGCACGCGTCTTCGCGCCGCCATCGATGAATCGCGAAAGCATCTGTTTGCCGCCGCCGGATATGGGCCTGACATGTTTGCTGACGCCTTCCTGCCGCTGGCGCAGGCACACTCACAGGAATGAAATCCATGAGCACGATATATTACCTGATCGCCTTTGCCGCAGGTCTCGGGATCACCCTGCAGACGACGCTGAACAGCCAGCTGGCACGAGGATTGGGCGGAGACTCGGTCACCGCCGCGCTGTTTTCCTTCGCGGCCGGGGCATTCAGCCTGGGGATTTACTCGCTGCTGCGCGGGGGATTATTCACCTCGCTTGCGGCTATTCCATCGCAACCGCTTTGGAGTCTGGCGGGCGGTCTGATCGGTGCCTGTGCGCTGTTCAGCTATGTCGTGCTCGCACCGAAGATCGGCTTTTCAGCCCTCCTCGGACTGGCGATTGTCGGGCAGTTACTCTCGTCACAAATGATCGACCATTTTGGTCTATTGGGTGCCATCAAGCGGCCAGTATCATTACTGAAGCTGGGTGGAACGTTTGTCATGCTGGCCGGACTCGTCATCATGCTGTTTGGTGACAAGTTATCTGAGCGCTTTCTGCACTGACAAAGCAGAATTCTGATCCCTTATCTTTACGGACGTCTGCCTTAGGGTGACGTCCTTAAGCATTTCTTAAAAGCGCAACGCGTACTTTCATCCCCCGGAGGATTAACATGTTTTCAATTGCAGCAGATGTCAGGAATACGCTGGGAGAGTGCCCCTTGTGGTGCGAAAAGACACGCAGGCTGTACTGGACGGACATTGAAGGCAGCGAACTGCTCGCCTTTGAGGAAGACAATGACGTCCTGATGCGCTGGTCTCTGCCTGAACGCCTCGGATCATTCGCACTCACCGAAAAGCTAGGGGTTCTGCTGATGGGGCTGGCATCCCGTCTCGGCTTCTATGATCTGAATACTCGCATTTTTACCGAAGTGGTGTCCTCTCCGGGAGCAGCCGGAACGCGAATAGGTGATGGCCGCTGCGATCGCTCAGGCAATTTTGTCTTTGGCACTATGGATGACGGCGACTCAGTACAAACCATCGGCCAATTTCACCGACTTAATGCCGAAACGTTGGAGGTTGAGACGCTGGCACTGCCCGAAGTGGCTATCCCTAATAGCATCTGTTTCAGCCCGGATGGCGGCACTATGTATTACTGCGACTCGATGCAAGGGCGTATTTGCTGCTGCGATTATCCTTCTTTGGGCAATCAACGCATTTTTGTCGCGCTTGAAGGAGAGGGTGCACCGGATGGATCTTGCATTGATGCCAAGGGCTACTTATGGAATGCTGAATGGGGTGGTAGTCGAATTGTGCGCTATAGTCCAACAGGAAAGACTGACTGCATTCTGTCTTCTGCTGCTACTCAGATGACCTGTCCAGTTATCGGGGGTTCTGGGTTAAATACTCTCTATTGTACTAGTGCACGCACAGGGCTTTCTGTGCCGACAGTCGATGACGGTGCACTGTTGAAAGCGACATCAGAAGTATTTGTTGGGTTAAAGGAAAGTCTTTTTGCATCAAAAACTTATTATAGTAGAGTATTAAAGACTTATACTAAGTAATAAAGCATCATACTAGAATGACGGTTAGCTAAAAGCTAACCGTCATTTCAATTTCTAAGATTCCCCGTTCCGTGTTTTTGCTCGTTAGCTTAAGCGAAAATTACCTCACTAGTTGCCCTACAAATTCTCATCTATTTACCCAATGTTTGGTCCTACCGTAAAGCGACTAACAATGTATGAATCCAAGCGTTAAAGTGATTGGATATGCTTATCTAGATGTTGAAGGTATCTAGCCATGTCTTTTTCAATCTGAGGATTCTTCTCTACGTCATTAGCGATGAAAGTAGGCAGGGCGCTTAAACCTAAAAATTGATTCGCTTTATGAAAATGTAGATAAACACCTTCTACACCAACACCATTAAAAAATTGCTCTGGTTCGTTAAATGCTTCTAGAGGCGCATTCCATGTGACAGACAACATGTATTTCTTACCTTGTAAAAGCCCCCCACTGCCATATTTTTTGGTCGTATCAGTACGTGAACGTCCATCACTTGCATAGAGAACACCGTGTCCAGCAGTAAATACTTCATCAATGTATTTTTTAATAGTCCAGGGTTCTCCCATCCACCAACCAGGCATCTGGAAAATGATTACATCGCTATTCGCAATTTTCTGTACTTCCTCGTCAATTGAATAGCCTTTATCGACTATGGTCATCGACACATCATGTCCTTGAGATGCCAGATGATCATATGCAAGAAATGCGAATTTATTATTTAATTCGCCTTTTGATAAAAGAAAGTTCTTTGCGCCATTAATGATTAATATATTACTCATATCGATACATCTTATTGATTATAAAATTAAAATTTATGTGGAGTTTCGGAATTCTCTGCCAGTACTTCAGCAACATGCCTTTAGATATGGCGTCATGCTTCATTCCCCAAACAAGTTCCACATTCCGATAGGAAAATATGCGATAACGTACGGTTAAGGCACTGTTATTCAATTGATTTACCAATTGTCCTTGCGATCCTCTCCGCTACATCATTGCTGCGGAAAGCCTGCACCGATCATGATCAGTGCTTGACTAAGTGTTGACTCAGTTACGGCTAAGCCAAGTAGGTGATACAGCCGCCCATTGGCTCCAAATAACGAGCATTTTCTGTGAGCCCACATCTATAGACTTGAAACCAATATGGGCAACACGCTCACACTATATTTTTGATGGGTTCCTTATCCCCAACATAGAAAACTGGAATACGCAAAGTTTGGACAATGAACTAAAGCCTGCGCGAGAACAGTACTCAATGCCTTTACGACATGCGCGTCAGAAACAGTTTGTTATCTTTTAGCCGCAGAACAACTTTGACCAATAGTTAATCCCCTTTCGCCAGGTGCTAGCGGATTACTAATGCAGATGACTATTTGGCTCTCCAGATAACCTACGGCCTCAAGGCAGAGAGCGGTCTAAGTAACTAGAAGCTAAGATGGTTGTCGAAGAATATTCAGCTACTTCTTTAGCGCAAACTGCTGTTGTTCCTGCATAAATTGTTCAAGTTTTTTGGCTTTGTTTGAGACTCGAGATACAACCCGAACACAATCCCCTCTGGTGGTAAGTTGCTTTACCAGAGCTGCGTCCATAACACCAGCACCGACAAGGCTGATATGTATTGGTAATGTATTGATATTAAACTGTATTTTGTTTGAAATACGACTGGCTTTCTTCAATCATCTATTACGCGGTCCATTCTATTGGTATTGAAAATGTAGATAAATAAGTTATCTTGAGACAAATTGTTTATAAATTCGAGACTATGGACGTTCTACAGGCAATGAAAACTTTTACCGCAGTCGTGGAAGCAGGAAGCTTTGTAGGGGCTATGGACTCTGTTGGACTGTCAAAACCAGCAGTATCACGTCATATAGCCGAGCTTGAACAGCATTTAGGTTCTCGCTTGATCCAGCGCACGACCCGCAGACTTTCTCTAACTCGAGAAGGCCAATCATATTATCAACGCTGTAAGGAAATTTTATCAGCTGTGAGCGAAGCTGAGGCAGAGGTAGGATCTAGCGCTATCGAGGTACAAGGTGAGCTTCGGATTGGCGCACCGCAGACCTTTGGAGCAATGCATCTCGCTGCGTTATGGGGGCGTTTTGCCTCTCTGCATCCTCAAGTGACACTCGACGTGGAATTGTCAGATCGGATTGTTGATGTTGTGGAAGAGAGCTTTGACCTCGTAGTTCGTATTGCTCGTCTCCCTGATTCAAGCTTGATTAGTCGTTTGTTAGCAAAGACTAAAATGGTGCTGTGTTCATCCTCAGAATACTTGAGCAAGCGAGGTACACCGAAGATCCCAGAAGACTTAATGAAGCACGATATTATCTCCTACAGCTATTGGTCATCCGGCAATACTTGGGGTTTTCTTGGGCCTAATGGTGAGGTAACAGTGCATGTTAATTCACGTATTCGCGCTAATAGTGGTGATACGTGTCGTGCCGCAGCGCTTGCGCATCAGGGAATTGTGCTACTTCCTGACTTCTTAATATACGAAGACCTGCGTTCTGGGAAATTAGTAGAGCTAATGCCCGAGTATCGCACAACAGAATTAGGAATCTTTGCCATATACCCGACGCGCAAGCAGCTCCCTCTGAAAGTACGAAAACTTGTTGATTTTCTTGTAGATGAATTTCAAACACCACCATGGAACTGAAGATTCTGGTAGCAATACCATCAGGAGGAGAACCAGATAGCTACACGGTTAAAATTATCTGGGCCCGAACGGAAGATAGGGGGCTTTTAGGCGTCGGGTAACACTTCTCGAGTATGGGCTGTAGAAAAGGAATTTTCTATTGTGGTGTTTCGGTTGATATCCCTTGGCTTTGCTATCAGTTTCCTCCTCGCAGTATATTGTCTGCGAGGCTAATTCAGATCTGACACTTTCAGGCAGAGCATGAAGATCGCGAAGCCCTCACAGGGATTACATCACATCGAAGGCTTGCCTTGCGGCAGGATGCAAGGCGAATTCATGATTGTGCTGGTACTGCAGTATTTAGTGAGCCATCAGAATTCCCTTTCTTGTGAGTGCCAACTCCTCTTACCCCCAAGCGATGGTCGATAATTGAACAGTATAAAGGTCGATTTTCGTGACCGTGACCACCAAGTAGTCGTTAATTGTTATTAATGAATAGCCTTATATTAATGCAATTAACTGCAATAAAATCAATAGACTATATTTTTTAAAAATAATAAACGGACTATAATTCATATCTGCACGGCTTGCCACGCTGGGGGGCGCGGGTTCGAGTCCCATCCCTTAACAGCCTAGTCCAGCATCTATATCTCTCGTTCATGGGCTATCGTTACCACCAACCGAAATACAAAAGCCTCATTAGTTAACTGTCATCCCTCTATAAGCGAGATTTCTGTTCTGGTAATAACGCCGATGCCTATGGTTTATTGTCATGCTATTGCCCTATATTGGGTTACTCACGGTAGAACTTGTTTTACAGTGCATCGACTTTTGCTGCTATTGTTATCGGCAGTTAACATGTTGAGTTAATGGATATCTGATCTTTTCACCTAAAGGATGTTATATGGTAGAACAAATCACTGGAATGTTAGCACTTATTGGGGTGTTATCTCTGTTCTGTCAATGGGTCGGTTGGAAGCTAAGACTACCTGCCATTTTACCTCTGCTGCTCTGTGGACTGACGCTTGGACCTGGGCTTGGGGTTCTCAATCCCGATGCGATATTTGGCAATTTACTCTTTCCCATTATTTCCCTCGGGGTTGCGGTGATTTTGTTTGAGGGCGCCTTGACCCTCAATTTTAAAGAAATCAAAGATCATGGTCGCATGGTGACCCACCTCGTGACCATTGGCACCCTAATCACTTGGGCCTGTATCAGTGTCGCCACCTTTTATTTACTCGAATTTAGTTTGGACATCTCCTTATTGTTTGGTGCATTAGTGGTTGTGACTGGCCCAACTGTGATAGTACCCATGCTGCGAAGTGTGCGGCCTAAGTCGCAACTTGCCAGTATTTTGCGCTGGGAGGGAATAGTGATTGATCCCATAGGCGCATTGCTCGCGGTATTAGTGTTTGAATATATTACGGTATCTGGTGACCCCACCACCCATGTGCTTTATGCTCTAGGCTCTATGCTATCACTTGGCCTAGGGCTGGGCGCGGTATCCGGTTATCTTATAGGTCAAGTATTGCGCCATAACCTTTTACCCCATTATTTGCGTAACACTGCGGTTTTAACTCTGATGCTCGGGATTTTTGTTGGCTCAAATCTCTTGCAGGAAGAGTCGGGATTGCTGACGGTAACTGTCATGGGCATTTGGCTCGCCAATATGCGAGGGGTGGATATTGCTGAAATTCTTGAATTTAAAGAGACACTAACCGTCCTTTTAATTTCTGCCCTGTTTATCTTATTGGCCGCTAGGCTCGACTCCAATGCCATGATGGATTTAGGCTGGGGAGGCGTTGGGGTGTTGGTTGTGACTATGTTAATCGCAAGACCACTGAGTATTTGGGTGTCTGGCATTGGGACATCACTGTCAAGGGCCGATAAGTGGTTTTTATGTTGGATTGCACCGCGGGGGATAGTTGCGGCGGCGGTGTCGTCATTATTCGCGATTAAGTTAGAAGCCAATAGTGTGCAGGGCGCCGATGCGATTGTGCCTCTAGTATTTCTAATTATCATCGGCACTGTGGTTATTCAAAGTTTAACCGCGGGTCGTTGGGCTAAATACCTTGGCGTGAAATCGGGTTCGGCCCAAGGTCTACTCATCTTTGGTGCATCAAAATTTTGCCGTGAACTGGCGAAAATTTTACGTGCTAAGGATGTTAAGGTGCTCCTTGCCGATAATAACTGGGACAATATTCGCCTCGCACGCATGGATAATATTCCGGTGTATTTTGGTAATCCAGCCTCGGAACACGCTGAAACTTATATGGATTTGACCGGGATTGGCCGGGTACTGATCATGTCGCCCTATAAGCAATTAAACCCCTTGGTGACCTTTTATTTTCAAGATGTTATAGGTTCAAAGAAGGTTTTTGGCCTTAACAATGCCGAGCAAGGCAGCGCGCGTCATCAATTGTCTGAGTCCTACAAACAGCGTTTATGCCTCTTTGGTGAGGCGGTTTCCTACGCCAAAATTGCCAGCCAAATGGCGAAAGGGGCACAACTTAAAGTCACTAGCTTAACCGAAAATTTTACCTTCGAGCATTTCCGTAAGCGTTATGGTGAAACGGCTATGCCATTGGTTTATTTAACAAAGGAAGGTAAGGTCGTCATAGTGTCAGCTAATGATACTGTGTTCCCCAATGGCATTGAGCTGATTAGCCTGTTGCCGATTGAAGCCTTAGAAGAAGCCAAAGTGCAGCAAGCAATTGCAGAGCGAGAAGCACAGGAAGCCCAAGAGAAAGCGGTAGCAGAAGCGGCTTTAGCGAAGGCAAAAGCGGAAGAGGATACTGAGCAATTAAGGCTTAAAAAAACAGATGCTAACACTATAATAAATGACGAAATAGACAAGGAGGTGGTAGATAGCGTGATAAAGAGTTAGCTTGAGCATGTAATAGGGTATCACTGCCATGTTTTATCTTGTTAATACGATAAACTCACTCTCATATTCGCAAGTTAAACTGGAGAATACCGATGTTGAAATATTCCACACTCATGTACTTGAGTCTTATGTTCGGACAGGTGCATGCTGCTGATCAATGGCTACTGACAACGGATCTCTGGGGTAATCCTGTATATGGCACACTGACTTTAGAGCGTAACGGTGACAATCTCAGTGGTGATATAGATGGTGACAAGCTGAGTGGACATCGTCAAGGCGAAAGCCTCACATTTGAAAGCATAGATGTGGATGGCGCAGTCTATAACTATAAGGGCAAGATGCAAGACAATACCATCGAAGGTATTGCCGATTTTCCCGATACCAATAATCCGAGTGTTCGGGTGAAACATGCCTTCTCGGCTCGGAAAATAGCCATGCGTCCAGAAGGACAACCGCGGCGTTATGAATTCGTGCCGTCGAACTATTCCAATCTATTTGATCCTCATCGTACACCCGTCCTTACGATTTGGCCCGGTGATACAGTACAAACAAAAACGATTGACTCGGGTGGGGTCGATGAGCACGGTGAGACTAAGGCTCTGTTTGGGAATCCGCAAACTGGCCCTTTCTTCATTGCCACCGCAGCACCAGGGGATACGCTTGTTATACGGATAAATCGCCTTAGGTTGAATCGAGATTATGCTGATAGTTTGGATGCGATTGTAGGACGAGCATTGGGGGCACGTTTTGCAACTCAAGTGGATGAACTTGGAAAGCCTGTGCGCTGGAAATTGGACAGAGAGCGCGGGATGGCGAGTTTGGAAACGCCTACTGAACATTTAAAAGACTACAGGGTTAAAGTCCGACCTATGCTAGGCGGGCTCGCTGTTGCACCTGGTTTTGGCTCTGCGCCCGTATCTACGGGTGATACCGGACGTTTTGGCGGAAACATGGACTTTAACGAAATTATTGAAGGCAATATTGTTTATTTACCCGTGCAACAACCCGGCGCTTTACTCTATCTTGGCGATGCGCATGCGCTACAAGGGGATGGTGAAACCTCGCAGTATGCACTGGAAACCTCTATGGATGTTGAATTCACGGTTGATGTGATCAAGGCTAAATCGGTAGCGATGCCGCGTGTTGAGTCACCGGATCAGATCATGGTCCTAGGTCAGGCGGGATCATTAGATGAGGCATTACGTTCGGCGACGACGGGGCTTATTCAGTGGTTGCAACAAGATTATGGGTTGACGCTGCCAGAATGTGCAATTCTCCTAGGCAGTGCTGCCCATTATTCTATTCCGAATCTCGCGGGGCGCAGTGTTGGTGTTGCCTTGAAGCTGGATAAATCACTTCTTACTATGCCTCGTTTGCAGTAAGTATCGATACGATATGCAGTGTATTTAATCTTGTACGTTTTCAAGCGCAACGGCACATGCCATTACCTTGTTATTTTAGCTCCGCCATACTTGCAGGCATTTGTCGGGTAAAGGATAAGCTAGGTTAATGCTGGAGAGCTTCAGTCATGTGGTGGTAAAGCTTTCTCTGATTGAACTCGTCTCATCTTGAACAGCTGATCTGAAGCCGATAGATTTATTATAAAAAGGAGGCTAATTAGCCTCCTTTTTGGATTTTATCTTGCCGAACAGATTAAGCTGCGCGTTCCTGTGAAGCGGTAGAAACCACTTCTGGACGCAGTTCGGCTGGGTCAAAGTCATCCACATTGATTGACTTCATACGGCCAATTTCTGCTCTTTCAAGTAAGTGCACTTCGGCATCACTCAATACCCCTAGTGCTTTACCCTCAGCGGCGACTTTATCTAACCACATAAATGGCAGACGTTTACCACTGGCTTTGCATACCTTATCGAATAAAGGCTCTGAGGCGAGGATATCTTTAAGAGTTTGCTCTTGAATACCCACAGCATTGTGCTCAGAGTTGGTCCAGAACTGGCCCTTGCCTAAACGGTCACGGCTTTCACAAGGCGTTTGCATGATCTTCGCGACTTTATGATCTAACACATCACTTGGGCGTTTCAGTGGACGACCGAATGGGAACATCACAGCGCGTAATACACCGCCAAGGCCCATAGGGAAGTTATCCAACAAATCGTCTAAAGAAGCTTGTAGCTTGTACAATGCATCTTCAACCGCCCATTGTACTAATGGCAGATCGTCAGTTTGACGGCCTTCATCTTGGTAACGTTTTAAGGTTGCAGAAGCGAGGTACAACTGGCTCAACAGGTCACCTAAACGCGCTGAAATACGTTCTTTACGTTTAAGGTTTCCCCCCAAAGTTGCCATGGCTAAGTCAGATAGCAGGGCAAGGTTGGCACTGAAACGGTTCATATGTTGATAATAACGCTTGGTTTTATCTGAGTAAGGCGCGTTAGAGAAACGGCTTGATGTCAGACCCAACCAGAAGCTACGAACGAAGTTACTGGTGGCAAAACCAATGTGACCGAAGATCGCCGCATCGAAGTTCGCTAAACCTTGGCCTGACTCAGTATCAAACGCTGACTCCATTTCGGCTAACACGTAAGGATGGCAACGGATCGCGCCTTGACCATAGATGATCATCGAACGAGTCAGGATATTTGCGCCTTCTACGGTAATCGCGATTGGCGCAGCTTGGTAGCCACGGCCTAAGTAGTTGTTAGGGCCTAAACACACACCTTTACCACCGTGAATATCCATGGCATCGATAACGCATTTCTGCATCCGATCGGTCAGGTGATATTTCACGATAGCCGAGATAACCGAGGGTTTTTCACCTAAGTCGATACCTGTGGTAGTTAATGACGTCACCGCATCCATCAGGTAGGCGTTACCACCGATGCGTGCCATTGGTTCTTCAATCCCTTCTAACTTACCAATTGGTAGTTTGAATTGGCGACGAATACGCGCATAGGCACCCGTTGCTAGAGCGGCGGTTTTCACTCCACCGGCAGAGTTCGATGGCAGCGTGATACCACGGCCAACAGACAAACATTCCACCAGCATACGCCAACCTTGGCCGGCCATTTTCGGGCCACCGATGATAAAGCTTAAGGGCACGAATACGTCTTTACCGCGGGTAGGACCGTTTTGGAACATGCAGTTCAGCGGGAAGTGACGACGACCCGTTTCAACGCCTTCGACGTCAGTTGGGATCAGCGCGCAGGTAATGCCGAGTTCTTCTTTATCGCCAAGTAGACGTTCTGGATCGCGCAGTTTAAAGGCTAAGCCCAATACTGTCGCAACCGGAGCGAGGGTGATATAACGTTTGTTCCAGGTTAACTTCATCCCCAGAACTTCTTCACCTTCCCATTGGCCTTTACACACGATACCAAAGTCAGGGATAGAACCCGCGTCACTACCAGCCTCTGGGCTAGTTAAAGCGAAACACGGAACTTCTAACCCTTTGGCTAAGCGGGGTAAATAATGGTTTTGTTGCTCTGGCGTGCCGTAATGTTGCAGCAACTCACCAGGGCCTAAAGAGTTAGGGACACCTACAGTCGAAGCTAATTCGCTGCTTAAACCAGCCAGTTTTTGCAACACGCGGGATTGGGCGTAGGCTGAATATTCTAAACCGCCGTATTTTTTCTTGATGATCATGGCGAAGAAGCCGTGATCTTTCAGGTATTGCCATACTTCAGCAGGTAAATCAGCCAGTTGGTGTGATACTTGGTGTTGGTTCACCATACGGCACACTTCTTCGACTGGGCCATCGAGGAAGGCTTGCTCGTCTGCACTTAAACGCGCAACGGGGTAGTTATGGAGTTTTTTCCAGTTAGGATTACCCGCAAACAGATCCGCTTCCCACCAAGTGGTGCCGGCTTCAATCGCTTCTTTTTCGGTAGAAGACATTTCCGGCATGATGCCACGGTATATCTTCATCAGTGGGCGACTGATAACATTTTGTCTAAATGCACTGATGTTCAGTGGCAGCGCGATCACGAGGAAAATGATCCAAGAGATAGGGCCGACAACATCGAGTGTCCATCCTGCTGTCATCACAACAGCGGCTGCAATAGTGGCAGTGAGCAAGGATACCCGAAGGTAAGCTAGGGCTCCTAGCACTAAGATCATGGCGATGATCCAAAGTAGGGTAGTCACTGTAATTCTCCTTAAGTATGACCGAGTGCCAATCACAGGTCATAGCGAGTTTTATTGATAGCGATCACAATTATAGTTTGTGGTCAGACCTGTGTCGCATAAAAGTTAAACCTAAGGCAATTTTAATACAAGCATTTTTCAAACAATTGTTTAAATTTTTTGTCGATTTTGATCATTCCACAAATGTCATCAACTAGTTACAATGCAAAACCGTAGAGAGTTGAGAGAAGATAGGCGAAATATATGTGTGAATTACTGGCGATGAGTGCCAATGTGCCGACCGATATTGTGTTTAGTTTTACGGGATTAGCGCAACGTGGTGGCGTCACTGGGCCCCATGTTGACGGTTGGGGGATCACTTTTTATGAGGGTAAAGGTAGCCGTACTTTTAAGGATGCTTGCCCAAGCAGTGAATCCCATATTGCCAAGCTTATCAAATCTTATCCGATTAAAAGTGAAGTGGTAATCAGCCATATTCGCCAAGCCAATCGCGGTTGTGTATCGCTAGAAAACACTCACCCTTTTACCCGGGAATTATGGGGATGTTATTGGACCTATGCCCACAATGGTCAATTAACGGATTACCAAGCCAAGTTTTCGGTTTCCCGTTATCAACCCGTAGGCGATACCGACAGTGAACTCGCTTTCTGTTGGATTTTAGAGCAGGTTGCCCAAAAGTTTGGCGATGCTAAACCCGAGGATATGCTGGCGGTATTTCGATTTGTCGCAACGCTGGCCGAGCAAATCCGCGCCTTAGGGGTGTTTAACATGATCTTAAGCGATGGTGAGCACTTGATGAGCTATTGCAGTAACAATTTATGTTATATCACTCGCCGTGCGCCTTTTGGCAAAGCAAAACTTATCGACACGGATGTAGTGATTGATTTTGATAAGGAAACAACCCTCCACGATGTAGTGACTGTGATCGCCACTCGGCCATTAACCGAGAACGAAAACTGGCATGTCATGCAGCCGGGTCATTGGACATTATTCCGCTTGGGTGAGCTGTTAATCGATTGCTGATCCTACCTCGGTTTTGACCGTGACGTTTGGCCCTTGTGTTCCATGTGCTAAGCAATCGAGTGATGGCAGAGCCGCATATAAAAATGCAGCATTCTGCCATACACAGATCTAGTAGTTAGCCTTAGGAGTGTCGCTCATTCGTTGAAGCTAGGGTTAATTCTCATCCGTGCCGAGCAGTTTTGCTGTTTTGTTTGATTCGTGCGTGGCTGCCGAAGCGGGTTCGGCAGTGACTTCCTCATAGAAATGATATTTAAGCAGTTTAATATCGAGTTGCTTACTGCCTTTTTCAAAATGTGTTAGGCGCACGGGTAGGTAGGCTAGATCAGGAGCCATCCAAAAGAAGGTTTGGCGCTTTTTATTATCCCTAACCACTTCAATTTTGACCGTATCGTAACTGCCGCTTTCAATGGTCATACGTTCCTTGCCGATAACATGAAACTTATATTCATCGACCTCATTGTCTTTCACCATCTTGTAATCGAGTACATCCTTACCCTCACTAATATCGAGCCTAAACTGCAGTTGCACCATTAATGGATCGAATATCTCACCTTCGAATGGGAACTTGCCTTTCTCGTCTTTATAGCGGGTGTGGATAAATCCCTGCGCCTTGGCAAATGCCGTTTGTTCGGTGAAATTGGGACCAACTCCCTGACGTTGATGCAGATAGCGCAGCGGTAGGAGTTGCTTGCCATCTTGGCTGAATTCGCTAAATACATGGCGTACGTCGGTGAGCAATAACAGGCTAAGATCGCTATCGAAGCGATATTTGAATACGCCATCTTCCATTTTCGGCAGATTATATTTGGCTTTACCTAATTCAATGTCACCATAATTTACCTGATATTCAGCAACTTGTGGCGTTAATGGTGTGGGGGTTGCCATGGCAAACAGGCTGTGGCTGAGCGCGGATAAACTCAATAATAACGTGGAAATAGTGCGCAAATAATGCTCCTTGTATCGCAGGCTTTCACCTTGTTTCGCGGCGCGACAGGGCGCCGAACTGAAGAGAGATGTGTTGAATCGCATATTACTTACACCGTTTTCATTCGCTAACGATTATACCTATAGCTAGGTTATAGCTGAGGTCATCAAGAGTGTAAATAGTCTATATATCAGTAAATTATCTAAAATGGCATGGCCATTACTAGGGTTGCCATATCGGGCCTCCACTCAAATTCAGACAATTTTACTTTGCCGCGGTTCACTACTACTCCTTCGATTCGCAATAATTCCATCTGTTCCTGAAACGCGGCTGAATTTTTTTCAAAGGAAATTTGTCCCTGACTGTTAAGTACTCTATGCCATGGAAGTGACAAATGTTCTGGGGCTGATTTGAGTGCCTTAGAGACATATCTGGCTCTGCCTGGCAGTCCGGCTAAATCGGCAACTTTCCCATAACTGCTAATGCGCCCCTGTGGGATCATGGCGACAATATGCCAGATTTTAGCCATAGGTGATAAGGGCACTGCCTGTGCTGTTTGAGCTTCTAAGGCGGCTTCGTCTTGTTTTAAATAGGAATAGAGTGGCGATTTATCCTTTGGAAACGATGGCATAAATAAGTGCTCTTGTGAGTATGTCTATTCGTTGGTCTTTAGGCTTGCCAGTTTAGCGTTAAACGACAAAGCTGTGAAAGCCCGTTCATGGATGAAACTATTGCTATCTACATACTCGATTGTGATCGTAATTATTAAACTATTTATGGCGAAAATATTGTGTAAAGGCTGAAATAGTCCATAATAGCGCCAATTTTTTTGACTCGATGAGAGAAGATAACCAGCATGGCCGTACTCGATATTTTGACAATCCCCGATGAGCGCCTTAAACGTAAGGCGCAACCTGTAAAAGATATTGATGCCGTTCAGGGATTTATCGATGACTTAATCGAAACCATGTATCACACGGACGATGGTATAGGTTTAGCGGCAACACAAGTCGGCAGTACGGATGCGGTGATTGTGATCGATTTATCCGAAACCCGTGACCAACCCCTTGTGCTGATTAATCCAGAGATTGTTGAAAAGTCTGGCGAATACGTGGGTGAAGAAGGCTGTCTTTCTATCCCAGGTTATCGCGCTAAAGTGACGCGTTTTGAGAAGGTCAAAGTCACCGCCTTAGACAGACAGGGCAAAGCGATTGAAATCGAAACCGATGAGTTTTTAGCCATTGTGTTGCAACATGAAATCGACCATTTACACGGTAAAGTGTTTATAGAACATTTATCGACGTTAAAGCAGCAGATCGCGTTGAAAAAAGTGCGTAAATACGCCTAAGCTGGCGAATTTGTTCCACTGATTGTCGTTGTCATCAAAGCCAAAGCCGCATTCCGATGCGGCTTTGTTGTTTCTAGGCGCCTAAAAAGGCCAAACAAAAGGCTGTTATGTGAGGTTAACGGCTTGTTTTTACAGCAGTGACTCGCTAAGGTAGCGGCAATATGCACGGGCAAAGTGGCCTCTGCGCAGTAAGGATATGGTAGGGAAACGGATGAAAACAAAGTTAATGGTTCTTTTGGGCGCGCTGACGTCTATTAGCATCTTGCTTGGCGGTTGCAGTGCCTTTTTTAATGGTAACACCACCGAAAAAAACGTGGTTTCCAGCAGTCTGGTTGAATATCTCTATCCCGACGATAAGCAGCATGAGCCGCAGCAGCCCAGCATTCCCGTGCTGCGCCTCCCCATCACAGTCGGCATCGCATTTTTGCCTTCATCCCATTGGCAAAACGAAGCCCTCGATAGCAGCTCGCAAATCGCCTTGCTCGATAAGGTTAAACAATCTTTTGTTAAATATGACTTTATTGACCGTATCGAATTAATCCCCAGCACTTATCTTAAAAATGGCAAAGGGTTTAGTACCTTGCAGCAGGTCGCCCGCTTACACGATGTCGATGTGATGGCGCTAGTGTCTTACGATCAACTGTTACAGAGCAGCGAGAATAAGGCTTCACTGCTTTATTGGACCATAGTCGGCATGTATATGGTGCCTGGCAATGAAAACGCGATCCAAACCTTTGTCGATACTGCCGTATTTGATATGCGCAGCCAAAAGATGCTGTTTAGGGCGCCCGGCATCAACCAACTTACCGACACCTCAACCGCGGTGAGCGTCACCAACGTGCTACGTGAAAAGTCCGCCGAAGGCTTTGAGCTGGCGGTAAACGATATGATCACTAACTTAGATGCCGAATTAGCTCGCTTTAAAACCCGCGTAAAAGAAGAACATATTGCGACCATAGAACATAAGCAAGGTTATAGCGGCGGTGGCAGTTTATCCCTATTAATACTATCGCTACTGGGTATATTTGCGTTTCGCCGCATCACTATCTGCCGAGAATAGTTGAGTTGATTGGTTTGGGCCTATTTACTGAGATAGGGAAGGCGAGATAGGGAAGGTTAGTTAGGACGATATTCATGCCGTTAAGAGCGCTGTTGTAATGATGGCAATCTTGAATAACCATTGAATTGTTCATCTGGCTATGTGACTTGTACACCTTTTGAGTTACAAGCTCGGGTGAACATGTAGCTTGTAACGTGTCAATTGACTCAATTTTAGGAATGCTACAAAGTAATCACTGTGGTGGTGTTGTACTTTAGCTTATAGAAATACTAAAAATATATTTGATTTTATAATTCAAGTAGATTTGTTAACAGGGAGTCTTAATGAAAAATAATATCAAGGAGGATGTAATTTTAAATGCAAGACAAAAAGTAGATGAAGCATTCTTTTTCTTAAGTTTAATGGATCGGGTAGAGGTTTCTCGTGAATCGATTTCCAAAGAGCATAAACCTACCAAAGAGTTTACTTTCTTTTTGAGCGCTTATCTAAACGCCTGTTATAGTTCTAGTGAGCATCTTAAGCAAAACAATATATTAGTCAAAAGGGTGAAGGAATTTAGGAAGCAACATCCAGAATTTTATAAATCAGGTCCAACTGGTGCTTATCGCACTACAGCAGTGCATTATAAACCAGTCGAACCGTCTTATGATGGTCACTGTGCTCAACCCACAGGTAAAGTTGTTCTTCGCTTCAGACCGTCAGATAAAATCTCAGAAGGAAAGAGGGTTAGTCCTATCAAAATGAAATTTTCTAAAGGTTACTTTTACTTTACTGGTGATGCTCAACAGGTTCCGATATGGGATCTTTGTAAAATTCATCTTGAAAAATTGGAAGTTTTCATCGATGCCTGTGAGAGTGATATCGTATAAGTAATGCCCCAAACGAGTTGAATACCGAATACAGAGGAATACAGAGACACCCAGCCCTGTAGGATCCCCTCATAATTCATAGCCCCAACAACCATGAGTTAATGAGAGTTCGGCTAGTTTCTTCGCAGCACAAAGCAAATCATCTGCTGATATGGAGACGAATACAGAGACACCCAGCCTTAATGGCGCAGTTGTTAACCTCCCAAGGAATACAGAGACACCCAGTCTTAATAGCGCAGTTGTTAACCTCCGACTATGCTTGGGTTAAGCATTAAACAAGGAGGTTTGTATGCCGCGCCCTCGCAGAACTCAGAACTGTAATCCTGCTTAACCAAACCAATCACTGCCCATTTGTTTTATTGGGTGAGTTAGCATGTCTTAAATACACCATTTTTTTAATGAGTTAGCTCATTTTCATGCCTCAGCTTTAGCCCTTTAACTTTTGATGACACTAGTTTAAGCAATTTCAGCTCGTACAAGTTGTAGACAAACCCAACGTGCATTATGTTGTTGATCTAAAATGGGTGGCTAGATTTATCTTGTCCAAGTTGCTGAAGCTGTCAAAGACGGGATAGAATCTGCCGAGAACATCATTGACGCGTATCAAGAAAATGGCGTCTCTGTCGCAACGGGTACGGTGGTAGCCAAAGAGGTTGGTGAACTTGTTGTAAAAACAATAGCTAAAAAGATTAGGTTGCCGGGTGCGGTTAAGGATGTTAAAGCCAAGACAAATAAGGAAGTGTTAACACGTAAGTCTAAAGGAGGGGATGGTGGCTCATCCGAGCAGATTATTGAAAGAGATGCGTCTGGAAGCGTAATATCAAGAACACATAAGGTTACTACTGATGGTGAAATTGTGCATCAACACCAAAATAGTATAGGTAAAAATGGTGGTGTTCGTCAGTTTCCAGACGAGTGGACAGGGACTAAAACTATAAATGCGCCATACGAAAATATTCCTCCTAAGTTTAAAGCAGATAAAGTCGCTAACGGGAGAACATTCTAATGAATACACATCTGCGTTTTAGTAATCAAGCATCTTTCATTTGGGAGGTGCTTCTAGTGTTCTTTTCTAGCAAGCAAATCAATAAAGTAGTTGAGATAGTTTCTTCTATGTATGATCAAAAGTTCACTTTCTCTTATGATTTAGAAAGCTTTCTCGTAAAACTTTGGGAAGAACCAAGTGTGTCAGTTGTATATGATATTGCTAAAAGAGCTTTAAGACAGCAGCTATTTAGTACAGAACAACATTACTACGTAGTTGCTATGCTTTTGAACAATCAAATCATTGACATAAATGAAGCGATGAGTTTGTTAGAATTAAATTCAGTTGACCAATATGAGGAACTTGATCGAAAAGTAAAGCGTGTGGTCGATGTGCTATGGTTAGTTAAAGAAGATAAAAAAGATAGTGTAATGTCTCCTGACGATGATGACATACTAAAAACTGCTTTAGATGATCTGAAAGATATGTATAAACAGATAAAGGGGTCGGATAAAGGGGTCGGATAAAGGGGTCGGGATAAAGGGGTCGGGATAAAGGGGTCGGAGTGAATTAAAAACTCATTAAAAAGAGACGAGATAAAGGGGTCGAGATAAAGGTGATAAAGGGGTCGGAGTGAATTAAATCGAAAAGACAGGACAGCCAAATCTTTTTGATGTTTCCAGATAGATAAAGGGGTCGGAGTGAATTAAAAAACTCATTCATTTTTACCCGACCAACGAAAGACAGGGCAGTCATAACACTTTTCCAATCAGCCCCATTTTCCTGGGGCTTTTTCTTGCCTGAAACTGGGCAGTTCGACCAGCGGACTGGGCAGGCTTTACCGGTAGAAGTGATCAGTCTCTGCCAGCAGGGCGGGCAGTTTGTTGCAGCGCCGTCAACTGGCGGCGCTGGTGCAATTGATCGCTTCTGCTGTCTATGAGAGATCTCTTCTACTGTTTTGAGTTGCTCAGTCTGCTGCGAGTGTTGGCCACATCAGTTTTAGAAGAGCATTCACTTTAATTCATGGAAAAAAGAAGGATGGCTTGTTCATCGGTTTATTACTAACTTTCAATAATTGCCTTACAAATATTAATCCGAAACCAATGAATTAGAGTAAAAAATCTAGCAAGGTTTTGTCCCAAAACGTGCTTCGTAAGGCTTTTAAACCTACAGATTACGCAAATGCCAAACAGGTGAGCCATGGTGATTTGCGAGACGACCGTCCGCCCCATGGACGGGGCGGTCGAGCATCCAGGGAGGGACTTGCTGCGTGTCGGTGAGTGAACACCATGGCAAGCCTGCGTTAGTGGATATCAGCCAACGAATATGCGGGGTCAGTGTAAACTAATCTGGCTACATAACTTTGCTAATGCTATTACTCACCTTTAGTACATTAAACCTAGCGTACTTTTGTCCCAAAACTGTTCCGTATTTCTTTAAAACCAACAGGCGACATCGATGCTAAATAGGTGAGCCATGGTGATTAGCGAGACGACCGCCCGCCCCATGGCCGCTTTTTGAGCTGCCTCTCGAACCTCTGCGGCATTACGGCCCCTTTTTGATGAACGCTAAAGTGCAAATAAATCAAGCGGTACTAGACTACCATAATGCTGTCTTCCGGACGTGCTGATGATTTAAGTTGACATCCAATATATTGATATGCAATTTAATATCCGTCATTAACGAAGATGATGGAAGTTAGACGTTCAGTTTGTTTTGCCCACTTAAATGACAAACAACTAATAAATGGAGGTATAGAATGACGAAGGTTTTAGTACTGTATTATTCAAGTTATGGCCATATAGAAACTATGGCCAGTGCCGTCGCAGAAGGTGCCGCTTCAGTTGATAATGTTGAAGTTACGATTAAGCGGGTACCCGAATTGGTACCTGAAGATATTGCTGAAAAAGCTGGCATTAAATTAAACCAAAAAGCACCTATCGCAACCCCCGCAGAGCTAGCAGACTACGATGCAATCATTTTTGGTACACCAACACGATTCGGCAATATGGCCGCGCAGATGCGTAATTTTTTAGATCAGACTGGGGGATTATGGGCCGCGGGTAAACTAGTGGGTAAAGTGGGGAGTGTATTTGTTTCTACTGGCACTGGTGGCGGTAATGAAACAACGACCCAATCTTTCCATACCACGTTATTTCATCACGGTATGGTAGTGGTTGGCTTACCTTATGCGGCTCCTGAGCTTGCAGATATCTCAGAGGTTAAGGGGGGATCGCCGTTAGGGGCTGCTTGTATCGCAGGGCCTGATGGAAGTCGGCAACCATCTGAAAAAGAACTGTCATTGGCAAAATTCCAAGGTAAGCATGTGGCAACTATTGCCTCGAAATTAGCAAAATAATGGTTTCGTGGGTGGTGTTATACACCACCCACTTCAATAAGAAACATAGCGTTTCGACTTATGTATTTTGTTCATCGCGTTGCAATAAACTACCGTTTCTCCACCTGATATCAGGTATTTAACAAAGCACTGCTGGCGGATAAATTTGCCGCAGAATGCAAGTTCAAGGGGCAAAAATCATATCCGAACGAAATAGGGCAGTGCGATGAGGGCGATGCCTATGGCGATAAGTAAAGCTAGATTGCTAACAAAATAGGGGTAAATCATCAGGGTGAGGCCAACGGCCAAAGGGATGGGGGCGGCTTGACGCTTGCCATAGGTGAAAAAGCCAAGGCCAAAGAGGCTAAAGACGAGACTCCATAACAATAAAGCTGGATTATCAAACACTTTTTATTCCTCAGCTATTTCTCTGCACAAATCATCCAATCCCGTTTGCCTATTCTCCATGGCATACAAGATCAGTAGCGTTATAGAGTCTAAGTCTAAATGCTCCTTGCCGTAATTAAGCTTTATTCATCTTATTCGCTGGGATGGTGCAGCGCATTTAATCAGCGCTATAACTGATACAACTCTAAAGGTAAGCCATCGGGATCGCTAAAGAAGGTGAATTTTTTACCTGTATATTCGTCGATGCGGACGGGTTCGACGGCGATGTGATGGGCATTAAGATGGTCGATAGCCGTTTCAATCGATGCGACGCGAAAGGCGAGATGCCTAAGGCCACAGGCTTCGGGATAACTAGGGCGCTTTGGGGGATTGTCGAAGGAAAACAACTCGATTTGACTCTTATCGGGCAGTTGTAAATCGAGTTTGTAGGACTGGCGCGCCTCACGGTAATGCTCTGCAAGCACGGTAAGGCCAAGAATAGTCACATAAAAATGTTTGGACTTTTGATAGTCACTGCAAATAATCGCTGCATGGTGAATGCCGAGTAACATGGCTTTCCTCTGTGGTTTTGAAATGGTTTTTCAATGAGTTGAATAGGTTTGAGAGTATAACCTTTAGAAAAAGATAGCGTCACAGTTTAGTGTGACGCTATAGGCCCGATTTTAGCTCGTTTAATCTTCTAGCTCGAATATGGCCGAAGACAGCGGTGCGAGTTTTATTTTTACCAGACCTTCTCCTTCTTTAACGGCTAACTGCGCGGCATGATCTTCAAGTAAATCCTTAAGTGGATAGGTGGCATCCGTTAACTGCCATTGGGCAATAAGTTGCTTTGGTAGTTTAAGGGATAAAAGCTTTACATGGGTTTGGCTAAAGTTACTGACAATAATCAGTTTTTGCCCGGTTTGATTTGCCGTTTGTGCATTAAAGCGTACAAAGGCAAAGGTGCTGTCATCATAGCCCGTTGCAGGTTCAGTAAGGCCACGATTTATGGCATCCAGTGAATAATATTCCCCTAAAAGTGCAGGCGCCGTGCGGCCCGTGCTTAAGTTCAGCAGTTTTTGATAGTACGCCCGCAGGGATTTTTCTTGCGCCGTTGATTGGCCGCCATCAAACTTACCCTTATTCATCCAGCGTTGGTGAGCGGGCACACCGACATAATCAAAAATACTGCTACGGGAGGCCTGTCCAAAACCTGGGGTTTCGATGGCGGCTTCACCGACTTCCTGGGCGAAATACACTAAGGTTGGTGATGTGCCAATCGTGGCTGACACCACCATAGCGGGTAGGGCGTAATGGGGATTTACAGCCTGAGTATTTGCTGATGTATTGGCGTTGAGTGAACCTAAAAATGCTGCATTAGCAATACGTTGCTCATCATGGTTTTCTAAAAAATGCAGCATATGGGATTCAATATCTTGCACTTTGGCTTGATCCGCCGCGATATTCGCGGTGCTTTCTTTACCTGCCATGACGGCTTTAAGTGTGTCGTAGAGGTCGACCTTATCGTAAAGATAATCCATTTTACCCAACTGAATATAATCTCGGTACAGCTTAGGGTTATAGACTTCGGCCAGAATAAAGGCTTCGGGATCCGTGTGTTTTATCTGGCTGTTGAGATAGCTCCAAAACTCGACTGGCACCATTTCGGCCATATCGTAGCGAAATCCATCGACACCCATAGCCAACCAATACTGGGCAATTTGATTGAACTTAATCCAAGAGTTAGGTAATTCACTCGTTCGTTGCTGCCAAAAAGCATAGTGCTGCTCGGCGCCGAGTGTGGCGTAACTTGGCGGCAGGCTCGGAAAATCCTGTGTGCCATCGGGACGCACACCATAATTGATTTTTACTGTCTCATACCAATCATTGATATCGGGTTTAGCGAGACGTGAGCCATTACCCGTCCATTTGGCGGGGAATTCCTTAAATTGCCCATCACTCAGTGGATGCGACTCGCCCCCTAAAGGTTTTAGACTGTCTGGTAAGTCGGGGACTTGAAAACCACGCGGTTGATCCCTATCAATTACATAGTAAAAGTTATTATGTTTTGCATATTCAAGGGTTTGATTATCATCTTCACCAAAGTCGCGCACGCCTTGCGGCTTAGTGATGGAATGATAATTACGCGCCACATGGTTGGGCACTATATCGATAATCACCTTTAAGCCCTGTTGATGGGTACGCTTAATCAGCGCTTGAAACTCCTGTAAACGTTTAGCGGGATCGACCGCTAAGTCGGGATTAACGTTGTAATAATCCTTTACCGCGTAGGGCGAGCCGGCGCGGCCTTTGACGACGTCGGGATCGTCTGCGCTAACACCGATTGCACTGTAATCCCCAATCAGCGCATGGTGGGGCACCCCAGTGTACCACACATGGGTAACACCTAACGCTTTGATACTATTGAGTGCAATATCATCAATATCATTAAATTTGCCGACACCGTTCTCTTCAAGTGTGCCCCATGATTTATTGGTTTGATTTTTATTGCCATAGAGACGGGTAAAAATCTGATACACCACAGGTTTAAATGTATGGTTTTCTCGCTCGACCCTATCATTGGCCGTTGTTGCCGTATTGCTAGGGGGCTGGTTGAACTTTGACGACATTGTCTGAGCGGTATCAAGCGCTGCTGTGCTACTGGCCGCAAAGCCCACGAAGGCCAGCAGGGTTAAACCTTGTTGCCAACGATAAGTGCGGCGTTTTGTGATCTGGGATAATGGAAAATTCAATGTGGGTTCCTTCGGTACGGATTGGCGGCCAAACAATTGTTTGGCTGCCAAGTTAATCATTAACAGTTCACTCTTAAGTCTTCATTATTCGTCATTAATCTCGAGCAGCATTACCCCTGGATGGAGTAGTGTAAGCGTTTGATTAAGTTTGATCTTATCCCCAGTTAATATCGACATTGCCGAGGCACTGTTACCGAGTATGCTTTTAAACCGCGTTAAATCGAGCTGCTGCGGCTGGTCATTTTTGTTGTAGATCACCATTACTTTATCCGCATCCGCTTGGTTACAGGCATGCTGTTGGGTTGGAGTTGTGCTATTCGCAATACACCTAAATTGCACATACACACCCTCCAGCGGTACAAAATGCAGTAAGTCGCCAGTTTGTAGTGCAGGGGAATGTTTGCGGTAGTTGAGTAGGGTACGGACAAATTCCTGTGCCTGTAGCTGCGCGTGGTTTAACCCTTTGCCCGTAAAACCGTTAACGGCACTGCCAGTAAAACCACCTGGGAAGTTGCTACGAACCACACCATCATGACGGCCTTCGGTCGGGCTAGTCATCAACACCTCTGTGCCGTAAAACAACTGCGGAATACGTTTGGCTGTCAGCACATAGGTGAGTGCCATCTTGTATAAGTCGATATTTTCTTTCACTAAACTGAAGATTCGATTGGTGTCATGGTTACTTTCAAATAGCACTAGCTTACTGGGGGAAGGATAAACCACATCGTTAGCTAACATCTCGTAAAGCTTGATAAACCCTGTGTCCCAGCTTTCTGGTTCATTGAGGCTGGCAATCAATTTTTCATACAGCGGGAAGTCCATCAAACTGGGTAAATCTGAGGTATAACCATCGGGATTGATTTTTCCCTTCTGCCAGTAGGAAACCGTAATGGGATTTGCGGTCCATTCCTCGCCGACAATATTAAAATTCGGGTACTCATCCATCACAGCCTTAGACCATTTAGTCAGAAAGTCTTTGTCGGCGTAGGAATAAGTATCTTCGCGGATCCCCGATAACCCTGCGTACTCCACCCACCAAATACTGTTTTGGATAAGGTAGGTTGCCAGTTGGGGATGACTTTGATTCAGATCCGGCATAGTCTCGGCAAACCAGCCGTCGGCAAAGTCGCTCTTATCCTGCATTACTGCATAGGGATCTTGCACTGTTGTGCGTCTATGGCTGGTATAGCGGGGTGTATTCTCATCGATTTTCGGCCCGTTGGCCTGGGTTATTGCTGGATAGTTTAACCAATCTTTACTGGGTAAATCCTTTAGCCACCAATGGTTTGAGCCAATATGGTTAACTACAACATCCTTAATCACGCCAATGCCAAGCTTATTGGCTTTCGCGACGAGGGCTTGATAATCCTCGTTGCTACCAAAGCGGGGATCGACGCGGTATAAATCGGTAATCGAGTAACCATGGTAGGAGTATTGGGCCTGGTTGTTTTCAAGCAGAGGGTTGATCCACAGCTGAGTGACGCCTAATTTGGCTAAGTAATCTAAGTGCTGGCGAATGCCTTCGATATCCCCACCATGGCGGCCATCGGCATTATCGGGCGCGGTGTGCTCCAGCATATCCGCTTGATTGTCGTTACTGGGATTGCCGTTGGCAAATCTATCTGGAGTGATAAGGTAAATCACATCCTTATTGCTAAAGCCTTGGCGCTCACGGCTGTCAGGTGCTCGAGCTTGCAGGGTATAGGGCAGGCGATAGAGAGGCGTTTGGTTTTTTGAATCGGATTGTGTGTTGGAAATCACCAACTCAAAGGTTTGTGGCTCTGCTTGACTCAGATCTAAATTGATAAAGAGATAGTGAGGATTATCAGTGTGTTCAAGGCCCTTTAGCCTAATACCTTTCCCTTGGATATCCACCTTAAGCTGCTGGGGTAAACTTGGTAAATCGCGGCTATAGAGCATCAACTGTAACTCAGGATTTTGCATTCCCGCCCACCAAAAAGCGGGTTCAACAGTGAGTGAAGATGGCTGCCGAGGTTTTTTCATTTCTGGCTCGGGATTGATATTGACTTCGGCCTGTACTTGCCCAGTTTGTAGGCAAATACCGAGGATCATCATCAGATAAGTTGTCAGCCTTGAGCGCGTTGACATCATAGTCACTCCTTGTTGTTTACTTCATTCAATATTGTTAAGCCAACCTTAGATTGTATTTATCCTAAGGAGGCAAGATATTGGTTATGTGTCGGCATGTTATCGACGGCATTGTCGATAATCGTGCGCATATTCTGTAAAAAAACGGTTAGATCGGGCGCTGGAATAGTATTAGCTAAGGGGTTGAAATCCTGTGGCATGATACCTTGCCCTAGCATGACCTGTACCCATGCTGTCTCAGTAAAGAGTTCTTCTTGATGCCTAAACACTGCACCAGTTTCACGGAATAGATCAATTTTTTGCTGCAAACTTTCGGGAATATCCATGGTTTGACACTGTTGCCACAGACGCATTTCTTCAGCGTGTTCTCGTTGATTAAGGTGGTAATGCAGGATGATAAAATCGCGGATTTGCTCAAATTCATTTTGTGATTGATGATTAAATTCATCAATGGCATTGGACGTGATCCCATGGTGGGGGAAGAGTTTGCTTAAGCGGATAATAGCCGATTGGACTAAATGTAAGCTGGTGGACTCTAAGGGTTCTAAAAAGCCACTCGAAAGACCAATTGCGACACAGTTTTTATGCCATTGTTTGAGGCGTCTTCCCGGTGTAAAACTGATTTTTATCGGTTCGGCTAAAGGTTTGCCATCTAAGTTATTCAAGAGAAATTGCTGCGCTTCATCATCGCTAATAAAACGGCTGCAATAGACTAATCCATTACCTGTACGGTGTTGTAATGGAATGCGCCATTGCCAACCCATTGAATGCGCAATGGCTCGGGTATAAGGCGTCGATTCAGGGACTTTCTCACAGGGCACTGCATATGCACTGTCACAGGGCAGCCAATGTTGATAACTTTCGAAGCCGACATTGAGTGCTTTTTCAATCAAAAGAGCCGCAAAGCCAGAACAATCAATAAAAAAATCAGCGGCAATCACTTGCCCTGTTTGTAATTTAACTGCGTCTATTTTGCCGCAGGGGGCAAGATCTACTGAGGTAATTTTGCCTTCTATACGTTTAACATTTTTGCCGTTCACTATAACTGCGCAGCAGTTGTGCGTATAACGCAGCATCGAAATGATAGGCATGGGTTAAGCCTGCTAGGGGGGCGTTGGGCAGTTGTCCAATCACTTGGAATTTTTGCTTTTTTGCAGCCTGGAAATTAAGGGAGTAATGCCAAAATGAGTTGGTTTCAGTCGGAGATGTGCTTAACCAATAGTGATGAAAAGGCGTAAATCCAAGATCTTTACCTACATTGCCAAAGGCATGCATATAACAATCTCCTTGTTTCCCCCAATTTTCAAACTGAATACCGAGTTTAAAGGTGGCTTGAGTCGCTTTAATAAAATCGCTCTCGTTAATCCCCAGTACGCTATTGAAAATCTGTAGCGGCGGGATAGTGGCTTCGCCTACGCCAATGGTACCAATTTCCTTCGATTCAATAAGGGTAATGTTAAGGGTTGATTTAAATAATCTTGCCAACATGGCCGCCGTCATCCAGCCTGAAGTGCCTCCACCGACAATGACAATATTCTTTATATAGCTCATGGCTTAGCCCTTAATTCATCTTTGATGTGTTTCTTCTTGATGCGCTTAGGTATAGGTGCTGAAAAATCGATATGATATATAAAAAAGCCTCTGTAACTGCTTACAGAGGCTTTTATTCATGCAGGATTAGAACTTATAGTTGGCGCCTAACATAAAGTTACGGCCATAGTTTTGATAATCTCGAACTAAGCGTTGATCATCGCTAGTGTAAGAGGTGAAAGGTTCGTTGGTTAAATTGTTCACTTGGAACAGAATCGATAAACCATACAGAGACTCAATACCGCTTTCGCTAAAGTCATAACCGATTTGTGCATCGACCACAGTTTCAGCTTTGATGTTCACGTTTTCGCGTTGCAGACTGATCTTAGTTACTTCACCTAGGAAGTCGCTGCGGTAGCGTGAGCTAATGCGCGCTTCAAAGCCTGAGTTTTCATAGTAGATCGTCGCGTTTAAGGTTTTTTCCGACAGACCTGGCAAGGTTGTTGGGTTGCTGGTCGGAGTTTCCTTCACTTCACTGTCGTTGTATGAGCCGCTAATAACAGTACCAAAGCCACTTAGCACATCGACAAACATACCAAAGTCTACAGATACAGAGGCTTCAACACCTTGGACATAACCACCTTCACCGTTTTGAGGTTGGGTGACATCGCCAATTGGGTTATCAGTAGGCCCTTGTGGGAACAGGGTGCTGAAATCAAAGTCTGTATGTTGATCGTAAACGTAGTTTTCAAGATCTTTGTAGAATACCGCTACCGAGAAATAACCTTGGTCGCTGAAATAGTTTTCATAGCTTAAGTCATATTGACGGGCTAACCATGGGCGTAACTCAGGATTACCTGCTTTACCTGTCCAATTGACTCCGTCGCTTGGATTCTGGCTGTAACTGTAGTTCAGGTTGGCATTCATTTTGTCCATGCGTGAACGGGTCAAGGTGCGCGCTGCGGCTAAACGAACCACTTGGCTATCGGCGACTTCGAAACTTAAGTTCAAGCTTGGCAGCCATTCAACATAGGAATCACCCGCAGTGCGTGGAGTTAACACCACTAAGCCATTTTCAACCGTTGCCACTGTACCGTCAGAGGATTGATCGGTATGAACCGCTTGTAAGCCTGCGTTACCAGTAACAGGAATGCCGAAAACTTCTGACTCAAGGTTAGCCATCACATAAGCTGTGGAGACCTCCTCTTGCACAGCCCAAGAGTTAGTGGCGCGGGAAAGATCCACATCAGCGACGTCAGTTTCTGTATAGTTACCGTCATTGTAGAAAGCTAACGAGTCATAGCTTAATACATCGCCCATGCCGAAGAAGGCGAGGGATGTTGAATCTAATAGGTATTGGTCTGGCACTGTCATTGTATAGTCAGCAGAACCATCGTAGCCTTTGAGCGTGAGATAATAACCTTTATCTAACTTAGATTTATCACGATCCGTGCGGTTTACACCAAACTCGATACTACGCACTGCGCCGCCATCGAGGACATATTCAGCACTTAAACGGAATGATTTTAGCTCGTCTTCAATTTCTGGCTTATTAATAAAACCATCTTGGGTATTGGCACCAAGCGGGCTACCCCAACCTAATGGATCACCTAGTTTTATAAGGTTTTTATCGGCATAATCCAGATTATGATCAAATACATAACCACCATTGCCATTGTAGGCAAACCCTAAATCATCAACGGCCCCCACGCCAGTACCCCGGCCAGTTCCCGAATAACTTTCCATACCTATGTCGGTACGGTTAGTTTTTGACATGGAGATATCTGCTTCAATATTCCAGCTATCATTGATATTAAATTTGTTATTCCAGCCCACCGAAAGTGAATCCGCTTCACGCTTATTCACATCGTTACGCACAACGACTTCAGCACCCTTAATGATCCCTTCAGTGACTAGACCATTGTCGGTTGTTGTCGCTACCACTCCACCATTAGTTCCCCAAGCCGCTGGAATTTCAATGCCACGCAAGCGTTGATCATCGGTAAACTTCGAGTAATAAACATCGAGCGTCGAGTGGAATGTGTCATTGGGTGCATATTCAAATACGGCTAATACACCATCACGCTCTAGTTCGCTTGAGCGCACAAAAGGCTTAGCACCACCTAATACACTGTCACCATTATCATTTGTAGGATATCCCCATGCTTGCCAACGTTCTTCTTGATTGGGTGACATCATGCGGGCATAACCTATAGCAACACCGATAGTGTCATCGGCAAACTGATCAATATAGGAAATACTTCCGCGGTAACCTTTATCATCTGAACCGCTGTTTAAGGCGCCTAAGTCGTTCATTTCACCGCGCAGGGCAACGGCAATGGTTTGTTCTCCGTGGGCAAGTGGGCTGATAGTTTGCATATCAACTGTGCCGCCGATCGCTTGTGCCATAACAGATGCATCAGGTGTTTTATAAACCACAACACGATTTAATAGCTCAGAGGGATACTGGTCAAACTCCACACTGCGGTTATCGTTAACGGACGCCTGTTCACGGCCATTTAATGTCGCGGTAGTAAAATCAGGCCCCATGCCTCGAATAGAAATGACGTTTGCACGACCATCTAGGCGCTGTGCCGAGACCCCAGGTAAACGGGCTAAGGATTCTGCAATGCTTACATCCGGTAATTTGCCTATGTCTTCGGCTGAAATGGCTTCAACAATAGAAGAAGATGACATTTTCAGAGATTGGGATTCTTGCAAGCTACGGCGAATGCCAGTAACTTGAATTACTTCAATATTTTCGTCTTTGGCCGTTGCTTCGGCAGCCACAGCATCTGCGGCGTAGGAGTGCATGCTAGCACCTGCAGCGACGAGCGCTAAGGTCAGCAAACTGGGTTTAAATCGCATCATATCTTTCTTCCCCTTGAAGTCGCTTTTATCGCTTTTATAGAGCGTTTTATCGTTATCACCGCGTTATTTATGCGGCCTTTTTTTGGTATCTCGGCGCTTAATTGACTGCATAAGTGCTGCGTTTATGACCAAATTGTTATGCAACGGTGAAGATACTACTCCCGAGTTTCTCGGTGTCACAATATTGTGCATACGTATTCAATCCGCCTCCGGCTCAAGAATCACCCGCTTTAGGGCAATAAATGAGGTGAAGGAATAGAGAAGTATTAATGATAACTCATTGTTTATTAATGGCTAGTTTGGAATTGATTTTATGGGGTTGTCGATGTTCTGCATTGCATACGTATGCAGGTGTATTGAACCTTATTTCCCTCTTCACGTATGCTCGGTATCACAAATAAAGTCGCAGCGCCTTTACTCTACAGTAACAATACCGTAACTGTTGATATGAGTCTTTCTGGGTTAGCTCGCTGAAGAATAATGATAAAGGGGCAACAATGAGTGAGTTAACTTGGTGGCGTGGAGCCGTGATCTATCAAATTTATCCACGTAGCCTTTTGGATACCAATGGCGACGGTGTCGGCGATTTGCGCGGTATTATTACTAAGTTAGATTACATTGCTAGCCTAAATGTCGATGCCATTTGGATTTCGCCTTTCTTTAAATCGCCGATGGCGGACTTTGGTTACGATATCAGCGATTACCGCGAAGTGGATCCGCTCTTTGGTTCGATGCAGGATTTCGATGAACTGATTGAAAAAGCGCATCAACGTGGGATTAAGGTCATTATCGATCAAGTGTTGAGCCACACCTCAGATCAGCATGCCTGGTTCCTCGAGAGTCGAGAAAACCGTAGCAACCCCAAGGCAGACTGGTATGTATGGGCCGATCCTAAGGAAGACGGTACTGCCCCTAATAACTGGTTAGCCATTTTCGGTGGCTGTGCCTGGGAGTGGGAGCCGCGTAGACAACAATACTATTTACATAACTTCCTGCGTAGCCAACCTGACGTTAATTTCCATAACCCACAGGTGCGCCAAGCTGTACTGGATAATGTCGAGTTCTGGCTGAAAAAGGGCGTCGATGGTTTCCGTCTAGATGCGATTACCTTCTGTTATCACGATGAGCAGCTTAGGGATAATCCGGCCAAACCTAAGGATAAACGGCAGGGCCGAGGCTTTAGCGAAGATAACCCCTACGCCTATCAATATCATTATTACAATAATGACCGTCCACAAACTATTGAGTTTATTGAAGATCTACGTAAGTTGATCAACCGCTATCCGGGGGCTGTCACCCTAGGTGAAGTGTCAGCCGAAGATTCGCTCGCTGTAATGGCCGCCTACACTAAGGGCGAAGATCGTTTGCATATGGCCTACAGTTTTGAGCTGTTAACCGAGGATTATAGCGCTGCCTATATTCGCCAAACGGTCGAAGCACTCGAGGCCAGTATAGGCGATGGCTGGCCTTGCTGGGCAATAGGCAACCATGATGTGCAGCGGGTGGCGAGCCGTTGGGGGCGGGGTATACAGGACTCGGATAGTGTCAAAATGCTCAATGCGATGCTCAGTTCCCTGCGTGGTAGTGTGTGTAGCTACCAAGGTGAAGAGCTGGGATTAACCGAAGCACCCATAGAATACCATGAGCTGCAGGACCCCTTCGGCAAAACCTTCTGGCCGATGTTTAAGGGGCGAGATGGTTGCCGCACACCTATGCCTTGGCAACAACATGGAGATTTTGGTGGCTTTAGCCATGTATCGCCTTGGTTACCCGTTGCCCCTGCGCATCGAGCATTCGCCGTAGATGTGCAAGAAGCCAATCCTGATTCCATGCTCAATGGGTATCGTCGCTTCCTTGCGTGGCGTAAATCCCACCCTGTGCTTATCGAGGGTGATATTCAGTTTATTGATGCACCTGAGCCGTTATTGATCTTCGTGCGCACCTTAGGGCAACAACGCATGCTGGTCTGCTTTAACCTGATGGATACTGATACCTTGTTCAGCCTAGCGGGACTCGAGGTACAACAAGAGCTATCGGGTCACGGTTTGAAAACCGCACAATTAGTCGGTGACTTGTTGAAGTTTTCGGCATTTGCCAGTTATTACGCTATTTTAAAGTGAAAATGCTTCATCTTCATTCGGATTGGATGGTATAGATACGAGATCTTTACCTCCTATCGTGGTACGACAAACGCCCAAAGGGCAGGGGAAGAAGTGCCGATTTACCCCCATAGATAATAAAAACATTATAGAGAGTACAATTATGGCGTCATCAATTAACACTAGTAGCCCCACGAGCAGCGTGAGCGATGCAGGAAACGGCAACTATCGTTTCGCGCTCGTGTCATTGACTTCACTGTTTTTTATGTGGGGTTTTATCACCTGTTTGAACGATATTTTGATCCCACACCTTAAAGCGGTATTTTCATTAAATTATACTCAGGCCATGTTGATCCAGTTTTGCTTCTTCGGCGCTTATTTCCTCGTGTCTATCCCTGCGGGTAATCTAGTGAAAAAGCTGGGTTATCAGAAGGGAATTGTCACTGGATTAGTGATTGCGAGTATAGGTTGTGCGCTGTTTTATCCCGCGGCAACACTGGCGACTTACGGTTTATTTCTTGCGGCCTTATTTGTACTGGCATCTGGGATCACCATACTACAAGTGGCGGCGAACCCTTATGTCAATGCCCTAGGGAGCAGTGAGACCGCTTCGAGTCGTTTGAATTTGACCCAAGCGTTTAACTCTTTGGGGACTACGGTTGCACCATTCTTTGGTTCAATATTGATTTTATCCGTAGCGGCATCGGTGTCGGCGGATTTAGCCCAAGCGAATGCTGAAGCGGAAGTCGTGAAATTACCTTACTTGCTACTCTCCGCGACGTTAGCGGTTTTAGCCATTGTTTTTGCTAAGTTAAATTTACCGACTATTCGTGAACATATCGAAGGTGCGCAGGGGGAAACTCAGACTCACTTAGGTAAGACAAGCGCGCTGCAGAGTATGCACCTTGTGCTGGGTGCCGTAGGTATATTCGTTTATGTCGGGGCAGAAGTGTCGATAGGCAGTTTCCTCGTAAACTTCTTAGGTGAGTCGCATATTGCCGCTATGCCAGAGGAACAAGCGGCCCACTATATTGCCTATTATTGGGGCGGAGCTATGGTGGGACGTTTTATCGGCTCGGCGGTAATGCAAAAAATTCCAGCGGGTACTGTGCTCGCTTTTAATGCCTTAATGGCGGCGTTGTTGGTCGTTATCGCCATGACAACGAGTGGCAGCATGGCAATGTGGGCGATTTTGGGAGTGGGATTATTTAACTCTATTATGTTCCCAACAATCTTCAGTCTCGCACTGCGGGATTTAGGACCCCATACGTCACAGGGCAGCGGTATTTTATGTTTGGCCATTGTTGGCGGCGCGGTTGTGCCATTACTTCAAGGTGTGCTGGCCGACAATTTGGGTATTCAAATGGCCTTTATTTTGCCGGTGATCTGCTACGGTTTTATTTTATTCTACGGTGCCAAAGGCTCAAAAATGTAGTGAGTGAAATGGCATGTACTAAAAAGCGATCCTAGGAATCGCTTTTTTTATGGCTTTATCCTTAACGAGGCTCCTGTATGCTTGCGTATTGGAGCTCGACCTCCTATGATCCCCCGGTTTTATCATTCACGGTGACCTTTAAATGTTGAATTCTCCGCTTTCTGCCAGCTCGAACGAATTAGTGATCAGTATCTTAACTATGGTGTTGAGCCAAGGAAAACCCCTAGATCGGGCTTATTCTCAACATTTTTCTGGGTTGCAACTCGTGCCCGCCGAACAAGCTCGAATCGCGCTGGTGACTGGAGATATTCTGCGCCGTTTGAATCTTTACTGTTTCCTCGCGGAAATTAGCCCAGATGAAATGGAACGATTTGGCTCTAAATTATTGAACGTTTGGCATTTATTCCACAATCTTGATTTACCTAAAATGCAATATTCACTGCCAGTGGACAGTGCCCGCCTTGCCGAGCGTATTGAACAAGCTAAAGGCAATCCCGTACTGTGGGACGGTTGCCCAGAGTGGCTCGATACTATGGGTCGTGAACAATTAGGTGATGGGTGGCCAAGGGAACGTGCGGCTTTAAGCACAGCGCCAAAACGTTTTTTGCGCGTTAACGGCCTAAAAGTCACCCGTGAAGAATTAGCCCAAAAACTTGCCGCAGAATATGTGAGTACGCTGGTGGTACCTCAAGTGGATTCTGCGCTCGAGGTGACCTCAGACTCGGCATTGTTTCGTACCAATAGTTTTAAAGACGGTTTGTTTGAGCAGCAAGATGCGGGCTCACAACGTGTCGCGGCTGCGTTGGACGCTAAACCAGGCATGAGGGTGATCGATGCCTGCGCTGGCGCCGGCGGAAAAACCTTACACATAGCCGCACAAATGCAGGGCAAAGGGCGTTTGCTGGCCATGGATGTGGAACAATGGAAACTCGACAAACTTAAAGAACGCGCCCGCCGCAATGGCGCCCACAATGTGGAGACTCGCCTCATTGCCAGTAGTAAGACCATTAAACGGTTAAAATTGACCGCTGACCGGGTACTGCTCGATGTGCCATGTTCTGGATTAGGAGTGTTGAAACGTAATCCCGATGCGAAATGGCGTGATACTGCCGAGCGTTTACCCGTGCTGATGGAACTGCAAAAACATATTCTCAGCAGCTACAGCCGGATGGTTAAAGTGGGTGGAATGGTGGTTTATGCGACCTGTTCAATCTTCCCCTGTGAAAATCGGGGTCAAATAGACGCATTCTTGGCTGAGAATCCAAACTTTCGCTTGATTGAAGATGAAACGATTAGCCCAGCAGATACTGGGTTTGATGGTTTTTATCTGGCAAAACTGGAACGCATTCAAGAGTAATAGCCTTTGCCCTAAAGCCGTGACTCCCTGAGTTAAAGGGTTGCTTTGGGGCGTCTTAGTGCCTAAAATTCACCCTTAGCTTATAAAGGTTGTTGACCTTAGTAACAGTTTATCTGATCGCTAAACAATTAAGGGATATATGGACGAAGGCGCTAATGTCACAGGGAAGCTCTACGGGATTTCACTCACTCTTGACCAGGATGTGAGCCTCGAATGTTATAGCGGCATTCTCTCTATGTTGCTTAATGGTGCTCCCCTCGGTGAAATTCTCCACGCGCTTGTGCTTAACATTGAAGCACAGCGTATTGGTACACGCGCATCTGTTCTGTTACTCAGCGATGATGGTAAACGTTTGCTCTTTGGTGCCGCGCCCCATTTACCAGATAACTATAATCAAGCCATTCATGGGGTTGAGATCGGCCCTGAGGTGGGGTCCTGCGGCACGGCTGCCTATACGGGTGAAAGGGTGATTGTTGAAGATATCGCCAATCACCCCTTTTGGGAAAAGTATAAAGCGATCCCACTAAGTGCGGGCCTTAAGTCCTGTTGGTCTGAGCCTATCAAAGATAATCATGGCAAAGTGTTGGGAACATTTGCCATGTACTACGATGAAATAAAATCCCCGACATCGCAGGATTTAATCTTAATTGTCGAGGCTGCAAGATTAGCTAGCCTTGCCATAGAACGTAGCCGTTCTATGGAGTTTCAGCGATTAGCCGTGAAAATATTTGATCGCCTCCCTTTAGCCTTAGTGATCACCAACGCGTCCAATAGTGTGTTATATGCCAACCGAGCATTTAGCCAAATAGTCCAACCTCAAACATCTGTTTCTCCTGAGTTTCATCCGGCTTTATTTCTCTCACCTTCGGAGCCCCATGAAGTAGACATGCTTTTTCAGCATCTTGCCGAAGGAAAAATGTGGCAGGGTGAGTTAATTGGTCTGCGGGGCAATGGTGAAACCTTTCACCTCGATCTTACTGTTACCGTATTTCGTGAACCCCACAGTACTCAGAATGGCTTTGCTTGGCTATTTTCGGATATTAGCGAGCGTAAGAAAGCGGCACAGCTGATTAAATACCAAGCCAATAATGACTCCCTCACAGGGCTTGCCAACCGGAATGCTTTATTCCGGCAAATCCAAGAGCTTATTACCGCCGACAGTTTAACTCCGGGTTTTAGCTTTATGTTGATGGACTTAGATAATTTTAAGCAAGTTAACGATACCTATGGGCACGATAAAGGCGACATGCTATTGGTCCAAGTTGTCGAGCAAATTAAGGCCTGCTTGAATGACAGCATAGTGTTTTCTCGCCTTGGGGGGGATGAGTTTGCGTTGTTATTACCAGGTGTTGTGACCCAAAAAGAGCTTTCACAGCTTGCAGAAACCATTAATAAGCATGTCTATCGCCGATATGAATTATCTAAAGACAAAGGCGTTTATAGTTCTGTGAGTATCGGGATCGCACGTTTCCCGGAAGATGCGCTCGACTTAGAGCAATTGTTAAACTGCGCCGATCAGGCCATGTATATTTCTAAGGCAAATGGACGTAATCGTTATCATTTTTTTACCGAGCAAATGCAGCAAAATGCGGAGCGAATCGCCAATTTACACACTTTGCTTAAGCAAGCCTTAGATCAAAATGTATTTGAGCTTTATTTCCAACCTATTGTTAATGCAAGCACGGGCTTAATTGTGCGTGCTGAAGTTTTGTTGCGTTGGCAACATGAGGGCCAATTTATCCCCCCCGATGAGTTTATCCCCATCGCCGAGAATAGCGGTTTAATCGTGGATATTGGCCGTAACGTCCGCCGGAGTGTGATGGAAACCATTTTAGAGATGCAGTCCCATGGCTGGGCCATCAGTTTAGCGATCAACGTCTCTACCTTTGAGTTTTGGTCCCATGAGTTGCAGGATGAGTTTTGTGATTCCTTCACCGATATCATTGACGATTTGGGCCGAGTGGATTTCCCCTATGAGTTAATTACGCTGGAAATCACTGAATCGCTGTTGATGAAGCAGCATGTGCATTTAATCAAAGTTCTGAATGAGTTACGTGGCCGAGGCGTGAAAATTGCCTTAGATGACTTTGGTACTGGCTATTCCTCTTTATCCTATTTAGCCAACTTCCCGATTGACCAGATCAAAATCGATAAAAGTTTTATCGATAGGCTAGAGGAAGGTGAACGCCATGAGGCGTTAGTGGAGGCAATAGTGCGCTTGAGCCATGCGCTCAATCTCAGTGTAACGGCGGAAGGGGTGGAGAATGAATCGCAGCTTAGATTTGTAGTGGCGAATCATATTCAAGAGATCCAAGGTTACCTTTTTTATAAGCCTATGACGAAGGCAGCTTTTTTTGAATTGCTGGCGAAGCAAGCCTAGAAAGTGTTTTCCCTTAAGCCTTAGTTTGCCATACCAAACATAAAGAGCGCCGAAGGGCGCTCTTTATGCTTTGAAGCCGTCACTTAGCATTTTAGGTTTCAGGCGTAAGCTGATTGTTGATCACCACACTTAAATAGTCAGTGAAATCGTGCCCGTGATTTTGCAGCATTTTAGGGAACATTGAAATTGGAGTTAAACCTGGGAAGGTATTGATTTCATTTAGCAAAATTTCATTGTCAGCGGTTAAGAAAAAATCGATGCGCGATAGGTGGCGCAGCTTCATGCCTGTAAAGGCTTTAATGGCATAGGCACGAATTTGGTCGCTGATCTCGGTAGGCACATTTTGCGCGACGACGTCGGTACGGGCCTTACTGTTCTTGGCGTATTTTTCATCGAAGGTGTAAAACGTATTGCTGTCGCAGATGATTTCACCCGGCAGCGTTGCCACAATTTCACCCTTATATTCGTATACTGCAACCTCTAACTCCCTGGCTTTAATGGTTTTTTCAACCACAACATAGGGGGCGTAACTAAAGGCATCCTTGAGGACAGCGGCAACCTTGTGGCTATCGTCGACTTTGTAACAACCAACTGATGACCCCTGGGAAGCGGCCTTAATGAAGATGGAACCCCACTGGGCTAACGCTGCTTGGGTTTGGGCAATGGCATCCTCATCGTATTGATGGAGGAAAATATAGGGCGTGTTGGGGATCCCTAAGGCCGAGAACCACATTTTGGCGGTAATTTTGTTGAAGCAATTACTGCTGGCTTCGGATTCACAGCCAAAATAGGGCAATTGGATCAGATTAAAATAGGATTGAATATCGCCAGTTTCCCCAGGATAGCCGTGAATACAGGGGATAACATAATCCACTGACCAAGGGGCTTTGGTTTCATCACGAAAGCGGATCTCACGGTTATTCGTGAGTTCACAATCGTCACCCGCCGCGGTGCGGTACTGGCCACATTTATCCAGCTCAACGCGTAGGACGGAAAACTGATCGGATTTTGCCAATGAGGTTTCAAAATAATTAGCCGACATTAGGGAAATATTGTGTTCCGCACTTCCACCGCCGCACAGCAAAAGTAGATTGATCTTAGACATTGGGATTCCTCAAGTGAGCAAAATCGGAGCGGGTAGCGAAGGCTTATCCTGCATCCTGTAACATAGCCGTTGCCATCTTAGTTTTCTTATCCCCATCAACGCAAGGACTGCGACATTGGACAGTGATCGAATGGTGAATTTTAACGCATCATTTTCTTCGGGGGCTTTGGCTTAGCGGCTAAAATGCAGCAATCGATTATTGGCCGGCATGGAAAAATCCTGTTTGAGTGAAAAACCTTGTGCATCTGCTAGGTTACAGATCCATTCAATATCACGGATCCCACTTGCGGGGTCACGTTGCCTCAAAAAAGCATCAAACTGGCGGTTGCTGTCACTGGTAAATTGGCCTTGATAGTTAAAGGGGCCATAAATACATAGGGTGTTAAGCTGCGGCAGATAGGCACCTAGGCCGCTAAAAAATGCTTCCACCATCTCTTTACTCATAATATGCAAGGTATTTGCAGTGAATACCGCATCGATGTCGGGTGTGAGCCCATGGACTGGCCATGGCTGAGTGACATCAAGACTGAGCGGTAAGCGTATATTCGTCGCAGGGTTTGGCAGCATGGCTTCCTGCTCACATCTGGCTTTGATTGTCGCAAGATACTCGGGCTGATCACTGGTTTGCCAAATCAGATGGGGCAGGTTCGCCGCAAAATAGACGGCATGTTGTGCCGTGCCACTGCCAATTTCGAGTACATGTTGGTTTTGCGAAAAGGCCTGTGTCAATAGGGCCAGAATCGGTGCTTTGTTGTTTTCGCAGGCTTGGGAAAAGGGCAGTGCTAACATAATGTATTTAGTAACCTATTGGTTTTATTTTATTAAAATTTAACTATCGTGTGTTGTCACTTGAATTGGCGGCCTATATTCACTCCAACTCGCAGGGCTAAGCACTGGGCAAAGAATCGTGTCGATATAGTCCATAGCCTAACCTAAGCTCGGGGAAAGCGTAAGCCTTGATATCCCTGCTTGACGTCATTTTCAACTTAGTTATACTCAAAATGTTGAACGCATGTAAAAAATATAAAACAATGTGGTACCGACTATCTTCGGATACTTGTCACTGATGCCCCTATCAATATTCAATCCGCTATCGTCAAAGGAATGTTATGCCCGCAGAACGTTGTGCCTCCTATTACAATGCCACCATCAATCAAGAGTCGGCTTATCCTGCGCTTGAAGGCAACATTCGAGTCGATGTGGCGATTGTTGGTGGCGGCTTTACCGGTGTGGCAACGGCGTTGGAATTATCTGAGAAGGGCTACAAGGTGGCCCTTATTGAGGCCAATAAGATCGCGTGGGGCGCGACCGGACGCAATGGCGGGCAGGTGACGGGCAGTTTGTCCGGCGATGTTGCGATGACAAAACAACTGCGCCGCCAGATTGGCAATGAAGCTGAAGATTATGTGTGGAATATGCGTTGGCGTGGCCACGATATAATTAAAAATCGGGTGGCCAAGTACGGCATAGCGTGTGATTTAAAGTTTGGCCATATCCAAACCGCTTACCAGATGCAGCACATGCAGGAGCTTAAGGCGATGCATGCTGAGGCGCAGCGTCGCGGCATGGGGGAGTTTATGACCTTGGTCTCCGCCGATGAAATGCCCGCCTATTTAGGCTCGCCCTTGTATCACGGCGGCTTAGTTAATCGACGCAACATGCATTTACACTCAGTGAATTTATGTCTTGGTGAAGGGCGCGCCGCAGCAGGTCTTGGGGCGTTAATCTTTGAAAACTCACCCGTGCTCGATATTGAGGACGGTGATGTGGCGACTGTTGTCACCGCTAAGGGCAAAGTGCGCGCCAATAACGTGCTGATCGCGGGGAATGCTTACCATAAACTCGCGCGTCCAAAACTGCGAGGCATGCTATTTCCTGCGTCCTTAGGTAATTGTGCCACCGCGATTCTGTCCGATGAGATCGCTTCGCAAATCAATCCGCAGGATTTGGCCGTGTACGATTGTCGCTTTGTACTGGATTACTATCGCCTAACCGCGGATAAACGGTTGATGTTCGGCGGCGGGACTAATTACAGCGGCCGCGATCCTAAAAATGTGGCGGCGGAACTGCGGCCCGCGATTGAGCGTACCTTTCCGCAATTAAAGGGCATCGATATCGAATTTGCCTGGGCGGGAATGGCGGGGATAGTCATTAACCGTATCCCGCAGCTTGGCAAAGTGTCACCTAATGTATTCTATTGCCAAGGATATTCTGGGCATGGAGTGGCGACATCGCACATTATGGGCGAGATCATGGCTAATGCGATAGATGGGCAATTGCGTGAATTTGATTTGTTTGCCGCCATGCGCCATATCCGCATTCCATTAAATGAGTGGTTTGGTAATCAAGCGCTGGCGTTAGGCATGTTGTATTACACCTTGCGGGAAAACTGGCGCTAGTTTGCGTCGTTTTATCTGCTACCACTCAATCTGCTCAAACATCATTTAAGCCTGTTCGATGAGTTTTTCGGCGAGGTAATCGACCAATACGCGGATCTTGGCTGACAGATGGCGATTTTGTGGATAGAGCGCCCAAATGCCTTCTTTGGCTTCACGGTGACCGTCAAGGAAGGAGAGTAAACGTCCGGCTTGAATATCTTCTTCAATATAATAATCGGGTAGTTGCACTATCCCTATGCCCTTTAGCGCCGCATCCCTTAATGCGTAGCCGCTGTTACAGTTGAGGTTGCCGCGCACTTTGATATTGCGCTCGCGGCCATTTTCCACAAAGCGCCAGTAATTATGATTACCGATCAAACAATTGTGCTGGCTAAGTTCAGATAAGGTATGGGGCTGGCCGTATTTCTCCACATAAGTCGCTGAGGCGGCGACATAGTGGGTTCGGCTGCTGAGCGGTTTAGCCATCAGACTCGAATCGGCGAGTTTTCCGAGGCGAATGGCCAGATCATACCCGCCTTCTATCAAGTCTAAGGTGCGATTGGTGAGGTCGACACTAAACTCGACACTGGGATATTGCACCATAAAATCATTGAGTAACGGCATGATAAATTTCTCGCCATAGGCCACCGGCGCTGTGAGCTTGACTAAGCCTTGGGGTGAGTCCTTTAAATTTGAGATAGCGCGCTCGGCTTCTTCTAACCCAGTTTGTAATTGGCGGCAATGGCGATAATAAATCGTGCCTTCTTCGGTTAACGACACTTTGCGGGTAGTGCGGTAAAACAGCTTAGTGCCGAGGCGATTCTCTAAGGCGCTGACTTGGCGGCTAACGTGGGCGGTGGAGATATTCAGTCGCTGCGCCGCTAAGGTAAAACTTTCGGCCTCGGTCACTGCGACAAATTCAGAAATGCCATCCCAGAGGTACATTATTGTTGCTCGGTAAAAATGAATTGCTTGAATACTAGATTGTCTCTCGTTGAGAAACAAATACAATCTTCCTATTCATTAGCATTAGTGCAGTGGCATCAGTGCAGTGGCATCAGTGCAATGGGCATCAGCGTATGCGTAGGCCCTTATGCAGAGCTCTTTATGCTGAGTCCGTATGTTTGAGCCAAGATGCTTTAGCTTAAGTGGAATCGATTACAACAATATCTTTCTCCTATTACCTATCAAGGGACGGAAACAATGCCGAACGAAAAACCACAGTTTATTAAATCAAAGGCCGCTGTTGCTTGGGGACCAGGACAACCACTTAAGATTGAAGAAGTGGATGTGATGTTACCTAAAGCGGGCGAAGTCTTAGTACGCATTGTGGCCACGGGTGTGTGTCATACGGATGCGTTTACCCTGAGCGGTGATGATCCTGAAGGGGTATTCCCCTCGATTCTAGGCCACGAAGGCGGTGGTATCGTTGAACAAGTGGGCGAGGGCGTGACCAGCGTGCAAGTGGGCGATCATGTGATCCCTCTTTATACCCCAGAGTGCGGCGAGTGCAAGTTCTGCCTATCGGGCAAGACTAACCTGTGCCAAAAAATTCGGGCGACCCAAGGTAAAGGCTTAATGCCCGATGGCACTACGCGTTTTTACCTCGATGGCAAGCCGATTTTCCATTATATGGGCTGCTCGACCTTCTCTGAATATACAGTGCTGCCTGAAATCTCATTGGCGAAAGTCAATAAGAGCGCGCCATTAGAAGAGATTTGTCTGTTAGGTTGTGGCGTGACCACTGGCATGGGCGCTGTGATGAACACGGCCAAAGTGGAGGAAGGTGCGACCGTGGCGATTTTCGGCCTCGGCGGTATCGGTTTATCGGCGATCATTGGTGCAACTATGGCAAAAGCCAGCCGCATTATCGCCATCGATATCAACGAGTCTAAGTTCGAATTAGCCAAAAAACTCGGCGCGACCGATTGTATCAACCCTAAATTACTCGATAAGCCCATCCAAGAGGTGATCGTTGAGATGACCGACGGCGGCGTGGATTACTCCTTCGAGTGTATCGGCAACGTCAATGTGATGCGCAGCGCCCTAGAGTGTTGCCATAAGGGGTGGGGCGAGTCGGTGATCATCGGTGTCGCCGGTGCTGGGCAAGAGATTTCAACCCGTCCATTCCAACTGGTGACGGGCCGAGTATGGCGCGGTTCTGCCTTTGGCGGCGTGAAAGGGCGCTCAGAACTGCCACACATTGTTGAGCGTTACATGGCGGGTGAGTTTAAGCTCGATGATTTTATCACCCATACTATGGGACTTGAGCAAATCAATGAAGCGTTCGAGCTGATGCACCAAGGTAAGAGCATCCGCAGCGTGATCCATTTTGATAAATAAGCGGTTTCGCACTGTCTATTGATGCTTCACTTTGATGTGGCAACACAGCAGGCCGGTGTAAATCTGTCCGCTGTGTTGCCAACTGAGCAGATGACTAACGCTAAGACAAATGCCATGACTAACGCTAAGACAAGCGCTATGACCAAGCGCTAACAGATTGAGCTTAAAAGGACTTGTATGACCATAGAAAATATCAGTTGTAACAAGAGTTTCGGCGGTTGGCATAAGCAATATCGCCATCAATCTCAGTCGTTAAACTGCGAGATGCGCTTCGCGATTTATCTGCCGCCAGAAGCGGTGAGTAAAGCTGTGCCTGTGCTGTATTGGCTCTCAGGCCTAACCTGCACCGATGAAAACTTTATGCAGAAGGCGGGTGCACAGCGTATGGCTGCCGCGCTCGGCATGGCGATTGTCGCCCCCGATACCAGCCCTCGCGGTGACGATGTGCCCGATGCGGCGGACAAAGCCTACGATTTAGGCTTAGGCGCGGGTTTTTACCTCAATGCGACCAAAGCGCCCTGGAATCGCCATTACAAAATGTACGATTACATAGTCCATGAGCTACCTGCCTTGATTGAAGCTCATTTCCCTGTGAGCAGTCAGCGCGCCATATCCGGCCATTCCATGGGCGGCCATGGTGCTTTGGTGATTGGCCTGAGTAATCCGCACAGATACAGCTCTATTTCGGCCTTTAGTCCGATTTCGAATCCGAGTAATGCGCCTTGGGGCATTAAAGCCTTTAGCGAGTATTTAGGTGAAAACCGTGAGCATTGGCGCCAGTACGATGCCTGCGAATTGCTCAAGCTCGCCATTGCCGAAGTGCCAGTCATGATTGACCAAGGTGAAGCTGATAGCTTTTTAGACAGTCAATTAATGCCACAATCGCTGGTGGATATTGCTCAGGCTAAGGGGTATCCCTTAGATGTGCGGATGCAGCCGGGGTACGATCATAGCTACTACTTTATCGCGAGCTTTATTGAAGAGCACCTTAAGTTCCATAGTTTGTACTTTAAGCCCTGAATCGTCGATTCAGCAGTCACACCGATGAGCTAAAACAAAAATGCCGCAACTCAGTGAGTTGCGGCATTTTTTATGGTGCGAATTAAGCGATTAGCGAAAGTGAACTAACACTTAACACTCAACGATGTTGACCGCTAAACCACCTTTGGCGGTTTCTTTGTATTTGCTGCGCATATCTTTACCGGTATCCATCATGGTTTTGATCACTTTATCCAGTGAAACCTTATGGTTACCATCACCGCGTAGGGCCATACGCGAGGCGTTGATCGCTTTGATCGCGCCCATGGCATTACGTTCAATACAAGGCACTTGCACTAGGCCGCCAACAGGATCGCAGGTTAAACCTAAGTTATGTTCCATGCCGATTTCAGCCGCGTTTTCAACGTGCTCAACGGTGCCGCCCATGATTTCAGTCAGTGCACCCGCGGCCATAGAACAGGCTACGCCCACTTCACCTTGGCAGCCCACTTCGGCGCCCGAAATTGAGGCATTTTTCTTGTACAAAATACCAATCGCGGCGGCGGTTAATAGATAACGGGCGCAAACATCGATATCCACTTCTTGTACAAAGGTGTCGTAATAGCATAAAACCGCAGGAATAATCCCCGCTGCACCGTTAGTTGGCGCAGTCACTACGCGATCGCCTGCCGCATTTTGCTCGTTGACCGACAGGGCGAATAAATCGACCCAATCCATCGCCGTTAATGGGTCTACGTTGTTACGGCCTTCGGCTTTCAAACGACGGTACAGGGCAGGGGCGCGACGACGCAGTTTTAAGCCGCCGGGTAAAATGCCTTCCTTCTGATAACCGCGTTCGATACAGGTTTTCATGGTTTGCCAAATGTTCCACAGTTTAGCTTTGACTTCCTCTTCAGTCGCTAAACTCAGTTCGTTCGCCATCATCAAAGAAGAAATGCTCAGACCTTGTTCGCTGCATAATTCCAATAAGTGGGCTGCACTAACAAAATCAAAGGGTGCTGCTTCAATTTGTGATGCAGGGGATGCATTGCGTTGGCTAATTTCATCTTCATCTAAGATAAATCCGCCGCCAACTGAGTAGTAAGTGCGCTCATAAATGCATTCATCCTTGCTATAGGCGTATAGGGTCATCGCATTGGCGTGGGCTGGCAAGGTTTTACGTCTGTGGTAGGTAATGCCGTCTTCACGGGTAAACTTGACGACTTTACCTGTGCTGAGTGTCAGGGTTTCACTCTTAGAGACATGCTCAAGGATGCCATCTATGCTGTCGGTCTCTACGGTTTCAGGATCTTCACCCATCAGGCCTAAAATGACCGCTTTACCTGTACCGTGGCCTTTACCTGTTTGGCCGAGGGAGCCAAAAAGTTCGGCTCTTAGTTCATCTACTTGGGAAAGGAGATCTGCATCTGTGAGGTGTTGCATAAAAATTTTGCCCGCTTTCATCGGGCCGACAGTATGTGAACTCGAAGGGCCTATGCCGATCTTGAACATATCAAATACGCTAATCATGATTGAAGTCCTGTTGTGTCTTACTTTTTATTCTAGTCAGAGCCCACGGGATTGCTCGCAGTCCGGTATAAAGCAGACTAGCCTTGTTGACGTAAACTCTGGCAAACTGCAGACAGCTTTCCGGCGGGATCCGCTTGAGTGATACTCTTGCTATCAGTATCACATAGAACAGTGTGACAATTCACATTAGTTTTTTTGATTTGAAAATCTTCGGATAAGTAGAGCTTAACTCGCCGTATCAGTTTGCCCTGCCAGAGGGTAAAATTGTCAATTTTAAAAGGACTGTAATAGTGAATAGTTCGCTTTTTTGGTGTTTTGTGTGACACAGCCAGACTTTAGCTATTGTGGTTATTTTTTGAGTATTAATGAATATTTTTAGGGAGAAGTATGAGTTATTTAATGTTGGATTTGCTCTCGGTGGATGTCAGTGAAGCTGAAGCTGAAATGCTTCGCCATCCACAGGTGGGTGGTTTAATTCTATTTTCCCGCAATTTTTCGAGCCGCGCGCAGCTGATTTCCTTAGTGCAACAGATCCGTCAAATTCGTCCCGAGATGCTGATCGCCGTTGACCATGAAGGTGGCCGGGTGCAGCGCTTTCGAGATGGTTTTACGCTTATTCCTGCGATGGGGGATATTTTGCCTGCCGCGAAAGACGATATGGCACTGGCAAAACGTTGGGCCTGCGAGCTGGGTTTTTTAATGGCAATTGAGTTATTGGCCTGCGATATCGACTTAAGTTTCGCGCCCGTATTGGACTTAAACGGCGTGAGCCAAGTGATAGGTAAACGCAGTTTTAGCCCTGAGCCCGATGAGGTGATTACACTTGCCGAAAGCTTTATTGCTGGCATGGCTGAGGCTGGAATGGGTGCTGTGGGTAAACATTTCCCCGGACACGGCAGTGTGGTGGCGGACTCACATATTGCGCAACCCATAGATGAGCGCGAAGCCGAAGCTATCTTCAATAAAGATATTTTGCCTTTTAAGGCGTTGATAGCGAAAGGGCAATTATCGGGGATCATGCCTGCCCATGTCATTTATCCTAAGGTTGATCCTAATCCTGCGGGTTTTTCATCTTATTGGCTGCAACGGGTGTTACGTCAGGAGCTGGGTTTTAAAGGGGTGATTTTCTCCGATGATTTAGGCATGAAAGGCGCAGCATTTGCTGGGGATTACCTTGGCCGTGCACAGGCAGCATTGGATGCGGGCTGTGACATGATTTTAGTTTGTAATGATAATCCGGGTGTGATGTCACTGTTAGAGGGCTTTGTTTGGCCAGCGGTAGCACCCCAATATCCCGCCAGTTTGCTCAAGCCTAATGTAGCTCAAACCGCGTTGGCGCTGGAGAATGGTGCCCGCTGGGAAAATGCCAAACAGTTGGCGGAACAAATTTGTTTAGCACAACAGGCAAAAGTTTGATGCAACGCAAGGTTCTGGCACAAACTTTTGCTAGGGTAATGGGTGTCACTCGTTAACAACCCGTGTTATCTCACACTGTTAAAAGGCCTTGATATGATTTTCTATCTTCACGGATTTGATGCGACTAGCCCTGGTAATCATGAGAAAATGCGTCAGTTGCAGTTTATTGACCCCGATGTGCGTTTGTTAAGTTACAGCACGCTACACCCTAGACACGATATGCAGCATCTGCTCAAGGAAGTGGCGAAGCAGATGCAAAATACCGACGACCCAGCGCCTTTGATGGTTGGCGTCGGACTCGGAGGATATTGGGCTGAGCGAATTGGGTTTTTAAATGGCCTTAAATCTGTGCTGATTAATCCCAACTTGCACCCCGAAGATAATATGCAGGGCAAGATTGATCGCCCTGAAGAGTATGCCGATATTGCTAATAAGTGTGTATCGCAATTTCGGCTAAAAAACACCCATAGAGCCATGTGTATATTTTCTACCAATGATGAGGTGTTTGATAACCAACAACTCGCTAGCGAATTAAAGCCCTATTATTCGATTGATTGGGATGAGGTTCAGCCCCATAAATTTCCCCAACTCGCTGCACATCTGCCCAAAATAAAAGCCTTTAAGTTGGGAGCTTAGTGCTTCCTTATATTCGCTAATACAGGCTTGTCATGGCCTTGCGGATCGACACTGAGAATAGAAACCTAGGTTTCTGAGCTTATGAACGACAGCTATGGTCGTTCTCATGCATCCCTGCATTGCACGACATTCAGGCGTCCTGCCTATCAGATGGCGAACTGGCAGTTAAACAGGATGTTGTTCAAGTCCGTCCTTGGGGCGGACAGTCGTCTCGCAAATTACCATGGTTCGCTTTTCGAGTGCTTGCGTAACTTTCAGATTTTATAGCCTAAATCTAATCTCAACGATTATAGGCACCACTCTATTGGACAAAAACGTGCTATGTTTTGCGCGGAATTCTCTTCATTCCGGATAAGCATAAATAATACCGAGAGTTGAATCGTGAGCAGTGATGAACTTAAGGATGTAACGCTTGGCTAGAGGCTTTACCTTTACACCATTTCCCACTGTTGTGCTGCTTTTTAAACTCGCACATGCTATCCCATCGACCACTTATGCCACTGTATTGACGACGAAATTCTTTGGCAGAAGTGAGCCACGCATCGGGCGTAATGCCTAACTCATTGAGCAGTTTTGGCCGTTGGTTATCGATATAACCTTTTTTATCAAGGCGAATCGCTCGGCCTGTCCAATCAATCAGTTCGAGATAATCGGCAAAATGAAACGGAATGCCAGATTGCTGACTTAGATGTGTTGCACCATCAAATTTGGCGAGGGATGGGGGTGTTGTTTGCGGTCGTTTATTTGTGGATTGAGCCAGTGTGTTAAGTGAGGGAAAAGTGTCATCTTGCGGGTCTAGCGAGTTAATCCGCTCTTGAATCGATGTAAAATCAGAGGATTGCAAAGAGTCAGCAATGCCCGCTCTGATAGGATTTAAATCCACGTACATCATGCACGCCAGCAAGGCTTGTTCATCTAACAATGCTTGCGACTTAAACCTTCCTTCCCAGAAGGCCCCTTTACACTCATCTTCACGATTGGCCTTACGGGCAATTTCTTCATTTAAACAGCGCATAAACCAGCTGATACTACTTAATCGTTCATGCCACTCGGCAAGTAAGCTATCGAGTAACATGACTTCAGCGTCGATTAAAGCATCACCATTCATATACTTAGTGGCGACAGCATGGCCCTTAGTGATTTGACACCAGCGGCTGATAATGTCTTTTTGTGTTAACGATTTAGCCTTCTCGAGATCAATTTTAAGCACTAAATGATAGTGGTTGCTCATCACCGCATAAGCGCAAATATCAATGCAAAAAATCGCAGATAATACCTTTATTTTATCAACAATCCAGCCACGTCTATGCTCGTAACTGCGACCTGTGAGTTTATCTTCACCACACAAAAAAGCCCTTCTAACACAGCGATTTATTACATGATAGAAAGGCGTCGCATTGGCATCAATTAACTGTCTTCTGGCCGAAGTCATCACAAACTCCACACAGACAAAATCAAGATAATGTAAAGCCTAGTCAAAGAAGCTAAAAAACACAAAGAGATGTGGCTGTCCTTTCTATTCCTGAGGTCATAAGACACTCCAAAACGACAAAACCAAGAT
>NZ_AFOZ01000026.1 GCF_000217915.1 Shewanella sp. HN-41 | reverse complement strand
TGTTTGTAACTGAACTCGCCTTTTTCGACTTGGTCGACCACGGCCAATTTAAAAGCGAGGGAATAATCCCGTTGAGTTCGTTTGGTTGTTGATTTCATTACACTCTCCAAATAAAGATTGAAAAGTGTCAACGCTATTTAGGACGGGTCATCATTAAATTTAAAGGCGAGCTATGCTCGCCTTTTCCTTATTTAAATTAGCTCATTTAAATCAGCCCTAAGGTCGACAGGATAAAAATGCCCAAGGTGCAAGTGAGCAGAGAACAGACTGTGGTGAGGGCGATAATATTGGCTGCAAGGGTAGCATTGCCACCCATAGCTCGTGCCATCACATAACTCGCTGCTGCGGTAGGCGCCGCACTCATTAAAAACACTAAGGCGAGTTCCACGCCGCGATAGCCAAGTATCAAGGCACCTAAGGTGATAAACAGCGGGGCAAAGATCAGTTTTAATGCGGTCGAGAACCAAGTGGAATACTTTTCATGTTTGAGTGAGCCAATATCGAGCGAGCCGCCAGTGCACAGCAGCGCTAAGGGAAGGGTCATATTAGCAAAGTATTGGCCCGCATCGAGTACCATCTTAGGTACGGGGATCGCGAGTAAATAAAACAGCATGCCGAGCAGAATGGCAATGATCAGCGGGTTTTTGGTGATGGTTTTAATGATCACCGCAAAGGCGCGGTGGCTGGATTCCTCTCCCCGCGGGCTTAAACAAATCACGGCTTGAATGTTATAGAGCAGCGTCATGGAAGCCACATAAACGGCCGCTAAGGCAACACCCGATTCGCCATAGGCATTAGAGACATAGGCTAAGCCGATAATCGCGGTATTGGCCCTAAATCCTCCCTGAATGATCACGCCTTGGTCTTGTGGCTCAGGAAACAGTCGTTTGGTTGCGTAGGTCGAGAGGATAAAAAACAGCAAGTTGGCCAATAAACCATAGCCAATTAACGGCGCACTGGCGGCAAGATCGTGATGTGAGCTAATAATGCTCAGAAACAATAGCGCGGGTAGCGTGACATTAAAAACCAGCTTAGAGGCGACATCAATAAAGTGCTCGTCAATCACTTGGGTGCGTTTAAGCATGACGCCTAGGGCTAACATTAAACAGATGGGACCGGTTATCGAGGCAGAAAACAACAACTGCTCAATGATATTGCCCATAACTTCTCCTCGGAAAATTCCATAGTGTTGCCGCTGAATCAGTACAATTTAATCAGTGCAGCTAAGCCACGGCCGCGATAGTGTCGCACTGTGAGCCGCTTGTCGAGACCACATCAGGTTACACTCCCTGGAAAAGCGTAACGGGATGTTTTACCAACAAATAAGGCCGCATTGAATGCGGCCTTATATCGATTTACCAGTAGCTTGACTCGTATTTAGCGTAGATTACTTAACCCGCATGCCAGGCTGTGCGCCTTCATGGGGTTCTAAAATCCACAGATCGCTGCCACCAGGGCCTGCTGCCAATACCATGCCTTCTGACATGCCAAAGCGCATCTTACGTGGCGCTAAGTTCGCCACCATCACGGTCAGCTTGCCTTCGAGCTCTTCTGGCGAATAGGCCGATTTGATGCCCGCAAATACCTGGCGGGTTTCGCCGCCGATATCGAGTTGCAGTTTTAACAGTTTGTCGGCTTCGGCCACATGCTCGGCCTTAACGATACGTGCGATGCGTAGATCGATCTTGGCGAAATCTTCAAAGTTGATGGTATCGCTAATCGGATCGGTCGCCAGTGGGCCCTTAGGCGCTTCTGGCTCGGTCGTGGCTTGCAGGTTTTCCTTAGAGTCGGCAACCATAGCGTTAACCTTGTCTAATTCAACACGTTGCATCATGGCTTTAAATGGTGCAATTTCGTGTCCCGCCATATCTTGGCTCAACGCATCCCAAGTCAAGGTCTGTTGGAAGAAGGCTTCGACGTCCTGTGCTAAACGCGGCAGTACGGGTTTTAAATAAGTCACCAGAATACGGAACAGGTTCAGGGCGTTCGAGCACACTTGGTGCGCCGCTTCCTGTTGATCATCGTGTTTCACCATTTGCCAAGGCGCAGCATCGGCGACAAAACCGTTGGCGATATCGGCAAGGGCCATGATTTCACGCATCGCTTTACCGTATTCGCGGGTTTCATAGAACTCGGCAATTTGCTCTTGTTTGGCTAAAAATGCGTCCGTGAGTGTGGTGTCAGCAATCTTGGCTAGCTTACCCTCGAAACGCTTAGTGATAAAACCTGCGGTGCGCGAGGCTAAGTTCACTAGCTTACCGACTAAATCTGAGTTCACACGCTGGGCGAAATCCTCTAGATTTAAATCTAAATCGTCGATTCGGCTGCTCAGTTTAGCGGCGTAGTAGTAACGTAAATATTCGGGGTCTAAGTGATCTAAGTAAGTGCGCGCCTTGATGAAGGTACCCTTAGATTTAGACATCTTAGCGCCGTTGACCGTGACATAACCGTGGGCATAGACGCTGTTTGGCTGGCGATAGCCCGAGCCGTGCAGCATGGCTGGCCAGAATAGGCTGTGGAAGTAAACGATATCTTTACCAATAAAGTGGTAAACCTCGGCCTTAGAATCCTTCGCCCAAAATTCGTCGAAGCTCAACTCTGGACGTTTATCACAGAGGTTTTTGAATGAGCCCATGTAGCCGATAGGTGCATCTAACCACACGTAGAAATATTTGCCCGGGGCATCGGGAATTTCAAAGCCAAAATAAGGTGCATCACGGGTGATATCCCATTGCTGCAAACCTTGTTCAAACCATTCGTCGAGTTTATTGGCCATTTCGGTTTGCAGGGCGCCCGAACGAGTCCACTCTTTTAACATGCCTTCAAATGCAGGCAGATCGAAGAAAAAGTGCTCAGTGTCTTTCATCACTGGCGTAGCACCTGACACCGCCGATTTAGGATTGATCAGCTCAGTTGGGCTGTAGGTCGCGCCGCAGGCATCGCAGTTATCGCCGTATTGATCGGGCGATTTACACTTAGGGCAAGTGCCTTTTACGAAGCGGTCTGGCAGGAACATGGATTTTTCAGGATCGAACAGCTGAGAAATACTCTTGCTCTTGATATAACCATTAGCCCGTAGTTTTAAATAGATATCGCTCGCCAGTACGCGGTTTTCGTCACTGTGGGTGCTGTGGTAATTATCGAAGGCGATATTAAAATCGGCGAAATCCTGCTGGTGCTCTTTGTTGACCTGGGCGATCATTTCTTCTGGCGCCATGCCTAATTGTTGCGCCTTGAGCATGATCGGCGTGCCGTGGGCGTCATCGGCACAAATATAGTGGCACTCATGTCCACGAAGTTTTTGATAACGCGACCAGATATCCGTCTGGATGTATTCCAGCATGTGACCTAAATGAATCGGTCCGTTCGCGTAGGGAAGTGCGCTGGTCACGAGAATTTTACGTTGTGAAGTTGCCATCTTGTCTCAAATATCGTGGTGGGCCAAAAATAATGGTAGAGATACTAACCGATTACAGGATGATTTTCATCAAAACCTGAGTCAATTGAGCTAAATCTGCGCTAATGTTTTTGTCATTATCTGGTACACTTGGGCAAATTTATTGGTGGGGGTAATGCTTTTGTCTTCAACTCAAACTGATTATCGTTTAAGTGACGATCTTCTCGGGCCCGTTTTGGCCATTCTCGATGCATATATCGACCCGTATTTAGGTAAAGGGTTAGTGAGCGCAGGATGCGTGAATAAATTGGCGATAGAAGGTAAGCGTTTGCAGCTTGGCTTAGTCTATCCTTACCCTTGTATGACCCAATATCGTGATACTGTGATGGCGCTGACCAACAAATTAGCAGTACTCGATGCTATCGATGAAGTCGAATGTGAAATCGATTTTCAACCTAAAGTGTACTCAGCATTATCTTCTATCGCACCGATTGCCAATGTGAAGCAAGTGATTGCAGTTGCTTCCGGTAAGGGCGGTGTGGGTAAATCAACCACGGCGGTTAACCTTGCCTTAGCGCTGGCCGCTGAGGGCGCGCAGGTTGGGATCTTAGATGCCGATATTTATGGTCCGTCAGTTCCCTTAATGCTGGGGATCCCCAACTTCAGGCCCGTTTCCCCCGATGGCAAACATATGACCGCCGCTAGTGCCCACGGTATTGCCGCCCAGTCGATAGGTTTTATGCTAAGTGGCGATGAAGCGGCTGTTTGGCGTGGTCCTATGGCTGCGGGCGCACTGGCCCAGCTGTTGAACGAAACACAATGGCCAGAGCTGGATTACTTAGTGGTCGATATGCCACCTGGCACTGGGGATATTCAATTAACCCTGTCACAAAAAGTGCCCGTTAGCGGTGCTGTGATTGTGACGACGCCGCAGGACATCGCTCTAGCCGATGCCAAGAAAGGCATCACTATGTTCCAGAAAGTGAACATTCCTGTGCTGGGTATCGTCGAAAACATGAGTTTCCATTTATGTCCCGAGTGTGGTCATAAAGAACATCCATTTGGTACGCACGGTGGCAGTAAAATCGCTGAGCGTTACCAAGTACCACTATTAGGCGCCTTGCCGCTGCATATCAATATCCGTGAAGCCATGGATATGGGTGCTCCGACAGTGGTAGCTGCCCCCGACAGTGAAGTCGCGGCGCTTTACCGGGAAATCGCCCGTAAAGTGGGCGCCGAATTGGCACTCAAACAGAGCCAAAAATCAGTTTCTATTAGCATATCAGATGATGAGTAAGGTTTAAGGGTATGAATTCTCAGCAGTGTGTCATTATTGCAATTGCTGGCGCGTCAGCATCGGGCAAGAGTTTAATTGCCAAGACGATTTTTGACGAACTTCGCCGCGATTTAGGCACAGATCAAATAGGGGTAATTAATGAAGATGCGTACTACCGCGATCAGAGTCATTTATCCATGGATGAGAGGGTATTAACCAATTACGATCATCCAAAAGCGCTAGACCACCAACTGCTATGTACTCATTTACAACTGCTCAAGTCTGGCGAAGCGGTTGATATCCCTTGTTATAGCTATACCGAACATACTCGTACGGCTGAAACAGTGACAATGACACCTAAAAAAGTGATCATTTTAGAGGGCATTCTGCTGCTGACCGATCCTAAATTGCGCGCATTGATGGATGCCAGCGTGTTTATGGACACGCCACTGGACATATGTTTCCTACGTCGTTTAACCCGTGATGTGGCCGAGCGCGGCCGTACTATGGAATCGGTGATTTCTCAGTATAAGAAAACCGTGCGTCCTATGTTCCTGCAATTTATTGAACCTTCAAAACAATACGCTGATATTATCGTACCGCGCGGCGGCAAAAACCGTATTGCGACCGATATTTTAAAGACTCGTATTCAACATCTACTGGCAAAATAACGACATAAAAACTCAGGGAGTAATAGGTAAGATGCGCTTAACCGATATCGAAATTGAACAGGCCCTTGATAACGGCACTATCGTTATAGAACCTCGCCCGAGCACAGATGCGATTTCTGGCGTCAGTGTGGATGTGCGCTTAGGTGGACAATTTCGCGTCTTTAAGGATCATACTGCGCCTTTTATTGACTTGAGTGGTCCAAGTGTTGAAGTGCAAGCGGCACTCGATCGGGTGATGAGTGAAATTATCGAAATCCCCGATGGTGAAGCCTTCTTCCTGCATCCTGGAGAGTTGGCCTTAGCCGTGACCTATGAGAGCGTAACTCTGCCCGCCGATATCGTCGGTTGGCTCGATGGCCGCTCATCACTGGCCCGTTTAGGTTTAATGGTGCACGTGACGGCGCACCGTATCGATCCGGGTTGGCAGGGTAAAATTGTGCTCGAATTTTACAACAGTGGTAAGTTGCCTTTGGCGCTGCGTCCTCGGATGACCATAGGCGCGCTAAACTTTGAACGCCTAAATCATGCGGTTGCACGTCCCTATAACACCCGTAAGAGTGCCAAATATAAAGATCAGCAAGAAGCGGTGGCTAGCCGTATCAGTCAGGACTAATGCCCTTGATTTGGGTTAATGGGGTATCACAGGCAAGCATTGCACCTATGGACAGGGGGCTTGCCTACGGTGATGGCCTATTTGCAACCATGCGAACGGGTGTTGATGGTATTTTGTTTTTCGAGGCTCACCAAGCGAGATTGACCGTGGGTGCCGCAAGGTTAGGGTTTGACTGGCAGATGAGTCCGGTCCTTCGTCAACAGCTTGTTACTTTAGCGAAGCAGTATCCACACCACTGCATCAAGCTACTTATCACTCGAGGCGTGGGTGGCAGAGGTTACGCGCCACCGGAGCCGGTTCAGGCGACCGAAGTGGTCTCGATTCATCCTATTCCGGCCCATTATGTCGATTGGCAGCAGAAGGGCATTCGCCTTAAAACCTCCCCAGTGTGTTTAGGTCATCAGCCCTTGCTTGCGGGGATAAAGCACCTTAATCGCCTCGAGCAAGTGTTGATCAGATCCCAGCCGTTGCCCAAGGGCTTTGAGGATTGGTTAGTGCTCGATTGTATGGGGAAGGTGATTGAGTCTTCAATGGCTAACATCTTTTTTATTAAGGGTAATCAGGTGGTCACGCCGTCACTTGACCTCTGTGGTGTCGCAGGTGTGATGCGTGAGCAAGTTATGCTAGCCTTACTTGCGCAGCAGATGAATATCGATAGTTTGCCCTTTGACGCCGAGCAGTTAGTGGAATTTGATTCGGCGTTTATTACTAACAGCGTCTTAGGAGTTGTGGATGTGATGGCGATCGATGCGCTTAAACTCACTCGAACTCCCATTACCGCACGTCTTAGACAAACACTTTCACTCACACTATGAAAAAACTCATCCTGATCGCAAGTTCTACGTTGTTGACCTTGCTGACCTTAGCTTGTTTGGTTGGCTATTGGGGTTACCAAACCATTATCGATTACAGCCAAACCCCACTGGGCTTAACTGAACCCAAAGAACTCACCATCGCCCGTGGAACGAGCGTGAGTCAGTTGGCCTTACAGTTGGAGGCCGACGGGGTGATCCAGACAACGTGGAAACTCAAGTGGTTACTCAGGTTTCGCCCTGAATTGGCAAAAATCCGCACTGGCCTGTATGAGATGTCACCATCACAGACCATTATCGATTTACTCAATGATTTAGCCGCAGGTAAGGTTAAAACCTTTAGTCTGACTCTGGTCGAAGGGAAAACCATTACCGAATGGGAACAACAGCTTAAAGCTGCGCCACATTTGCAAATACCCCCAGAGGTTTTTGCGGCCGTATTGATAGAGCAGGGTGATGACTCAGGTTTACCTGAAGGAAAATTCTTTCCCGATACCTACCATTACACCGCAGAGGCGGATGCTAAAGTATTGTTGACCCAAAGTCATCAGATGATGGCACAGGAGTTAGCTAAAGCTTGGGCCGAGCGAACGGATGGACTGCCACTAAAGTCCCCCTATGAGATGCTGATCTTAGCCTCGATTGTCGAGAAAGAAACGGGTCAAGCCCATGAGCGTGAGCAAATTGCTGGCGTATTTATCAATCGGCTTAACTTAGGTATGCGTCTACAAACGGATCCTACGGTCATTTATGGTATGGGGGATCGCTTTAAGGGCAATATCACCCGTAAAGATTTAGTCGAAGATACCGCTTTCAATACTTATCGTATTTTCGGTTTGCCGCCAACACCGATTGCTGCGCCCAGTAAAGCGTCCTTACTTGCCGTGTCTAAACCCGCTAAGGTGAGTTATTTATATTTTGTGTCGCGTAATGACGGAACTCACGTGTTTTCGAGCACCTTAGAGGAGCATAACCGCGCCGTCGATATTTATCAGAGAAAGAAAAAATGACCCAAGCATCCGCCAAATTTATTGTTGTTGAAGGACTTGAAGGCGCAGGTAAATCGAGTGCAATCGCCCTTATTCGTGATTTTATCGAGAAACACACAGGCCTTGCCCCTGTTTGTACCCGCGAGCCGGGAGGCACGCCACTGGCCGAACGCATTCGTGATTTAGTCAAGATTGCCGATCCAAGCGATCCCCTGTGTGATGAGTCTGAATGTTTATTGATCTACGCTGCCAGAGCCCAGTTAGTGGCCAATGTGATCAAACCTGCCCTTGCGCAGGGAAAGTGGGTATTAGGGGATAGGCACAATCTGTCATCCTTAGCCTACCAAGGTGGGGGGCGTGGCTTAATGCCCTTAGTCGAAGCCGTGAGCAACGCGACCCTTAAAGGCTTTAAGCCAGATCTGACACTTTACTTAGATTTAGATCCAAAGCTTGGGCTTATGCGTGCAGCTAAGCGGGGAGAACTCGATAGAATCGAGCAGCAAGCGATCGATTTTTTTGAGAGGGCTCGGGCAACTTACCTTAGACTTGCCAGTGAAGATGACAGCATCATCGTTATTGATGCCAGTCAAACTATGGCCGAAGTGCATAAGGATATCTTGGCCGTGTTACAGGCAATGGCATGGTAGCCAATAACGGCTTTGATGTGTTAACCCTACCTTGGCTCGATGTGCCAAGGCAGGCATTTTTAACACAGTTACAATCTCACCAAATACCACATGCTCAGCTGGTAGGGATAGATTCTGCCTATGGTGGGGAGTTACTGAGTGTGTTTATGGCCCGCGCCGCCATGTGCCTGCAACCTAAGGCGGTGGGAGCCTGTGGTCTATGCAAGTCGTGTCAATTATTCGATGCGGGGAATCACCCAGATTTCTATCAAATTGAAGCCGATGGTCATCAAATTAAAGTCGATCAAATTCGTGAGCTTTGTATGCGGCTCACCGCGACGGCGCAGCAAAGTGGTCGACGAGTCGCCATTATTCACCACAGTGAGCGCCTTAACTCTGCCGCTGCAAACGCCTTACTTAAAACCCTCGAAGAGCCTGGCAAAGCGACACTGTTAATATTGCAGTCGGACACTCCGGCACGTTTGATGGCGACGATCAGCAGTCGCTGTCAGCGGCTTCCCTTTGTTGCGCCGTCTAAGACGTTGATCAAAAACTGGTTAATTCAGCACTGTCAGATCCAAGAAGATGTGACTTGGTGCTTAAGTGTGGTGGGTGGCCCATTACAATTGGCCGAGAGTTTGCTTGCTGAGGGCACACAACCGAGTCGCTACCAAGTTTTGCTCCAATTTCGCAAAGATTGGGGGCAAAGTTTGTCGTCTGGTCATCTGTGTGCTAGTTTGTTAACAATTAGTGAACAACAAATAATTGATGCACTTAAGGTTTTATACCTGCTTTTACGACAAATTTTATTGAAGAACAGCCACCAAGATGCGTTTATTCAGGCGCAAATAGGGAGTTTGGCGGCAAAGATCATGGGAATGTGTCATAGCTTAAGTACAATGCCGACCGTCAATTATTTGGGCTTGTGTCAAAGTTATGTCTTAGAATATAGAGAAATAACAAATAAGTAGCATGCCATGGTAGATCTCGTCGTTAATTTTGATACTTTACATCAGTTGTACCGCGCTTATATGCCTTTTATTAAGCCCGCGGGTTTATTTGTCACAACCAGTGAGAGTCACTATCTAGGTCAACCACTGACAATTGCCTATCGTCTGCCTGGGGCGACGACCACCAATGAGTTTCGTGGTGTTGTGGTTTGGATCAATCCCTTAGGTGCTTCAGGTGGCCGCCCCGTCGGCATCGGTATTAAGATTATCTCTGAGCCCGACAGTCATAAACACCATATTGAGAAGCTACTTTCCCGTGAGCTTGCCTCCGGCGATTTAACCTGCACTATGTAATTGCTGGTTTGCTTGCGGGCGTGTTAGGTGTTTGACCTCGATCCTTTGGCTGGGTATCCTTGTCGTCCTTTTGTTTCTCTGCTTGGAAATTGCTGTGCTTATTGATTCACACTGCCATCTCGATCGCTTAAAAGCGGCGCCCGATCAACAAACCCTTGAACAGCTCCTCGCCAATGCTAAGGCCCGTGGCGTTGACTATATGTTATGTGTAAATGTACGCCAGCAAGGGTTTGAATCCATGCGTGATAAGGTCGCAGCCTTTGAGCAGGTCTTTTTATCATCGGGAGTGCACCCATTAGACGTTAAAGAAGGTCTGGATGTTGAGCAAATCCGCCGTTTTGCAACCGACGCTAAGGTGGTCGCGATTGGTGAAACGGGCCTAGATTACTTCTATGCCGATGAAACTAAGTTGCTGCAACAGCAATGCTTTGAGCAGCAGATAGCCCTTGCGGTAGAAGTGAATAAACCTTTAATTGTCCATACCCGCGATGCCCGTGAAGATACTATCGCTATGCTTAAGCAGGGCAGTGCGGATAACGTCGGTGGTGTACTGCATTGTTTTACTGAAAACTGGGAAATGGCGAAAGCGGCAATTGATCTTGGTTTTTACATTTCAGTATCAGGCATAGTCACCTTTAAAAATGCCGGTGATCTACGCACTGTTATCCGTAAAGTGCCACAGGATCGCCTGCTGGTTGAAACAGACTCGCCCTATTTGGCGCCTATTCCACACCGTGGACAGGAAAACCAACCCGCCTATGTGCGCGATGTTGCAGAGTTTGTGGCCGAGCTTAGGGGTGAGCGTTATGAGGATCTGGCTGAGTACACCAGTAATAATTTCTTTAATTTATTCAAAGATGCGGCGCGTTTAGTCGGCCGTTAGCAACAAAAAAACCTTCCCCCGCCTTATACCGTGGCATGATTGCCAACACAGAAGTATAGATTCACAGGCATAAAAAAAGGCCCAAAACGATGAAAGCTGTTTGGGCCTAGGGGAATGGCTCGTTGAAGAGCCGTGCGCTACAGTTGAAAGCGCCATGCAGTGCGCTTTACAATAGACTCAGTGTAGTTGAGCTTTTGCCCTAGAGTCGTGTTCCCCTGCTCCTTTTTTAGGTTATTTATCGCTAAAAAATAGCAGAGCTATAACGATTTAGTCTGTTCTGGTAGCAATAATACTTTATCTTTCACTAAGTCTCTGGGTAGGTTGTTTTTTAACTTATTACCCAAATGTTTCGCCATGCCTAATGGCGCGCCGCCATAACAGACGATCACTTCACCCTGTGCTTTGCCTGCGGTATTCAAGGGAATATCTCGCCCCATTAAATACTCTTTCGCTTCAACATCGCTCACATCGACCGTTTTTGCCGTTGGACTAAGCTGTTTTCCCGCTAATGCAATAATCGCTTCATGGCGGACTTTAAAACCGTGCTTACTGTTATCGGCGAGTTTAATGCCGATGCGTTGAAAACGCATACGGCCGATGAAGGCATTGAATTCATGCGGAAACAGCCAGAATTCATCATCGCGCACCATGATAAGGTCGTCCGGTAAGCTGATGCCTAAATCCTGCTGAAAATAGTCTTTGATCCCTTGGGCTTGTTTTGCTGAAGCGGGCGTAAAGGGGAAGTTTTTCTGCAATTTGGGCTCAGGTTGTAAACGCGGCACTGAGGCGGTTTTTGTCAATTTAGCGACGAAAAAACCTTCACTGTCGTAAATCTGCGGCCAGACATGCAAGAAGCCTTCGGTAGTTGTGGCTCGCTCAGCGCCATCAAATAAATCGCTTAAGGATTCGAACTGCACCGCATCACCGTAGACTCGCTTTAAATACTCGCACACGCCTTGGTTTTCGAGGCGGTTTAAGGTGCAGGTCGAATAGACTAAACTGCCACCGGGTTTCAGGGCGAGAAACGCCGATTCGATTAAGGCTTTTTGGGTTTCGCTAATCGCCAGCACATCGTCTAGGCTCCAGTGTTTTAGCGCATCGGCGTCTTTACGCACTGTGCCTTCGCCGCCACAGGGCGCATCGATAAGCACGGCATCGAAGCTTTCGTAGAGGTATTCGCCAAATACACGTCCATCGAAATGGGTGAGGGCGCAGTGGCTCACGCCCATGCGCAGCACGTTGGCGTGCAATACTTTTACGCGGCTCGCCGAATACTCATTGGCGACAAGCAAGCCTTGATTGTGCATTAACGCGGCTATTTGCGTGGTTTTAGAACCCGGCGCGGAGGCAAGATCGAGTACAGATTGCCACTTTGCACTAGTCGTAAATGCACTAGGCGTAAAAAGTGCGGTCGGCGGCAACATAGAGCTGGCTTCTTGAATGTAGAATAGGCCTTGAATATGCTCTAAGGCATTGCCGAGTTGTTCTTCTTCGTCGTAGCTGATCCAAAATCCGTCTGCACACCAAGGAATAGGATCGAACGTCCAGCCCTTAGGTTGCATCAGGGTCTTAAAGTCATCGCTGCTGATTTTTAAGGTATTGACCCGAATTGAACGTCTAAGCGGCCTGTCACAAGCGGCAATAAACTCGTCCATGGATAAATGGGCGGGGAGTTCCTGGGTGATTGTATCGATAAAATTTTGATTTAATTGAACCATTGATTTCATTGAACCATAGGAAAATAGACTGTGTATCAACTGGCGCGAGTATATCATAATCCCTTATTGGGTCTGAGATTTTATCCCAAGTGCTCAAGTCACTATGGTGATTTAAGATTTATGCACTGACGTTTTCTGCAATATTGGAATGAGTCGCCATAACGCTAGCACTCAGTAGCCATGGGCTAATAGAATAAAAGCAAATAAAAATAAGGGGATTAGCGTGCTGAATCGCGTGTGGTTGGCTTTTTTTCTCACGGCATTGCTGGCAATAGCGGTGCAACTGTTTAATGGACACATAGAAGTCCTGTCGGCTTCGGTCGCAGCATTGTTTGCGAGTGCTAAGCTTGCCGCCGAAATTTCCCTTGGACTGATTGGCGTGCTTTCCCTGTGGATGGGATTGATGCAGGTGGGCGAGAAGGCTGGCGTTGTCGGCGCCATCGCCTTTGTGTTTGAACCCTTATTACGTCGCTTGATGCCAGAAGTGCCCAAGGGCCATCCCGCCTTTGGCAGCATCACGATGAATTTAACCGCGAATATCTTTGGCTTAGATAATGCTGCCACGCCGCTTGGTTTAAGGGCGATGCATGATTTGCAGAGTTTAAATCCAGTGAAAACCGTGGCGACCAATGCGCAAATCTTATTCTTAGTACTCAATACTTCCTCCGTGACCTTAGTGCCTGTGACGGTATTCCTTTACCGTGCCCAGCAAGGTGCAGCAGCGCCTGCGGATATTTTTCTGCCGATTTTACTGGCAACCTCGGCCTCGACAGTGGCGGGTTTGTTGGTTGTGGCGTTAGTGCAGCGAATTTCGTTATTGAACTCTGTGGTGCTCGGTTACGGCGCGCTGATGCTCTCAGGGGGAGTGGCGAGTGGCTTTTATCTGATGACCTTAAGTGCCGAGGCGATTGGTACTGTATCGACGGCCATGGGTAATGGAGTGTTACTCTTGCTCGTATTTGCCTTTGTGCTGGTGGCAGGTATCCGCAAAGTTGCAGTGTATGATGAGTTTATTGAAGGCGCCAAGGCGGGATTTGCACAGTCGATTCAGCTGATCCCCTATCTGTTAGCCATGCTATTGGCGATTGGATTACTGCGCGCATCCGGTGCCTTGGATTATTTGCTGCAACTCATTGCCAGCGGTGTGCGTTTATTGGGTTTCGATACCCGTTTTGTCGATGCTATGCCGACCGCGTTGATGAAACCGTTTAGTGGCTCAGGCGCAAGGGCCATGATGTTAGAGACCATGGATCACCACGGCGTCGATTCTTTTGCGGGCCGATTAGCGGCGATTTTTCAGGGGAGCACTGAGACTACTTTCTATGTTCTCGCCGTGTATTTTGGCTCAGTGGGTATTCGCCACGGCCGCCACGCCTTAGCCTGTGGTTTAACTGCGGATTTTGCGGGGATCAGTGCTGCTATTGCCGTTTGCTATTGGTTTTATGGCTAGATGATTTGAGGGACGCCGAATATAACATCAGGCGCATAATGCGCCTGATGTTAATGGGTTAAGTGTGGGCAGATTACTGGGCTGGCGCCCATTCCTGCCATTCGTTTTCGGCTTTGTGCTGTAATCTAAATACAGTGCCCGTCGCTAAATGATTATCCCCTTGAGTCGTGTCCTTCGTCGCCACATTGATACCGCCCGCGAGTAAGGTTTCCAGCGACCCTGTTTCGATTTGCGCACCTGAAAAGAGGCCAACATCCACTTTAATGCCAGATGCATCCCAGAACTGACTACTTTGGTTCACTAAATGGCGGTACTGCGGCTCAATATGGGCCTGCATCAACACGCTATTGCCTTGAGCTGATAGGCCATAACTGTCGATTTGACCTATGTGAATTCCACGGAAGAATATGGGGCTGCCTATCTTCATCGAGCCTAAGTTCGTATCTTCTAAGGTAAATTTAAGTGCATCCTCTGGAACATTGGCATAACTGCTCTCAACCATATTGGCATTAAACTGAGTTGCTTTTTGGCTATTTTTACCCGGCAAAACGCTAATATAGGGGCCTGTGATTAAGGTTTCTGGCGCTTTGATGCCCGCGAGGGAGATCTGTGCCTCCACGACATAATACTCACAGTCACTACGGCTGAAGTGATCGGCATATTCACCATAGAGGTAGGCGGTGGCGGTTAACGTATTCAGATCTCTGTTTAATTTAACCTGTGAGACTTCACCCACTTGATGGCCTCGGTAGCGAATCGCCGCCTTCGCAGCCAGTTTAGCCGAGGCGGGCAGGGTGAGACGAATAGCCTGTGCCTGTGCTAACGCGAGTTGTTGATTCTCGTAGAGCTTGAGTGTTGCAGCATTTGGCTCTGTGGAGGGTATATCAAGCAGTCCTAAGCTGATACTGCCTTTTAATGCACCTTGCAAGGGGGCAATGGCAACATCTATACCTGCAAGACTGGCACTGATATCAAGGGCACTGTTACGCCAAAACACCTTAGGTTTTTGCAGCAGAGGTTGGAACTGCTTATCAATAGCCAGTTTTATGGCAAAGTCTTCACTCTTACTTTGCCAGTTCACGGATTCTACCGTCCCAATCTGCATTTTCTTATAGTAAATCGGTGAGCCTTGGCTCACATCGGCACCATCTTGACTTATCAGCGTTAGGTACACACGATGTTGGCGCTCAAAAAATGCGTTTGCCGCTTCAACTGAACTAAAGAGCGAAAGACGAGTATCACCCACGAGCGGTGTTTTACTGCTGCCAGGGATAAGGCTAATCGCTCCTTTGGTCAGGGTGGCAAGATCCCTTGTTTTAACAGAGACACCTTCGAGGGAGGCATCGATACTCAGGGCCGACTCGGGGACAAAATAACTGTCACTGCGAACTAAACTGGCAAACTCGGGCTGCAGCTCGAGCCGATATTCCACCGCAGATAGGTCCTGGGTTAAGTTAACCGACAGCACATGACCAATGGGAAGCTGTTTATAACGTACTTCGGCACCCGCAGTAACGCCCATGTTTTCAGGTGATATCAAGGTCAAGAGACGCTTTTTAGATTGCATTAAATCCGGTGCACTTGATTGCAGGGCAAAACTCTCTGGTAATGTGGTGTTAGCACTGGTGCCCGGAAGAAAGTTAATCACACTGCCCGTGAGTAAACGTTCTGGGTTCTTGATCCCGGAGAGGGATATATCGGCACCCTCAAGCCAAAACATGCCATCACTGGTTAATAAATGGGCATATTGAGGTTCGAATTTAGCGGTTGCGGCAACACCATTTTCCGTGAGCTGTTTACTCAAAATACTGCCAATGGTAATACCGCGGTAAACAATCTGAGTGCCATTATTTACCCCATTACCTTGTTCCATGGTCAGGCTCACTTCAACCCCGCCTAACGCACTGATCTCTGAGTCGAATAATGCAAAACTGTCACCGTTTTGTGCTGCGGGAGCCTTATCGACCGAACTAAAGCTGACACCGCCAGCCAGAATTGACGCTAGACTCTCCGAGCTGACTTTAACCCCGGACAGCGATGCATCAATTTTGACGCCTGAGACATTCCAAAAGTGGGAGCTTTTCTTCACTAAATGGGCGTATTGCTCTTGAATAAAGGCACTGATAATGACGCTGTCATTCCCATCTAAACGGTAGCTGGCAACGCTTCCAACGGGAATTTGGCGAAAGAAAATAGGCGACCCCACGTCTAAGGATCCAAGCTTATCCGAGGTTAATTCGACCATCACGCCCTCTGAACCTACCTGCATGGGTGGTGGTTGCCGCTCTGCCTCAAAGAAAGCCGTGGTGTTACCTTTACCAGGTTGAATGGCAATGTAGTTACCCGAAAACAACGCATCTAGGCCTTCAACGCCGGTGATACTGGCTTTGGGGGTAACTAACCAAAATAACGTTTCTTTATTTAAGAAAGGCTTAGCGCGATAGTCCATCATGACTTTTACGTTTACGCCCTTAAGATCCTCGTCGATACCAATGTCTTTTACCTTACCGACGGTAAGGCCTTGGTATTTGACTAGGGTTTTACCCACATCGATCCCTGTTGCACTCGGGAAATGGATCTGAATTTCAATGCCCGATTCTTTTATGCTCTTTATCCCCAACCATGCGCCGAGGGCGAGCGCGACAATGGGAAGCAGCCAAATAGGGGAAAAGAGCTTTTTCTTCACAACTTTTGGCGATTCAATTTGTGTCATCTTGAGGTTCCAATCGATCCCAGAGTAAACGAGTGTCTAACACTTTTGCGGCAAGCTGAGTCAGCAAAATAACCAATGCAAATGCCGTTGCCGCGGGCGCGGGTTTGGCATCGAGCAATTGCCCCATATTGACTAAGGCAACTGTAAGTGAAATAACAAATAAATCGAGCATAGACCAACGGCCTATCCACTCGATCACATGAAATCCCACCATTAACTTCTTTTTTGAAATCGGCAGATTAAAACTGATCGCGCACAGGTAAGTGGCAAGCCCGATTATTTTAACCCAAGGCACTAAAATGCTGGCAATAAATACGATAATGGCAATGGGTAGCATGTCGGAATGCACTAAATGGACGATACCGGAAAATATAGTGTCGTGACGCACTTGCCCCTGATTAGTCAGCATTGTAATAGGGTATAGGTTAGCAGGGATCAATAAAATAGCGGCAGTGATGAGCAAGGCCCAGCTTTTTTGCAAACTGCCATAATCACGGAGCTGCAGTGCGGACTCACAACGTCGACAATGGGTGCGATCGCTCGTGTTGAGTTGTCGGCAAACGCGACATAAACATAGACCTAAGTCGATTCCTTGTGGTTTCATACTAACGATGACCATCCAATAGCGTCCACATATGCTCGAGATCGTACTCCCGTTGTAAAAATAGGGTCACGAGAAATAGCATTGTGAAGCAAAATGTGCCCATTCCAAAATAAATATCCGAAAAATCGGAGAGTTGGAACGACGAAACTAAGAAACTGATGACGTAGATTTCCAGCATAGTTAATTGGGAAAGCAGCCCTTGCAGCTTCAATAACTGCTTTAAACCACGGCGCCAAAAGGCAACTGAAAGTCCCCATTTTACAATCAAAATTTGTGCAAGTATGGACAGGATAAGCAAACCTGGGCCGATAACTGCCGCGGCGAGCACGGCCAACCCTACAACCCAATAGCCTTGGTCAAATACGGCAAATGCGCCTTGGAAAACCGTTGTAGTGCGAATGCTACCTAAGAAGTGGATCTCTAAAACGGGCAAAAAATTGGCAGGGAAATAAAATATCAATGCTGTGACACACAAAGCTAACATACCATTGACTGAACAGTATGGTGTGTCATAAAGGGCAGTGCTACAGCGCGGGCATAGGGCTCTAACCCCAGACGGTAGGGCTCTTTTTCTAATAGCCAAGTCGCAGGAACGACAGAGGATTACAGAGTTTTCTGCGGTATTTTCATGCATATAAAAATATTAACTTAGCCCCAACATTGCTGCATATGTGTGAATAGCCAGTAAGAACTAAGGTTTAACACCGAAACATTAAACACTTAGACTCAGCTTATAACCAAAGCGGCCTAATAATATCAGATTAATCAGAACACTTGCATCACAAGTTCAATCTATGTCATTCTGCGCACTGTATATAAAAACAGTGCGAGGGCAGTCATGGCAGTTATTACACAGTTTGTCGTGGTAAGAGAAGGGGTTGAAAAGATGACATTCACATCGAAAAAGGAGGCTGATGCCTACGATAAGATGCTCGATATCGCCGATAACTTGATCCCTTTCATTCAAAAAGCAGAATTAGGTATTGATGAAAGTCTGAGCGAACGACTCGCATTCTATTTTGCTAACAATAAAGATGAGCTGACGAACTTGCTTAAAGGCGTGGTTCAGGTTAATAGTACGCCAACAAATCAAACCGCAGCCAAGAAAGTGACCAAAAAGGCGGAAGCTGCCGAATAAAGTGGTTAGGAAATGTGATGAAATCTAAATTTTACGAGTCATTAAATCGCCAAACTCTTGCCCTATTAGAAGGGGAAGATGATTTCGTGGCGGCAATGGCTAATTTTTCTGCCTTACTCAATGACAATCTTACCGAACTCAATTGGGTTGGGTTTTATGTGATGCGCGGTGAGCAGCTCGTTTTAGGCCCTTTCCAAGGGAAAGTGGCTTGTACTCGTATTCCAATGGGTAAGGGCGTGTGTGGTACTGCCGCACAGACCAATCAGACTCAGCGCGTCGCCGATGTGCATCAGTTCGATGGTCATATTGCCTGTGATTCAGCCAGTAATTCAGAAATCGTTGTGCCAGTTAGAAGCCAAGGTAAGGTGATTGCTGTGCTCGATATTGACAGCCCCGTCTTCAACAGATTCGATGAAGAAGACCAAAAGGGGCTGGAATTATTGGTTAAAAGCTTCGAAAGCTGCCTATTTGATTAATTTGCGTACAATAACGCATAATTCATGGTCGCAATCGGTAGCGTGCGCCTTATAATATGCGCTTGCACCGATTAAGCTTTACGCTGGCGGCCATGTCATCAATAAGCTTGATATGTTAAGTCGTAAAAAATTGTTAAGTTATGTTTTTTAACTTTAGTAAATGCGGCGAGAATGCTAATTTGTACCTTGGCTCGATAGTGAGCTTAACCAAGATAAACGACACGTAAGAAGCTGATTTATATCGCCTCGAATTCGATGTCCCTTTTTGACTGTGGAAGTAATGATGGAATCAACAGATAAGTTGACCGACACCAATGCAATTTTGGCGTATTTGTATGAAACATTTCCTTTGTGCTTTATTGCTGAAGGTGAAACTAAGCCATTAAAAATCGGATTGTTTCAAGATTTGGCTGAAAGGTTGGCTGATGATTCTAAAGTCAGTAAAACTCAACTGCGAGTGGCCTTAAGACGTTATACAAGCAGCTGGCGTTACCTGAAGTCTGTGAAAGCAGGTGCGCAGCGCGTGGATCTTGATGGCGAGCCTTGCGGCGAGTTAGAACAAGAGCATATAGATCACGCTCAAGCTATGTTGAAAGAAAGTCAGGATAAAGCGAAGGCAAAACGTGCCGCACAGGCGCCTAGTCCAGCGAAAGTGCCAGCCAAACGAGCTCCCAAAAAAGTTGCCGTTCCTCCGCGCCCTAAGACTGAGCGTCCCGCTAAACCCGCTCCCAAAGCGGCTCCTGTGGTTAATTTAGTCCAAGCGCAACTCACGGACTTGACGAAGAAACAACGCGTCAATGTTAAGTTAGGTATGACACCCGTAGCCGGTGTGATCACTGATATTAACAAAGAGGATATTCATGTTCAGCTAGATAGTGGCCTAACCATAAAAGTGAAAGCGGAACATATCCTGCTGTAATCATTTATTTAAATGGAGTAACTTGTTGATGCGAAAACTCACTTTGGCTACCTCAATCGCCACTGTTTTTGTTGGATTCTCGGCTTGGGCTGTACCACCCTCGATTCAAATCAGCGAGTTACCCACTCTCCAGCAGGAAGCGCAACATAAGGTTGCCAGCAAAAGAGTGACGGACTTATACACTCGTTCGCATTACCATAGATTTAATCTTGATGATGCCTTTTCTGCGCAAATTTTTGACCGTTATCTGCAGCAGTTAGACTATCGCCGCAATGTGTTAACACAAGCGGATGTCGACGGTTTTAAACCCTACATCAATCAATTCGACGATATGCTGACTTCAGGCGAGCTTGAACCCGCATATAAGATGTTTGATGTGGTGCAGAAACGTCGCTATGAAGGTTTTGTTTATGCCTTGTCTCTGCTGGATCAAGAGATAGACTTCTCTGTGCCAGGTGATGCCTATGAATACGACCGAGAGGACACTGCCTGGCCAAAGGATCAAGCTGAAATTAACGAATTATGGCGTCAACGTGTTAAGTACGATGCGCTTAACCTCAAGTTGACGGGCAAGAAATGGCCTGAAATCGTTGATATTCTGCAAAAGCGTTATAACAACGCCATCAAACGTTTGACTCAAACCAATAGTGAAGACGTATTCCAAGGCGTGATGAATGCCTTCTCCCGTAGCATTGAGCCACATACTAGTTATCTTTCTCCACGTAATGCCGAGCGTTTCCAAATGGAAATGAACTTGAGCCTCGAGGGGATTGGTGCTCAGCTGCAACTCGAAGATGATTACACTGTGATCAAGAGTTTAATCGCTGGCGGCCCTGCCGCAGGTAGTGAAAAGCTCTCTCCTGAGGATAAGATTGTCGGTGTGGGCCAAGAAGGTGGCGAGATTGTCGATGTGATCGGCTGGCGCCTAGACGATGTGGTCGATCTGATCAAAGGGCCTAAGGGCAGCAAGGTCGTTTTGCAAATTCTACCAAAGAAGGGCGGTTCAAATGCCAAACCCTTCAATGTCACCTTAGTGCGTGACAAAATTCGGTTAGAAGATCGTGCCGCAACATCTAAGGTGATTGAACCTAAAGACGGCGAGTACGCTAATCGCAAAGTCGGTGTGATCCAAATTCCTGGTTTCTACATGAATTTGTCGCAGGATGTGGAAAAAGAACTCGCCAAACTTAACGAAGCCAAAGTCGAAGGCATAGTGATCGATCTACGTGGTAATGGTGGCGGCGCCTTAACCGAAGCTGTATTGCTGACGGGCCTCTTTATCGACATGGGCCCAGTGGTGCAAATTCGTGATGCCGATGGACGCGTTTCTGCACACCGTGATAATGATGGTAAAACAAACTATTCAGGTCCCTTGACGGTTATGGTTGACCGCTATAGCGCTTCAGCCTCTGAGATTTTTGCCGCTGCATTGCAAGATTATGACCGTGCTTTAATTGTCGGTGAATCAAGCTTTGGTAAAGGCACAGTGCAACAGCATAAGAGCCTTGGTCGTATCTATGATATGTATGAGAAACCAATCGGCCATGTGCAATACACGATTCAAAAGTTCTATCGGATCAATGGCGGCAGCACTCAACTTAAAGGTGTGACACCAAATATTGCTTACCCAAGTGCCTTAGAGCCAGGTGAGTACGGTGAAGCAGAAGAAAAGAATGCCTTGCCTTGGGATAAAGTACCGATGGCGCAATATGGCACACTCAATGATGTTACTCCTGAGTTAGTGACTAGCCTTGAGGCCAAGCACCTGAACCGTATCAAAAACAGTGTAGAGTTTGCTTATATCAATCAAGATATTGCAGACTTTAAAGAACACCATAAAGAGAAGACGGTTTCTCTGGTTGAAAGTGAGCGTATTGCCTCCCGTGAAGCCGATGAGAAGAAAGTGCTCGATAGAACCAATGAACGTCGTGTGGCAAATGGTTTAGCAGCCGTTAAATCAATGGAAGACATTAAAGACGAAGCCGAATTACCGGATGCATTTTTAGATGAAACTGCTTATATCACCTTAGATATGGTCGATGCTAAAAAGCTGGCCAAAACTAACGCACGATAGGCGATAATTGGCTCGATTTATCCCATTTAAAAACGCGCTTATGGCGCGTTTTTTCTTATTTAGATCAATGTTAAAGGGTTCGAAATGACACAAGCTCAAGCAAAATACTTAAAAGATTATCAAGCGCCTCATTTTACAATAGAAACCATCGATTTAGCCTTCGATTTGGCGGGTAAAGATACCCGTGTAAAGGCCGTAAGTAAGATCAAGCGCACTTCATCCCATGTATTGCCACTCATACTCGATGGTGATGATTTAATCTTGCTTGCCGTTTCCATCAATGGTGAAACTGTGCCTTATCAAGTTAGCCAAGGTCAGCTCCTGCTTGAGACAAACCTTGATGAATTTGAATTGACCATAGAGACCCAACTCGACCCAGAGGCTAACTCAAGCCTTGAAGGTTTATATATGTCCGATGGCGCCTATTGCACTCAATGTGAGGCTGAGGGTTTTAGACGAATTACCTATTTCCTCGATCGTCCCGATGTATTGGCAAAATATACTGTGCGTATTGAGGCCGATAGGGCGGCATTTCCGTATTTATTGAGTAATGGCAACTTGATCGAACAGGGTCAATTACCCGAAGGTCGTCACTATGTTTGCTGGCAGGATCCTTTCCCAAAACCCGCCTATTTGTTCGCCTTAGTGGCGGGGGATTTTGATCTGTTAGAAGATGAATTTATTACCCGTAGTGACCGTAAAGTATTATTACAAGTTTTTGTCGATAAAGGTAATTTACACAAAGCAACACACGCGATGGCATCCCTTAAAAAATCCATGGCTTGGGATGAGTCTCGATTTGATCTCGAGTATGACCTCGATATTTATATGATAGTTGCCGTCGATTTCTTCAATATGGGGGCGATGGAAAACAAAGGCCTAAATATTTTCAATACTAAATATGTACTCGCAGATACCTTAACGGCTACCGATGAGGATTATCACGGTATTGAGTCTGTAGTGGGCCATGAGTATTTCCACAACTGGACTGGTAACCGTGTGACTTGCCGTGATTGGTTTCAGTTAAGTCTGAAAGAAGGATTAACGGTTTTCCGCGATCAGGAATTTAGTTCGGATTTAGGCTCGCGAGCAGTGAATCGGATTCATGCAATTAAAGTGATCAAGAATCAGCAATTTGCTGAGGATTCTGGGCCAATGTCCCATCCGATCCGCCCAGAATCTGTGATTGAGATGAATAATTTTTATACGGTGACAGTGTATAACAAGGGCGCCGAAGTCATTCGCATGATGCACACTCTGCTTGGTGAAGCCAAGTTTCAGGCGGGCATGAAACTGTATTTTAAACGTCATGATGGCCAAGCTGTGACCTGCGATGATTTTGTGGCGGCGATGGAGGATGCCAGCGGTGTCGATTTAACTCAATTCCGTTTATGGTATAGCCAAGCGGGTACTCCAGCAGTGGCCGTGATGGACAGTTTTGATGCGCAAACGGGCGTCTATCAGTTGACCCTCAAACAAAGTTTAGCGAACTGTACATTGCCGTTACATATTCCATTCAGCATCGAACTCTTAGATGCAAATGGCCAATCTTCAGTGAATGAAGTGCTCGATTTTACCCAAACTGAACAAGTATTTAGCTTTGAAGGATTAACCCATAAACCGGTTATTTCTTTACTACAAGATTTCTCTGCGCCAGTAAAACTGCACTACAACTTTGAGGTTGATCAACTGGTTCACTTAATGCGCTTTGCAACGAGTGAAGTCGCCCGTTGGGAAGCCTCGGTGGTGCTTGTCAGCCAAGCCATATGGCAAAATGTGGCCCATTTACAGCAACAACAAACGATGACACTCGATGAGAGAGTGCGAGATAGCTTTAAGGGAGTGTTGCTTGATCCTGAGCTTGACCCTGCCTTAATTGCTGAAATATTAGCAATACCGACGGCCTCAGCCTTAATTGAGCAGGCAGAAAGTGTCGATTTGGACGCTTTAGCATTAGCCCGAGAGTTTGTATTAACTGAACTTGCTTCATATTGCGAAGATGAGTTGATAGCCTTGTACCGTATGCTAGTGGCGGTGGAAAGTACGCAGGCCCGTGTCCTTAAGAATCAGTGTCTAAATTGGATAAGCCGCGTATCCGCTGAGGCGGAAGATTTTGTGGTAAGCCAGTTTGAACAGGCGAATAATATGACCGATTCCCTAGGGGCATTAATGGCCGCTAATGTGGGTGATTTATCCTGTCGCCATGACTTAATGTTGGCATTTGAGCAGCGTTGGCACGATACGCCATTAGTGATGGATAAATGGTTTATGCTGCAGGCGACACGTAATGCCGATGGGGTGATTGATACCCTGCGACAATTGCAGCAACATGGCAGCTTTAGCATGAGCAATCCTAACCGGGTACGCGCGTTAATTGGCAGTTTTGCTGCGGGCAATATTTATCAATTTCACCGTGCCGATGGTAAAGGTTATGCCTTCTTAACTGAGTGCCTCATTACCTTGAATAAACTTAATCCGCAGGTCGCCGCGCGTATGGTGACTCCTTTGATCCAATTTGGGAAGTTTGATAAGGCGCGACAATCGCAAATCAGGGCATGCTTGGGACAACTGTTAGCCTTGCCGGAATTATCGAAAGATATGTATGAAAAAGTCTCAAAAGCCTTGGCTAACTAAGACTTGATGAAGGAGGGCGGCAGTATTTGCCGCCTCAACATTCATGGAATTTTATTTTAAACTTACAATTAGTTATCAAGACTTTTTACCCTATTATCAGGGGCTTGCCGATAAGGTGGAAGTGCGCGAAAGTCGAGGACGAATACTGTGGATCAACGGTCGACATTTCAGAGGTTTTTTAACTGAAAATGGCATTCATGGCCATTTCAAGTTAGTTATTGATGATAAGGGGCAATTTGTTTCATTAAATCGTGTTTAGGGACAATTAGGTTATTTTTTATTAGAGTAATTACTTTAAACGGTCGGCTGATTACTCATTTTAAAGAATGATGTTTTCTTTATTATTATGTTAATGAAATATATGATTTTTTGTTCTGTTTTCATCATCACATTCTATCTTGTCCTTTTCTAATTTAAATATCTTCTGTGTTGCCCATGACATAAATGTGTCTACGTGCTTAATTCTTTAGAAAATTTTCTCTAACTGTGCCTTGCTCATGGGGATTAATTGCTGTAACAATGATGTTACCTGTGAGCTAACAAGATGTTGGTTGTAATTCCTAAAACAAAAGAATCCAGCAGGGTACGGAGAGCTAAAATGAAAATTGTTAAAAATAGTTTTAACAAGTCGGCGCTTGCTTTGGGGGTGGCGTCGGCATTGAGTTTATTGGTCGTGTCGAACGTAAATGCGGTCTCATTTGATTGGGGTGAGGTTGAAGGCACATTTGACTCAACTTGGACGGCTGGTGCGAGCTGGCGTGTTGGAGAGCGAGATTGGGAAGGTCAGATTGGTAAAGTTAACCAACCTCAGTTTGATTGGTCTAACTATACTGCCTTTGGCAATACAAAATACACATCGGCAGAAATTTGGGCCCAACCTGGCTCCTATTCTAGCAATAACGATTTAAGTAATTTGCTTTATTCCCAAGGTGATACCACCTCTGAAATTATCAAAGGGTTGCATGAACTCTCATTAAAATACAAAAACTACGGTTTATTTGCCCGTGGTATGTATTTTTATGATCGTAAACTGAATGATGGCAGTTATGACTACAATGATCCGATAACGGGTAAAGAATTTGATCCTTGTGAAGATAGCCGCGCCTCAGAAGTGCAATGTAAAGATATCCGTTTGCTAGATGCCTTTGTCTATGCCAATTTCGATCTTAATGATGGGGCTAATCCATTATCGATTCGTGTTGGTAATCAAGTGGTTTCTTGGGGTGAAAGTACCCTCATTGCCCACGGGCTCAGTGAAATCAACGCAGTGGATTTGAATATTCTTAACGCGCCCGGTGCCGAGTTAAAAGAAGCCTTTAGACCCCAGGGCATGGTGTGGGCATCCCTTGGGATCACAGAGTCGTTATCGGTAGAAGCTTTCTATCAATATGATTGGGAGCCGATTTGGGTACCTACACCTGGCTCTATTTTTGCGACGAACGATTTTGCAGGTTTTGGTGGTTATAACCAGAATGCGCAGCTGGGTTTTAACGCTAACCCAGACATCAACTTAGACTTTGTGATGCAAGAATATGAGCGTTTAGCGGGGATGATCGCCAGCGGACAATCTATTCCGACACAGCAATTGGTTTCTATGGCTTTAGCCTACCCAACGAAAGTGACGCTAGTACAGGATGAAGAAGAACCAAGCAATGATGGCCAATACGGTATTAAACTGGGATATTACGCGCCAGAGTTAGGTGAAACCGAATTTGGTGTTTATTTCATGAATTACCATAGCCGTCGTCCACTTATTAGTGGAACAGCGGCGGATTTTAGCACGGGCGCGCTTCTATCGGATCTGGCGACCGTTGGCCAAAATGCGGGTGATATCAATCGTGAATTGTTGCTGAGTTTAAAGAGTTTCTCTAAGGCGCAAATCGTCTATCCAGAAGATATTAAACTCTATGGCTTTAGCTTTAATACCTTAGTGGGTGATACTTCTGTGGCGGGGGAAATTGCCCATCGTCAAGATGAACCATTGCAAATCGATGACGTTGAATTGCTGTTCGCCGGTATGCCACAACAGTTAGCCAATGCGGGTATTCGTCCCGATCTCGATGGTATTTCGCAGATTGATGGGGTTCAACCGGGCGAGACCGTGGATGGTTTTATCCGTCTAGATACCACACAGGCACAGATGACTTTCACCCATTTATTTGGTCCAACCTTAGGTTTAGATAACTTAACTATGTTGGCTGAAGTCGGTGGGGTGTGGATCCATGATATGCCTGGTTTTGATGAACTGCGTTTAAATGGTCCAGGTACTGCGCGTTCCGGTGGCAATCCAGATATGCCGGGGATCATTCAAGCACTGCATAATGGTCCTGAGACTAACCCGTTCCCAACGGATTTTGCTTGGGGTTACCGTTTAGTGGCAAAAGCCGATTTTAACAACCTGTTTGCGGGTGTGAACATGTCTCCACGGGTGATTTTCTCCCACGATGTTGACGGTATTACACCGGATCCTATGTTCCTGTTCACTGAGGGACGTAAATCTGTCGCGCTAGGGGTGAACTTCGATTACCAAAACCGTTGGGGTGCAGATATCTCCTACAACAATTTCTTTGGCGGAGTCGGTACGACAAATGCGATGGCAGATCGTGATTATGTTTCATTCAATATCAAGTATTCGATCTAAAAGGACTAAAACAATGAAGAAACTGACGATATTGGCGAGTGCAGTGATGTTAGCACTCGTAGCGCCAGTCGCTATGGCTAAGGTGTCAGAGGCTGATGCGGCTAAACTTGGCAGCGAATTTACCCCATTAGGGGCTGAAAAAGCGGGGAATGCTGACGGCTCTATTCCTGCATGGGATGGTGGGATCACTAAGCCTGTAGCGGGTTATACCAAGGGGATGCATCACCCTGATCCTTTCCCCGAGGATAAGATCGAATTTACCATTACTAATGCTAACAAGGCTCAATATAAGGACTTTTTGACTCCGGGTCAGATGAAATTATTTGAGCTTTACCCAGAAAGCTACAAGATGAATGTGTATAAGACGCGCCGCAGCGCCTCTGTGCCACAATTTGTCTACGATGCGACTAAAGCTAATGCCACCCGTGCGGAATTAGTCGCTCAAGGTAATGGTATTGCTGGTGCTTCTATTGGTATTCCATTTCCACTGCCTGCTAATGGTTTAGAGGCCATTTGGAACCATATTTTACGTTTCCGTGGTGTGGACGTTGAGACGTCTCGTAGCCAAGCTGCACCGACCGCCGATGGGAGTTATACACTCGTTGAAACCGCCGAAGAAATTCGTTTTGAGTACTCTCGTCCTGAGATGACTTTAGATCAGTTAAAAGCCAGCAATACCTTGTTCTATTTTAAGCAAGTGGTGACTCAACCCGCACGTCTAGCGGGAACGGCATTGCTTGTGAAGGAAACCATGGATCAAGAAGCATTGCCACGCCAAGCCTGGACCTACAACACGGGGCAACGTCGTGTACGTAAGGCACCGAACGTGGCTTTTGACACGCCGGGTACAGTGTCTGACGGTTTACGTACCACGGATGATTTCGATATGTTTAACGGCTCACCAGTACGTTACAACTGGGAGTTAGTCGGTAAGAAAGAAATTTATATCCCGTACAACGACTACAAATTACATTCAGACAAGCTGAAATATGATCAGATTTTGAAACCTGGTCATATTAACCCTGAGTATGTGCGTTGGGAAAAACACCGCGTATGGGAAGTGAAGGCGACCCTCAAAGATGGCATGCGCCATATTTACAAAACCCGCGTAATGTATCTTGACGAAGACTCATGGCAAGTGTCGATTGCTGATTTATACGACAACCGTGATGAGCTCTACCGTGTGGCGGTTGCCCATGGTCTGAACTACTACGAAGTCCCTGCCCAGTGGGATACCTTAGAAGTGTTCCATGATCTGCAATCTCGACGCTATTTGGCCATGGGGTTAGACAACCAGAGTGGTATGTATAACTTTGATGCCAAACTGAGTGAAGCGAACTTTACCCCCGACGCACTACGTCGTGAAGGTATCCGTTAAATACGTCACGAATAAAAGGGGCGCTTAGCGCCCCTCATTAGTTTAAGGAAGTTTGTATGTCGTTTCGCATCCTTCATAGTATTGCTGCGTTAGGTGTCGGTTGTTTATTTTCCCTCCCCTCATATTCTGTGGTGTCAGAGCCTCTTTCATCCCAAATTCAGCCCTTGGCTGCTTCCTCTTTGGTGCTCGATATCGCCCATACGGGTCAATACTTAGTCGCCGTTGGTGAACGTGGCCATGTACTCGTACTTAAAGATCACTGGCAGCAAGTGCCGACACCGACATCGGTGCAATTAACCAAAGTGTTTTTCCTCAACGAAAAACTCGGTTGGGCAGTGGGTCACGATGCGACCATAGTGCATACACAGGATGGCGGTCAGACTTGGAAACTGCAGATGCAATCCTCGGAGATTGAAAAGCCTTTTCTCGATGTGCTGTTTTTAAATGAACAGGAAGGCATGGCGATTGGTGCCTATGGCTTGTTTTATCGAACCCACGACGGTGGTGCGACTTGGACTGAAGAGTTCCACCAAGAGTTGCTGGCCGAGGAGGATGTCTCCTATTTAGCTGAGCTTAAAGACAGCGATCAGGCTGCATATTTAACTGAGCGGGCCTCCCTGTTGCCACACTTTAATCGTTTAGTGGCGCTTAAAGATGGCCGATTCTTACTCGTTGGGGAGTTGGGGCTAGTTGCCGTGTCAGAGGATAAGGGGCTCAGTTTTACCCGAACCTCCTTCGAATATGATGGTTCCATGTTTAATGCCATTGAAACCCAAGATGCGGTGTATGTGATGGGGTTGCGCGGGCATGTGTTTAAGGCCGAACACAGTTTAGCACAGTGGACCGAAATTGAGATGCCAGTGCAATCTTCAATCAATAGTGCGATGGCCGTTTCGGATAATGCCTTGTATTTAGTCGGTAATGCGGGGATTGTCATCCAGTTAAATCAGGATGATAGCAGTAGCATAGTGACCCGTCGCCAAGGGGAAAACCTAGTTTCAATTGCAAAGGATAACCAAGGAAATGTGTGGTTATCGGGCAGCCAAGGGCTGTTTATTCTTAAGCCATAAAACTTTAAAACAACAATAACAGGGCCGAGAAGATGTTAGAAAAACTGGTCAACGGATTTGAGTCATTTTTATTCCGCAATCGCGCATGGGTCGTGAGCATTTTTGTGTTGCTGACATTTTTTTTGGGCTATCAAGCCAGTCAGCTTAAAATGGATGCTGCTTTTATTAAAAATATTCCGCTTAATCATAGCTATATGCAAACTTACCTCAAGCACCAAAAGGATTTTGGTGGCGCTAACAGTATTATGGTGGCGGTTGAGGACACCAGCGGCAATATTTTCAATGCCAATTATTTTGATACCTTAAAAAATGTCCATGACCAGCTGTTTTTTATTCCTGGTGTAGAACGCTCACAGGTGAAATCTCTCTTTTCACCCTCGACACGTTTTACTGAGGTGGTGGAAGATGGTTTCGCGGGTGGTCCAGTGATCCCCGCTGATTTTTCAACCACACAAACTGGGCTGGATACTGTTCGGGATAACATCGAGAAAGCGGGGATCGTCGGGCGCTTAATCGCCAATGATTACAGTGCGGCTATGGTCTCTGCTCAGTTGATGGACTTCGATCCTCAGACGGGTAAACCACTAGATACGATTGCCTTTGCGGCACAACTGGAAAAAGAGCTTAGGGGTAAGTACGAAACCGACAAGATTAAAATACACATCATAGGCTTCGCCAAGATGGCGGGGGATGTGGCCGATGGTGCAAAGGGCGTATTGTTGTTTTTCGTGATCGCCATTTTGATCACCGCAGCCATGGTGTATCTCTTCTCTAAATCGATCATTCTCACCGTTTTACCTTTAGTGTGCAGTTTAATTGCTGTGGTGTGGCAACTCGGCTTATTGACTGTGATTGGTTTTGGTCTCGATCCCATGTCGATTTTAGTCCCTTTCTTAGTGTTCGCCATCGGGGTGAGCCACGGGGTGCAAATGATCAACGCGGTAAGACGCCGTGTGCTGGATGGACAAGCCACTAAAGCGGCGGCGGCTTCGGCATTCCGCAGTCTATTAGTGCCAGGTGGAGTGGCATTACTGTCTGATACGGTTGGTTTTATTACCCTGTTATCTATCGATATCGGCATTATTCGCGAACTGGCGATTTCGGCATCCCTCGGGGTTGGGGTCATTATTTTCACTAACCTTATCCTCTTGCCTTTGGTGATTTCTTTTACTGAAATCAAAGTCAATAAAACCGCAGAGCCGACGGCTGAAGAAGTTCGCACTGAAGCGATTTGGCGTTTCTTAGCACGTTTTGCCACGCCTAAATACGCAATAGTGGTGATTGCAGCAACAGTCGTGTTGTATTTTGCCGGTCTGCAACAGGCTAATCAGATGAAAATCGGTGATTTGCAGGGCGGCGCGCCGGCATTACACCAAGATTCACGTTACAACTTAGATACCTTTTTCATTACGGATCACTTCTCTATCACCACCGATGTGATGACAGTGATCGTTGAAGCGAGTCCCGAGGCTTGTACTTACCATGATGTGCTCACGCAAATTGATGAGTTTGAATGGCTAGTACGTAACACCCCCGGAGTTGAATCGACTGTGAGTCTGGCTTCTGTCGCTAAAAAAGTGAACGCAGGCTTTAACGAAGGCAATCCAAGATGGGAGGTGCTGCCACGCACGACGGCAAGTTTAGTACAGGCGATAGGCCAAATACCTACCACTTCAGGGCTGTTGAATGGCGATTGTTCAGTTATGCCAGTGTATCTGTTTATGAAGGATCATAAGGCAGAAACCATTGAAACTGTGGTGGCTAAGGTAAAAGTCGTCGCCGCGAAAATGGATAATGAAAAGTTGCAGTTTAAACTGGCATCGGGTCCTGTGGGCGTGATGGCGGCCACCAACGAAGCTGTGGCCGAGGCGCAGTTGCCTATGATGTTATACGTCTATGGCGCCGTGTTTGTACTCTGCTTAATCAGCTTTAAGTCCTTTAAGGCAACGGTTGCTGTGATTATCCCGTTGTATGTGGTTTCTACTCTGGCACAGGCCTTGATGACCCAGCTCGATATTGGCTTAGCTGTCAGTACCTTACCTGTTATTGCACTCGGTGTAGGCATAGGTGTGGATTACGGTATTTATATTCTATCGACTATGTCATCTAAGCTCTCGAATGGTATGCCAGTACAGCAAGCCTACTACGAAGCCTTGGTCGAGCGGGGCAGTGCGGTGATTTTCACTGGCTTAACCTTAGCCATTGGCGTGAGCACTTGGTTTTTCTCGGCGCTCAAGTTCCAAATGGACATGGGGATCCTGCTCACCTTCATGTTTGTGGTAAATATGCTCGGCGCCATAATTATCCTGCCTGCACTGGCGGCGGTGTTTTGGCCTAAGGCTAAGTAAATAAAGTCAATGGGGAGTAATAGCTCCCCATTTGTTTTGCATACAAAAGCTGTTTTTTTGATTTTTTGTTCAACTGTTGTGCCATCTTTACGCTGTTGCTGGATTAACACAGGATGTACCACTAAAATTTTCCTCGAAATACAGAGGATTTAGTAATAAACTTCGCGCGATGATCCAGATCACACTTATATTCTGCGATCGTTAAGCCGAAGCATCCAATAATGAAAAAAAGCGCTGCCATAGACGCTTAAGGAAACAGCAACATGGCCTTGAAAGATGCAATGCCTTCAGTACTACTTGAAAATGTAGTCAGTTTAATTCACGCTAAAGTCCCTAATTCACAAGCCAAGCAAGTTGAACAGTTCGCTACCTGCCTTTACGCCCACATGTCGAAAGACGACCTCAATGCGCGTAACGATAGCGATTTGTACGGTGCCGTTCTCAGTTTATGGAACGCCTTAAATAAGACCCCTAAGGGTCAAACTCACCTGAGAGTATTTAACCCAAGCCAGTCAAAACACGGCTGGCAATCGACCCATTCGATCATCGAAGTTATCCAACCTGACATGCCATTCTTGGTTGATTCAGTTGGTATGGCACTGAATCGTATGGGTATTACAGCTCATATGATGCTGCATACTCCGTTGGCGATCGAACGTTCAGCAGAAGAGGTCACTAAAGTGACTTATCTGAATCAGAACCCAGACAGTACTGAGCAAGTTGCGGTCTTCTTAATTGAAATCGACCGTCAAAGCAGTACAGTCGATATCAAGGCTTTGGAGCGCGAAATTCAATCCGTGCTCGCCGATGTTGCCGCGTCGGTCAATGACTGGGAAGCGATGTCTGCTAAATTGGGCGAAACCATTAAAGACCTGCCAAAGCGTCCGTTCCCTGGTGAGAAGCAAGAGTTAGACGAAGCGATTAACTTCTTGACTTACTTGAATAATCATCATTTCACCTTACTGGGATACCGCCAATACGATTTGAAACGTGTTGAAGGTGATGTCGAGCTAGTGCCTAATCTTGCCTCTAGTTTAGGTTTAATGAACAAGCACCATAAAGCTCAGCCAGAGCAAGGGTTGTTGTTATCGAGCTTCTCCGATAGTGCCCGTAAGGAAGCCTTAGATCACAGCTTACTGATCCTAACAAAGAGCAGTGCTAAGAGCCGCGTACATCGCCCAGCTTATGTCGATTATATCGGTATCAAGCGTTTCGATAAGAAAGGCAATGTGGTGGGTGAAGATAGATTTATCGGTTTGTATGCGTCAAACGTGTATAACCGTAGCCCACGTGAGATCCCACTGCTGAACGAAAAAGTGCAGCGGGTGCTCGATCGTTCAGGCTTAACGCCACGTTCCCACGACTATAAAGCCCTGCTAAATATTCTTGAGAATTTACCCCGTGACGAGCTAATCCAAGCCAATGTTGATGATTTAGCGCATACAGCCCACGGTGTGTTAGAAATGCAAGATAGGGATAAGCTAAAACTCTTTGTTCGCAAAGATGGTTTTGGTCGTTTCTTATCCTGTTTAGTTTATGTATCTAAAGATCGTTACAACACTAAACTTCGCCAAGATACCCAGCGTATTCTGGCCCAGCATTTCAACAGCAAAGAAGATGTAGAGTTTACGACTTATTTCTCCGAGTCGACGCTTGCCCGTACTCACTACATTGTCAAAGTTGATAACAATAATATGGATGTAGATGTGGCTGCCATAGAGAATAACTTAATTGAAGCGGCACGTTCTTGGGAAGATAAGTTAAGCACCGCGCTAAACAATGCCTTAGGTGAAGAAGCCGGTACTCATCTGATGAAGCGTTACGCGAACGCCTTCGAACAGAGCTATAAAGAAGACGTATTGCCAAGCTCTGCCGTTGTCGATATGCAACAACTCGAAGCGTTGGATGATGAACATAAGCTAGGTATGTTGTTCTATCAACCGCAGGAAGCGGCGCTGAACGACAATAAAGTGCGTTTAAAACTGTTCCATAAAGATGAGCCTATTCATCTTTCTGACGTGCTACCAATGCTGGAAAACTTTGGTCTGCGCGTGATCAACGAGCGTCCTTATGAAGTCACGACGACGGACGGTTCAACCTTCTGGATCTTAGACTTCTTGATGACGGTTAAAGTTGTCAACACGGACAATATCGCCGACAGCCAAGACAGGTTCCAAACTGCACTGTCGCAAGTGTGGCAAAAGAAATTAGAAGATGACGGTTTTAACCGCATCATTCTGGCATCTGGCTTAACTGGCCGCGAAGTGTCGGTACTGCGCGCCTACGCTAAGTACATGCGTCAAATCGATGCGACCTTCAGCCAAGCCTATATCGAAGAAACCTTCGGTCGTTACCCACAAATCGCCGATTTGTTGGTGAAGATGTTTATCCGTAAGTTCAATCCAAAACTGAAGACCCGCACGCTGGGCAAGTTTATGGAGCAGATCAATTTACGGTTAGACGAAGTATCTAGCCTAGATGATGACCGTATTATTCGCCGTTATTTAGACCTGATTAACGCGACGCTGCGTACCAACTTCTACCAACAGGATGCTAAGGGCGAATCTAAGAGTTATATCTCGTTTAAATTCATGCCTTCACTGATCCCTGAAATGCCACGCCCACTGCCGAAATTCGAAATATTCGTCTATTCGCCACGGGTTGAAGGTGTGCATTTACGCTACGGTAAAGTCGCCCGTGGTGGTCTGCGTTGGTCAGATCGCCGTGAAGACTTCCGTACCGAAGTCTTAGGTCTGGTAAAAGCACAGCAAGTGAAGAACACCGTAATCGTGCCTGTGGGTGCTAAAGGTGGTTTCGTTTGTAAACAACTGCCAACCGAAGGTGGCCGCGAAGCGTTCTTCACCGAAGGTCAAGAATGCTACCGCATCTTTATCCGCGCATTGCTCGATATTACCGACAACATTTTGAACGGTGAAATCGTCCATCCAGTGGATGTAGTGCGTCACGATGAAGATGACCCCTATTTAGTGGTAGCAGCCGATAAAGGTACAGCGACATTCTCCGACATTGCGAACTCGATTTCCCTCGAATACCGTTTCTGGCTGGGTGATGCATTCGCATCGGGTGGCAGTAACGGTTATGACCATAAGAAAATGGGTATCACGGCCAAAGGTGGCTGGGAATCGGTTAAGCGTCATTTCCGCGAAGTCGGTATCGATTGCCAAACCACAGACTTTACCTGTTTAGGTATAGGTGACATGGCGGGCGACGTATTCGGTAACGGTATGTTGTTGTCTGAGCACACTAAACTGGTTGCAGCCTTTAACCACATGCATATCTTTATCGATCCGAATCCAGATACGGCATTAAGTTATGATGAACGGGCGCGTTTATTCGCTCTGCCACGTTCAAGCTGGGAAGATTACAACAGCAAGTTGATTTCTAAGGGTGGCGGTATCTTCCTACGTTCATCCAAATCAATCCCATTATCGGCAGAAATGAAGCAAATGTTGGCCACAGAGAAAACCTCTATGACCCCAACTGAGCTGATGAAAGAGCTGCTGAAAATGCCAGTGGATCTGATCTGGAACGGCGGTATCGGTACGTATGTTAAGTCAGCCCGTGAGACCCATGCCGAAGTCGGCGACCGTGCTAACGATGCTCTACGGGTCAACGGTGGCGAACTGCGCGCTAAGATAGTCGGCGAGGGCGGTAACTTAGGTTGTACTCAGTTAGGTCGTATCGAATATGCGTCTAACGGCGGCCGCATCAACACAGACTTCGTGGATAACGTCGGTGGTGTGGACTGTTCAGACAACGAAGTGAACATCAAGATTTTGCTGAACGCTATGGTGACTGAAGGTGAACTGACGCTTAAGCAGCGTAACCGTTTACTGGAAGAAATGACCGAAGAAGTCGGCCAAATCGTACTGCAGGACTGTAAAGATCAAACCCGTACTATCTCCGTGACCCAAGTACGCGGTGCTGAGCAGTTAAAAGAGCAGATCCGCTTTATCCAGTATCTTGAAAAAGAAGGCAAGTTAGACAGAGCCTTAGAGTTTTTACCCTCTGACGACGAGCTAGCGGAACGTTTAGCCAGTGGTCGTGCATTAACACGCCCAGAGCTATCGGTACTGGTTGCCTATGCGAAAATGGTGCTGAAAGAGCAGTTAGTGACGCCAGAAATCACTGAAGATGCACTATTAAGCCAACTGCTTATCGCCTATTTCCCGAAAAAACTTCAGGAAAAATACAGCGAGAGAATGGCGACTCACCCACTGCGTGGCGAAATCATTGCGACCTCACTCGCCAATGAACTCGTTAACGATATGGGCTTGAACTTCGTTCAACGTATGCAAGATGAGACTGGTGCCTCAGTTGCCGATGCGGCGATTTGTTACACTATGGCTCGCGAAGTATTTGGTTTAGCTGAATTAACTAAATCGATCACTGACTTAAACGGTATCGTACCTGCTGTGGTTCAAGGTGAGATGTTGCACCAGTTACGTCGCAATATGCGCCGTGCGTGTCGCTGGTTCCTGCGTCACCGTAACCGTACTTGGAGCATCGAGCAGACGGTTGCCTTCTTCAAACCGGTATTTGAACAGATCAAAGCGAATGTTCATTTATACCTAGTAGAAGAAGAAGCTAAAGGTATCCAATCTGAGATCAATGCCTTGGTCAGAGAGAGTGTACCGCAGGATGTTGCGACCGTTGTGGCTAATATGAGTACCTTGTTCTCAGCCTTAGACATAGCACAAATTGCCCAAGCAGAAGATAAGACTGTGGCATTAGTTGCCGAGACTTACTTCAAACTCGGCGCCCGTGTTGAGCTGCACTGGTTCTTAGAACAGATCAGCGCCCAACCTGTGGCGAACCATTGGCAGGCACTGGCTCGTGCCGCCTTTAGGGAAGAGTTGGATTGGCAACAACGTGCATTAAGTTCAGTGGTGCTAAGAACCTGCAGTGAAACCTGTGATGCCGAAAGCGTGATTTCTCAGTGGATTGAGATTAATCAAGGCTTATTGGAAAGATGGTTCCACATGTTAGCTGACTTCAAAACGTCGCAAAGCCATGAGTTTGCTAAGTTCTCTGTCGCCCTACGTGAACTTAATCTTCTGATCCTTCACTGCGAAGGCCAAAAGTAAACTTTTATAACAATCAGAAGCCCTGGCGATCGCCGGGGCTTTTTTTAGGTCGAGGAAAGTACATGTTTTATAAAATCGCACAGAAAGTCATGTTTCAGATGGATCCTGAGCGAGCTCACAATCTTGCTATAGGTAGTTTAAAAATGACTGCCAATAGTCCATTAACGTGTCTGTATGGACAAACGATAGCCCCCGCCCCCGTGAACTTTATGGGGCTGACCTTTCCAAATCCTGTTGGCTTAGCGGCGGGTATGGACAAGGATGGCGAATCGATTGATGCCTTTCATGCGATGGGGTTTGGCCATGTCGAAGTGGGGACTGTTACCCCAAGACCACAACCCGGTAATGATTTGCCCCGCTTATTTAGATTAAAGCCCGCTAAAGCGATCATCAATCGCATGGGTTTTAATAATAAAGGTGTCGATAACTTAGTCAAAAACTTGCTCGCCAAGAAGACTAATATTATGGTCGGCGTCAATATTGGTAAAAATAAAGACACGCCAGTAGAGCAGGGTAAGGATGATTATTTGATCTGCATGGATAAAGTTTACCCCCATGCGGCGTATATTGCGGTGAATATTTCATCACCTAACACCCCAGGATTACGATCGCTGCAATATGGCGATCTATTAGATGAATTATTGAGCGCAATTAAAACTAAGCAACTTGAGCTTGCTGAAAAACATAAAAAGTACGTGCCCATCGCGCTTAAAATTGCTCCTGATTTAACCAGTGAAGAAATTGAGAATATTGCGCAGGCTTTGATTAAAAACAAATTTGACGGCGCAATTGCGACTAATACTACCTTAACGCGCGATGGTGTTAGTGGTCTTGCTAATGCTAATGAAAGCGGTGGTTTAAGCGGCAAACCTTTGACTGAGCTGTCGACTAAAGTGATCAAGCAGTTAGCTATGTGTTTAAAGGGGCAGATCCCGATCATTGGTGTAGGTGGTATTAATAGTGCCGAGGATGCCTTAGCTAAATTCGATGCGGGTGCGACTATGGTACAGATTTACTCGGGTTTTATTTATCAAGGTCCGAAGTTAATTAAAGAAATTGTAGAAGCTTACCGATTAAAATAATGATCTTAAGATCAATATAGAGATCTAAAATAAGATCTTTTCAAATAACTGCGATCTAAAACGATCTTTAGATCGCAGTTAAGATCAAAGAGTAGATCTACTAAGCTGTTGTTAAATAATTTATATTTTATTATTTTTATTTTGATATTGAATAAAATATCTACTATTATGTCCCAGTGTTCAAATACTGGGTAAACGTTATGTTATTAATGCCGCAAAAGGATTGGCAATGGAAATATAACGATTCGTATGGTGTATTAGGCGTATCGTTAGGTTCCGAGATAGAATTTCTGACGGCTTATAAAGCAAAATCATTAATTCCTGATGCCTTATCGAGGATGGAATTTAATATCGCGCACGCCAAATTCTATATGAGCTTACTCGAGAAGTTGCCTAAAACCCTTTCTTTAACCGATGCAGCCATTGTGCAAATTGCCCTCAATGCTACCGCAGCGCATTTTATGCTGACACCGCAAATGCCAAAATCTTGGTTTTTTGATACCAGTGATGTATGTGTATATAGCGATGTGGGTAAAGTCTTTGAGCTTAAATGCCAAAAGCAAAGGGCACTCGTGCTTGTGGTTGAAAACACCCTGCAATCTGCCTTAGTGATGTTATTATCGCCCGAATGTGTTTTATCCGGTGCTAAAACCATGGTGCAGTTTGAAACCATTAAAGTGATGCATAACCGCTTACACCCACTGCGTGTACAGCGCCATGTGGTTGCGGCATAGTGTGGTTGCAGATCAATAGTCATTATGGATTTTAATATCTACCATTAGGCATCAATTACTATTGCTTTTGATAGACACCACTAGCTGATTATTTGCTCTAATCCCTATGGCGCGGATGTGCTATCGATAGTATTTTCCCCTAGAAAATCTTTTTCTATATCCATATTAATTTTCAACTCCTTGCTATTAAATGCCTCTGAATGTTAACTCGTGAGCCTTGCTACTCTTAATTCGGCTCAGTTTTTGCCACCAAACTCACTACACAGTCTGGTTTGCCATGGCATTTACTCGACGACTCGGTGAATAGAAACCTAGGGTTTCTAAGCTTATGAACGAGAGCCATGGTCGTTCTCATGCATCCCTGCATTGCACGACATTCAGGCGTCCTGCCTATCAGATGACGAACTGGCAGTTAAACATGAAGGTTGTTCAAGCCATCCGTGGATGTAGGGCCGCCCGTCTGATGTGAAGGGTTTACAAATGCCGCGATGGCATGGATGCCAAAAAGCGGCCTGGGGCGGACGGTCGTCTCGCTAATTACCATGGCGCACCTTTTGGCATTTGCATCGTCTGTTGATTTAAAGACAGGAGTTAGCATTTTGCGCTGACTTGAACTGGTTATCTCGGTGTTGTTTGTGTAGTGCTAAAAGCAAAAAAGTTGTGGATG
>NZ_AFOZ01000027.1 GCF_000217915.1 Shewanella sp. HN-41 | reverse complement strand
GCTTTTTTGTTGGTATGCATCCTGTTTGGCAAATGAATATCGAGCTAGATCACCATTTCTTTTTAGGCTGGAATAACATATCGATATCATCTTCCTCATTTTTAGTTCTAGGTGAACTCGGCTCAGATAATTTTTGAGCGCCCATAATCTCATCGAGTAGCAGCTTAGCTTCATCAACCTTGCGACCAATAAAGGGATCGTTTGGTGTCTGTGCTTTAATCGCATGCAAAGTGGCTAAAGCTTTAGTGACCATTTGTTTAGAAGAACCATACTGCTTCATAAAACTCGCAGCCCGGGCACGGGAAAGCATAGAATCCACATTAATTCTGAGCTGCAAACTATCGATACGGTTTTCTTCCTGAGCAAACACGCTAGGATCGACGCGGCCCTTATTGTGTTCTGCCCGTAATATCGCCTTGAGTTTTTTTAGGGTTTGCACTAATGCTAAAATCTGCTTGTCATTGTCTGGTAGCCTAAAGCTCTCAATTGGAGGCGCTTGTGGAGGACTAGACTGTAACGAGTCTATCTGATTTTTGAGATCGGCAAGGCGACGTTGAAAATCCGCCTTTTGTTGGATTGCACTGAGTGTCGTTGCAATTTCTAACGCATCTTGAACACGGCGATACAGCACCAACATAATATGGGTGCTGCAAGGTATCATGCCAGTATTTGATAATACCGTTTCCGTTTCATCGATGATGGCCCTTTGACGGGCAAACTCGATGCGACGCTCAGCCTCTGCACGTTCTTTTTGTTGTTGTATAACGTTAATTCCGATAACAAGCAGTAAAAGTGCACCGATGAGGATCAGAACCAAGGTGAATGACATAGATGTTCCATTATTTATCCAATTGAGCTAATGCTACAATAAATCAATAAACTAGCATAGTTATCTTAGCCTAGGTTATCATTTCTGTCGTATGAATCTTCAGACTTGTGTTCCATATTCCTATTTGCTTTATTTTTTACGCTATACTATAACGATTGATTATAGATGAGTGTTATTTTGCCACTCAGTGAACAATGCTGTTATGCGTATTTGAGACAAGGATAGAAGATGAAACTGCAACAACTCAGGTATATTGCCGAGGTGGTCAAACATAACCTTAATGTATCGGCAACCGCTGAAAATTTGTATACCTCTCAACCAGGGATCAGTAAACAAGTTCGCATGTTGGAAGATGAGTTGGGGATCCAAATTTTTGGTCGTAGCGGTAAACATTTGACCCATGTGACGCCTGCTGGACTGCAGGTGATTAATATTGCCAATGATATTTTAGGTAAAGTTGAAAGCATTAAAAAAGTCTCGGAAGAGTACACAAAGCCAGATCAAGGTGAGTTAAATATTGCCACCACAGATACTCAAGCTCGTTATGCTTTGCCGCATATTATTCGTCAATTTATCGATCGTTACCCCAAAGTTAACTTACATATGCACCAAGGCACTCCTTCGCAGATCAGTGAGCAAGCAGCCCGTGGGGATGCGGATTTTGCCATTGCGACCGAAGCTATGCATTTGTATTCCGATTTAATTATGTTGCCCTGTTACCACTGGAATCGCTCTGTTGTGGTGCCCAAAGATCATCCTCTTGCCTCACGCAGCCATATCAGTATCGAAGATTTAGCCCGTTTTCCACTAGTGACCTATGTATTTGGTTTTGACCGTGCCTCTGAAATCGAGAAAGCTTTCAATCGCGCGAATTTAGAGCCTAGGGTGGTATTCAGTGCGACCAGTGCCGATGTGCTAAAAACCTATGTTCGTCTAGGTTTAGGTGTAGGGGTGATAGCTTCTATGGCAATCGATCCTAATGTGGATAAAGATCTTGTGGCCATAGATGCGGGACATTTATTTGCCCACAGCACTACAAAAATTGGCTTCCGAAAGGGCAGCTTTTTACGTAGTTATATGTATGATTTTATGCAACATTTTGCGCCGCACTTGACGCGTGATGTCGTTGAAAAAGCGGTTGCTTTGCGGGATCAGCAGTTAATTGATGAGATGTTTGCTGATAAAAATCTCCCCATGCGTTAACACTGGTAGCAAGCATAAAAAATGCCGCGAATATTCGCGGCATTTTTTATGGGGCAATTAAATTTTCCCGTTCTGATAGAGGATGGCGTCCTCAGTATTAGGTCTTAAGATAAATCACCCTTATCCATTTCTAGCTGAGCGAGGGCGATAACCGCTTGGGTGCGGTTACGCACACCGAGTTTTCTAAAAATCGCCGTCGCATGGGCTTTGATGGTAGCCTCTGATACGCCAAGATCGTAGGCAATTTGCTTATTAAGCAAACCTTCGGCAAACATTTGCAGTACTTTATATTGTTGTGGGGTGAGATCCGACAGCTTATTCGCCATTTTATCGGTATCGTCATCTTCAATCGGGATAATTTCAACCCCCGCAGGTAGCCAAATATCGCCAAATAATACTGAACTCAAGGCTTCTTTCAGGGTTTCCAACGATGCAGATTTAGGAATAAAGCCACTGCTGCCGTAGTGGATTGCACGGCTTATCGTATTGATATCTTCATGGGCAGAAACCACCACCACGGGAAGATCTGGGTAATGAGCGCGTAAGTGGATCAAGGTAGAATAACCGTGGGATCCGGGCATTTGTAAGTCCAGCAGCACTAAGTCGTAACTGGTATTTTGTGTGTCTAAAACCGATTGTAATGCATCGGCACTGTCGGCTTCATACCATTGGGCATGCTCAAAGGCACTGGTGAGTGCTTGACGTAGCGCATTTCTGAACAATGGATGATCGTCTGCGATAATGATATTTAAGTTTTCTAGCTTCATGGCTTTTATGATTATGTTCGCGGCGCGTGAAGATTGAACTCAATGTAACAGAAAAGTAATAGGGGATCCTATTGCTTTATGCAGGAATAGCGACAAAATTTTTATAAGTTTCTTGTTGTTATACTTTTGTCTAGTAGTGGTTAACTATGAATGACGGCGAACTTGAGCCCAAAAACAGTCACATTTAAGGGATCAAGGGCGCTATATTGGGTGCTTAAATTCTATTCAAACGTCCAGACTTGGGTTGGGTTTCGTTGTTCGTCTACAGCAACAAAGGTAAACACGCCACGTATGGCATGTTCTCGGTGATCTTGATACATATTCTCCACGAAGATGTTCACTTCGACTTTTAAGGATGTATTGCCAACATGGATCACCCGAGCGATCAGTTCCGCTAGCGTGCCCGCGGGGATTGGCTTTTTAAAGTCAATTCGGTCAGAACTCACAGTGACTAAGGTTTTACGGCAAAAACGGGTCGCGGCGATAAAAGCAGTTTCATCCATCCATGCTAAGGCTTCGCCACCAAATAAGGTGTTGTGATGATTGGTAATTGAGGGGAAAACGGCTTTGATTACACGAGCTTCGGATTGATTGATCCTTTGCTCAATAGCGTCAGAAAACGTCGGGTGTGAAGAATCGAGCGAATTTGGCATACGGCAACCTGAGGTTATGCATTTTTAACGAGGCGCAATTATAGTGAGTTTTAATTTTGAATGATAGAAAACACCTATATCGTTAGGTTTTAAGACAAAACTAAAAGTAAAAAGGCTTCCGTTGGAAGCCTTGAGTCATACCATTAATGCGCTTATTTGCTTAACAGCTCTCGTCTATCACGGGAGGCTTTGGCGAGATCTCGCAGTAATTTTTCCGAGTCATCCCAATGTAAGCAGGCATCGGTGATGCTTTGACCGTAGCAGAGCACTTGGCCTTTGACGACTTTCTGGTTGCCTTCCTGTAGGAAACTTTCGGCCATGATACCGGCAATGGCAGTACTGCCTGCACGCATTTGCGCCATGATATCGTCGGCAACGGCTAATTGCTTAAGATGATTTTTTTCACTGTTACCGTGGCTAAAGTCCACTACTACTCGAGGGGTTACATCGACGGACTCAAGCTTTAAACGAGCCTCTTCTATATCCTGTGCGAAGTAATTAGGCTTTTTGCCGCCGCGCAATATGATATGGCCAAAGGGATTACCGTGGGTGCGATAGACTGCCATGGCGCCATCTTTATCCGGTGAATAGAATATATGGGGCACTTTTGCTGCTCGCACTGCATCGACGGCAATATTGATATTGCCATCGGTACCGTTTTTAAAACCAACGGGACAGGAGAGGGCAGAGGCCATTTCTCGGTGAACTTGGCTTTCTGTGGTGCGTGCGCCAATGGCACCCCAAGTGATTAAGTCGGCAATATATTGACCATTCACCATATCTAAAAATTCGGTGGCTATGGGTAACTTTAATTCGGTGATCTGTTGCAGCAATTCACGGGCAATGCGCAGACCTTTGTTGGGCTCGAAGCTGCCATCGAGATCGGGGTCCGATATCAAGCCTTTCCAGCCAACGATAGTACGTGGTTTCTCGAAATAAACGCGCATTAAAATGCACAAATCTTCTTTCAACTCTTGATGCAACGCCGCTAAACGGTGGGCGTAATCGAGAGCTGCCTGAGTATCATGTATCGAGCAAGGACCGATGATCACCAACAGCCGCTGATCTTCGCCCATAATAATGGCTTCAACTTCACGACGTTGTTGGACAAGGTAGTCGGCGGCTTCTTGGGTTAATGGATACTCAGATGCCAGTTGTGCAGGTGAGATGACTTTAGCTAATAGAGAAGTACGTAATTCGTCTGTTTTAATGGTCATTCAAAATACCGAGCTTGCGTGCGGCGCTTTTCGCCAGATTGCCACGGATTATAACGAATCGAGCCGAGTTGCACAGTGCCAATTGTGCTAATTGTTGGCATCTGTGCAATGAATTTGATTTAACTTAGACCTATTTAGCCTAAATTTGCTCCTGTGAATTAAATCCTTTAAGGTCTGTTGCTTTAGAACATATGGCGCTCTAGCCCAGTCACATCTAAAATCTTAGTCGCAATCTCTTCGACCGAGTGATTGGTGGTGTCTATATAGGGAATACGTTCACGTTTAAACATCATTTCCACTTCTTTGACCTCTAAGCGGCATTGTTTGAGCGACGAGTAACGGCTATTTTCCATTCGACTTTGGCGAATTTCATGCAATCGCACGGGATCAATCGTTAAACCAAACAATTTTTTCTTATTACGTTTAAGGGCTTCGTGCAACTTAAGATCATCCATATCATCTTCGGTAAACGGATAGTTCGCCGCTTTAATCCCAAACTGCATCGATAAATACAGACTAGAAGGGGTCTTGCCACAACGAGATACACCTAACAGGATTAAATCCGCTTGATCCATATGTTTCATGGTCTGGCCGTCATCGTTATCCATCGCAAAATTAATGGCATCAATACGCGCTTCATAACCATGATTGGCTTTTCCGTGGGTGCGATGTAACACGGGAGAAGCACTCACGCCTAAATGTTGTTCGAGTGGGGCCACAAAAGTATTTAAAAAATCATAATCTAAGCCTTCACTCGAGTAGATAATGTCGCGAATTTCAGGTTTGACGATCGAATGGAACACTAATGGCCGTTCACCTGTTGTAATAAAACAATCATTAATTTGTCGTTTAACTTGCTCTGCTTTCGTTAATGTTTCAACAAAAGGAATTGTAAGTGATTCAAATTCTAGTGGAAATTGCGAGAGTACTGCATGTCCAAAAACCTCAGCTGTGATCGCTGTCCCATCGGAAATGTAGAATACTTTTGGCGCCATACTGACCTCTTGTAGTAATAAAATTACAAATAAAATTATAGATTTACGCTTCTTCGGCAGGAGTGTAAAATGCCGCTGCCCTCGTGTGAAGGGGCCACTGAAATAAACTTGCGGAGATAGAACTGTGCAGCAATACGTACTCTGGTATCAGGAATTAGGCATGGGTGACGTCAACTTAGTTGGCGGTAAAAATGCTTCTCTTGGCGAGATGATCAGCAATCTGGCCAATGCCGGTGTTCAAGTACCTGGCGGATTTGCGACTACTTCTTATGCGTTCAATGAGTTCCTTGAACAAAGTGGAGTAAACCAGAAGATTTACGACATTCTAGCCACACTGGATGTAGATGATGTCAATGCACTAGCACAAGTAGGTGCACAGATCAGACAATGGGTTATTGACACCCCATTCCAACCAGCTTTAGAGCAAGCCATTCGTGAAGCTTACGATAAACTTGCCGCTGAAACTAGCGATGCGTCATTTGCAGTGCGTTCTTCTGCTACCGCAGAAGATATGCCAGATGCCTCTTTTGCTGGTCAGCAAGAAACCTTCTTAAACGTGAAAGGATTTGATTCAGTACTCGTGGCTATCAAGCACGTGTTCGCGTCACTCTTTAACGACCGTGCTATTTCATACCGTGTTCACCAAGGTTACGAACACCACGGTGTTGCCCTGTCTGCCGGCGTACAACGCATGGTTCGTTCAGACAAAGCGGCATCAGGCGTGATGTTCACTATGGACACTGAATCAGGCAACAACGATGTGGTGTTTATCACTTCATCTTTCGGTCTGGGTGAAATGGTCGTTCAAGGTGCGGTAAACCCTGACGAATTCTATGTTCACAAACCGATTTTATCTCAAGGTCATAAGGCTGTTGTTCGCCGTAATATCGGTAGCAAGCTCATCCAAATGGTGTATTCAGATGATGCTGCTCACGGCAAACAAGTGAAAATTGAAGACGTTGCTGCAGAAAAACGTCGTCAATTCTCAATCAACGACGCCGAAGTGATGGAATTGGCTAAACAAGCCATGGTTATCGAAAAACACTACGGTCGTCCAATGGACATCGAGTGGGCGAAAGACGGTAATGATGGCAAACTTTACATCGTTCAAGCACGTCCAGAAACGGTCCGTAGCCGTGAAGACGTACAATTAATTGAACGTTACCACCTAAAGAGCCGTGGCACGGTGATCTCTGAAGGTCGTGCTATCGGTCATAAAGTCGGTTCAGGTGTGGCTAAGGTATTAACCTCTATCGCGGATATGGATCAAATCCAACCCGGCGATGTGTTAGTGACCGACATGACTGACCCTGATTGGGAACCCATCATGAAGCGCGCTAGCGCCATCGTGACTAACCGTGGCGGTCGTACCTGTCACGCGGCAATTATCGCCCGTGAATTAGGTGTACCAGCAGTGGTAGGTTGTGGTGATGTGACTGACCGTATCAAAAATGGCCAGTTAGTGACGGTTTCTTGCGCCGAAGGCGACACAGGCTTCATCTATGAAGGTAAACAAGAGTTTGAAGTGATTTCAAACCGCGTTGATGCACTGCCTGCATTACCGATGAAAATCATGATGAACGTGGGTAACCCAGATCGCGCCTTCGACTTTGCCCGTTTACCAAACGAAGGTGTCGGTTTAGCGCGCTTAGAGTTCATTATCAACCGCATGATCGGGATCCACCCTAAAGCACTGCTTGAATTCAACCAACAAGACGCCGCTCTGCAAACTGAAATTAACGAGATGATCGCAGGTTATGAATCACCCGTTGAGTTCTACATTGCCCGTCTGGTTGAAGGTATTGCCTCTATCGGTTCTGCTTTCTATCCGAAGAAAGTGATCGTACGTATGTCAGACTTTAAGTCTAACGAATACGCAAACTTGGTTGGCGGTGACCGTTACGAGCCAGAAGAAGAGAACCCAATGCTGGGCTTCCGCGGTGCAAGCCGCTACATCTCTGAATCGTTCCGTGACTGTTTTGCCTTAGAGTGTGAAGCAATCAAACGCGTTCGTAACGAAATGGGTCTGAAAAACGTCGAAGTGATGATCCCGTTCGTTCGTACTGTAAAAGAAGCCGAGCAAGTGATCGGTCTGCTCAAAGAGCAAGGTTTAGAGCGCGGTAAAGATGGTTTACGCGTCATTATGATGTGTGAAGTGCCTTCAAACGCGCTGTTAGCGGATCAATTCCTTGAGCATTTCGATGGTTTCTCTATCGGTTCTAACGACTTAACCCAGCTAACGCTCGGCTTAGACCGCGACTCAGGCATTATTAGTCATCTGTTCGATGAGCGTAATGAAGCGGTTAAGATCCTGCTGTCTATGGCGATTAAATCGGCTAAGGCTAAGGGCGCTTATATCGGTATCTGTGGTCAAGGTCCTTCAGACCACGCCGATTTCGCGGCTTGGTTAGTTGAACAAGGTATCGATACCGTGTCTCTTAACCCTGATACTGTTATTGATACATGGTTATATTTGGCCGAAGCCCACGGGTGATCTAGGCTGTAATTTTATAAAGATGTTAAAAAAGCCGCTTTGAGCGGCTTTTTTTTTGTTTATAATGGCCCCATAACGATAATTGACAGAAGCCATCCATGTTACCCCTGCTATCACATCAACAAACATTAGAGCCAGTGTATTTGGCATACCTTGATGCACTCGAGCAAAGCGAGTATTCCGGTGATATCGACAAGCGATACAGTGCACGGCTAGTGCAAGCGACCGATAACTCTGTCTATCAATTTTTACCTCAAGCAGTGCTCTATCCTAAAAATCAAAAGGATATTCAAATAGCTTTGGCGCTCGCGGCTAAAGATATCTTCCGTGAGGTGACTTTTAGCGCCCGGGGTGGCGGTACTGGCACGAATGGTCAGTCCTTGACCCACGGCCTGATCCTAGATGTGTCGCGCTATATGAACCGTGTGCTTGAAGTGAATGTAGAGCAGGGGTGGGTGAAGGTTGAAGCTGGGGTGATTAAAGATGCACTCAATGATGCGTTGCGCCCACACGGCTACTTTTTCAGTCCCGATTTATCCACCTCTAACCGTGCGACCATTGGCGGTATGATCAATACCGATGCCTCGGGAGCGGGCTCACTCGTCTATGGTAAGACATCCGATCATGTACTGGCATTACGCAGTGTATTGATTGATGGTAGTGTGCTGGATACGCATCCCCTAGACGCTGGACTACTGTGTAATCCCGATCATGTGAGTGATAATCCGCTGGGGCAAAAACTGATTTCGGCCATCGCCGCTGTTTGCCGCGAGAAGCGCTCGCTGATTGAACAACAGTTCCCTAAACTCAATCGTTTTTTAACCGGATACGATCTAAAAAATGTCTGGAATGATGGCTTAACCCAATTTGACTTATCGCGGATTTTAACGGGCTCAGAGGGAACTCTGGCGGTGATCACCGAAGCCAAACTGAATATTACGCCGCTGCCGACTGAACGGGCCATGGTGAATATTAAGTATGATTCTTTCCAATCGGCACTGCGCCATGCACCTTCCTTAGTGGCCGCACGGGCAACCGTTGTGGAAACCGTTGACTCAAAAGTGCTTAACCTTGCCCGCGAGGACATTGTTTGGCACTCGGTTGCCGATCTTATTCAAGAAGTACCAGGTAAAACGATTGATGGCCTCAATATGGTCGAATTTGCCGGCGATACGGTAGAGGTTGAGCAAAAGCTTGCGAGTCTTGAAGCGGTCTTGACTGAGCAGATCAGTAAAGGTGAGTGCGGCGTATTGGGTTACCAAGTGACACAAGATAAGCCGAGCATCGAAAAAATCTACGGCATGCGCAAAAAAGCCGTTGGCTTATTGGGTGCCACTAAAGGACGTCGCAAACCTATCGCCTTTGCGGAAGATACTGCGGTGCCGCCCGAAAAACTCGCCGATTATATTATGGAGTTTCGCGCAGTACTTGATGGGCATAATTTGCAATATGGCATGTTTGGCCACGTGGATGCCGGCGTGTTGCACGTTAGGCCCGCGCTCGATATGTGCGATGTGGAAGATGAGAAGTTACTTCGGGTGATTTCCGATCAAGTCGCGGCACTGACACTTAAATACGGTGGTCTGATGTGGGGGGAACACGGTAAAGGTGTGCGTGGAGAATATGGTCCCTCCGTCTTTGGCGATGAGCTTTATGCGATTCTTCAAGATATCAAAGGCTTATTTGACCCCGATAATAGACTTAACCCAGGTAAGCTGGTGGCTCCTAAGAAGGTGGGAGCCCTATGTTACGATGTTGACAGTGCAAAACGGGGTAAATTTGATCGGCAGATTCCCGTTGATGTGCGTGATGCATTCCCCGATGTGATGAATTGTAACGGCAATGGCCTGTGTTTTAACTACAGCAGTTACTCACCTATGTGCCCCTCATTTAAGGTGACGGGGGATAGAGTGCAGTCACCTAAAGGTCGCGCAGGATTGATGCGTGAATGGCTAAGACTGCTTGAAGCCGAAGGCGTGGATGTTAATGCACTCGCCAAGGCCAAACCATTAGGTATATTGCAGCGTATACAAAACACCATAAACACTAAACGTGATTATGATTATTCCCATGAGGTGATGGAATCGCTTAAGGGCTGCTTGGCCTGTAAAGCTTGCTCTGGCCAATGTCCCGTTAAAGTGGATGTGCCTAAGTTTAGGGCACAGTTCTTTAATATTTACTATCAGCGTTATCTGCGTCCCGCTAAGGATTATCTGGTTGCGGGTATCGAAGACAGCTTACCTCTGATGGCGGCAGCGCCAAGACTGACCAATTTTGCCTCACAGAATCCACTGAGCCAATGGGTAATTAAAAAAGCGATTGGCTATGTGGATGCGCCCGCATTATCAGTACCGACCTTAAAACAACGCCTCGATGGTCACGCGAGTCGAGGCTATGATCTCGCCGCACTGCAGGCCATCCCCGTCGATGAGCGCTCGAAGTTTGTATTGGTTGTTCAAGACCCCTTTAACACTTTCTACGATGCGGGTCTGGTGTATCGCTTTATCCAATTGATTGAAGCCTTAGGATTAAAGCCAGTATTGTTGCCATTTAAACCCAATGGTAAGCCGACCCATATCAAAGGTTTTTTGGATAAATTCGCTAAAACAGCGCAGTCGAGTGCTGACTTTTTAAATAAAGTGTATCAACTTGGTATGCCTATGGTGGGAATCGATCCCGCGCTGGTATTATGTTATCGAGATGAATATAAAGAGGTTTTAGGTGCTAACCGTGGCTCGTTTGAGGTTAAGCTCGCCAATGAGTGGTTGCTTAGCGTGCTAGAGAATATTCCTGCAAAATTGCCGCAGGATAAGCAATATACTTGGTTTAGCCATTGCACTGAGTCTACTGCCAAACCTAATACAGCCAACGAATGGACTAAGATTTTTGCTCATTTTGGGGCTAAGTTATCGGCGGTGAATCTTGGCTGTTGCGGTATGGCGGGAACCTATGGCCACGAGGCGGAAAACCTTGAGCGTTCTAAAGCGTTGTTTGATATGTCGTGGAAACAGACCTTAGCTAAACTTGAGCAACAACGGGTACTCGTATCGGGGTATTCCTGCCGTAGCCAAGTAAAACGCTTTGCGGGTTATAAGCCTAAACATCCATTGGAGGCATTGCTCGAACTGGTAAAAGGTTAAATTTGACTTTGCCTATGAGTATAAAAGCCGGGTTATGTCGAAACGGTTAATTGGATCCTCAGGGTAATAAGTGTCACACTAAAACCAGCCTAGAGGCTGGTTTTTTGTAAAAGGAAACGGATTATGGATAAGTTAACCAATAGCAAGCAACAAACATTAGAACAGCTTGCGCTGAATATCGTTTCTCCCACAAGTTCAATGTTGAGTGAGGGGATCCCATTATGCAGGGAGGTGGCTTTATTTAATATTCAAGTGACAGGAGACTGGCTGTATCAGGGAACCGCACTACCCATGAAATTTGCAAAGCTTTTTGCGGGCATTTTACATTGCATTGAGGATGAACATTTTTTAATTACTCCTGTGGAAAAAGTTCGAGTCACCGTTGTCGATGTTCCCTTAGTGATTGTTGATTTTGAGCGCGGTACCGATCCCGCTTATCTGCAGGTGAAGACCAGTATCGACACCGAACATCAGATCCTCGATATTAACCGGATGAAGCTGACCGACTTTGGTATTTATTTACCATTAGAGCGTGGTTTATGGGGAAAACTGAGTCGAGCTTGTTATTATAATTTTGTCAATGAATTCAACTTATCTGACTTAGAATGACCCTAAGTATAGGGATATGGATTGCAATTAGTTCGGGATATTGACTAGTTTATTATAGGTTAAGTGATAGTATTAAAAATGACACTTAGCATTGAGTCTAGGGTGTGTGTCAGGTTAGATGGGTCTAAAACCGCTGTTTTCGGAGGTGCTGTTTGAACCGTTATGAAAGCTTAGGCTATCTTGTTTCCCACTTAAATATTGAGCTGCAAAATGAGCTCGATTTACAGTTGAAACGCTATCAGCTCGACATTAAGTTGTGGCCAGTCTTGTTCGCGCTTTGGCAGGAGGAGGGGATTACTCAGACCGAGCTGTCTAAGCGTTGCGATGTGGCGAACTATACCATGACTCGTCTGCTCGACCAGTTGCAGGTACAGGGACTGATCACCCGCCATCAAGAGCTCGACAACCGCCGTGCTTTCCAGATTTTTCTCACCGATGAGGCCAAGGCGTTGGAGCAGGATCTGATCCGCGAGGCCGAGCGCGTCAATGATAAATACCTATCTAACCTCAGCGAAGATGAGCGCCAGCAGTTTATACGTTTGCTCAATAAGATAAACCGTTTACCTTCACTGTCAGAGTTGTAACATTTTCCGCTCGATAACGCTGCTCAATAATATTCCTCGCGTCATCTTATTACTTTAATTTCCATAGCAATGGTTGCTTCTCAGAGTATTGGTTTTCTACCAATGCTCTCCTGTCGTTCATCCCCGTTTTTACCCTAGCGCTACAAATTGCTACCCGAGCAATGTTGCAAAAATGTTTCACAGGACGCCATCTTGTTGCGCTGGAAGCTTGCATTTCGACATAAAACCATTGCTCGGATTTGTTTGTTGATTGAGCAATTAGAAGATCATTTTTAGGGAATATTAAATGAAACAACTTTTTGTTCGTTCATCTGCGCGCGGAGTGGGTAGCTTGTCACCAGTGAAAGATAATTTGGGTTCATTCTACCAAGGTATTTATAACTTCAGCAGTGATTCGAGCAAGCAGGGGGCGCAGGCTGTATTGATGCCTAAGCTCCATATCCCAGTCGCAATCGATAACACGCTAGTCGCTGGCCAACCAGCAGTGGTCAAATTATCAGCTGTGATGGATGGCTTAGGTAAAGTTGACTTAGCAGATGTCAGCTTGGAATACGGTTATGGCCAAGAGTGCTCGTTAGCGGCAATTTCAGTGTCCATCTACTGTCCTGTGAGCTCGAAATTTGCTGAAGGCTCATGGAAAATAGCAGATGTGAAGCAGGTCGATGGTGAGTGGGTTGCGACCATTCCAAACGATACTGCTGCGGGTAACTTCGTGCATTTACGCGTACAGATGAGTGATGGTAACAGCACGGCTAAACAGACTATGATGCGGGTTTATATGTTGAAATAAGCAATGAGAATTGTTTGAACTGTACCGCTATTGTTTAGGCAATAGCGGTTTTTTATGACTGAATGTTTAACATCGGCTTAGAAAGGGAAGAGTATGGCGAGGAGCGCTAAGCTTGAGCCAAGTAATAATCCCTGCTGCAGTATTTTTTGACCTTGAATAAGGCTATTTTTTCCTTGTTTTAAGCTGGTAATTAGTTGATTATGTTTGTAAATTCGGCAAGTAAGCTCGTCTGTTTGTGGGTCAATAAACAGCTTGAAACTGCAATTTTCACCATCGTTTAATTGAATCTTATGCACACTGTTAGGGCCAAAATTGAGCTTACGCGATACCATTTGCCCATTCACAAACACCCGTTCAATCCCAAACCAATCACTGGCCTGTAGCTCGACCGAGTCCTGATTTAACTCGTACTTAAAACTGACCATATGCAATCCCTTCATAGACAGACGAGAGATTAATTCAAGCAGAGGCATATAGGCTTTTCCACTACAGAATAGTGAATTTTACGTGGCGTTTAGGTATCTGATTGGTATTAAGGAGGAATTATTTTTGATGAGTGGGGAAGGGGAAAAGGCGAACAACAGTTGTTGGTTGTCCGCCTAAAAGCTTAATTAGACTTTTGCCGCTTGGTAAATGGCGCGGGCCATTTCATCGGCAACAGCGCCAGTAGTGCGATTCTGTTCATCGGCCTTTGCAAAAATTTTCAGTAGCGTGTTGTAGATTTCTCTGACCTTAGCCTCTGATTTTGCAGCGTCATAGTCTTTTTCAAATGACACGTTGATAATACCACCTGCGTTAATCACATAATCAGGGGCATATAAAATACCCATTTCCTTTAGTTGCTCGCCATGGCGTACTTCGGCTAATTGATTGTTGGCACAGCCAGCGACAATTTTCGCTTTCAGTTGCGGTAAGGTCGCATCGTTTAAGGTTGCACCAAGGGCGCAGGGGGCGTACACATCAACATCTTGGGAGTAGATGTCCTGCGGCGCGACGACAACGGCACCAAAATCTGTGGCAACTTTATCTAATGAGGCTTGATGAATGTCAGTCACAATCAGTTCAGCGCCTTCTTCATGCAGGTGTTTGCACAGGTAGTAACCTACATGGCCCACACCTTGAACGGCGATCTTAAGCCCTTTTAGGCTATCTAACCCTAGCTTATGTTTTACCGCGGCTTTTATCCCTAAATAGGTACCAAGGGCCGTGAACGGTGATGGATCGCCGCTCTTGCCTTCAAGACCTGCCATATAAGGGGTTTCTTCATGGGCGATCATAATATCCGCCGTGGTAGTGCCAACGTCTTCAGCTGAGTAGTAACGACCGCCGAGACTATTGATAAAGCGACCAAAGGCACGGAAGAGGGCCTCACGATCTGGTCTTTTAGGATCGGCAATAATCACAGATTTACCACCACCCATGGTGAGGCCCGCAAGTGCGTTTTTGTAGGTCATACCACGAGAAAGACGCAATACGTCGGTCAGTGCTTCATCGTCCGATTGATAGTTCCACATACGACATCCACCCACAGCGGGGCCTAAATTCGTGTTATGGATGGCGACAATGGCTCTTAAGCCACTTTCTTTATCATGACAGAATACGACCTGTTCATGTTCGTCAAAGGATACATGATTAAATACAGCCACGTGAAGTTCTCCGCTATACACAATGAAAAAGCCGATAGGACAACTCCCATCGACGGCTTGTTATATTTATTGCAGAACCATAGCATTTAGCGATACTCTCAACCATGCATAATGGCTGAATAAATAGATTATTTGTGGCAATCTAGCTTTCCACTTTACGTAAACGTAAGCTTTTGCGGTGGGAAGAGAATGGAATTGGATACAAAATCTGCGAGTAGTACGGACCGCACACTCATCCTAAGAATGAGAGCCGCGTTATAACAATAAGATAGGACGGAAGTATGACTGAACAAGCTGTCGACCAAGCTCAACCAACTTTATCTGCAGAAGAGTTGGAAAAACTGCGCCAAGAGTGGGTCAGAACTCAATTTCAAAAAGCCAATCGTTTCCTCGCTGAGAAAGGTGTTATTCCAAGTAAGGTGTTGGCCGACGAGAGCCGCTACCTTGCACCTTATATGGCCATTTGGAAAATGGAATCGAAACGCCCAACGACTAAGACATATTGGGTGATGTCAGGGGATTTACCTTCGGATTTTGTCGATGTGAAAGTTGCCGCAACGGCCCGTGATGCCGTGCGTCATTTCTCTATGATGTGGCAAATGCAGGCAGAAAACCTAGTGCGTTCGGGTGCCACCCGTGATGCGACTCAGGCCAAGTTTGCACAGTTGCTGGTATCACGTGCCGAGAGTCTATATCGTATGCATAATGACGATAAGCTGTGGAATGCCTAAGTTATATATTGGATATTGTCTGTAAGCTTTAGGATATATAAATCATAAAGGCACTCGATTGAGTGCCTTTATTTTATCAAACGGTTAATGAACTATGCTTCGGTATCAGCGAGATAGCACAGTCCTTGATTGATCAATGTTAAGAGCAGGCTCTGTACTTCGCCGTGTTGGCAGAGTGCCAATGCAATATCCGAGGATAAACTAACGTTGTCGCTTAGTTTCGCCAGTACCTCTTCTGGGGTGTTTGGCAGTTCGTAGACTTCCCCATTGATGAATAATCGACTGCTTGCGTCATTTTCAAGGCGCAATATTTTCAAGCCACCGATACGATTTATGTCCGCACCTTGGTCGAAGGCATCTTGCAGATCCGCTTCAGTATAGGCTTCTTCGCCTTCACATATATCTAATTCAAAACGATTTTGACTAAGCAATTTGCCTAAAACGACTTGGTAATTGTTCGGATCTTGGCTCAGCTGTGCGAGTAAATTCATCAGCCCAAGTTGGTGCTCTTGGCTGATCACACCGGGTGCATCAGGTTCAGAAATGGAAGTAAAACGCTGTTGCCCCAAGTTTTTATCAAGCAAATAGTCGGCGACTTCACTGACCAGTTCTTGCTGACTTGGCGCACGGAAACCAATAGAGTAACTCATTGCTATGGTTAATGTTTCACCACAGTGTGGAAAACCTGGCGGAATATAAAGCATGTCGCCTTTTTCTAACACTACATCGATAATGGGCGTGAAGTCTTCAACCAGCGGTGAGTTTGGATTGCCACCACGGCGTTGCTGCGGGGTGTTGTCACCCACAGTCCAGCGACGCTCACCTTCCCCTTGAATGATAAACACATCGTAGTTATCGACGTGTGGCCCCACACCGCCACTAGGGGTGGCAAATGAGGCCATTAAGTCATCGAAGCGCCAGTCAGGTAAAAACGAAAAGCGTCGACGAATGGTTGTGAATCTGGATACCAATGGTTGACCGCTTGTACTAGCAATTGCCAATGGGTCTCGCCATAGCTGTCGTAATCTTCAAATGGGCCTTGGATCACTTCCCAGTTATCGTCTTTGGTGACGACAATCCGTGAAGAGATTTCTTCCTCACAGGCAAGGCCTGCTAATTCATCGGCGCTGATCGGATCTTCAAACTGCGGAAACGCATTTTTGATCAGCAATGGCTTTTTTGCCAGTATTCATTAAGAAACTGGGTGATATCGAGATTGAGTGTATACATAGTGTTAAAAAAGGCGACCACATCGCGGTGATGTGCGTCGCCTTAATCCTTATTTCTGTTTAAGAAAGAGTATTGTCCGTCGCCAATTCAGTTAATAGTTTAGCTTAGTTCGTCGACAAACGCTTCGGCGCGACCAATGTAATTGGCTGGCGTCATTTGCTTGAGTTCAGCTTTAACTGAGTCTGGTAATTCCAGTCCGTCAATAAACACTGACAGTTGCTGCGCGTCTATACGTTTGCCGCGCGTCAGTTCTTTTAATTTTTCGTATGGTTTTTCAATGCCATAACGACGCATTACCGTTTGTACTGGTTCTGCTAACACTTCCCAGTTGTGATCTAACTCATCACGCAGGTGCGCTTCGTTAACTTCTAACTTGCTGATGCCTTTTAAGGTTGCTTGATACGCGATCAACGCATGGGCAATACCTACACCTAAGTTACGCAACACGGTTGAGTCCGTTAAGTCGCGTTGCCATCTTGATAACGGCAGCTTAGAGGCTAAATGTTGCATCAGCGCGTTGGCAATACCTAAGTTACCCTCAGAGTTTTCAAAATCGATGGGGTTAACTTTGTGTGGCATAGTCGATGAACCGATTTCACCGGCGATAGTGCGTTGTTTGAAGTGACCTAGGGCGATGTAACCCCAAATATCACGGTCAAAGTCAATCAGCACAGTGTTGAAACGGGCAACTGCATCAAATAATTCGGCAATGTAATCGTGTGGCTCGATTTGCGTCGTGTAGGCGTTCCAATTAAGGCCAAGGCTAGTCACAAAACGCTCAGACAATTCATGCCAGTTGACTTCAGGATAGGCAGACAGGTGAGCGTTGTAGTTACCTACGGCACCGTTCAGTTTGCCCATGATTTCAACGTTAGCGATTTGCTTGATTTGACGCTCTAAGCGCACAGCAACGTTCGCCATTTCTTTACCTAAGGTAGAAGGTGAAGCTGGCTGTCCATGGGTGCGTGACATCAATGGCACGGAGCGATATTCAACGGCCAGTTTTTTAATCGCAGCCAGCAACTCGTTGCAGTAGGGCAATAAGACTTGTTCACGGGCTTCAGTCAACATTAAGCCGTGGCTTAGGTTGTTGATGTCCTCAGAGGTACAGGCGAAGTGTACGAATTCACCCACAGCGGCTAATTCTGCGTTGTCAGCGATTTTTTCTTTGATGAAGTATTCAACCGCTTTCACATCGTGGTTAGTGGTGCTTTCGATAGCCTTAACGCGCAGTGCATCTTGTTCATTGAAATTGTCTTTAATGGCATCGAGCACGGCGATAGCAGATTCGCTTAGCGGCGGCACTTCGATGATTTCAGGGCAATTGGCTAACAGTTTTAGCCAATTAATTTCAACTTGAACACGGTACTTGGTAAGACCGAACTCGCTGAAAATCCCTCTCAATGACGCAGTTTTACTACCGTAACGGCCGTCTACCGGAGAGATAGCAGTTAGTGCGGAAAGATCCATGTGAAGCTCCTTGATGAACGCTAATTTTATTATAGGGTAAGACTTTTCTTGGCTGTATCGACTATGGCTTTGCGGGCGAAGACTAAGTGTCGACGCTTACCGCCTAGTTGACGCCACAGTACAGCGCTGCGCATGGCTGCGAGCAGCAGAGCGCGAATTTTTTGTTGTACGATAGGGCGTTGCAAACACACTGGATTGCCCGATATTTGGATTTTCGGCCCTAAATTACTGATGATGTCACTGTAAATGCTGGCAAGATTGGCAATCACTTGCTCGTCGGTGATCGCAAAGTGATGTAGCTGGCGATTCACTTGATTAATACGTTCGGCCAACATGCCTAAACCGCTGTTTGAACGAACAAGCTTGCGTTCGAGGGCTAAGATACCGACAAGATAACGGGTGATCTCAACATCTTTTTGGCTACTGTCGCCAAGCTGATTTAAGATCAGCTTGTAACCTTTATTGAGAGCGGTTTTATCTTGATAGACATCGGCGGTATTGTCTGGATTGGTGACCAGTATGGTATTTAAACTTGCCGCGAGCTCGGTATTATCGCTCTCACCCTGGCGCGCCAAATGTTGTACTTGGGCTATGGCCTGCAATATGCCTGCAAACGCCATGGTACGGTTAACTAGCTGATCACTCACGCTTTATCCTCGTATTAATTGATCGATGATGCCGCCACCTAGGCAGACTTCACCATCGTAAAATACCGCAGATTGTCCAGGTGTCACCGCCGCAACGGGTTCATCAAAGATCACTCTTAAGGTGCTTTCATCGCTGTAAGTTAACGTACAGGGTACATCTTGCTGGCGATAGCGGGTTTTGACACTAATATGGCAGCCGTCGACAGGACCAAGCCTATCAACCCAGTGTAATTGATTAACTGTCATGCCCTTAGACATCAAACGCGGATGGTGCCCGCCTTGACCCACGATTAACACATTACGCTCGAGATCTTTATCGACCACATACCAAGGATCGTCACTGCTGTTTTTCATCCCGCCAATCCCTAAGCCCTTACGTTGGCCTAAGGTGTGATACATCAGCCCTTGGTGTGTGCCTATGACTTCACCCTCTGGGGTTTCGATATTGCCAGGCTGGGCGGGTAAATAAGTACCTAAGAATTCAGTAAATTTACGCTCACCGATAAAGCAGATGCCTGTGCTATCTTTTTTATCATGGGTGATCAGGTCCATTTCTTTTGCGATTTCACGAACTTGATGTTTTTCAAGCTCACCGACTGGGAATAGGCTACGGGCCACTTGCTCATGGCTTAAAGTGTAGAGGAAATAGCTTTGATCTTTATTGCCATCGACACCACGTAACATTTGCGTGCTGCCATCGCTATTGTCACGGCGGCGCACATAGTGGCCCATGGCGATGTAATCGGCGTCGAGGATTTCGTCGGCAAATTCTAAAAATGCCTTAAATTTGATTTCTTTGTTGCACATGATATCGGGATTGGGTGTGCGGCCCGCCTTGTATTCGGCAAGGAAATACTCAAAAACATTGTCCCAATATTCGGCAGCAAAGTTGACTGTGTGTAGCTTGATCCCGAGCTTGTCACATACGGCTTGGGCATCTTTTAAATCTTCTGCGGCAGCGCAGTACTCGTTGTTATCATCTTCTTCCCAGTTCTTCATGAAAAGGCCTTCAACCTGATAGCCTTGCTGCATAAGCAAATAGGCTGAAACAGATGAATCTACACCGCCGGACATGCCGACAATGACTTTTTTTCCTGTATGAGTGGGTTCGATTGATGTCATAGATCCTAAAAACCATTGAGTATATGTTGGCTAGGCGCTTTAGTGGGGGAGACCAGTGTCACCCACGCAATAGTATGGCCTAGCTTAAAATCAGTGTATTGCGTTTTGCTAAACTGTTTATCCTATTGGACTAGCGTATAAAAGGCTCGAATAGCACCGCAACTTCCTTAGCATCTAGTTAACGCAGATTTACCTTAACTAGGCTAACCGATTGCGCTAACTGATCGCAGATTTACGCGGCGCCGCATTCTATCACGCCTTGCTCTTTGGGGCTATCGTGAGACGCTCACTATTGAGTAAGTCTAGGGGATAAGCCGCTCCCTGTTGCAGATGGCGACGATAGTCTCTGAGACAGTCGAGTACCAATGGGCTACGCAGCAAAGGTTGTTTGGCTTCGATTTGCTCGAAGTTTAACCAGTGGGCGGCATGGATGGCATCGTCCTGCGGGGCTGGTGGAAGCATCTCATCTAACTGCACGAAGAAGGTAAAACGTACAAAGGCTAAATTTTCATTGGCACTGAATTGATAGATGCCGACGAGTCCTTGGGGTTTAAGTGACAGCCCAGTTTCCTCAAGCACTTCGCGCTCACAGGCCTGGGTTAAGCTTTCATTCGCTTCTAAGTGACCCGCGGGTTGATTAAAACGTTGCTCACCCTCAATCCACTCTTCCACCAGCAGATATTTGTCCTGTGAAGTCGCATGAATAATACAAGCGACGGTCACATTGGGTTTATATCTTAGGCTCATAAATGCTCCTTTGAGTGGATGTTAGTGGCAGAAACTTAGCAGAAATTTAGGCTTCATCACCGAGACGGATGCATTTATGCTCGCCCGATGGCAAGTTATCTAGACTCCATTGGCCTATTTTATAACGGATCAATCTTAAGGTTGGGTAACCGATATGGGCAGTCATGCGTCTTACTTGACGATTGCGGCCCTCATGGATCTGGATTTCTAACCAAGTTGTCGGGATATTTTTACGCTCTCTTACGGGGGGATTACGTGGCCAAATATTTGGCTCATCCATGATTTTGACTTTGGCTGGTAGCGTCATACCATCATTTAATTCAACACCTTGGCGTAGTTTTGCCAGTGCATCTTCCGTCGGAACGCCTTCCACTTGCACCCAATAGGTTTTAAAGGTTTTCTTTTTCGGCTCAGTCAGTCTGGCCTGTAATTGACCGTCATTGGTGAGCAGTAATAAGCCTTCACTGTCTCTGTCTAAGCGGCCTGCGGCATACACGTCCGCAATGGGGATATAGTCTTTTAGCGTTTTGCGGCCTTGTTCATCGGTAAATTGGCAAAGTACATCAAAGGGCTTGTTAAACAGTACAATAATGGGGGTAAGTGTTTGGCTTTGCATTGGTTTTGCCGCCGCAATCGCTCGGCGATTAGGATTTTTAAAGGGTGTCTTTTTTAAACTGCCATTGGCATTACGTGCCGGTGGAACCTTGTCTGTGGTGGCAACTCTGTTAGCAGAGCCTTTGCTTGCAGGCCTAAGTGCGCTTTGGGTTGGGGAACTGGCACTGGAATGGGCACGTTTAGGAGGAAACTTGTTCTTGTTCATACTTTTGCTAACGGGGGGTTGAGACACGCTGACCTGACTTGATTGTATCGTTAATGTTTACACAGTGTACTTGGCATTCGCCCTTAGTGGAATTTGAATATTACTGTGAATGCTCTATGATGTCGGCCTAAAATGTGATCTGCGCCTATTTGTTTATTAGGTTTTAATGAGTCGTTTTACCGCGTTGGCGGACGGGAATGAGCGATGGGCAATGGAATAAATGCGGTATTGATGGGTGAGTGACTGCCTTGATTGATTATTTCATCGTGCCAAGATTTGTTCGCCATGCAATAAAATTATTATAAAAAATATTAAATTTTACAATAATGTAGGATGTAACATGAAAGATAACTCATCAACAATTATTTACACTGAAACCGACGAAGCGCCAGCATTGGCAACCCTTTCACTCTTACCTATTATCAGAACCTTCACCGACGCCGCGGGCGTTGCGGTTGAAACCCGTGATATCTCGTTATCGGGCCGCATTATTGCCAATTTCCCTGAGAAACTGACCGACGCACAAAAAATTGGTGATCATCTCGCTGAACTTGGTGAGCTGGCAAATCAGCCTGAAGCGAACATCATCAAGCTACCGAATATCAGTGCTTCGATTCCACAATTAAAAGCCTGTATCCTTGAACTGCAGCAAAAAGGTTACGACATCCCTAACTATCCGGATGAGCCAAAAACCGACGCTGAAAAGTCAATTAAAACACGTTACGACAAGATCAAAGGCAGTGCGGTAAACCCAGTACTGCGTGAAGGTAACTCAGATCGCCGTGCCCCATTATCGGTGAAAAACTTCGCCAAGAAAAATCCGCATTCAATGGGTAAATGGGCTACAGATTCTAAGTCTCACGTTGCTCATATGACCGACGGCGATTTCTACGGCAGCGAGCAGTCAGTGACTGTATCTGATGCGGGCAGCGTGAATATCGTGCTGACGCAAAAAGATGGCCAAGAAGTGGTGCTGAAATCGGGTCTTAAGTTGCTGGCTGGCGAAATTATCGATGCTGCGGTATTGAGTAAAAAGGCCTTAGTGAGCTTCTATGAGCGTGAAATCGAAAACGCCAAAGCAGAAGATGTGCTGTTATCGCTGCATCTGAAAGCCACTATGATGAAAGTGTCTGATCCTATTATGTTTGGTCACGCTGTGAAGGTATTCTTCAAGCCAGTGTTTGACAAACATGCGGCGCTTTTCGCTGAATTAGGCGTAGATGTTAACAACGGTTTTGGTGATGTTTATGCCAAAATCGCGACATTACCTGCCGATAGTCGCGCCGAAGTCGAAGCCGATATCGCCGCCGTTTACGCTGCACGTCCCGCATTGGCTATGGTTGATTCTGACAAAGGTATCACCAACTTACACGTGCCAAGCGACATCATTATCGATGCGTCTATGCCTGCTGCGATTCGTTCATCTGGCCAAATGTGGGGACCAGACGGTCAACTGCATGATACTAAAGCCATGATCCCAGATCGCTGCTATGCCGGTATCTATCAAGAAACGATTGCCTTCTGTAAAGAGCACGGCGCTTTTGATCCTAAAACCATGGGCAGTGTGCCAAACGTGGGCTTGATGGCGCAAAAAGCCGAAGAATACGGTAGCCACGATAAGACCTTTGAAATTCCTGCTGACGGCGTGGTCAACGTTGTCGATGCCAGCGGTAAGGTATTGATGAGCCATAACGTGGAAGCGGGCGATATCTGGAGAATGTGCCAAGTTAAAGACGCACCTATCCGTGATTGGGTCAAACTGGCTGTGCGCCGTGCCCGTTTAAGCAATACCCCAGCGGTATTCTGGTTAGATAGCAAACGTGCCCACGATGCACAAATCATTGCCAAAGTGCAGCAATATCTGCCAGAGCATGACACTGATGGCTTAGATATCAGCATCATGTCTCCAGAAGAAGCGACGCGTTTCTCTTTGGCTCGCATCAAAGAAGGCAAAGATACGATTTCTGTTACCGGTAACGTTTTACGTGACTATTTAACTGACTTGTTCCCAATTCTTGAGCTGGGTACCAGCGCTAAAATGTTGTCTATCGTTCCGTTAATGAACGGCGGCGGTCTGTTCGAAACGGGTGCGGGCGGTAGTGCGCCTAAGCACGTGCAACAGGTTGAGAAAGAAGGTCACTTACGTTGGGATTCACTGGGTGAGTTCTTAGCTCTGGCGGCGTCTCTTGAGCATTTAAGCCAAACTGTGGGCAATCCAAAAGCCCAAGTGTTAGCTGATACTTTAGATCAAGCCATTGGCCAATTCTTAGATAGCAATAAATCGCCATCAAGAAGAGTCGGTGAGCTTGACAACCGTGGCAGCCATTTCTATTTGGCCATGTACTGGGCACAAGCCTTAGCGGCGCAAACGAAAGATGAGCAGTTACAAGCGCACTTTATTCCTTTAGCCCATGCGTTGGCGGCTAATGAACAAGTGATAGTGGCAGAGCTAAACAATGCTCAAGGTGCTCCTGCCGATCTAGGTGGTTACTATCGTTTAGACGCAGCTAAAGCTGAAAAAGCCATGCGCCCAAGTGAAACCTTGAACAAACTGTTAATTGCTTAATTCGTTAAGTTGACCGTGAGATAGCAAAAAGGATCTGCAAAGCAGATCCTTTTTTATGTCTGTTAAAGCGCTAGATGATGTATTTTTTGCCAATAAAAAGGCAGGGACTTATCCCTGCCTTTTTGATCATTGGCCTCACCAAACGTTATTTTGTTGGTGAAATGGCTGAAGCGTGCATCCCTTTTGGACCTTGCTCTACCTCAAATTGAACTGGTTGGCCTGCTTTTAGAGTTCGATAGCCTTCCATTTCAATGGTAGAATAGTGTGCAAAAACGTCCTCACCACCTTGATCAGGGCAAATAAACCCGAATCCTTTGGCGTTGTTGAACCATTTAACAGTTCCGCTTGCCATACTTCCACTTCCTTCTGTTGTCTACTTACCAGTAAGATAGTAAAACCTGTATAGACGGGTATTCTTTCACCGTCTGCACAACAGAATGTAAGGAGTAAAAGCGGAAGTCAAGCTAAAATTAACAAAGGGGTAACAACTGATTAATTTGGACATATCAATTGGAAGAGGCCAACACGAGAGGCTAGTATTAAAAAATGGGTAAGACAGGAAATATTGAACACGTTGAAGAGCGTGTCGAATCAGAGTTAATGCCACCTTCGATGTATAAGGTGATCCTCAATAATGACGATTACACGCCAATGGACTTTGTGATTGAAGTACTGCAAGTTTTCTTTCGCAAGAATGAGCAAGAAGCGACCGATATTATGTTGACTATCCATCACAAAGGAAAGGGTATTTGCGGCATTTTTCCTTTTGGCATTGCAGAAACTAAGGTGATACAAGTAAATCAATTTGCAAGACAAAACCAACATCCGTTACTGTGTTCGTTAGAGAAAGCATAAATCCGCTTTACTCTGTAGTCCGTTGTTCATTTTGGGGGTGCTTATGCTGAACAAAGATCTGGAAGTCACCTTAAATCTGGCGTTTCAGCAAGCCAGAGATGCGCGTCACGAGTATATGACAGTGGAACATCTGTTATTAGCTCTGATCGACAATCCTGCGGCTCAAGAAGCGTTAATCGCCTGTGGGGCGAACTTAGACAAACTCAGGGATGAAGTGGCAAGCTTTATCCAACAAACAACCCCAATTATTGCCGATATCGATGATGATAAAGAAACCCAGCCAACACTTGGCTTCCAGCGAGTGCTGCAGCGCGCGGTATTTCACGTGCAATCGTCGGGTCGTAATGAGGTCACAGGCGCCAATGTGTTAGTGGCTATTTTCAGTGAACAGGAATCCCAAGCCGTTTATCTGCTGCGTCGCTGCGATATTAGTCGCTTAGACGTCGTCAATTTCATTTCCCATGGTTTTTCGAGAAACGAGGATAGCGATCCGCATCAGGACCAAGAGCGCATTGAAGATCACAGTGATGCTAGCGAAGAACGCAGCATGTTGTCGCAATTTGCGTCTAATTTAAATCAGCTTGCTAAACAAGGGGTCATCGATCCTTTGATTGGACGCGATCAGGAAATTGAGCGTGCTATTCAAACCCTGTGTCGTCGCCGTAAAAATAATCCACTATTAGTGGGTGAGGCGGGGGTAGGGAAAACTGCAATTGCAGAGGGCCTTGCCTATCGTATCGTGAATAACCAAGTGCCCGATGTGATGGCAGAGGCGACGGTTTACTCCCTCGACTTAGGCTCATTACTTGCGGGTACAAAATACCGCGGTGATTTTGAAAAACGCTTTAAAAGCCTGTTAAAAGAATTATCTGCAGATAAACATGCGATTCTGTTTATCGATGAGATCCATACCATTATTGGCGCTGGCGCTGCATCTGGTGGTGTGATGGATGCATCCAATCTGCTGAAACCTTTGTTATCCAGTGGCAATTTACGCTGTATGGGATCGACGACTTTCCAAGAATACCAAAGTATTTTTGAGAAAGACCGAGCCTTAGCTCGCCGCTTCCAAAAGGTCGATATCAATGAACCTTCGGTGGAAGAAACCACTAAGATTTTGATGGGGCTTAAGTCAAAATACGAAGAATATCATGGGGTTCGTTATACTCAGGCGGCTATTAGCAGCGCGGCGATATTATCGGCGAAACACATTAATGACAGACATTTACCCGACAAAGCCATCGATGTGATCGACGAGGCGGGTGCACGTATGGTGATGCTGCCATTGAGCAAACGTAAAAAAACCATAGGCCAGGCCGAGATTGAGTCAATTGTGGCAAAAATGGCACGTATCCCTGAGAAGTCGGTATCCGCCACTGATAAGGACTTACTGCGTAACCTTGAGCGTAACCTTAAGATGGTGGTCTTTGGCCAAGATAAGGCCATTGAGAGCCTAAGTTCAGCTATTCGTTTATCCCGTAGTGGTTTAGGCACAGATAAAAAGCCTGTGGGCAGCTTCTTATTTGCGGGTCCTACCGGTGTGGGTAAAACCGAAGTCACCAATCAACTGGCAAGTTGTTTAGGGATGAAACTAGTGCGCTTTGATATGTCTGAGTACATGGAAAGCCACACAGTGTCCCGTTTAATTGGCGCGCCTCCAGGTTATGTCGGTTATGACCAAGGCGGGTTACTTACCGATGCTGTGATTAAGAATCCGCACTGTGTGGTGCTACTGGACGAAATCGAGAAGGCTCACCCCGATGTCTACAACTTGCTGTTGCAGGTGATGGATCATGGGACCTTGACCGATAACAATGGTCGTAAGGCGGACTTCAGACATGTAACGCTAGTGATGACGACTAATGCTGGGGTACAGGAGACCATTCGTAAGTCGATTGGCTTTACTCAGCAAGATCATACCCAAGACGCATTATCTGAAATTAATCGGGTATTTTCGCCGGAGTTTCGTAATCGTCTCGACTCCATCATATGGTTCAACCATTTGGATATGACCATCATTGCGAAAGTGGTTGATAAATTCTTAGTGGAATTGCAGGCACAACTTGATGCGAAACATGTCATCTTGGAAGTCAGTGATGAAGCTAGAACCCTATTGGCCGAGAAAGGTTACGATAAGAATATGGGCGCGCGTCCAATGGCAAGGGTGGTGACCGAATTGATCAAACGTCCATTGGCAGACGAGATTTTATTTGGTGCCTTAGAAGCGGGCGGTGTTGCCTATGTCGATGTGAAAGACGGTGAGATAGTGATCCGTGTCGAGCGTCATGAAAAAACCACGACCAAAGCCTAGTATATGATGGTTTTTTAGCTATAAAAATGGCTGCAATTGCAGCCATTTTTCTTATCTTTCGCCAACAAAAAAACCCGGCCTTGCCGGGTTTTTAACTATATGAGGCTATATCAGCGTGCGCGGAAGACAATACGACCTTTGGTCAGATCATAGGGAGTCAGCTGGACAGTTACTTTGTCACCAGTGAGGATCCGGATGTAGTTTTTGCGCATTTTGCCTGAAATGTGGGCTATCACCACATGACCATTTTCAAGCTCTACACGAAACATTGTGTTTGGCAAGGTTTCAAGGATAGTGCCTTGCATTTCAATGTTGTCTTCTTTCGCCATTAATTAATTATCCCATTAGCCTTCGAATATAAAAAACGGGCGTATCATGCCCCAAATTCACCCTGCTGTAAAGGGGAAGTGCTTAGCAAACTTGGGAATACTCCCAACCCTGAGGGGTTAAAATTTGATAAGGACGATATAAACGCTTGTAGGACATTTTACGATTTGCATCTATTTGATATCCGAGATAAAGGAATTCTTTGCCCTGCAATTTGGCTAAACGGCACTGGATCAAAATCAGTAGTGCGCCGAGGGAGCGATGCTCTTCATCTGGATCAAAATAGCTGTAAATGGCCGATAGGCTATTGGGTAGTGTGTCTGTTACTGCAACGGCTAACAGTTTGTCACCATCATAGACTTCAATAAACGTGGGTGGTAACCAGTGGCAAAATAAAAACTGTTCATATTGCTCTTGGCTTGGGGGATACATCGGTCCATCAAAATGACGCCGCTGGATATAACGCTCGTAGAGGGCGTATTGTGCATCCGTATGGTTTGAGGTGATACGCCAAGTGAGATCGCGGTTCATGGCTAAGGTGCGCTTTTGTCTCTTAGACACGATAAATTCCCTTACGGGTAAACGGATCGGTTGGCATGCACTACACCTAGGACAACGGGGTTTATAAATGGCACTGCCACTGCGGCGGAAACCTATGGCTAATAAACGCTCGAATAAAATCGGATCGAGCGTCTCCTCTTGGATCACCAATAATTGTTCCTGCTGACCATCGAGGTAACTGCAGGGAAAAATCTGGCTGATCCCAATCGCAATGGGGGTTTTACTGGCGTTAGAGTTCAAGATTGACCTCTCTGGGGATCCAAGCCTCTGGATTGACGTCTTTATCTCTCAATTGTGCCAGTAATGCCATAAAATCGGCACGTTTAATTGCTTGTGCTCCTAAGCTTTCTAAATGCGGGTTCATGACTTGTGCATCAATTAGCTTAAAGCCCATCTTCAATAGATGTTGTTGCAATGCGGCCATGGCAGCCTTAGAGGCATTGGTTTCACGATGAAACATAGACTCACCACAAAATACTTGGCCTATGGCTAACCCATAGAGGCCGCCGATTAAGCGTTCACCCAGCCAAACTTCGATCGAATGTGCGTGGCCATTATGGTGAAGTTCTCGGTATGCCATTTGGATCTCATGGCTTATCCAAGTGCCGGCTTGCTTGCGCCTAGGTTGAGCACAACCTGCCATCACATCGGTAAAGGCATGGTTTACCGTAATGCGCCAAGGCTGTTTCTTTAGAAACTTACGTAAACTCGTGCTGAGATGGGATTGGCTGGGAATAAAAATGGCGCGGGGATCGGGTGACCACCACAGAATAGGATCCTCGGCGTTAAACCACGGAAAAATCCCGTTATAATATGCAGTGAGTAAACGATCTGGGCGTAAGTCTCCCCCTATCGCCAATAACCCATTAGGATCAGTAAGGGCGAGTTCGGGTGAAGGAAAAGCTTCAAATTCGTGATTCAGAAAAGACAGTGACTTCACAATTGCGTATGATTCAGTAATAAACCCTTCTATTAAGTTAGCGGAAATTCAGATATGTGGAAACCTACTCTAGCGAGCTTTATATTTATTTGTGCTTTTTTCATTGCACCACTGCATGCTGGTTATGATCGCAACCAAGCCGTGCCCGTGGAGAAAGTACTCTACGGTGATATCAGTTCAGTACGTAATATCACCGAAACCCAGCTTATCGAAGATAGAAACCAAGGTTGGAAAACCTTCGGTGGTGCGTTAGTCGGTGGTGTCATTGGGCATCAATTTGGCGGTGGCTCTGGCCAAGACGTTGCCACTGTTCTAGGCGCTTTAATTGGTGCTGGTGTGGGGAATCGTTATGGAAGTGGGACGACAACACAATCCTTAAAGCTAGTAGAATTGTTGATCAATCAAGAAGATGGCACTCAAGTCATGGTGATCCAAGATTATGATCCTGGAATGGTATTTAATGCCGGTGATAGGGTGCGGGTTGTGTATCTGCAAGGTGGCGTGCGTATTGACTTAGCCATGTAAGTCAGCAAGATGGATTAATTTACATAAAGATCAAACGGTGATGAAATGACACGGACAGAACTAGCCCAATATTTAGCCGATTTTTTACATGTATCAGCCTTTAAAGATTACGCACCCAATGGCTTACAAGTAGAAGGCAAGGATGATATTCACACTATTGTCACAGGGGTGACGGCTTGCCAAGCGTTGATTGATGAGGCTGTCCGCTTAAATGCCGACGCGATTTTGGTCCACCACGGGTTTTTCTGGAAGAATGAGCCCGAGGTGATTACTGGGATGAAACAGCGGCGTATTAAGACGTTACTTACCCATGATATTAGCTTGTTTGGCTATCATTTACCCTTAGATGCTCACCCAATGCTTGGTAATAATGCGACCTTGGCAAGACAACTGGAGATCGTCGATGCCGAAGCCATCGAAGAACTGACTCAGGGCCTGCTATGGCGTGGAAGACTCGATCTTCCTGTCAGTGCTAGGGCATTTTCTCACACCCTTGAGAAGGCGTTAGGCAGAGCCCCACTGCACATTGGTGATGGCGAGGCCAAAATCCAATATTTAGCTTGGTGTACGGGGGGAGCGCAGGATTATATCGATATGGCGGCAAGTCTGGGTGTGGATGCGTTTATCAGTGGTGAAGTGTCCGAGCGAACCTTCCACAGCGCGGTGGAGCAGGGGATACATTATTATGCCGCTGGTCACCATGCGACCGAGCGTTTTGGAATCGAGGCTCTGGGACGGCATCTCGCCCGCGAGTTTAACTTAGTACACCATTTTGTGGATATCACCAATCCTGTTTAATGGCATCGCAGCCACTCAAATTCATGTCTAGTCCTGAAATAAGTTGACACTTATTTCCTTTAAAACGCCTGATGTACTTCATCGGGCGTTTTGTATTTTAAGGCCAGATGCGGCCGTTTGCGATTATATATCGCCACCGACTCTGCAACCATTTTCCTCGCCTCCCTT
>NZ_AFOZ01000028.1 GCF_000217915.1 Shewanella sp. HN-41 | reverse complement strand
AGTAAGAGTTTAAACATTGCAGTACCAAATAGATGGGTCGTTAGCTCAGTCGGTAGAGCAGTTGGCTTTTAACCAATTGGTCGAAGGTTCGAATCCTTCACGACCCACCACTCTTTATATCCCCAAGTAAAAATTCCCTTTCGCTATACATTCACTAAGCATTGCTAATTTGTTTCACGGCATTTTCTACTTTTGTCTCATAGACTTATTGCCAATGTTACTCCTTTGTTAAATTGTCCATATTGGCTGCGGACAAATAATAACAACTGGGGAGATAGAAAATGAAACAAGTAAAACTTAACTTGCTCTACACTGCAACTTTATTGGCACTTGCAAGCTCGGCCAATGCAGCTTCGTTAAAAGATACCGATATTGAATTTGGTGGCTATATTAAAGCGGACATCATGTTTAGTGATTATGGCAATGGTGCGCCGGATTCTGGCGATTTATCCCGCCAGTTTTATGTGCCAGGTACTATTTACGGTAAAGAGGGTAATGGCAATCAAGTCGTTGACTTTCAAGCCCGTGAAACCCGTTTCAACTTTAAAGCTGCGACGGATTTAGATGGCCATAAACTCTCTGGTTTTATCGAGTTGGATTTTATGACGCACACCGATGGTAATGAGCGCGTCTCCAATAGTTACTCGCCCCGTATTCGCCATGCTTTTGTTTCCTATGATAATTGGACCGTCGGTCAAACGTGGTCCACATTCCAAAATCCTGCTGCTTTGCCTGAAAACCTCGATTTTGTTGGTGCCGCCGATGGTACTCCCTTTGTGCGCCAATCTTTATTGCGTTATACCCAAGGTAATTTCCAAGTCGCGATTGAAAACCCTGAAACCACAATAACACCGTATCAGGGCGGGGCGCGTATCACCAGTGGTAATGGTGTGATCCCAGATGTGGTTGCTCGTTATAACCTTAAAACTGAAGGTGGCGCTTCTTTCTCCTTTGCGGGCATTGCTCGCCAGCTGGATTTAGAGACTAAAATCGGTGCAACTGAAATCGACAGTTCGGCACTGGGATATGGTGCGAGTGTGGCGGGTATTATTCCGGTTGGCAAAGATGATATTCGTTTTACTGCGACTTATGGTGAGGGATTAGGTCGTTATATGGCACTTAATTATATCAATGCGGGCGTGCTGGATGCCGATGGCGATATAGAATCCATTCGTACCTTTGGTGGCTTTGTCTCTTACCGTCACTGGTGGAATGAACAGTGGCGCACGAGTGTGACACTATCGGGGATGCAGGCGGACAATGATGTGACATTAACGGGGACTGGGGTGAATAAGGATGCTTATTCTGGCTATATCAACCTATTGTATTCTCCAAGTAAGCCGCTGACTTTCGGGGTCGAATATATTTATGCGAAAAATAGCAAAGAGAATGGTGATGACGGTGATCTAAGCCGCATTATGTTCTCTGCCAAATATGTGCTGTAAGTTTATTATTTCGCTAAACAAGAAGGAGACCTAGGTCTCCTTCAATTTATGGGATAGGCTTATTGATGTTACTTAGCCTAACAGATTGTTATCTCGAACATATTGTTCGAAGTCTGTACAGCCGCCCACGTGCTTTTCATCAACGAAAATCTGTGGAACGGTTTCCACTGGCTTACCCACTGTTTTTTCAAGATCCGCTTTAGAAATGCCTTCGGCGTGGATATCGACATATCTAAATTTGAAGTCATCACGTTTTTCAACGAGTTGCTCAGACAGTTGTACCGCTCGCACGCAATAAGGACAGCCGGGACGGCCAAAGATAACAACGAACATAATAGCTCCTTAGGATTACTTTATGCGTTTTATACCATAGGCATAGGGGAATTGATAATGTCAGCTCAGTTTATTTTCAGTTTGATAGCGGCCTTGATAATCAAAATAGCTTTCGACTAAATCCCAGCCTTTTTTATGCTTCTTTAACAGCAAAAGATCGGGCAGGCGGAATGTATCCGCATCGCGGATTAATTCGGTCACCTTAGTGTACTTTTTCGGTTTTAATCCCGGTGTACGGCTATGGGGAAAAATAAACAGCGCATACAGTGCCCGCCACTGGGCTGGCGTTTGCAGCTTAAAGCGACGAATAAAGCTATTACCATCGATATCAAGGTACTGGATCTTGAGATTGCCATCATCGTCAATGAGCAGCATATCTTGGCAGCGAAATAGGTGATGATGCTGCTTATTCAACACTTGCTTAAGGCGTTTATCTGGATCGATTAATGTGGACTGACAATGCTGACAAATACGCGCAGCGATATCATTCTCCCCACCGCAATCAGGGCAAGATTTAGCGCGAAATCGAAAATCACACTGCCGCTTTTGACCTTGGACCTCGACTATACCCTGACAGCGGCGACCATAGTGTTCGATAATGTCACCCTCATTATCCGTCAGTCCCCAGAAAATATTGGCAAAATGACATTCAGGGCAGTGAACTTGGACAGGGACCGACTTGCTATTTGGCTTAACTTGGCCGACCTCGGGGAAATATAAATCATAGCCATTTGCCGCATAATCAATGACTAAACAGTCTTTTTTCCCTTCGCTTATTCTGAGTCCTCGGCCAATCATCTGTTGAAACAAGCCCACTGAGGCCGTAGGGCGTAATATGGCGATGAGATCAACATGGGGAGCATCGAAGCCTGTCGTCAATACGGCTACATTGACCAGAAATTTAAGCGTTTGCGTCTTAAAGCGTTCGATTAAACGATCACGCTCACTATCTGGGGTTTGCGCCGTCACTATGGCGCTCTGTTGGCTATGTTCCTTGCAAAGCAGGGCGAAGATTTCTTCGGCATGGCGCACCGTGGCTGCAAAGATAATAATGCCCCTACGATGATGACTCAGTTCTATCAGTTGTTGCACGATAGCCGTTGTCGCTCGCCCTGCATGGTCAAGCAAGTCATTGACTTGAGTTTCGGGATATTCACCATTTTCATTGGGCTTAATGCGGCTGAAGTCATACTGGGCACTCAGACCATCAAATAATGTTGGTGGTGTTAAGTAACCTTGTTTTATCAACGGTCTTAGCGGCAATTCAAAAATACACTGTTCAAATACACCCAGTTCAGGGGAACCGACCTTGCCGTGGTAATGCTGCTTATAAATCCAACCTGTGCCAAGACGATAGGGGGTTGCCGTTAGGCCTAACAAGCGCAGCTGTGGATTTTGTTGGCGTAAATGTGTGAGCAGTTGTTGGTACTGACTGGTTTTTTCTAAACTGACCCTGTGGCATTCATCGATAATCACTAGGGAAAAAGCCCCATCAAATTGAGATAACGCCCTCGCCGCCGATTGAATACTGGCGACCACGGTTTTGCCATCGCTGGCTTTTTGATTGAGCCCTGCGGCATAGATGCTGGCCTCGGTAGTGAGCAAGCCAACTTTCTGAGCGTTTTGTGCGACGAGTTCCTTCACATGGGTGAGCACTAGCACTCGCCCTTTAGCAATGCGTGCAAGTTCGGCGATCACTATGCTCTTACCCGCACCTGTAGGCAATACTAATACGGCAGAATCAGTGCTTTGCCTAAAATGCTTAAGGGCAGCATCGACCGCTTGTTGTTGATAGTCTCTCAGTGTGACTGACATGCTGGGTTTGATGGACACGCTGGCGAAAAATCTATGTTGAAGATGAGTGAGTTGCCAAGCTTAGCATATAAGGTAAAAAAAATGCCCCTTGGTTGGAGGGGCAAGCGAGAGAAAGGGGCAATCAGCACTTTCTCAACAGGGTTGGATTAACTCAAGGTTACCCATGGAAATAGGCTGCGCTTAATCAAAAATGGTGAACGATTAAGCGCAGAGTTTGCTTGGTTACTCGGTACGATTTAAACGGGTTTCAATCAAGGTTTCGATAACCGCTGGATCGGCTAAAGTGGATGCATCCCCTAAATTGGTCACCTCGTTTGCAGCAATTTTACGCAGGAAGCGGCGCATAATTTTGCCTGAACGTGTCTTAGGTAAACCGCTTGCCCATTGAATGAGATCCGGCGTCGCCAGTGCGCCAATTTCTTTACGAACCCATTGACGCAGCTCCTGACGAAGCTCTTCACTCTCTTCGGTGCCACGGGTTAACGTCACATAGGCATAAATACCTTGACCTTTAATATCATGGGGATAGCCCACAACGGCGGCCTCTGCAACTAACTCGTGTGAAACGAGTGCACTTTCAACCTCTGCGGTACCCAATCTGTGGCCGGAGACGTTAATCACATCATCCACACGGCCAGTAATCCAGTAGTAACCGTCTTCATCCCTGCGGGCACCGTCACCGGTGAAATACATACCGCGGAAGGTTTTAAAGTAGGTCAGCACGAATCTGTCATGGTCACCATAAACAGTGCGCATTTGGCCCGGCCAAGAGTCGAGTAATACTAAGTTGCCCTCGGTCGCGCCCTCTAAAATATTCCCCATATTGTCCACGAGAGCGGGTTGCACGCCAAAGAAGGGGCGGGTCGCCGAGCCGGGTTTAGTATCGGTCGCGCCGGGCAGTGGGGTAATTAAAATACCGCCAGTTTCTGTTTGCCACCAAGTATCGACGATAGGGCAATGATCATGGCCAATGACTTCATGATACCAACGCCAAGCTTCAGGGTTGATGGGCTCACCGACCGATCCCATGATGCGTAAACTACTGCCATCAAACTTGTCGAAGTGCTGTTTGCCCTCCGCCATTAATGCGCGGATAAGGGTGGGGGCGGTATAAAGAATGTTAACTTTATGGCGGTCAATCATCTCGCCTAGACGAGCAGGGCTTGGATGATTGGGTACGCCCTCATGGATAAGCACTGTGGCGCCATTGGCGAGTGGGCCGTAGACCATATAGGAATGACCTGTGATCCAACCCACGTCGGCAGTGCACCAATACACTTCGCCGGGCCTGTAATCAAACACATATTCATGGGTCATAGAGGCATACACCATATAACCGCCGGTAGTATGCAGTACACCCTTTGGATTACCCGTTGAACCAGAGGTGTATAGTAAGAACAGCGGATCTTCTGCGCCCATTTCCTCTGCGGTGCAATGCTCCGATGCGGTTTCAACTAAAGAATGCCACCAGACATCACGGCCTTCAACCCAGTCAATTTTGCCGCCAGTACGTTTTAGTACAATCACTTTCTCAACGCTAGTCACATCGGGGTGTTTAAGTGCATCATCGATATTGCGTTTAAGTGGAATAGCACGGCCACCGCGCATCCCTTCATCGGAGGTGATGACTACCTTCGACTTACCATCGATCACGCGCGAAGCGATAGAGTCTGGAGAAAAACCGCCAAAGACCACAGAGTGAACCGCACCGATACGGGCACAGGCCAACATTGCCACGGCGGCCTCAGGGACCATTGGCATATAAATAGTTACTATATCACCACGGCGAACACCTTGACTGCGCAGGGCGTTAGCAAATTTGCATACTTGAGTATGTAGCTCGCCGTAGGTAATTTTACGTTGCTCGCTGGCATTATCGCCTTCCCAAATGATGGCGACACGGTCACTGTGCTCACCCAGATGGCGATCGAGACAGTTAGCGGATGCGTTGAGCGTGCCATCGTAAAACCAGTTGATGGAAAGGTTGTGATCGTCGAATGAGGTTTTTTTGATTTTAGTGTAAGGCTTTATCCAATCGATGCGTTTGCCCTGTTCCCTCCAGAAACCCTCTGGATTGACAATCGACTCTTGGTACATTTTTTTATATTGTTCGTTGTTTACAAGTGCATTGGCAGCGATATTGCCGGAGACTTTGTAGAGAGACTGCGAGCTCATAGGGCTTCCCTTTTGAAAAATTGCGTGGTCTGAGTATGGTATGCAAGGGGGAGACAACTCCATTAGACCTTGGTCTAGTTTTAAAATTTCCTTTATATTTAGACTGTTGCAGTTTAAATTCTGGCTAGATTTCAGCCATTTTTTATCGCACAATAACGGAAAAAAGAGCAAAATATGAATTTAACCTTAGTTGTTTCCGTTATTGCTGTTTGTTATGTATCACTTTTATTCCTACTCGCTTGGGGGGCTGAACGTTGGTTCAGTGGCGTAACCAAGAAACTGCAAGTGGGAATTTACGGCCTAAGCCTTGCCGTTTATTGCTCATCCTGGAGCTTTTTAGGCACAGTGGGGCAGTCGGCTAAGGATTTGTGGTCTTTCTTGCCGATTTTTATTGGCCCCATTCTGATCTTTACCTTAGGTTTTGGCATGTTGCGCAAGATGGTATTAGTGTCAAAGGCACAAAATATCACCTCTGTTGCTGACTTTATCGCCGCCCGTTACGGTAAATCGCAAACCCTAGCGGCCTTGGTCACTTTGATCGCGCTATTTGGCATCATGCCCTACATAGCGCTGCAGCTTAAGGCCATGGTCTTCAGTTTAAACCTCTTTCAACCCGCGGATGATCCCCTCGATGGTGTGACGGTTCCATTGTTGATCACTGCGTTGTTGGCTATTTTTGCTATTTTATTTGGTACCCGTAAGCTCGATGCCACCGAACATAATCCCGGTATGATGCTGGCGATCGCCTTCGAGTCTTTGGTTAAACTGGCGGCGTTTCTATTGGTAGGTATAGTCATCAGCTTTGGGGTGTTTGATGGTTTTGGCGATATCTGGCAACAGGCCAGCGCTAAGTCCTTAATCAATTATCCCAATCCGCGTATCGAAGCCTTAATGCCGGAGTTATTGGTCGGCATGGCGGCATTTTTATGTATGCCCCGCCAGTTCCATGTGATGGTGGTGGAGTGCGCCGATGAGTCTGTGCTTGCTAAGGGACGCTGGTTATTTCCGCTTTACCTGGCGCTGTTTGGATTATTTGTTGGGCCACTCGCCTTGGCAGGACAGATCATTCTTGGGGATACCGTTGCCGCCGATACCTATGTGATTAATCTTCCACTCACTTTAGAGCAACCGCTATTGGCGGTTATCGCGCTGCTGGGAACGTTATCCGCCGCCACAGGGATGGTAATAGTAGCTGTGGTGACCATCAGTGTGATGGTCAGTAATGAATGGCTCGTGCCTGTGATGCTGCGAACAGGGTATATCCGTGAGAAAAATTTTAGCCAGTTTTCCCAGTTGTTACTCAATGCGCGCCGTTTGGCGATTGTGATCATCCTCGGATTGGGTTATGGCAGTTATCTGGCGCTGGCTGACAGTGATTCACTGTCGCACCTTGGGATGTTGTCCTTTGGTGCGTTTGCCCAGCTTGCCCCTGCGCTGGTTGGTGGACTCTATTGGAAGCACGGTAATCGTGCCGGCGTCTTTTTAGGGCTTGGCGTCGGTTTTAGCCTGTGGTTTTACATCATGCTTCAAGGTATGACGGATAGCCATAGTGCGGCGGCGTTAGTTTCAAATGATTTTGATCTATTAGATGCCATTACCCCCAATGTGCGCGATGCTCTGACGGCATTATTGGCCAATATAGTCTGTTATGTTTTGGGGTCAATTTGGTTTAGGGCCGGGGTGGCTGAGCGTATTCAAGCCAGTGCATTTGTCAGCCCCGGTAAGTTAAGAAACAGTGCGAATAAAAAGAATGGCCCTATTTCCCAGCAGGATCTGCTGATCCTTGCTAGTCGCTTTGTGAGCCCAAGTCGCGCCTATGAAAGTTTTAGCCACTTTTCCAGCGATGCGGTGAAGAGTGATAGCTGGCATAAGGCGGCGCCACCGGAACTGATTTCCCATACTGAACGCTTACTCGCTGGGGTACTTGGAGCTTCAAGCGCGGCTTTGGTGATGGACTCTGTGCTGCAGGGGCGGGATTTAGCCTTGGATGAGGTCTTTAGTCTGGTCGATGAAGCCTCATCCAAAATTATGCTTAGCCAAGATATGCTGCGGGGCGCGATTGAGCATGCCTATGAGGGCATGAGCGTTATCGACAGCGATTTAAATTTGGTGGCATGGAATTATAAATATGTGGAGTTATATCAATATCCTGAAGGATTTTTACAGCAAGGAATGCCCATTAGCGAAGTGATCCGTTTTAACGCCGCTCGGGGGTATTGCGGCCAAGGCGATATCGAGTTGCAGGTCGATAAACGGGTACAACATATGCGAAATGGCACGCCCCACACCTCGGAGCGGCATCGTAAAGATGGCAAAGTGATCAAAATTCAAGGCAACCCTATGCCAGATGGTGGCTTTGTGATGACCTTTACCGATATTACCCAATATCGTCAGCAGGAGAGGGCATTGCTCGAAGCCAATGAGACCCTAGAAAGTCGGGTTAACGAGCGTACCTATGAGCTGGCGATGTTAAACAGTGAGCTGCTTGAGGCCAAGGCGTTAGAAGAAATGGCTAACGCCTCAAAAAGCCGATTTCTTGCTGCCGTGGGGCACGATTTAATGCAACCCTTAAACGCGGCAAGATTATTTACCGCGTCATTATCCCAGTATCCTAATCTTGACCGTGAGGCGCGTACGACCCTATCCCATGTGAATAGCTCGCTGAAAACCGCCGGTGAGTTGCTTACGGATCTGCTCGATATCTCAAAACTCGACTCTGGCATGGTAGAGGTTAATCGCCGTGATTTTGCCATATCGGAATTACTCAATGGCTTAGCCGTCGAATTTGAAGCTATGGCTGGGGATAATCATATTCGCTTTAAAATGTTGCCCTGCAGTGCAACGGTAAACTCGGATCCGTCATTGCTTAGACGTGTGTTACAGAATTTCCTCACGAATGCTTACCGTTATGCCCGTGGAGGGCGAGTGCTTTTTGGTTGTCGTCACCGTGGTAGCGAAATCGAAATTCAAGTGTTAGATACGGGCTGTGGTATCGATGAGCGTGAAATCCAAGAAATTTTTAAGGAGTTTAAGCGGCTGAATAATCCTAAGAGCAACAGTGTCAGTGGGCTCGGCCTAGGGTTAGCGATCGCCGATAGGATCAGCAAAGTGTTAGAGCACAGTATTCATGTCTCCTCGCAGTTAGGGCGGGGTTCGGTGTTTTCGATCAGAGTGCCAAGGGGAGAAACCGTGCGTCAGCCACAGGTTAAGGCCCTACCATCTCTGTTGCAGCCCTTATCAGGGATCAAGGTATTGTGTATCGATAATGAGGAAGCCATCCTCGCAGGGTTAGAAAGCTTGCTCAGTCGTTGGCAATGCGAGGTGATTTGTGCCAAGGATCTTGCCGATGCTCGGATTAAGCTTGGCCTTAAAGGGGTCGCTCCCGACATAGTGCTGGCGGATTTTCATCTGGATGATGGGCAAAATGGGGTCGATGCTATGGACGGCATTCGGGCCCTCTATGGACAAGATCTGCCGGGAATTTTAATCACCGCCAATACCCGTAAGGAGCTAATAGAAGATGTACAGCGCCGCGGTTATCACTATATGGCGAAAATGATTAAACCCGCCGCCCTGCGAGCCTTGATCTCCAGCCTAGTCAAGTCGGCTCGTTAATCACCAAAGCGCAGCAAGCTGCGCTTTAACCGTAGAATAGGTGAGTTTATAGCTTAAACACCGCCAACTTGCTGTTTAGGTGGAGAGATAATTCTGCCAGGCCTTCGCTTTCCTGCGCTAAGTAGGTTGCAGATCCAGAGACTTCCAAAGCGGAGTTGTTGATCCCGCATACGTTGCGATTCATATCTTCGGCGACCACACTTTGCTCTTCGGCCGCGGTGGCAATATGGGTTGCCATATCACTGACGTGTTTGATGTGATTAACGATCAGTGACAAATCGCTTCCGGCTTTTGCCGATTGACCCACACTTTTTTCGGCCAGTCCACGACTCGTATCCATGGCATTGGCTGCGCTGACGGCTCGTTGTTGTAAGCGTGAGATGGTATGTTGAATTTCTTCGGTTGACTGTCTTGTTCTACTTGCCAGTTGCCTGACTTCATCGGCAACCACGGCAAACCCACGCCCCTGCTCACCCGCCCGCGCCGCTTCAATGGCGGCATTGAGGGCAAGTAAGTTAGTTTGTTCTGAAATAGCACTGATCACGGCGGTGACTTCGCTGATCTGCATGACCTCCTCTTTTAACTTATTGACTTGTATAGTAGCTTGTTCCACTTCCTTGGCGAGGGAGTGGATGCCCTCAATGCTGGAATGGACATCCTGATCCCCAAGCCCAGCTTCTCTGGTGGCTTCTTTAGTGTCCCTTGCGGTACTTTCGGCATTATTGGCAACGTCGGCAATAGTCGCGCTCATTTCATTCATGGCGGTTGCCAGTTGGGCGAGTTGATCCCGCTGGTTATTGACTGCCTGATTGGTTTCCTCCGCACTTGAGGCGATGCGAGCCGACGCTTGTGCTACATTTTCGGCGCTGTGACTTGCTTCCATTAAAGCGGTGCGAACAGCATGCATGCTTCGATTGATATTGTGGGCCAAGATCCCCAATTCATCTTTGCCGTTAATAGTGAGTTGAGCCGTTAAATCTCCCTTAGCGATGGCTAACATGGCCTTATTAACATTCTCGAGTGGCCGAGTGATTGAGTGGCTGATCATATACCCTAACAATAACATGATGAGGATAAGCACAAAGGTAGTCCCCCCCATGAGCAGACATTGGTGCCAAATAGTGGCCTCGATGTCCTGCAGTAACATGCCAGAGCCTAATACCCAGCCCCAGGGCCGAAAGCCCATCACCAATGATAATTTTTGCGCCGATTCTCCTGAGCTGGTCATCCAAGGGTATTCTAATACCCCCTGTTGTCCATCGCGGCCAAGCTCCACCATGTTAAACCAATAATGCTCTTTGCCTTGGTCTCCCATTTGCTGTCCAACCAGTTCTTTTTTTATCGGGTGAACAACGACATGTCTCGATTCATCGATCACAAAAAGATAGTTATCACCATCGAAACGCATGTCATTAAGCATCTCCTTAGCGGCTTGTTGCGCTTGTTCCTGTGGGAGTGATTTTTCAAGGGCCTGAATACGGCTAATGGCTAAGGTGAGTACCGCATTGAGTCTTGCCTCTCGCTCTGCCATCAGATTTTGCTTCAGTGTGCTGATTGATAAAGCAAGCAGTATTATGGTTCCGGTCAGTGCTATCAGTGAGAGCAACGCGAGTTTGCGGTTAACGGGAATATTAGCGAGGGTAAACATGTGATCTCCTTGTCTTTGAAATAGTTGTCCTGCACTATTTTATCGATCTAGTTGTGACCTAATCTTGGTGTAAATGGACAATAACAATTGAGCGACATAAGCATTGCTGTATTTGCCAGATTTTCCAGTTACACACTGAAGTAAAATGAAAAAATATAAAAAATTATTAATAAATGTGAGCAAGATTACCATTATGGTCTTGCTCAATGTGTGAATGAGGGTTTTTAAGTGTGAGTTTTAACCGTGGCTGATAAAGGATGCCGTTGTCTGTTGCTCCGCCATGTCGTCAGTTAATGCTATCTTTGTGGCCACTTGTTTCATCGCACCTGTGAGTTGGCTTAATTGCGCTGGGGTAATGATATAGGGCGGCATAATGTAAATCAGATTTGCAAAGGGCCTAACCCATACACCTAAATCGACAAATTGCTGTTGCAGTAAGGCGGTATTGACCGGTGCAGTCATTTCTAATACGCCGACTGCACCGAGTACCCGCACATCCTTCACACTGGCGATGGTTATCGCGTCCCTAAGCTCAAGGTGCATTTGTTGCTCAATGGCGGCAACCTGTGAGCGCCACTCATTACGATTGATGATATCCAGACTGGCGCAGGCGGCCGCGCAGGCGAGCGGATTGCCCATAAAAGTGGGGCCATGCATAAACACTCCCGCCGGAGACTGGCTGATCCCTTGGGCCACTTTATCTGTGCATAGGGTGGCCGCGAGGCTGATATAACCGCCGGTGAGGGCCTTACCTAAACACAAAATATCTGGCGTGATATTGGCGTGCTCATAGGCAAACAGTTTGCCTGTACGGCCAAAACCAGTGGCAATTTCATCTAAGATCAGTAACACATTAAACTCATCACACAACTTGCGAAGGCCTAATAAATACTCTGGGCTGTAAAAACGCATTCCCCCGCCCCCTGCATAATGGGCTCGATAATTACGGCGGCAATTTCATGATGTTGCTCGCGTAATATGCGCTCCATTGGCGCTAAATCATCTTGGCGTAACGGCTCGCCGAAGAGCGTTTGCGGCGCGTCGACAAAACACTGCTTAGTCACGGCCTCGCCAAACATGGTATGCATGCCACCTTCGGGATCGCATACACTCATGGCGGCAAAAGTATCACCGTGGTAGCCCTTTTTAACGGTCAGGATCCGCTGTTTCTGTGTTCGTTCTTGCTGTTGCCCTTGCCAATATTGCAGTGCCATCTTGATGGCGACTTCGACCGCAATGGAGCCTGAATCACATAAAAAGACTTTGGTGAGCGGTTCACAGGTCATCTCAATCAGCTTTTTGCATAGTTCAATGGCAGGGGCGTGGGTAATGCCGCCAAACATCACATGGCTGAGTTGATGTAGCTGTTTTTCCATGGCGCCGATAATCTCAGGGTGTCCGTAACCGTGCACACAGGCCCACCAAGAACTCGTACCATCGACGAGTCTGCGACCATCAACGAGTTCCAATTCGCAACCCTTGGCACTGTGTACCCCAAAAACGGGAAGAGAATGGGTCATGGAAGTGTAGGGATGCCAGATATGGGCACTATCAAAGTCAAAATCGAGTAAATTGCGCATCATAGCTCACAGTGTTGGTGATAAAATCGCCAGTGGTAAACCTGTATCACTGGTTGGCGTTGACAGTTTAAGGGCTGAGGTTATCCTAGCCAAGGTAAAATACAAAAATAAAAGGGTGTTCAATGTCGCAGTTGCAAGTTCGTCATGATTGGAAGCGGGAAGAGATCGAAGCCTTATTTGCGCTGCCGATGAATGACTTATTATTTAAAGCTCACAGTATTCATCGTGAAGTCTACGATCCCAATGAAGTGCAAATCAGCCGATTGTTGTCGATCAAGACTGGTGCATGCCCTGAGGATTGTAAATATTGTCCCCAGAGTGCGCGTTATGATACTGGCCTTGAAAAAGAGCGCCTCTTAGCGATGGAAACCGTGTTGACCGAGGCGCGCAGTGCCAAAGCGGCGGGCGCTTCGCGTTTCTGTATGGGTGCCGCTTGGCGTAATCCCAAAGAAAAGGACATGCCTTACCTAAAGCAAATGGTGCAAGAGGTTAAAGCCCTCGGCATGGAAACCTGTATGACCTTAGGCATGCTCACCCAAGGGCAGGCCAATGAGCTGGCCGATGCGGGTCTTGACTACTACAACCACAATTTGGATACCTCGCCCGAGTATTATGGCGATGTGATCACCACTCGCACCTACCAAAACCGTTTAGATACCCTAAGCCATGTGCGCGCATCCGGCATGAAAGTCTGCTCCGGCGGCATTGTCGGCATGGGCGAGAAGGCCACAGACAGAGCTGGTTTATTGCAACAACTGGCAAATTTGCCCCAGCATCCCGATTCCGTGCCGATCAATATGTTGGTTAAAGTGGCGGGCACGCCCTTTGAAAAACTCGATGATTTAGATCCGCTCGAGTTCGTCCGCACCATTGCCGTGGCGCGTATTTTAATGCCAATGTCCCGCGTGCGTTTATCGGCGGGCCGTGAAAACATGACCGATGAGCTGCAGGCCATGTGTTTCTTTGCGGGCGCGAACTCGATTTTCTACGGCTGCAAGTTACTGACCACGCCAAACCCTGAAGAGAGTGATGATATGGGCCTGTTCCGCCGTCTGGGTTTACGCCCTGAGCAGGGCGCTGCTGCGACTATCGATGATGAGCAGGCGGTATTAGCCAAAGCGGCGGCCCATCAAGATAAAGCCTCGGCGCCTTTTTATGATGCGGCGGCGCTATAACCAACGACTATAACCAACGGCTATATCTCTGTGGAACTTGCGCTTCGTTAAATGGTGGAGCGCTTCTTCCAAAGGATTTACGGCGCTTACGCTGAGCAAGAAAAGCCTGAGCAAGACAAGCTGAGCAAGAGAAGTTGAGTAAGAATATGAGTTCATCACTCACATCAAAACTGGGTTCGAAAATACTTGCCCGTCAGCAAGCCTTAGCGGAACAAGGTTTGTTGAGGCAGCGTCTGGCACTATCGACAGAGACTGCGCTCAGTGAGGTCGGTCCCCAGTTTGGTTTAGCGGGTCAGTGTTATCTCAACTTCAGCAGTAACGATTACTTAGGGCTCACCCGTGCTCCCGAATTGGTCGAGGCGCTGCACCTTGGCGCTAAGCAATACGGCGTCGGTAGCGGCGCATCGCCACTGGTGACGGGCTACAGCGAGGCGCATTTAGCGCTCGAAACCAAACTGTGCCAGATAATGGGATTTGAGGCTGCACTACTCTTTAGCTCAGGGTTTAGTGCCAATACCACCTTGTGTAAGACATTGTTCGATAAGCAGGATGTGGTACTCGCGGATAAGCTAGTCCATGCATCTATTATCGATGGATTGCGCGACAGCGGCGCGGATTTTAAGCGTTTTTTGCATAATTCCACCGAAAGCGCCGCACGTTTATTAGTGAAGAACGCCGTTTCGGCCCTGATCACTGAGAGTGTGTTTAGCATGGATGGCGACATTGCGCCGATTTCGGCCTTATCCGCACTCTGCCGCGCACACAATGCCTGGCTGATTGTCGATGATGCCCATGGCTTTGGCGTTGTTGATGCTGTGAGCACTACGACTGAGTTTATTCCAGCTTCAAAACTTATCGATATTCAGATAGTGACCTTTGGCAAGGCATTAGGCTGTCAGGGGGCGGCGATTCTTGGTAGTCGACAACTGATTGAGTTTTTAGTGAGCAACGCGCGGGAATATATTTATTCCACCGCGCTGTCGCCCGCCAATGCAGCCTTGGCGTTGGCTGCGGTTGAATACGCTGAGGCCCATCCTGAGCTTAGGCAAAAATTGCAGAGCAATATCTCGCTGTTTAAGCAGTTGTGTTTCGATGCGGCCATTCCACTCCTTGGCAGTGACACGGCGATCCAGCCTTTGATTATCGGTGATGCGGCGCAAACCTTGCTGGTGGCGGAAAAACTAAAGGCATTAGGTATTTGGGTTGGGGCTATTCGTCCACCAACTGTGCCCGTCGGCTCGGCAAGATTACGTATTACCTTAAGTGCATCCCATAGCGAGGCGGCAATACGGCGCTGCGTTCACGGGATTGCGCAAGTGCTAGCCGAAGTTGCACTACCTAGGGTGTCTGAGCGTCCCGAGCGGTAAACCATGTTCGCGATACTGCTTATGACCGATGGCCGATGGTTTGATGATAGTCGCCCTGGCAGTGATGAATTAGGCTGCGACTAATTGTGGTTCGATTCTGATAATCCTGTTCAATGTCTTAATGTTGAGAGTTTGAATATCAGAGTTTGATTTTAAAGTGAGAATAATCTGTGATGTCTATGCCGCTTGGCGTTAGCCTTAATCCCCATGAGCCTGCGAGTAAGGTGGATCATATTGCGCAGCGCTTTTCCGCCGCCGCGAAGAGCTATCAAGAGCATAACTGTTTGCAGCGTTTAAGCGGCGCAAGTTTGTTGCAAGGATTTTCAGCCAAGGGCGCGATTCTCGATATAGGCGCAGGGCCGGGGACTGCATTTGCTAACAAGGCCACCGGCGACGATATCAGGGTTTATGCCCTCGATATCGCCTTAGGCATGCTGCAACAGCTTAAAGCGACTTTCCCTGAGCATTGGTGTATTTGCGGCAATGCCGAGCAATTGCCCTTTGCCGATGCGAGTATCGATAATATTTACTCCAATTTGGCACTGCAGTGGTGCCATGATTTTTCGGCAGCGACGAGCGAAATGGCCCGAGTGCTGAAAGTCGGTGGAGAAGCGCACCTGAGTATCGTAGCCGCGGGCAGCCTTGAGCAGCTATCGAACCTTGGCTTGCGGGTTAATGATTTCTTATCCCTTAAAAGCTTGCAAGCTGCCTTTGACTCCACGGATTGGCAACTTTTTGATGTCAAACTTGTGCCAATGACCGTCTATTTTCAAGATCTTAAAGCCTTACTCTATTCCATTAAGGGGGTAGGCGCATCGGTACAATCTTCAGTACAGACCGTCAATACTTCCGACCCTCATCCTCATTTGGGGCAATTGCGTGGCCGCCGAGATTGGCAGGCTCTACAACAACGCGCAGAACGATTTCGTGAATCACAGGGCCTGCCTTTAACCTATCAGATCGCCCAATTTCGTGTACGTCGCCAAGGCGGCTCGGTATAAGGCTCCAAGCAACGGTTTGGCGCGTGATTGGCGGCAGATTAACAAGGAAAAATCATGTTTTTTGTAACAGGAACCGATACCGACAGTGGTAAAACCTTAGTGTCAACCGCGCTCTTGACCGCCTTCAACCGTGAGGCTGCTCGCACAGGCGCCGCGCTCTTAAGTCTTGGGGTAAAACCTGTCGCATCTGGGTGTGAAATCACCGAGCTTGGTTTACGTAACAGTGATGCACTAAAGCTGATGTCGGCCTCCTCCCTTAAACTGACCTACGAGCAAGTCAATCCGATAAGCTTTGAACCTGCAATAGCCCCGCATATTGCCGCAAAACAGCTAGGCGTTAATTTATCCCCCGATGGGATTTTGGCAAAGTTGGATAGGCAGGCGTTTGCGCAGGCTGATTTTTGTTTGATAGAAGGCGCGGGCGGCTGGCGTTTACCCTTAGGGGAGGGGCGCTATTTATCCGAGTTAGTGCAACAGCTGAACTTGCCTGTGATCCTCGTTGTGGGGATGAAACTCGGCTGTTTAAATCATGCTTTATTAACCCAAGAAGCGATATTGGCCGACGGCTTAACTGTCGCTGGCTGGGTGGCAAATTGTGTCGTTCCGAATATGAGTGTGTTCGACGAAAATCTAGCCACGCTCAAAGAGATGATGACATCGCCTTTTCTCGGGTGTATTCCGCATCTTAAACAGGCGGATGCGGCGCATGCCGCCAATTTTATTGATATCCAGCCCTTATTAATGAAGTAGTGCAATTTAAGACAGATGTGTAATAGAAAACAGAGGCAATATCGCCTCTGTTTTTGTTAGTGTAGATTTAATTTTATGTGATTAAAATTTAACGCGATAGCCAATATTAAAAGCAATGTCGGTACTGTTATCCATATTGAAATAGTTTTCAATAATGGAGAACTCTATCGCACTATTATCTAAGTAGTAACGATAGCCGAGTAATATTTCATTCGAGGCTTTAGAAAAATCATTTTCGGTTTCGAGTAAGCCTTGGTAACGATGCAGCTCAATTAACCAGCCATGGTGCCCTGTGATATATTCGTAGCCGAGATTGATGGAATAGGCATGATTATCATAGCGGATCCCCGAAAGAACCTCATTACCCTGTCTAAAACTGACGGCTGCGGTAGAGTGAAAATGATGCTTTTCGTAGCGGAAACTGTAATTTAACTGTAAAGCTTGTTCAAAGGCCTCATTTTCAAAGGGGCCTGAGTCCACATAGTTATAATATAAACTCCCCCCCAGAGATAAACCGTGATATTGGTTCTCAAACACTTGATAACCAACATAAAGGGTAATTGCATTATTCAGGGTTTCCCCCGAAATATTGTGTTGATTTATCCCATCCTTCGAGAAAAGTTGATTCTGGTGTTTCCCCGCATCTTCACGACCATTTTGACTAAACCCAAATGCATCATGGAACCACATGGTCACTGAGTCTAAGTGATTATCGCCGCTAAAACGCCAATGATAGCTAGTGTCTATCATCCATTTATCATTGATTTGCCAAGTTAGACCGCCCACGAGGGTATTGTGGTAGTAGTCGGCAAAATAGTCATCGGTTTCCGCCCAAACACTGGCCGCACTGGCCGAGAGGTGCAACTCTTTTTGTCCTTCGGGCAAGGAAAAACCTGAACGCAGCATCGGGGTTAAACTGCCTGCTTGGGTAGGCGATTGCGCATAGGTCCGTAAGGGGCCGTAATCGCTAAAATTGACAGTGGTAGCAAAGGCATTAGGTGCAAATAGTAAAGAAAGCACGAGGACAGGTTTAAGGTTGGAAAACGGCATAGCTTAAATATCCATCTAGATTATTTATCGGTAACCTAGATTCGATGGGTTGATGAAACTTGGCATTATTGACCGATATTAACAATGAACATAATTGTTAATTAAAATGGCTAAGTTAACATATTATGAGTATTTAAATAAGCGTATGGCAGAGTAATACCAACGCGAGCCAAAACACACGTCCAATCATTGGCAGTGAACATAGGGCAAGTAAAATACCTATAATTAACAGTATCGTCGTCGGCTTACGAAAGTACGCAGCATTTAATGTGGATAAGTTCATTTTTTCTCTGACATATTCATGATGCGAAATATAACTAATACTGAATATGGTGAGCGCAATAGATGGATGTCCTGTAAGAAATAAGAGTCTGCAAATATTCAGTTTTTGTGAAGGGGTAATATAACGCTATGGAGTAGGTGAGTAAATCTCAGGAGAGTGCTAAGTAGGGGCAATAATTGGAACTGAAGTTCCCTATTTCTGTTAGACAAAATTAACCCTAGTTATTCCTAAGTAGTTATTCCGCAAATTAAGGTTATGTATAGAGAAAGATTAATAGTCTTGCATTGCGGCGAATATCGTAGGTAGGCTGAGCCAAGCATAATAAAAAAACGCCGTAAGTTCGGCGTTTTTTGGGTTTAACTTTTATCTAGCTTATTTTCCTAGGGCCAATCGTCGCTATTCCAGCGGTACAACCATGTGGCGGCGAGTGGTTTGTCATCCTTTTTCAGCTGTATACGCAGTTCGGCCACATTAGTGCTTTCGGGATCGAAGGTGACGAATACTCGAGCACCATTGATATCAGGATGGGCGACAATGCGAGTCGATAGAATTTTGCCTTTACTCATGCTGGCATCAACAACCGTTTTATCTAAGTCCTGCGCCTTGATATTGCTGTAATCGATCTGAAGCTCTTTACCTTTTGCCAGTTTTTGTCCCTTTGAGCTACGTACAATACGCGCTTTAGATGCGGCATTTGGACTGTCATTCGCGGCGGTAATGCGGTAGGAAAAATGATAGGTTTGATCCTTTTTAAGCCCGCCAAATGGCTCCCAATAGGTCACAATATTATCGTTAGTTTCAGCATTCGATGGAATTTCAACCAGCACCAGCTGACCCTTACCCCAATCATTGAGCGGCTCAATCCAAGCGGAGGGGCGCAGGTGGTAATTCGACTCTAGATCTTGATAGTCATCGAAGCTGCGATGGCGCTGGATCAAACCAAACCCTTTAATGTCTTCGTCACCAAAGGCACTGATCTGCAATTTGTTGGGGTTGTTTAATGGGCGCCATAGACGTTCACCATTGCCGCGATCGATTTGTAGCCCCTCTGAATTATGTACTGCAGGACGATAATCGGGTTTTTCCGGTGTGTCTAAACTACCGTATAAAAACATTGAAGTTAGCGGCGCGAGCCCGACATGGGCAATATCATTGCGAGGGAAAAGCGTGACATCCACTTCAACTCGGGTTGGCTCGCCGGGGTAAATTCCAAAACGATAGGCTCCCGTTACACTTTGGCTGTCTAAGAGTGCATGAACCACGATTGCGGTTTGATATTTCGAGGGACGTTCAACCCAAAAACGCTTAAACAAGGGATATTCTTCCCCCTTAGGCTGGGCGACATCAATGGCAAGGCCGCGGTTGGATAAACCGTAGGTTTGGCCCTTAGAGAGCGCACGAAAATAGCTAGCGCCTTGAAACATGATGAATTCATCTTTGGCATCATCGTCATTAATCGGGTAGTGGAGACGTATGCCTGCGTATTGACCCACCTGGGTTAGTAGCTTCTCGATGGCATCGCTGGGTACATCAAAGGAGGCTTCTGTTAGCTCAAGCGGGAAAGCGTGACTATTTTCTACCACATCGATATCGACGAGGTTTTTATATAAAAAACCCGGAGCAAATAGCTGGACGGAAAACTTTGTGGGAGTACCGCCCCAAATGGCAGCATTTTCTTGATAATTAATTTTGCCATAGGTGGCATAGTCTAAATCAATCAACTCCTTAGGTGCTTTTTTAGCCTCTTTAAAGGGCTTTTGAGCCAGCTGCTGGGCGAGGCTGATAACCGTCTCTTGGGAGAATGTTTTGGTTTTTTTAGCTTCATCGGTAGGCGTGGCAAAGGCAGGGCTCAGACTATGGGCGCCGATAAAACAGGCGAAAGCTGTGCCAAGCAAGCGCCTGTATTTATGAAGTGATTGCTTTGCTTTAAAAGCGGGATCGTGGTTTGGACGGTTGAATGTTAAATGCGGTCGCAAAATGGAAACTCCTCACTTTTATGATCGTAGCAATGCCAGTAAAGCATTTTTTGATCACTATAATCCTCAACGATAAATGGCTTATCTGGCAAATTTGCCATAGATGGGATTTGTTACTTGGAATGGATATCAGTTTCACTTTATATATCAAACTGATCGCTAACGAAATTAGTGCAGATGTTCCAGTGGTGCAAGCCTTTTCTTAGTTTTTAACCCATGCATAACATAATTAACGCTATATATGGACAGAACATCTGCATTAGTAACACTCAGCCTAGCATGCATAAAGTGTGTGGTAGATCTTACTTGAGTAAATGGGATAAATCGCTCCCTAGGGGGATAGGGATTTCCTGTTGTTCTCCACAGAATAAATAGGCTGGATTGTCACCTAAGAGCGATAGTTTATCTCCCTGGCGCCACAGTGCACTGCCTTCGACAATGCCGATGACTGGCGTTAGGGGATCGACACGAGTGAATTCGAATAAGCGCTGGGCGCGGGTTTCACCATTATGACCGGGCGCGCGGTAATTGGAATAATGTGGATTGAGTTGAAAAGGCACAATATTTAATGCGATGAATGAGGGCGGCTCAATAATCGGCATATCATTAGTGGTTCTGATGCTTAAACCCGCGATGTTAGAACCCGCGCTCCAACCAATATAAGGTTTGCCTTGACCGACTTCTTCACGAATAAGGTGTACAAGATCATATTTGTAAAGCTCGTGTAAGAGATGGAATGTATTGCCACCACCCACCATAATTCCATCGGCATCTTTGATCGCTTGGCGGGGATCGGGATGTTGGTGAATGCTGCTGATATCGAGTTGCAGCTCACTCAGTCCGGCGACGACTGAGGCTAAATAAGTGTCATAGCCCATGCTGACACCCGCATAGGGGATGAAGATCCACTTCTGGGCTTTTTCCGTTAGTGGTTTAATAAACGTAATAGCATGGTCAAGATAGGGAGTGTCACCGACACGAGAACTGCTCAGTAGTAAGGCGTTGATTGTCATTTTTTATCCTGAAATCCCGGGAGAGTGTCGGTATGTTAACAAAGATTAATCACGATAAACATACAGAAACCCACAGGAATGAGCCAGCAGCATAGGCTGCGCCTAGATTTAAGTTTCGATTAATCTACTGTCCCTAGACTCTCGAGCCATGAGAGACTGTGTCTAAATAAGAGAAAAATAACCTAATAGAAAAACTCTTTACTTTTATCACTTGAATTTCGATTATTTGGACATATTATGTCTGTAAGCAAAATGAAATGGCATATTCTTGCCCTAAAGGAGCTGAAATGAAGCGTATTTTTTTATTGATTGCGACTAACCTAGCCGTGCTGCTGGTCGCCTCAATTGTAATGTCTATTCTAGGCGTGAACACGTCGACCATGGGTGGACTCCTGGTATTCGCGGCGATTTTTGGATTCGGTGGGGCCTTTATCAGCTTAGCCATTTCCAAATGGATGGCGAAGAAAACCATGGGTTGTGAGGTGATCACCACGCCACGAGATAGCACTGAACGTTGGCTCGTTGACACTGTTGCCCGTCAAGCGCAGAAAGCTGGGATTAAAATGCCAGAAGTGGCCATTTATCAGTCACCAGAAATGAATGCCTTTGCAACTGGTCCGAGTCGAGACAACTCGCTAGTTGCTGTTAGCACGGGTCTGCTGTATGGCATGAGCCAAGATGAAATTGAGGGCGTATTGGCCCACGAAGTGAGCCATGTAGCCAATGGCGATATGGTGACCTTAACCTTGATCCAAGGTGTAGTGAATACCTTCGTTATCTTCGCCGCCCGTGTTGTCGCAGGTATTATTAACAACTTCGTCGCCAGCAGTGACGAGGAAGGCGAGGGTCTAGGCATGTTTGCTTATATGGCCGTTGTCTTTGTGCTGGATATGTTGTTCGGTATTTTGGCCTCGATCATCGTTGCTTACTTCTCACGGATTCGTGAGTATCGTGCCGATGAAGGTGCTGCGAGCCTAGCGGGCAAACATAAGATGATTGCAGCGCTGGAGCGTTTACGCCAAGGCCCAGAAAGCACGGCGATGCCTGCACAGATGTCAGCCTTTGGTATCAATGGTAAACGTTCAATGGCGGAAATGATGATGAGTCACCCACCATTGGAGAAACGTATTGCAGCATTGCAAGCCCGTTAATCACCCGTATTAACTAAAATGCCGCCCCAGATGGGGCGGCATTTTTTTGTGCTAAGGATAAGCGCTTAGCCTCGCGCTTTAATCCGCCAGTAGACCGCGACTACGCAACAGCGGCTCTATGCCAGCTTCCTTGCCACGGAAGTTTTTATACATCAGCATAGGATCATCGCTGCCGCCCTTTGACAGGATATTGTTATGGAAGGCATCTGCGGTGGCCTTGTCGAAAATACCATTTTCTTTAAAGGCTTCGAAGGCATCCGCCCCTAAAATATCCGACCAGAGGTAGCTGTAGTAGCCTGCAGAATAGCCGCCCGCAAAAATATGCGAGAAGTAAGTGCTACGATAACGAGGGCTGATTTCTTTAATCAATCCCATCGCCGTTAATGAGTCGGCCTCAAACTGCGCTGCATCCTTGGGGGTGGTATCCGTTAGCGTGTGCCAATCCAGATCGAGTTTTGTTGCCGCCATATATTCAACCGTGGCAAAACCTTGATTGAATTTGCTTGCCGCTTGGATTTTCTTCACCAATTCCTGTGGGATCACTTCGCCAGTTTTGTAGTGTTTGGCAAATTGCGCCAACACTTCTGGCTGGGTCATCCAGTTTTCGTTTACCTGTGAGGGGAATTCCACATAGTCACGTGGTACGGCGGTGCCGCCCTGCGAACGGTATTCCACGTTAGATAACATGCCGTGTAGGGCATGACCAAATTCGTGGAAGAGTGTGCTGGCTTCGTCGAAGGTCAGCAGTGCAGGTTCATCACCCACTGGGCGAGGGTAGTTTAATACGTTAACAATAATAGGTTTAGAATCAACACCATTCATATGGTATTGCTTACGGTAGGAATTCATCCAAGCGCCACCACGTTTGCTGTCGCGGGCGAAATAATCCCCCATAAAGATGGCCATTAACTTGCCATCTTTATCGTAAACTTCGAAGGTGCGTACCTCTGGATTGTACTTGGGTAAGTCGGTACGTTCTTTAAAGGTCAGGCCGTATAGACGGTTCGCTGTGTAGAACACACCTTTTAATGTACTGTCGAGGGAGAAATACGGGCGTGTCTGTTGCTCGTTAAAGCTGTACTTAGCCACTCGGATTTTGTCGGCGTAGTAATCCCAATCCCACGCTTGCAGTGTAAACTTGCCCCCTTGGCTGTCGATCAGGGCTTGCATATCCGCCACTTCCGCTTTGGCTTGGGCGAGTGCCGCTGGCCATACTTTATTCAGTAAGCCGTAGACATTCTCCGGGGTTTTAGCGGTGCGTTCTTCTAGGACAAAGTCCGCATGGGTTTTATAGCCCATTAACTGGGCGCGTTCGGCACGCAGGGCGGCAATTTTAGCGAGGATAATCTTGTTATCGTTGGCGTTATTGTTGTTGCCGCGTTCGATATAACCCTTGTAGATTTTTTCCCGTAACTCACGATTATCGGCGTAGGTTAAAAAGGGCGTGATGGAAGGGCGTGAAGTCGTAAATACCCATTTGCCTTCATGGCCGCGTTTGGTCGCAGTTTGGGCTGCGGTGGCAATCACATCATCGGGTAAACCGGACAGATCGTCCTTGGAGTCGATCACTAGTTCAAAGGCATTGGTCTCGGCGAGTAGGTTGTCGCCGAAGGTTAAATTCAGTTTACCGATTTCCTCATTGAGCGCACGCAGCTTAGTCTTATCCTGCTCGCTTAGGTTAGCGCCGCCGCGGGTGAAGGCTTTATAGGTATCTTCCAACAATTTGGCCTGTGACGTATTGAGCGCTAGGCTGCCTTTGGCATCGTAAACGGTTTTAACACGCTGAAACAGCTTATCGTTAAGCAGAATATCGTCTTCGGCGGACGATAGCATGGGTGACACTTCCTTCGAAATGGCTTGCAATGCTGGCGTGGTATCGGCACCCGTTAGGTTAAAGAAAACATTAGAGACGCGAGTGATGAGATCGCCAGAAAACTCCATGGCTTCAATGGTATTGGCGAAGGTGGGCTTATCTTTATTATCGACTAAGGCCTGAATTTCTTCGTGCTGCTGGGCTATCCCCGCTTTAAATGCAGGGAGGAAATGCTCTGGCTTAATTTTGTCGAATGCCGGAATTTCCATAAAAGTATCATAGGGTTTAAAGAATGGATTACTTGCATTTTCGCTGATGATCTGTGCCGACATGGCATTCGGCGCAGCGATAGCCTGCACAGCCGTATCACTTTGCTGGGCGCTGCAACCGCCTAAGGCTAAAGCGAGTGCGATAGCACTGAAGGTGAGTTTAGCTGCGCGCGGTTTGAGGGCTTGTGGTTTGAGTATTAGTCCCTTCATTATTTGTTCCCGTTCTGTCTATGGTGATAGAGGTTGCAATGGCGGATAGCCAGTAACCATTAAATTTATTTTAAGTTGTTTGTTTAACATGTATCGAGCGAGGGGTTCCATCGATTTTGTGTTTTGTTTGTAACAAATATTGAGTAACAGACTTTTACGCAAAGAACTATGGCAAACTTGGCGGTGCTTCTAAGCCTAATATGATAGCCGATGCTTCTCAGTTGCTTGTTGCACGTTCCTAAATCCCTCAAATAATAAATAGGACCCCTATGGATCTGCCTCTTTTTAACTATGCCAATAGCAGCAGAGCTTTTTCTTATTCAGTGTTAGCTGCTGCACTTTTTGTGTCGAGTCAAAGCGTTGCCTCTCAAACCGTTCAAACCGAAGCCGTTCAAACCCAAGCGCCGTCACTTAGTGCAAATGCACTCAAGGTCGCCGATTATGCGATCACTCAATACGATACGGCTATGGTGCAAAGCTTAGCTCAGTTAGTGAGCTTTAATACCGAGGCGGTAGCGGGACAGACTCCGGAGACTAACCCCGCATTTGTTGGCTTTAAGTCGAGTTTGAAGCAGCTGAGTAAAGCGCTTGGGTTAGATTATGCCGATCATGGTTATGTTGTGCTGATAGGTCTCGATGCCAATGCGGCGGATAATCAAACTCAAAAATTGGGAATAGTCACCCACGGTGATGTGCAGCCAGCCAATCCCGCACTCTGGGCACAAAGCCCTTATCTACTCGATACCCAATCCGAGCCCGGTAAGCTTATTGGCCGCGGCACCGAGGATGATAAGGGCGCGATTGTTACCGCCATGTATGCCATGAAAGCGATTAAAGATAAGCACATTAAGCGCGATAAACGCATTGAACTCTTAGTGTATTTAGCCGAAGAGTCCGACTGGGAACCCCTAAAAACCTTCTTAACCCAGTACACACCGGCACAGATAAATATCACTATCGATGCCGAATATCCCGTGGTGACCGCCGAAAAAGGTTGGAGCAAGATTACCTTTACAGTGCCCAACTTTACACTCCCCAATAGAGAGACTAAATCAGAGGCTTCAACTCAAACGCCAACATTAACGGCTTTCTCTGGCGGCTATTTTGCCAGCCAAGTGCCGCAGCAGGCAGAGGCTGAAATTAAAGCCGTTACCCCTGAATTACTTGCCAAGTTACGGGCAAGCGCCACGCATCAACAGGGGATGAAGTATCGCTTCGAACATAGCTGCGCCAACAGCCAATGTGATGTGCATATTTTTGCCGATGGCAAGGCGGCTCACTCTTCGACGCCGGAAGATGGTGTCAACGCCGTAACTCACTTAGCGGCTTTGCTTGAACCACACTCTTGGCCAAAAACGACCGCTTCTTTAACCCTTGCCGCCATGAATGAGTTAGTTGGGCTCGGGATTTATGCCGAGCAGTTTGGTGATTTGGCCTATAAAGATGACTTTATGGGCGCATTGACGCTAGCGCCGACAGTCGTTGCGCAGACACTCAAGGGCACTGAAGTCACCATTAATTTGCGCCGCCCAATCGGTAAGACCCCAGAGCTACTGTCTGCCCAAGCGCTGGAGGCATTAACAAAGTGGCAGGATAAACATCAGGTGAAACTGAGCGATATTGAAAGCTACTGGGGTGAGCCTATGGTGATGAAGGATGCGCCGCAGCAACAAACTCTGCTCGACGTGTTTGCTCACTTTACTGGCATAGCCGACCCTAAACCCGTTGCCATTGGCGGTTCAACCAACAGTAAACTGTTCCCCAATGCCTTAAGTTTCGGCCCCGCCATGCCGGGCGTGGAATACACAGGCCATACCGAAAAAGAGTTCATCACCCATAAGCAATTTATGCTGAACTTGAAAATGTACACAGCGGCATTTATCGAGCTATCGGCGGCGAAATAGTACTCTTTGTGAAAGTGATTTTGGGATGACACAAAAGTGTAGGAGAGTAATTAAAGTCTGATATCAAGTATTAAGCCAAGCATTAAGGCTTAACACGACAATGGCGGCTAAATCTTTGATTTCCGCCATTCCAATTCAAAATGCCACAAAGATTCAAAGCTAGTGAGATATTGTCAGTTGTGCTGCATGAGTTGTCATTGTTTCCCCAGTGACTCGCCGCCCTTTTATTTCACAACAAGTGTCCATATAGGCTCGACGGCGGCATTTATGCCGCCAACGGTCACTGGTGCAACAATGACAATTTTAGGTAAATTCTCAATATCCATGCCAGTCCTAAAAAGTTATTGCCCGAAAGCAAGACAGTTGAGCTACGCGCATTACGCATTAATTGACATTGCTTCCCCAGTGACACGCCATAAACTCGTCCCTGAGGGCTCGACGGCGGCATCCATGCCGCCAACGGTCACTGTTGCAACAATGCCAATCTTAACTACCCCTCTAGCTGTTCGTTTAGCTAAAAAGCTATTGCCCCAACGGCTCAAAGATTAGCCCTGTGTTGTCTGATAACTAGAGATACAAAAAGTAATAGATACTAAAAAGTAAGACCTAACCATGAGGGATTGCAAACATCGTTACAGTGAATCAGACTTGCCTAGTCTGATTCACGCGCGAACGCGATCATTTTCATGAGCTTTGGGCTAACAAATCTTTGCCTCATTCCGTGTTTCAGCTCGTTAGCTTAATCAAAAACTCCCGCTCCTGTTACCATACAAACTCTCGTCTTTTTTCCTAATGTTTGATCCTGCCGTAAATCGCCTAACAATGTATGGGTATACAGTCGTATTTAAATTTAGGTATTGGGGGATGATTTGAAGACAAGAACAGTGCGCACTAACTCCATCAGCAACAAATAAAACTCTATAAAATCAGGTGACTATAGTCGCTGACTTTTAGTTAATAGGTTTGGAAAACGCGCATGCGCGTTTTTCCAGATGGTTTATTTGGCAGAAAGCTGATAAGTTCTTTGCATACAAATAGTTAACCGTGCGCGTTTTCACAGGTCCAACGAGGTAAACGCGCATGCGCACGAATAAAATGTTAGCCTATCCCAGTAAACAGAGATTAGTGGGTTGTATGGAAACTGAAAATACATCAAGAAGCTTTATTGCAAGCAAACCTAGAACAGATTTTTGGCTACTTTTTAAAGTTGCTTCATATGACAGGTTAGTGCAAATGCAGAAAGGACTTATCTACATGAATAGTCTCGAGTACTTTTCAAGTTTAAAAGATGAGGAGAGTCTAGCTTTGCGAGCTGATGAACTTGAGAAAGTTTATGGAATACTTCGAGCAGGCAAAACCCCAACGGGTCATACCACGTTATCTTTGAAAATTCAGGATGAAGAAATTGATATGGGTCCCGAAGCGATTCTTACAGCTCATTTTCCAAGAGCTAAGAATACGATGTTATTTTGCATGGGAGCTCTGGCTGACGGCGAAGACGGCTTAATACCGGGAGAGGTAGATAATAAGATATATTTTGATAAACGATTTCTTGAGTTTGGCTCACATATTCTCCTTATAAAAAAGCCTTTGGATTTTTCAGAAAGAATAAACAAGGCAATAAAAAAGACATCTGGTGCCTTTAGCTCAAAGCTTTTTCATGATGGCTATGGGTTGGTTGAATATAAATCACTGGAGAATTTTTCTGGTCCAATTGGCCTATATATAAAAGATTCCAAATATTCGTGGCAAATGGAGTTTAGAATTTCATTTGGTGTCGAAGATTGTTGCCTAAATCCAAAAGGTGCGTTTGAGTTAGAAATTGGTGATATTTCTGACATAAGTAATATCATTCCAGTACAAGCACTCATTGATGAGCCGTTTTGTGTCAAAAGGCGAACATTCATAAAAACTGGTGATGATTATGAACAAGTCAATGGCTAACAAGACGCATCACTCGCGGCCTTTAGCCGCTGGGACGTCAAACGCTAACGCGTTTTTCCGCCCGTGTGCTTAGCGTTAGCAGGCTTAAATATGCCATGGATTGAATTCGAAAAATCAGAAAATGAACTGGAAGAGATGTTCACTCAAATCTTCGAAAGTCTCGAGTGCGTAATATTTGAGGCCTACTCCATTCCGAATTTCGAGATCGAAGAGTTTGATTCAGTGGAAAGCCTTAATATAAATGCTGGCTCACTAATTAAGAGTCATGGCACTCAACTATCAATATGGTGTTTTAGTGTTATGCCTCGGCCAAGGTTTCGAAACATTGAGCTAAGAGAGGGTGGTAGTCGCCAAGCAGTAGATGGTTGCGGTCTATTTAACATCCTGCTTGAGGGCTCCAGCGAAAGCAGTACCATTTTTGGCAAAATTGGTTATTTCACTGAAAGTGCCGCAAAGAATAAGTACACAGGTTTAAATGGCCCAGAATTAGTGAACTGGGAAAATCACAAGCAGGCAGTAAAGTTACTAAAAAAGGCCATAGTGCAAACTGGCCAGCCTGCTAACAAGTCAAGCAAGAAGGACGCGCCAAAGCGCGCCTCTTCTTGAGGCGTTATCTCCATAGAAATTTGAATCCGAAACTGACGAGTTAGAGCAAAGGGGCTATCACGCTTTTGTCCCAAAGCGTGCTGTGCAAGGCTCTTAAATCCACAGGTTACGCTAATGCCTCAAAGGTGAGCCATGGTGATTGGCGAGACGACCGTCCGCCCCATGGACGGGGCGGTCGAGCATCCCAGGAGGACTTGCTGCGTGTCGTTGAGCAATACCATGGTTCGCCCTTAAATATGGTCTGCATTCAATAACCAAGCAATGATATTTGTCTTTCAATATTTAACGCTCTTTTGTCCCAAAGTGTGTTGCGTATGTCTGTTAAATCTACAGGTTACGTGAATGCACGAAAGGTGAGCCATGGTGATTAGCGAGGCGACCGTCCGCCCCATGGACGGGGCGGTCGAGCATCCAAGGACGGACTAGCTGCGTGTCGGAGAGTTAATGCCATGGCAAGCCTATATGAGTAGATACCAGCCAACACTAATATCCCAATAACTGAATTTACCTACATGTCTTGAAGTGAGTGGTGTTTAGTATGATATTGCATGATTCAGTTGCAGCGTCACTAAAGTAAAAAACAATGCAAATCAGCACAATAACTTTTCCACGCAATAAAAAGCCCTGCTTATACTGTGATGTATAGCAGGGCTTTTTTGTAGCGAGTTTGCATTAGCTGAGCGGAAGTACAAGCTTTACTCAGGATTTATAATCTAGAACGAATAGGTTATAAACCCTTTTATCTCATTGACTTATTTCACTCATCTCTTTCACTAACATTGGCATCATGGATATGTTAGTAACCTATGGCTTCGCTACCCGAATGACGGGGGTCAGACGCGCCAAAAATCCCTTGGTCGGTCACCATAATCGATTGGGTGCTGCCCATGGCGGACTGCACCTTCACTTTATGGCCTTTGGCCTCGAGCAGGGAAATGGTATCGCGGTTTAAGCTGGATTCGACGCGCAGCTCATCGGGTAGCCATTGATGGTGCACCCGCGCCGCATTGCTGGCTTCGGCAATATTTAAACCGTGATCTATCACATTCATGATGATCTGTAAGGTTGTAGTGATGATCCGCGAGCCGCCTGGGCTGCCAGTGACGAGGAAGGGCTTGCCATCTTTCATCACTATAGTGGGGCTCATGGAACTCAGAGGGCGCTTATTGCCTTCAACCGCATTGGCATCGCCGCCAACTAAACCATAGCCGTTTGGCACACCCGGTTTGGCCGAGAAATCATCCATCTCGTTGTTGAGTAAAATTCCCGTGCCTTTCGCCACTAACCCTGAGCCGTAGCTGAAATTTAGGGTGTAAGTGTTTGAAACGGCATTACCCCATTTATCCACCACCGAGAAGTGTGTGGTTTGGTCGCTCTCATAGGGTGCGAGTTTACCTGGTTTGATTTCGGCGCTTGGGGTGGTTTTATTGATGGCGATTTTGCTGGCGATTTTTTGGGCGTAGTCCTTACTGGTTAAGGCTTTGACGGGCACCTTGTAAAAGTCAGGATCGCCTAAATATTCGCTGCGATCACTATAGGCTTGCTTCATGGTTTCCGTCATCAAATGAATGGTTTGTGCGGTATTATGGCCAAACTTATCGATGGGGAATTGTTGTAATACATTAAGCATTTCAATGATATGTACCCCGCCAGAAGATGGCGGTGGCATAGACACAACCTCGTAGCCACGGTATTCGCCGCGCACGGGTTCACGCTCTACAACCTTATAATTTTTAAGATCGTCTAAGGTCATAATGCCGCCAGCTTCCTGCACCGCATTAACTAGCTTGGTAGCCGTTTCGCCCTCGTAAAAACCTTTAGTGCCTTTTTCAGCGATAAGGCGTAGCGAATGGGCAAGCTCAGGTTGTTTAAGGATATCATCCACTTGATAATCACTGCCGTCGGCTTTGTAGAAGATGGTCGCCGTGGTTGGCCATTGGGTCATGCGGCGTTTTAGACCAGCAAGGGATTGTGCAAGATCTGGCGTAACGCTAATGCCTTCTTGCGCCATTTTAATGGCGGGCGCTGCGACTTGGGCTAGCGTCATTGTGCCATATTTTTCAAGGGCTAAGCTCATCCCCATTACCGTACCTGGGACGCCCACCGCAAGGCCGTGCTCGCGGCTTAGTTTAGGCACGGCATCACCATTTTCATCGAGGAAAATTTCTTTCTTCGCCTTGGATGGGGCCATTTCACGGTAATCGATGGCGATGGTTTTGTTTTCTTTGGCAATATGCACCAACATAAAGCCGCCGCCGCCGATATTGCCCGCCCGGGGTAAGGTGACGGCCAAACTGAACGCGACCGCCACGGCCGCATCGACGGCATTACCGCCTTGTTTTAGGATCTCAACGCCAGTGCGACTGGCGAGTGTTTCTTGGCTGGCAACCATGCCATGCTTGGCCCACACAGGTTGTGCGGTTGCCATCTGGCTAAAAATTGAGGGTTCATCGGCAAATAAACTGGGTGATGACAGTAGGGGAAGCGCCATGGCTATGGCGAGAATAAGAGGTCTAAAAGGTCTTGTTGGACGCATACTCAATCCTGAATTTATTTTCATTATGGCTATGCAATGTGCCGAGAATTAGGCTTAATTGCAACCTTGTATATGAGTTAAGATCCGTAAAGGACGAGAATTTACCCAATGAGACAGCTTATCTTGGCCTTTGCGAGTTCAATATCTGATATTTCATCCCATGGGTGGAATGCTGTAATGGGCGAGGCGAACCCCTTCTGTCGCTATGAGTTTCTGTTGGCGCTAGAGCAGAGTCATTCGGCCTGCGCTGCAACGGGTTGGATCCCTAGACATCTGTGTGTATTTGATGCCAGTGGGATTGCCAGTCTCGAGTATGGTGAGATTAACGGCGATAACATGGTCTTGAGTTCGCTGGGCGCCCAGCATTTTATCGATTTACCACTTTTAGCTGTGATGCCCTTATACCAAAAGTCCCACTCCTATGGTGAATATGTGTTCGATTGGGCATGGGCACAGGCCTATGAGCGCCATGATTTGGATTATTATCCCAAGTGGGTGAATGCGATCCCTTTTACCCCAGTGCAGGGGCGGCGACTGGGCATTAAGCCTGAGTTAGCCAATGTGGAGCAAATGCGCATAGCCGAACTCTTGTTACTGACATTAAATCGTCAACTTATGTTAGAGCGGGATGATATCCAGCTGTCTTCGTGGCACAGTTTATTTGTTGAGCCATCGCAAACCCCATTATTTGAGTGTTTGTCGGCTCCGCTCCTAAGGCGTTTGGGTACACAATTCCATTGGCATAATCGGGGTTATCGGGATTTTGAGGACTTTCTGGCGGGGTTTAGCTCGCGCAAGCGTAAAAATATCTTGAAGGAGCGGGCGCAGTTACAGCCGTTTAATCTTAAGTTTCATTTTGTCGAAGGTGGGCAGATTAGCCCTTCGCAATGGCAAACATTTATCCAGTGTTATCAATTAACTTATCTTAAGCGCTCAGGTCATCGGGGTTACTTAACTCCGGCATTTTTTCAGCAATTGGGGGCGCAGTTAGCCGCGCACATCCTACTGTTAGTGGTAGAAGATGCAAAGGGCGAGATGATAGCGGGTGCCTTGTATCTCAAGGGCGAGAATGCCTTAGGGCTGAAATGTTTATATGGACGCTATTGGGGCACGACGGTTGAACTCGACGGCTTACACTTTGAAGCCTGCTATTACCAAGGCATTCAATATTGTATTGAGCATGGCATTTACCTGTTTGATGCCGGCGCGCAGGGTGAGCATAAGGTGCTTCGTGGTTTTGAGCCCGTTGAGATCTATTCCTACCATAACATTGCCCATCCGGGATTTAAGGCGGCGATTGCGGATTTTGTCATGCAGGAAACGGAGCAAATGCAGCAATATATAGTGCAGATGCGAGATATTCTGCCCTATAAAAAAGCGACCTAATGGATTTGTAGATCGCTTCTCAAGCTATTTAACCTCGGTGTATTTAGCGGGTTGTTGTGCAGTGAACTTGGCCGGTTTAGCTAATGGCTAACCAAATACCAACTCCTATCATAAGGCTACCCGCAATACGGTTTAGCCAACGAATATTATCACCACGGCTTAGGAAGAGTCGCAGGCTTTTGCCACCGCTGGCGTAGGCGAGCATGGAAGTAAATTCTGTCATCATAATAATGCTCAGCAATGCGATAAGTTGGGGGGCAACGTCGCGCTCTGCATTGATAAAAGGTGGCAGTAGCGACACCATAAATGCCCATCCCTTAGGATTAGCAATAGCGGTAATAAAACCTTGGGAGATCAAGGTAAAATTGCTGGCTCTGGGGTTAGTGTCATCATCGCTTAACATGGCCATTTTGCCGCGGGCACGCCACATCTGTACGCCGATATAACCTAAATAAATCCCGCCAACCCATTTAAAGATTTGAAATACTTCCGGATAGTTGAGCATTATACTAGCAACACCCATCACGGCAGCGGTGGCGACTAATGCCACACCGACGAGTTCCCCTAACATCATCCACAGGGTGCGACGTACGCCTATACTCATACCCAGAGTCATGGCGAGTGTCATGCACATGCCTGGAGTGATAGAAACAAAGAAGAAAGTCGGGATAAACACCGCGAGTAAGGCAACATCTGGCATGGTTCGGTTCGTCTTGGGTCTACTCTAGAGGGGCGTTAGTGTAATAAAAATGGACGATTTAGCCAATGTGTGACACTTATGTTTAGGCAAGTAACTGTAACTTAGTGTGTAAATCATGCTACAACAATCATAAGCTAACCCTATTGGATACTCGCCAAGTTGCCAGTGGCATAAATAATTGTAAAGTGATGAAACCGTTTATACGAAACTGAGTTTTGGCGTCAGGCTTACTGAGTTTTCCAACTTGGCCTTTCATTCGCTATAGTGATATCGGCACATTAACGGAGTTTATATACGGATTGAAGACACTTTTATCAAGATACCTTCCCGCAAAGGAGGGGCTGTTATCGCTTATACTCGCGGCAGTTCTGTACTACAGCGCAGGTTTTATGGGGCAAACACTCTTTAGTTTGCAACCGTCGAATATCACCCTTATCTGGTTACCTTCGGGCATTGCATTAATCATGTTGCTCATATGGGGTTTTAGAGCCTTGGGGCTGATTTTTATCGGCAGTTTTTTACTCAATATTAAGGGTATGTTACTTCAAAATTCTGTAGCCTTATCTGTGCTGCACACATCGGTGGCGGCTTTAGTCGATGCGCTGGCGCCAACCTTATCTTTATTGTTACTACACCGTTTTTTACCCTATGGTGCCCGTAACGCTAATGATTTACTCAAATTTGTTGTACTGGCTGGGATAGTACCTATTTTATGCTCCAGCGGCCTATTATCGTGGAATTTAGTGCAAGGGCATTACATAGCGCCTTCGGCTTTTTGGGATATGGGGCAAATGTTCTTTTTCGCCGATATACTGGGTATCGTCTTGGTGTATCAGATCTATGCCGGTTGGATAGAAGTGCATTCCCTAAAGATTGAACGCAAGCGCCATATACTGCTACCACTTATTGGCTTACCCCTGTTTTGCATTGTGGGCGTATTGTTTGACTTGGGTTGGTTATTCTATGTTGTTCCTCCGCTTTTAGTGGTCTTAGCCTTCGAAGTCACTCGTTTTTACCTCGCAATATTTAGCAGTTTATCTATGTTGTTTATGATTTTAGCGACGGCGCAAGGTGTTGGGCCATTCATTAACCAAACACAAGTACAGACGAATGCAGAGATGATGGCCTTTGTCTTGTCTTCGGCATTGACCATTTTTGGAGTTTCACTGCAGCGGGCACAGTTGCGGCGTTCTGAAAAAGATAAGCAAACGGCTGAGAAAGAAGCCCAATACGATCCCCTTTCAGGTCTGATGAACCGACGTGCCTTTATGCCGCAACTGGCACAATTGACGACAGAAAATGCATATCAAGGTCGCTGCAGCGTGGCGATGTTGGATTTGGATAACTTTAAAGCGATCAATGATACCTATGGGCATAGAGTGGGTGATAGGGTGATCCAACTGCTGGCGCAGATCATTCATAACCATTGTCGTAGCCAAGATATTGCCGCGCGTTTAGGCGGGGAGGAGTTTGCCTTAGTGCTAAAGGATATCGACGAAGCGCAAGTCTTCCCTTTGCTTGAACGCATTCGCAGCAAGTTGGCGAATATGTCAATTGCCGCAGAGGATCGCACTATTTATTGCACCGTCAGTATTGGTTGGGCGGAAAGAAGTATTGGAGCAGAGGGCGAGGCCCTATTGCACTTAGCCGATAAAGCCCTGTATCAAGCAAAGGCGAAGGGGAAAAATTGCATTGTTAAATTCGAAGCGGCAACAGGCCTAGTCTGAATAGAGGGTTGGATCTCGGTGGGCATGGCGGCATAAGTTGACACGAATATCGTCAATGTATAGGACTGTCCCTGTACTCTGATTAACTTGCTCAGATGGGTTATGTTACTAATATAAAAAAACGGTGCGCAATGGGCACCGTTTTTATCTGAGGAACTTTACAGTACGCCGCGACGCATTTGATCCCGTTCAATCGACTGGAACAGGGCGGTAAAGTTACCTTCACCAAAGCCTAAGTTATTCTTACGTTGAATAATTTCGATAAAAATAGGTCCGAACAGATTCTTAGTGAATATCTGTAATAAATAACCGGATTCATCGCCATCGACTAAAATTTGATGGTGTTTGATACGTTCACGATCCTCAGTGACCTGCGGTAATTTATCGAAAATAGTGTCGTAGTATTCAGGGATAATGTCTAGGCATTGGATTGAACTGCCTTCCATCGCATCTAAGGATTTTACGATATCCCGGCTTCTAAAGGCCAAGTGTTGTACACCTGGGCCATTGTATTCCTTCAGGTATTCATCAATTTGGTTCTTATCGCTGCCTTTACCTTCGTTAATCGGAATACAGAAGCTGCCATCGGGTGAGCGCAGGGCATAGGACACGAGTGCGGTTTGTACGCCGCTGATGTCAAAGTAGCGAACCTCAGTAAAACCAAAGATATTTTTGTAGAAGTTGGCCCAATGTTCCATGGTGCCTTTGTAGACGTTGTTGGTTAAGTGATCGACTTCGATAAAGCCTTTCTCTTGGGTAATGATTTGCTCATCTAAATCTTCAAAATCAGTGGCATAGATATTGTTATCCGCACCGAAGGTGTCGATAAAATAAATCAAGCTGTCGCCAATGCCGTAGATGGCAGGATAGGGCAGATCTTTATTGGCATCATCGGCGGGTTTTGCTCCGCGCTCAACGGCAACCCGATAGGCAAAGCCCGCATCTTCTACACGCCAGCCCATAGAACAAATGGCCGGGCCGTGGGATTTGGCAAATTGAGCCGAAAATCCTTCGCGCTCAGTGTTGAGCAGGAAGTTAATATCATTTTGTTTGTAATAGAGAATGTCTTTGTTCTTGGCTTTTTTCAGCAGGGAAAACCAAAGTCGATAAAGACTTTGTGCATAAAATCGGTATCAGGGCTGGCGAATTCGGTGAATTCGATACCTAATAAGCCCAGTGGATTGAGTTCGCTTGCCATGATCTTTTCCTCGTTTATTTGTTCAACACGCCATCACTCTTATTGCTCCAGAGGGAGCCTTGGTGACTTAGGGCTAGTTTTCTAGCCAAGAGCGGTTGTAGTCTTTGCTCATGCAATTTTGTACATGTTCGGTTAATTTCAGTGGGGCGAAGGTGTCCACCATCACTGCATATTCATAGGTGTCTTTCTTGCCGATAGAGGCTTCGGTGCGACCCGGTTGTGGCCCGTGGGCAACACCTTTTTGATGTAAGGTGATATAACCCGCTTCTATCCCTGTGCGGCTCATAAAATCGCCGTCCACATAATATAGGACCTCATCACTGTCGATATTGTTATGGTAATAGGGTGCTGGAATGGCCTTGGGGTGGAAGTCGTATGGGCGTGGCACAAAATTACACACCACAAAATTATGGGCGGTGAACACTAAGTGATCCGACGGCGGCAAATGAATTTTACCTACCTTAGGGGCGTATTCGGTGATGTTGAATGCCCAAGGGTAGACACAACCGTCCCAACCCACTAAGTCAAAGGGATGCCACTCGAGTGTGGTGAGTTGGTACTTATCGCCAAATTTACACACTAAGGGGAAGGCGCCGCGTTCAACCACTGCCGCTTGTAAACTCGGTACACGAATATCCCGTTCGCAGTAGGGGGCGGATTCGAGCAACTGACCATATTCATTACGAAAATGTTTAGGCACTTCCACCATAGAGAATGCTTCGATCACAAATAAACGTACATTACTGTAATCATTGAATTTAAGCTGATAAGTCGTGCCGCGGGGGATGACTAAGTAATCCCACTTTTGTACGCTAATAGTGCCGTATTCACTCAGGAGTGTGCCTTCACCTTGATGAACAAAAACCACTTCATCGGCGTAGGCGTTACGGTAAAACTCATCGGTATCTGTGGTCACTTTAGCAGTATAAAGGGCCACATCATTGTTATAAAAAATCTTGTTGCGGGCGCTAAAGAAGTTGCCTTCATGATCGGCTTCACGGGAGTCGAGTTTATAGTTCTGCACCAGCGAGTCTTCCCAATTCGCACCATGACTTAGGCTGTAAGGGGCGACTTCCAACGCCTTGGTCGGCATATTGTGGTGGTATTTATTGGAATAAATATTGGAAAAACCATGGGTAGAGAAAAGCTCTTCACGGTATAGCTCGCCGTTTTCCTTTTCAAATGCGATATGGCGCTTTTGGGGTATTTGGCCTTGTTTCACATAAAATGGCATGGTGGATCCTTGATTTAGCAGCAGTATTCTCGATTTAAACGATGGTGTGAGTTGCCCTACATCGCTTGTCGTTATTGTTATGTGATCTTCTTATCAATTTAGTTGCTTAGATGAACAAAAAAAGAATAATAAATCTGTTATCTTAATCTAAAAATAGATGGTATTCTAATCTTTACGAATCGTAGTGTTTACGTGACGGCCAAGGAGTGAACATGCGTATCGATATTGAGGCTTTTAATGTGTTGCAGGTGCTGGTGGAAGAGGGCAGTTTTGCCAAGGCGGCGGATCGGTTACACAAGGCGCAATCGGCGGTGAGTTATCAAGTTAAAAAGTTAGAGGAGCACTTAGGCGTATCGCTTTTTAGTCGCGAACAATACCGGGCAGAATTGACATCAGAAGGACGGGTGATCTTGGCCGAAGGGCAAAGGTTATTGCAACACCTTGCAAATATTGAACATTTAGCTAGTCGTTTTAGTGAGGGCTGGGAGCCCAAGCTGGAATTAGTCATAGATGGAGCCCTACCCATGGAGCCGATAATGACGGCGCTTAAGCGTATGGCGGAGCATCAGATCCCTACAAAAATCCAACTCAATATGGAGTTTTTAGGCGGCGTACAGCATAGATTCGAACGGGATAATGCCGACCTTATGCTGGTGAAAGATTACCGTACTGGCCCTTACTACCATCCGCAGCCGTTGCCCGCAATCACCAGTATTCTCGTGGCGAGTGCATCCCATCCCCTCGCGGTAATTAAAGAAATTAGCTTGCCCGAATTGCAGCAACATGTGGAATTGACCATAGAAGACTCATCACCGAATAAAAGCTATCGGGATGAAATGCAGTTTGGCGGCGATAAAGTGTTTTATCTTTCTGGTTTTATTATGAAGAAAAACGCCTTATTAAAGGGACTGGGCTTTGGTTGGTTGCCGGATTTCTTAGTACAAGAAGAGTTAGCTAAGGGGGAATTAGTTGAAATTGATTTTGTCGGTGGGAGCCGTTACACCTTTATTCCACAGTTAGTTTCGACGTTAGAAAGGCCATTAGGGCGTGCAGGGCAACTCTTTACAGAATTGATTTTAGAGGAGTTTGCTAAGGCAGAGCAGTTTAATGGTGTCGGTTTAGGATAAATTAAGGTGCACGCCGATTGGGCGTGCTACCTGTAAGTTTTATTATCATTAATCGGTAATGATATTGACTATATCGAGAATTTGACGGCTTTTTTCATCTAACTTAATGATAGAACCTTCGACTTGAATGCTGATCCGGCCATCTTTATCTAAAGGAACGACAATACGGCCACGGTCATAGATGTCATAGTCAAGAATATCACCGCGGTGAAGTTTCTTCTGCCAACCCGGTGGCAGGGGCTCTCCACGATCAACTTTTTTCTGTAATCCTGGCGGTAAGTCTTTGTCTTTCTTGCCCTGTTCATTGTCATGTTTAGCAAAGGCTAGCATGGGGGCCATTAGGCTGAATGCTAGGCCTGTGATAATCACTGGGGTTAATTTATTCATCAATGCTCCAAAAGGCGTTTAGTTGATACAGTGACAATAGTTTAGTCTAAATGAATCTTAGCTGAACAGACTATGTCATCGGGTTTATTGGCGGGTCAACATGAGTACCGCCTGCCATTGTTCGGCCGTTACGGGTTGAATGCTAAGCCGAGCTCCCTTAGAGACTAAGTACATATCCGATAGTTGCGGCAGACTTTTAATCAGACTTAAGGGGATAATATGATTAAATTTTTCGACAAAACGAATATCGACTCTAAGCCATCTTGGCTTATCAGGAGCGGACTTAGGGTCGAAATATTTTGATTCGGGATCAAAGGCGCTACTGTCGGGATAGGCCTGTGTCACCACTTCGGCAACCCCCACAACTCCTGGGACCTTGCAACTTGAGTGATAAAAAAACACTTTGTCGCCAATTTGCATGGCGTCACGCATAAAATTACGTGCCTGATAGTTACGAATGCCAAACCAAGCTTCGGTTTGGTTCGGGCAAGCCTTAAGATCATCGATGCTGAATTCATCGGGCTCTGATTTCATAAGCCAATAGTTCATCTTGTTTCCTTCACGGCTCTTGTCAGTTAATCGCTTTAATGCCATTGAGTTTAACTTAATCTCACCTCGTACCCTAATTAACCGTATGTATGGCTATTGTTGGCTTGATTAAGTTGCTGTTCAGATAGCGCGGCTTACCCTGTGGACATCAATGATGTTTGGTATGCCTTATGCAGCTTTCAATGTATTAGACAAAACGTCAATTTCGAGCTGGTTCACTGGCTCTTTGATAACCCAAATCAATGAGGTGCACTATGGTAACTTCAACAATGACGGTAACTTCAACAATGACGTCTGACTGTGGTTTGTACGCTAAATATCTTAAAGATCTTACCGCGGGCGATGTGAGTTTACACCATGATCGCATGTTGGAATTCATCAACGATTTGACCACTCAAGGCTGGTTATTAGCGAATTTTACCTGGGATTATTGGTACAATAACAGTTACTTAGTCGACAAACCCGCCTATATTCGCGATGCAAGTATTGCCCAATGCAAACTGTTGTTAACCGCGATGACACGCTTAGAAGTCTTTAGTCCCGGCGTGTTAGAAAATATGCGTCGCCAAGGTATTTTGCTGGCAATTGTTGAACGGCTCCAAAGTTTGAATGTATCTAAATCGGATACACATTTTGAATTTATCAATCGTTAAACCTATGGCGAATGGATTGCCATATTCTTTAGTCTAATAAGGTGTTTTTTTACTTGTGACCTAATCCGTGGATTGGTTAGTTTGGTGTTCGCTAACCATAATAATAAATGCACGGAGGCCTAAATGTCTGTTTCAACTCACCAAGTAAGTGATTACCTCAAGCCAGTCTCACTCAAATACAGCGAGTTTCGTGGTGTAATAACCCCCGAGCTGGTCGATAAAACCATAGGCCAATATTTGGATGATATTGCTAAAGCTTACCCCGATCAGCTCGCCGTAGTGGTTCACCATCAAAATATTCGTTGGAATTATCGTCAGTATCTCGCGCAAATCGACGCGCTCGCGACGGGGTTGTTGAAGCTTGGGATCAAACCCGGTGATAGGGTGGGGATTTGGTCGCCTAATAATATTGAATGGTGCCTAACCCAATATGCGACCGCTAAAATTGGCGCCATTATGGTATGTATTAATCCTGCTTATCGTCCTGAAGAATTGCAGTATGCCTTAACTAATGTGGGGTGCCGTGCGCTAATTTGTGCCGCTAGGTTTAAATCCAGCAATTACCTCGAAATGCTATACGAATTAGCGCCTGAGCTAACTTCTTGTCCCGCGGGTAAATTACAAGCTAAAGCCGTTCCTGATCTCGAGTTTGTGATCCGCATGGGCGCTGAAAAATCCGTCGGCATGCTGAATTTTGATGACCTGCTCGTCGATGTGACCGCCGATGACAAGGCAACGCTCGAGAGGATAGGTAAGGAATTAAGTCCGCTCGATGCCATTAATATTCAGTTTACATCAGGCACCACGGGCAGCCCGAAAGGCGCGACCCTATCGCACCATAACATTTTGAATAATGGTTATTTAGTCGCAGAGGCGATGAAATTTACCTGTCACGATAAACTTTGCATCCCCGTTCCCTTATACCATTGTTTTGGCATGGTGCTTGGTAACTTAGTGTGTCTAGCTAAGGGGGCTGCGGCCGTGTTCCCAGGGGAGTCCTTTGATCCGCTTATTACCTTGCAAGTTGTTGAAAATGAACGCTGTACTGCCTTACATGGTGTACCAACCATGTTTATTGCCGAACTTGAACACCCAGAATTTACGCGTTTTGATTTGCGTTCTCTGCGAACTGGTGTCATGGCGGGGGCAACTTGTCCAGAAGAGGTGATGCGCCGGGTACAGAACCTGATGTATATGCAGGAGGTACTTATTGGTTACGGCCAGACTGAATGCAGTCCGCTCAATCATATTACTGAAATTGATTCCCCCGTCGAAAAACGGGTGTTGACTGTGGGACGTGCATTGCCCCATACCGAAGTGAAAATCGTCGATGAATTTGGTGAGGTGTTGCCGATTAATCAACCCGGTGAAGTCTGTAGTCGCGGGTATTGCATTATGCAGTGTTATTGGAACGATCCCGACAAAACGGCGGCCACCATTGACAGTGAAGGTTGGTTGCATTCGGGTGATATTGGCCAAATGGATGAGCAAGGCTATGTGCAAATTGTTGGCCGCATTAAAGATATGATCATTCGCGGTGGCGAGAACATTTATCCCCGTGAAATTGAAGAGAAGCTCTACACCCATAAAGATGTTCAGGATGCGGCGGTCTTTGGGGTACAAAGCGATAAATATGGTGAGGAAGTCTGTGCTTGGATCAAGGTTCGCTCAGGGGCAACGATTTCTGAGGCGGATATTCGGCATTTTCTCACCGAGAAGTTTGCCTACTTTAAGGTGCCGCGCTATATCAAATTTGTGGATCAGTATCCTATGACTGTCACTGGTAAAATCCAAAAATTCAAAATGCGTGAGCTTATGTATCAAGAACTACATCAAGACATTAATGCGTAAACGCTACCGCGTTTAACCTGATACTATTTTGATGATGCCCTTTTCAAGCCGCATCATGCGGCTTGAGTTCTATAATTTGTCATAAATCTTCACTTTCCCATAGTGACGACAGGCTTATACTAAACGAGGAGAAGTATTTCTCGATGTTAACGATTACTTAAAGTAGATAAGCCCATTATGGTAAGGAGTTAGTATGGTTAGACGGTGTTTAGCACTCCTTTGTCACGCCTTGTTTTTCATTGGCTTGTCTATGACTGCTGCTAGGGCCGACACCTTAGTGCTGACCTCTTTGCTTTGGCCCCCTTATTCAGGACAACAATTAACGCAGCAGGGCGCGAGTATTGCGGTTACACGAGCGGCACTTAAAGTCATGGGGCACGAATTAAAAGTGGACTTTTATCCCTGGAGTCGCGCGGTTAAATTGGCCACTATGCCTAGCACAGATTACCTAGGTTATTTTCCTGAATACTACTATGAGACTGAAAAGTTTATTTTTTCTAAATCCATTGGCACTAGCCCATTGGGATTGGTTGAGCAAAAATCCCATCCTATCAGTTGGCATCATGTGGCAGATCTTAATCGCTACACTTTAGGTGTCGTAAAAGATTATGTGAACACTGATGTGCTCGATAGCATGATTGTTTCGGGTGTCCAACCCGTAGAAGCCGTCACTTCGGATGAACATAATATTAAAAAAAGTGGCCGCAGGCCGTGTTGATGCAGCAGTAATCGATGTGAATGTGCTGTATTACTTATTGAAACAGAAAACCCTGCAGCCAGTGGTCGATAAGCTTCAAATCAATCGGCAGCTTCTTGCAAATAAACAGCTTTATATTGCCTTTAGAAACAATGATGAAGGTCGTCGTTGGCGGGACATAGTCGATCGCGGGCTAGCACAAATTGATGCCGAAACCTTAGCCAATGATCTGCTCTACCATGATGACGCTGTTACTGAATAGTGATTTTGTATTTACTCAAATTCGTTGAAATTTCTTTTGCCAGTGAAATAAGATCTTCACTGGTGCTTTGAGTTTGTTCGGCACTGGATTGAACCGTTTGCCCTAAGGTCTGGAATCCATGGACGAAGTCTTTTGCTTTCGATGTGTGATGCTGCGATAAAGACACCTGTTGAGACGCTTCTTTACTGGTATCGGCTAAAGATAAAATGACTTGTCGTCCATTACCCAGACTTGTCACTAAGGTGTTCGTTAAGACAACAGATTGCTGAGCCTTCTCTCTATTATTATTCATATTATCAACGGCTTCTTTGATTGAACCGACAATCCCTTCAAGCAAAGCGTTAATTTCATTCGTTGATTGCGCCGTTCTTATCGCAAGGGTACGCACCTCATCTGCAACCACAGCAAACCCTCGTCCTGACTCTCCAGCCCTTGCGGCTTCAATTGCGGCATTTAGTGCTAATAGATTTGTTTGGGATGCGATATTCGCGATGGTTTCCACCACATTTGATACTTGGCTTCCCGATGACTGCAATGAGACGAGAATGGAGGACGTGGTTTCAATATCGTTCGAAAGTGCATTAATACTTTCAGAGGCGAGTCGCACTTGAATTTGACCCTCGGCCATATTTGCGGCGCCTTGCTCTGCAAAATGTGCAGCGGATTCTGAATGATTTAGACTCTGTTGCATGTAAGTTTCTAAGTCATCCATGATATGAATCAAGCTCTCAATTCCGTCACTCAGATTAGTCACAGCTTGATTTGATGATGAGGTGCTTTTGCTTAGCTGTATCACAGCGGCATCAATGTGTTGGACCACATTGCGCATATCCAACATTCCACCATTAAACATGCTAACCAAGCCATTAACACTGGTTGCGACTGTGTTTATCTCTGTCACATTCTCATCAGGGAGTATTTGAGTCAGATCCCGCATTCTCGAAATATCGATTAGCTTAGTGGCCAAGAGTTGGATAGGTTTTGCTATCTGCTTCTGGGCAACGATATAGGCAGCAATAGCAACAAAAACCATCACAAACACTAATAAAAAAATGAGCAGCGTATTGTTTTCCAAGCTCGCTTCTATATTTCTTGAGCGAGATTTGGCATTTTCAGACACCTCAATGGCGAGCAAATCTAATGAATCATTCAATTGTTTAGCAGCCATGCTCAAAGAATTCAGATTTTCCCGTGCTAAATCCCAATCGACTGATTGGTCACCCATCACATCCGCGAGAGAAATTAATGCTTGATGCAGGCCTGCAAATTCTTTAGTGAGCTGTTTATTCTGAATGTCAGCTAACTTTGTTTGTTCTATCTGGAGTTGTTGTTCAAGCTGTTGCTTTAGCTGGTTAAAATCATTTATATCAAGCGTAGTGCCGTACAACGAGTATCCGGCAAGCACTTGTTCTTTAGCGATATGCTGAAGTTTGGAAATAGCGTCTAAGGTTGGAAGTGTATTTTCAATAAATTCGCTGACATTATTTTTTATATTCTTGTTGCTACTCGCCAATAAACCAGATGTTATCAACGTCACACAGAGTATTGCGGCATAACCGAGAAAGATATTTGATTTTATCGACTTTAAAAACAATAACATATGTAATCTCTCTTCTAATTGGCTATCAAGCCTTAACACTATTCACAGAGTATAATCTTAGCGTGTAAAGAAATATTTGAGCGCATGCTCGCTCATTAACTGCATTGTTTCCTGTGACTGGCCCGTCTGAGCATATGTTTTTAATCCAATCACTAAAGCCTGAAACTCTTTCGCCATTACCCGTGGATCTTGGTCTAACAATTTGCCTTGCTGTTGTAGGTGTAAGAAAAGTTCAAAAAAAGCATTTTCCATTCGAACTAATTGCTGCTTTGCAAGTATGGCGAGGGAATGCCCTTCATCTCCAAGCTCGGCAATGGTTTTCACTAGCATGCAAACATGGCTAGGTTCATCCCCACCTCTATTCACGGCAAGAAGTAAAAATTGTGCTAACGATTTTTCGGCATCACCCGTCTCTTCAAAACATTGCTGTAATGCTTGATATCCCTCATCGGCATATCGCGTTAGTGCCGCGCTATAGAGCTGTGACTTATCACCAAAACTGGCGTAGAGACTACCAGGACGTAAATCTACTGCTTGTTGTAGATCACGCATTGAAGTGCCATTGAACCCTTTTTGCCAAAATAATAATTTTGCAGCGTCAATAACCTTATCACGCTCAAACTTAAATGGTTTCACCTTTAAAGGCCTCACTTGAACATTTGCTCAATAATAGCTTGAACGATCGTTCAATTGCAATTATATTCAACTGCATATGCAGTTAAATTTCGGAGATAAATGATGTCGTCTTACATGCTACATACTCTTGAAACAGCACCCGCGGCAAGCCTACCTTTCTTAGAAAAATCCTTGAAAGGCTTTGGAAGCATTCCAAACTTACATGCGGTGATGGCTGAATCACCCAAAGTGCTGGAAGCCTATCAAACCCTACATGAGTTATTTAACCAGAGTTCACTCAATGCAATCGAAAAAACCATTGTGTGGCAAACCATTAATATTGAACACCAATGCCATTACTGCGTCCCTGCACATACCGCCATTGCTCATATGATGAAAATTGATAGCACTATCATTGACGCTCTGACTCATAAGCGCCCATTACCCACCCACGAACAGCAAGTTTTACGGGAAACAACGCTAGCCCTAGTGAGAAACAGAGGTCAATTAAGCCATGAGCAGAAACAAGCTTTTTTTGATGCGGGTTATACGAAGCAACAGCTACTAGAGATCGTACTTGGGATTAGCCAAAAAGTGATGAGTAACTATATAAATCATATTGTAGATACCCCATTGGATGACGCTTTTAAGGCATTTCGTTAAGCAATAAAAATTTTTGCAAGTAAACACCTTGAATTAAGGTCTATTTTGCTAGATTTAGGTAATAAGATTAGGTACTGGATGTTAACCCATTATATTTCAACAATAGACCAAGGAGTTGCATTTCTTGCGCGGCTCAAGGAACATGAATACTGTCAACTTGCAGACGGGATCCCCAGCTCCATCGGTAGTCATACCCGCCATATTTTGGATCATTTTATATCCTTACAAACGAGTCTTGATACTGGGGTTGTTGATTATGAAGTGCGGCAACGAGGAGCGTTACTTGAGACCTCACTAACTGAGGCATTAAGCCAATTTGCTGAGGTAAGACGCTGGATTTTAGGTCTTAATGCGATGACGATAACAAAAATTGTGCGTGTGAATGCCGATATTGGGATCCATGAGTCGCATATTATCCAAGTTGATAGCACCCTGTCTCGAGAATTGATGTTCGCCTGTAGTCACGCCATTCATCACTATTCGACATTAAAAACGATATATCAGTTAATGGGTGGGGTGACTTCCGCTGAATTTGGCTTAGCCCCCTCGACGGCAAGTTTCAATAGAAATCAATGTGCACATTAACTTGGTTAATCACCCCTGAGGGGTATGAAGTTTTTTTTAATCGGGATGAGCAAAAAGTACGTCCTCAAGCGATACCGCCAACATGGGATCCTGCTCTCAAGGCCATTTTTCCAATTGATCCCCAAGGAGGGGGCACATGGATAACCTTAACTCAACGGGGAGAGGTTTTTTGTCTCCTCAACAATTACCAAGCAGCGAAGCATTTTTCTGCGGCTAGCCCAGCCTTGAGCCGAGGTTCGATCATTCCCACCATACTCAAGCTTGATGGCCCTATTGATGCGAGAGCCCAAGCTCTGCCATTAACCCGTCTAGCTCCTTTTTTACTCTGTTATTTCCCTGCCCATGTGCAAGATGATAGGGATATACAAGTCGTCAGTTGGGATGGCCTAAATTTAACAACACAAACAGCAGTCTCACCCATCACCTCATCCGGCGTCATGCTAAAGGAAGTTCGTCGCTGTCGGCAAGAAAGCTACCAAAGGATCGATGGGCATCGCCAAGGGCACTTAACTTACCATCAGTCTCACTATGGTCATCCGTCTGCACACAGCGTATGCATGCATAGGGAAGATGCGAATACCGTCAGCCTGAGCCATATTATGGTCAACGCAGCAACAATGCGGTTTGATTACTACTCAGGATCGCCTTGTCAAAATATGACTCCAACGGCGTTAATGCTGTCATGATATAACCTAAGCACACCGACGGATCAGCGATCTCAACCGGCACAACAGGACAGCTGTTTGATAGTAGGCTGATGTTTAACGCCTACAGTGACTGATTGAATACAGCGTTGATTTACTCTCCTAGATTGTACACAAGCATTTGAATCAACAGACGTTGATTCAAAAACGCTTTAGCACCTAACGTGACCTAACGTGAGTATCAATGGGTAACAAACCACCGTTAGCCATTGTGCTTTTGTAAGTATGCGTCCGCCCCTTGTCCCAGATACAATTTCAATAATCGCTCCGGAGCCTTAGGTAAATCCACGCTTAATAATAATCCCGGCGTATCGGCAAAATTAGGGTCAATACCGACACAATAGAACCGAGCACCGAGTTGGTGGTATTGCTTTACCAGTACCGGCAAACCTTTGCCATCGGGTTCAATTTGCTTAACTAATAATTCCAACACTTCAATATCGTTAGGATGATTCGCCAAGTAATGCTGAATATCAGCAGGAACCTTTAGATCGAATGGTTTTTTGGCCTTAACCTGTGGCGATGCTGTCACCAGAAATTGTTCGATTAAGATTACGCTCAAAGGGGTGTATTGCTTACTCAATGACACTGTGCCGTACAAGGTTCGGTAGCGAGGGAATTTACACACAAAAGCACCAATCCCTTTGAAGAGTAACAGTAATCCATGAAAGCTCCGCTGATGGCTGGCGATCACAAATGAGCGACCCATTTCAAGGCATGGTTGAACTTGATTAATAAATTCGGCGCTGAAGTCGAACATACGACTTAAATACAAGGGTGCAATATCACCCCGTGCCAATAAGTTATCGGTTTGGCCCATACGATAAGCCCCGATGATCGCCTTGGTTTGGCTGTCATACACAAATAGATGTGTGTAAGTATCATCGAAAGCATCACCATCTTGAGGTAGGCCACTACCTTCATCAAACAATCTAAAATTCTCTTCACGCAGGCGCCTGATCTCTTCGATGACGAATGGGCATTGCGCCCTTGAGGCATAGTAGACCTCAAAATGCTTATACCGGAGCAGACATTGCTCATCTGGTAATTGGCTTATCTCAGCCTGCAAATTTTCGGCTAATTGAGGGGATGCTAAGGGTAACAGCACTGGCGTTTGATACGTTGACCATTGGTATTGATACTCTGGGGCCTGCAAATATGTCAGTAAACGGGCAATGTCAGTTGTCATTTGGGATTTCTCTAAAAAAGGGGGAAATAAGACCGGCTGACCTAAGGTTATCTCAACGGTTCGACCTTTGCTTTTAAGCATTTCTTTGATTAGCAGTAGCATTCTAAAACGAAAGTAAATTTCCCCCATTAAATAGAACACGTTGCTATTTTTTCCAGAGATAAAGCAGGGGATTATCGGGGCTTTCGTATTGGCGGCAAGCGACCCCGCCATACGATTCCATTGATGATCAGTCACTTGACCATCGCTATTGGGATAGCTAACTCGGCCAGCAGGAAAGAGTACTAAGAGTCCCCCTTTGTCCAAATGTGCCTTGCAAGCCCTTAATGATTGAGCATTGCCCTTTGCTCCTGGAGCTAGGGGATTGGTAAATATAAAAAATCAGCTAATTCAGGAATAATTTTCAACGCTTGATTAGCAAGTATTTTGACATCACTCCTGCTTGAAGATAATAAGGACGCGAGAATAACACCTTCAATGCCGCCATAAGGATGATTAGCAACAACAATCGCAGCACCATGCTGTGGAATACGCATCGATAAATCTAACGGTGAGTTAATCTCCAACTCAAAAATTTCTACGAAACGCGCAGCGAAGGCTTCCTTTGTTAATCCCTTCATTGCGGAACGTTCATACAGGCGATTGAGCTGGCTAATGCCTAAAAGATGATCGAGCCCAATCATACATAACTTAGTCAAAAAAGTGCTTTGGGGTAATAGATTGTTAAGACTCAACTGCGGCATACATCATATATCCTATGGTAAAAAACATAACTCATTCAGGCAGAGCATTCATATCTCAGTGATGGCCGGAGCATTAGCCTTTTGGTATAGAAATGCTAAAAAATCAGCGGATTGAAGTGGCTTACTGTAGTGGTAGCCTTGAATCACATCACATTGGTACTGATTTAATATCTCAAGCTGCTCACTGTATTCGACCCCCTCGGCAATAATTTCTAATGATAAATTCTTCGCAAGCTGACAGATGCTCAATACTATCGATTGGGCGGAGGTATCTAGATGAAGATGTTTAATAAAGGATTGATCTATCTTTAATTTATCGACTGGGAATTGACGTAAATAAGCCAATGACGAGTAACCCGTGCCAAAATCATCAATGGCAAGTGATACGCCAATCTTCTTCAATTCATTTAGCACATGGAGGCTAGTAAGATGATTTTCCATCATCATACCCTCGGTAATTTCGAGCTCTAATGTATGGGGTGGAATATGATAATGCGCCAATAGCTCAGTAACTTGTGTGACAAAGTCTGGTTGGATAAATTGCCTTGGGGAAATATTGACGGCCAAACAAAATGAACTGTGTCCCATTGCTTGCCATGCCGCCAAGTTTTTGCAGGCTTGCTCTAAGATCCACTTGCCTAACGGCAAGATAAAACCACTCTGCTCAGCTAAGGGAATGAACTCGGCGGGTGATATGACGCCCATATCCGAGTGCCAACGGATTAACGTTTCGGCCCCCATTAAACAGCCACTCTTAAGATGCAACTGAGGTTGAAAAACTAACCTACATTCACCGCGCCCAATCGCATTCACCAGACGTTGCTTCAGATCCTGTTGACGCTTATGTAGCGAGCCCAGTTGATGATCGAAGTAGCTAACGGTTGATAATTGCTGATTATGATCTACGGCAATTTGAGCATGTAACAGCAACTCGTTCGCGTTTTTACTGCAACGAGGATATTCGGTAACACCCAACTGCAACTGTATATGGATCTCTCCAAGATCGGTTTCTATCGTTTTTTCAAATCGTTTTTGAAGTTGAGCCAGAAATGATCGTAAACTTTCAGATGAATTAACATCTTCAATCAATAGGCTGAAACTCGCATCGGCAATATGAAACAAGTTTACCTGACAGGTGAGTTGTTTTTTGTTTTACTGAATAACCGCTCAAGTTCATGTGCTACACAGATAATGGCTTCTGTTGCACCTGAAAGACCAAAGTCTCCGACTAACTTTGAGTAATGAGTCACTTCCACCAGCACTAAACTAAATGCTATTTCAGCTTCAATGGCAGCCTCGACATGCTGCAAAAAACTGACGCGATTATTTAAACCAGATAAATCATGATGATATGCTTTATAGTGTAAATTATTTTCAGCTATTTTTTGCTCAGTGATATCCTGCATGTGAATATCAAAAGCCTGTTGGTCTTTCAACCAATGTATTTCATAAGTGAGAAATGCACTATCCACATAATGTTGAAACGTTTGTACTGGCGGGACACTGCTCTTTGTCTCTTCAAGCTGTCGTTTAATTTCACTCGCAAGAAGGGCCAATGGCGTTTCGGGTAAATTGAGAGTCTTAAGTAAAATGAGAGTGGCAGGATTATGGTAAAGCACTTCTAAGTCACTGTTTAATGTCAGTACAGGATGGGGATTTCGCTGTGGAAACATAGCTAAACGCTCATTAGCTATGCTTAATTCGATATAATTTTTAATATAACGCCCCAATATAATCGAAATCCCAAATAACCCCAGGCTGAAAATAATCACGCTCCATGCCGTTGTGGATAGCTGTTGCTTTGTCGCGCTGTAGCCTTCTGAAACATGATGATTCACATTAGACATCAAAGCATTAAGCTGGGGTTCCATCAAACGCCTTTGCTCACTAATCTTTTCTAGCTGCTCGCGAGCCTGATCCCAGTCGATACTGCCACTGGACATGTTTAGATGAAATGCTTGACTCAGCTGTTGAATCGCTTGCAGTTCACGCATCAAATCCAGCTGAATAGTAAGGTTAGTATTAATATCTTTAAGTAACTCAATTTTTTGATATAAAACCTGACTGCGAGAGAGATAATTATTTTGATAAAGCTCGGGTTTAATTGTGGCGTAGTACTCGTAAAGTACACGTTCTTGTTCACTCAAATTTAAAGCGATATCTCGAGCGATACTCAAGCTAGGCAGTTGTTTCTCGACTAACGTTGTCGTGGTTTGTTTAACGTCCTCCATACCAATATAAACCGACCAAGCCAAACCAAGACCAATCATTGCCACCAGTCCATACAGAAAAAATGACAAAAATTGCAGCCTTTTTACTCGATTTGCCATATTAAAATCCCTGTGAAAATTAGCACCAGCAAGTACGATGGAGAACGCTGCTAATAGCTGTAACAATCTTGCCCATAGTTGTATTTAATGACTAATATAAGACTAGCTCTAAATAATAATCCGTAAATCAAAAACATATAACAAACTTAACGCAATTCAATAAAGTGGAAATCCGTTATGCCACCGATAGGAAAAACGCTTTTACAACAGCTTCAAATGAATCTACTTGCAATGATCAGTCTCGTCGTCGCTCTGAGTAGTCTCAGCTATAACACTTGGCGTAATGAGCAAACCGAAGCGAATCGAAACCAACGCACAGCTGCTTTTGAGATGATCCACAAACTCAACGAGTTACAAGAAATCGTATTTTATTTGCATTACGACAAAGATATCGATAATAAAGGAAATCCTCGTAGGGGTTGGGTTACCCTTCTAACAATCAAAGATTTAGCTCAAATCATGCAAGAACCCATTCCGCAACAAGCCGAAAATCTAGCTTTAGTCTGGCAATAAAACTGGGCATCTCTCGAACAGGATAAACTAAGTCTAGAGCGTGTGACCAACGAAATTGACCGACTCCGCCATACCTCGCTAAACGTCTTAACTACCCTCAAGTAGAATCATCTCTTCAAATCTTAAGCTACAAAATAGCGGTTTAGTAAGCGAGTCAGTATCTTCCATAATGAAATATCTTTTTTGATATTTTTTTTAACATCGCGTTTAAGACCTAGACGTTGCTCACGAATGCTTCGGCGCTCATCGGCGCGATTCGCCACCTCGGCAAATTTATGTCGTTGTTCAAGCGTCATGCTCGCCATAAAACTGCGAAAAGGGATCTTGGGTGGCATAGCCGCCGAATTAGTCTTTGGTGTACTACACATAATTTGCACTTCCAATGGTTAATCATTCATCTAATGATCAAGACCCGCTACAAGAGAGAATCCTTTCACACTGATGATACTTTTATCAGCAGTTGAGGTTAGAGCTTCTCTAACAAATTGAAATAAATGGTAATGCTTTTTACTGATTCCTGCGTAACGACATGACCACTATGTCACTAGCGCTATACTCACTCAGCTTATTCAAATAAATATCGATATTGAACAATTGTTCAATTACATATAGAATCGTAGCACAAAGTTTATAAAACGCCATAAACTCAATAAGTAAGTGTGCTAGCAGAACTCGCGTCACAACGTGCGCACCATTCAATTGGATTTGATATGTACAATGACCACCTCAAACTGCGCACTGTCCGTTACCAAAAACTCGTCGCTTTGTATCATGCTGATTTATTTCGTTTTGCTTATTGGTTGAGTAAAGACAAAAATGCAGCAGAAGAGATCATCCAAGAATCCTATTTGAGGGCTTGGAAATATCTCGATAAGCAACTTGACGAAAATGCTGAAAAATCATGGTTGCTTACTATCGTTAGAAGAGAAAATGCACGTTACTTCAGTAGGAAAACATTAGATATTGATGACGTAGAGCAGAATGACTTAGTTGATACGAGTTCTCTCTCAGTAGAACAAAATGCCGAATACGAAAATATCAGGAATCAAATAGCACTTCTCGCGCCTGAGTACAGGGAGCCCTTAATCATGCAAGTATTATTGGGTTTGAGTAGTCACGAAATTGCAGAGCAGCTGATGCTAACAACCAATACTGTAAACACACGATTATTTCGGGCTCGAGAGCAACTCAAACATTGTCTTTCTTGAGCCAACGAAATTTGACAATGGCTTTATCAGAGTTAACTCTAACTCGCTTTCAATTCAAATTATCTAAAATAGTCGTTCCGAATAGGGGCATTTGGCGCGATGGAGTCATCAGGGAAGCTTCTGGTGAGATCAAGCGCTGGTGTGCCTGAGTGCGATATGAAGGTGCATATTTAGGTCAATTTGTCATACCGCTGTCGTAATTTGCCATTAGCATCAGCTTAACGGTATGAGTCATTGCTCATCTCATTATTCTGGATGATATGGATAAACTTCCCTTTGAGTTGGATACACTGCAACAACTGATAGATACTCATCATCTTAAGTTGCAGTACCAAATCCTCGCCGACATTCCCTTTCGAAATGAGCATTTCCCCCTTTATAGCGTTGAACTTGGGGTGATTGCCGAGCCTTGTCCAACCGTACTGTTTGTTGGTGGTGTACACGGCGTTGAGCGCATTGGTGCTCAGGTGATATTGGCGCTGCTGAACAGCTTGCTGCAACGCCTTGTGTGGGATAAACATTTACAGCAACTGTTGAGCGGAATACGGCTCGCCTTTGTCCCTGTGGTTAATCCGGTTGGTTTGTTTTTGGGAACTCGAGGTAATGGCAATCAAGTGGATTTGATGCGCAATGCCCCGATAGACTCCGCTGAAAAAGTGTCTTTTATGGTTGGGGGCCAGCGTTTATCCCCCCGTCTGCCATGGTTTCGCGGCATTGGCGGGATGGAGCTTGAGACCGCAGGTGTGGTTGCCTATGTGCAGCAACTACTTAAGCGCAGTACGAGTCTGATTTCATTAGATGCCCATTCGGGTTTCGGCTTGACCGATCATATTTGGTTTCCCTATGCCCATACCCGCGCTGCCTTTGAAAATGCCCATTTTATCTTTCACCTTAAGCAATTGTTTGAAATGAGCTATCCGCATCACGGCCATTATCGATTAGCGCCACAGAGTCAATTTTATCGCACCCACGGGGATATTTGGGATTATCTCTATCGCCAGCATCAGGGGGAGACGTCGAATGCGGCAGTGCCCTTTTTGCCCCTGACACTTGAAATGGGATCTTGGGCATGGATAAAGAAAAACCCAAGGCAGATTTTTAATTTTGCAGGTTTTTTTAACCCGCAGAAAACCCACCGTCACCACAGAATTTTGCGCAGGCACACAGTGCTGATGCAATTTTTGATGGAGGCGGCCTATGCTAAAGAATTAGAGCAATTATCGCCAGAGCGTTTAGCCGAATTGGCCCATAGCGCACAGCATTTTTGGTATCGGGAGGCTAAGTCATGACGACTTGGGTATTATTACGCGGCTTAATGCGAGATCAGCGTCATTGGCATGGTTTTGACCAGCGGCTTCGGCAGAAGGGGTTGAGAGTCTTAACGCCCGATCTTCCCGGAAATGGTCGCCTCACACAGATAACGAGTCCGCTGAACATCGCCGACTATGCCGCGGCGGTCTGGCAGCAAATCGATGAGCACTGCAGTGACGCTGAACCCTTTTATCTGCTCGGTTTATCCATGGGAGGAATGCTGGCAATGGAGATGGCACGCCAGCGGCCATGGCAGATAAAACAGATATTTATCCTTAATAGTAGCGCTGCTAATTTATCTCCTTGGTATCAAAGATTTAATCCAATTAATGCAGTTAAAGCTATTTTCTTGAGGAAAAAAGGCAAAGATTTAAATGCGATAGAATCGACCATTGTGCGTTTGACCAGTTTTCGCCACCGCAATGATAGGCAGCTTATTGCCCATTGGAGTCAATTGCGTAGGGCATCTTGCCCCAGTTTGAGTAACACATGGCGCCAGCTTTGGGCGGCATTGATATATCAATGCCCAGCCACACTTTTTGTCCCGGTTAGCGTACTTTGCGGTGACCGTGATGCCCTAGTGAGCATTGAGTCCAGTCGAGCTTTGGCAAGGCATTTTCAAACTGCATTAATTGTCTTGGCCTATTGTGGCCATGATGCGGCCATCGATGTGCCAGCTAAGTTGGCACATTACCTGTTGGCATTGGCGCAGTCGGTTACGATCCCAAAATCCACTTTACAGGTTGAAACAAGCGTCAAAAATGTTCACATATTGGATGAAGAACGAAGGCAAGATGAGACTGGGCTGCTGGAATGGGATAAAAAAGCGCTATCCAACGTCGAATGTGAATAGCGCCGATCCACGTTAAGTTGCGTTGGTCGTTAAGCTTTAGCCACGACGGTCTGACCTATTGGGGTGAGGCTTAACAGTGCCAATTTAATATGTTGGATCCCAAATGGGATGCCGATTATGGTCACAAAGCAGGCGAGGGCATGGGCTAAATGGCCTATGGCTAACCAGATCCCGAAGAGTAAGAACCAAATGATATTGCCTATCATACCAAAGGCGCCTGTGCCTAAATCTTCACGCCCCGTTAGATGGCGGCGATTCATTTGCTCTTGACCGAAGGGCCAGAAGGTCATTTCGCCAATCACAAAACAGGCGCGGCCAAAGGGAATACCGATAATACTAATAAAGCACAAAATACCGGCGAGCCACCAAGCCAGTCCCATCACAAACCCTCCTAGGACAAACCACGCAATATTGAATATTAAGCGTAAAAGCGCCATGGAAAACTCCTTATTATCTTGCAGACTTATTTTATTGGCCTACGGCTTGGCAGGTACCTATGCCATCACCGAGTGTTAATATTGATATAGCGAAAATTGTGCCAGTTATTTTATGACTAATAATCAGTCTGTTACATTACTTTATCAAGTTGCTGATTGTGAGATCCACCAAAAAGTCGTGAAATTGCTAACTTCTTAAGGACATGTTTTATAAAGGGACGTTACACTAGCTCATATCTTTGAAAGACCAAGACGTCTATTGTTTGAGTGCCCCGATGTTTGCTAATACCCCCGTAGAAAAGATGTTTTTTGCTGGCCGTGACATTTTTCTAAAACGTGATGATTTATTGCATCCGGCCTTTAGTGGTAATAAAGCCCGTAAGTTTGCCTATTTTTTAGCACATGAGTTTGCTGGCATTAAAAAAGTGATTGGTCATGGTTCTCCACAGGCCAATTCCCTTTATTCGCTCTCGGCCCTTGCCAAAATCAAAGGTTGGCAGTGTGATTTTTATGTCGATCATATCGCTAGCCATATCCTTAACCATCCTTCGGGAAATTATGCTGCAGCCGTGGAGAATGGCGCCAATATCATTGACTTGAGTCGGTTAGGGGGGCGCTCATCCCCTAATGCTGGGGGGCGGTGTCAAGAGTATATCGAGCAGCAGGTATTACCCTATGAGCCGACAGCACTTTTTATCCCCGAAGGTGGACGCTGTGGTTATGCCGAATATGGCGTGAGCATACTCGCAAAAGAGATAGTCATATGGTCCAAAACAAATAATATCTCCAATTTAAAGGTGTTTTTACCTTCGGGAACAGGGACCACCGCGCTGTTTTTAAATCAGTATTTTATTCGCGAACAGACGGATATACGTGTTATTACCTGTGCCGCCGTTGGGGGGGATGCCTATCTGCGTCAGCAGTTTTCGATGTTGAATTCAGATATCAGCGAACATCCACAGGTAGTGAATGTGGGAAAGAAATACCATTTTGGTAAACTCTATGCTGAGCTTTATACCATGTGGCAACGAATATGTGCCAGCGGTGTTCAGTTTGAGCTGCTCTACGATCCCTTAGGTTTTATTGTGCTTGAGGATTATTTACAGGCGAGTGATCAGGGTTCTGTGATGTATTTACATCAAGGTGGTTTGCTCGGTAATGACACTATGCTACCGCGCTATCTGCGTAAATTCGCGAGTGATATTTAAGAAGGCAGTGCAATAAAACCTTAGGGGACGAGGTGATTTCGTTTTAGGATTTTATAAGTTCGAATACTCATCTTTTCGAGATTTTTTTAAGTCTTTTAAACTAGGGGACTGCTCGCTGTATTGCCAGTAACTTATCTCTGCATCGAGCATTTCAAGCATTTTCTTCGAGCAACCTAAGCATTCTCCCTGACACATTTGAGCTTCATCTAAATGAAATGGAATACTGTCTTTAATTAAGTTAACCATGTCTTGCATAGCGACTTTAGTGTTGGGTTTTGGCATGACTCAGTGTGAAATGGGGAGCTTATTGTGGGAATATTAGCGGATGCGAAAATGAAAAGAGGTGATCAGGATCTGATATACACATTTGGTTCGGCAGATATCTGTGTGAGTAAGATATAGCCAGAACCAAATGAGTTGCGTCAAAGAGACGTAGTGGGATAGCAAGTTGTGACATTTCGCTATCGGCTGCTTAAGTTGTCGGTACGGCGAGGGAAATGGAAACCGGATTAACCCAATTTAAGCAAGCGGTATTACAGTATTAATGTGACTTATTTGTTCGCTGACAATAACCATTTCATAAAGCTAATGGCTTCTGTGCGCTTAGAAAAAGTCTGCCTATTTTTACCTTGTCTATCGGTAAAAGCAATCGAGGTTTTGTTTACTGAGATTGAATCAACAGGAAAGTTCACTGTGATTTCATGTCCGTTAATTTTGTATGACATAAGCCACACTCCTTTTATTTAATTCACCCTTAGGTGAGAGAGTTATAACAATAAAATATCCTTAGCAACAGTGCGAAAGATGGTTCTAATAGTGTCGAGGTTACCCCATCTCTTAACAGTTGAGCAAGAGATGACTCATCGATAATTAATGTATCTCATCGATTATGTCAATGGATTCACTCAATTAAATCAGTTGAACATAGCTTAATGACAATACTATGACAACAATAAATTTAATAAGTTCATTGGACAAAATCAAATGCAGCTAACACTAATTGATTGAGTTTACGGGGTTTTGCTTGTAGTAGGCTTTCTTCGTGAGGACCAAGGTTTGACAAATATCGATCAAACTGGATTAAAAAGGTAACAACAAGGTGGATCTCAAAACGAAGCGCAGTATACCAGTAAAATTAGCGTAAGCAAGTTTATTTTTTACCCAGTGATATTATGAATCGCAATATATTAAATTTATGTTAACAATTTTAACCCGGTTATAGGGTAAACATAAAAAATAAGGTCGTTAGTACTTCAGTTCTAGCATTAATAAATCAGTTCACCTATAGGGTTAAGTAGCTTACTCAGGCCCTTAGTAAAATGCAGGGGAGCGTCTAATACTGTGTAGCATAAACAGCCCGTTTTTGTTTTCGGGGCATGATGGGTTTGATTATCTAACAGAATAAAATCCCCTGGCACATATTCACCATTAATATCGGTAAATTCACCCGCGAGTAATAGGGTTAGCTCATAACCTTTATGGGTATGTTGGGGGATTTCCCCGAGCGCATCTATGTGTAATAAGCTGGCGCGGGTGTTTAATTCGTCCACATCGAAGCGCATGCGACAAACTTTGCCGAGTTGTTGCCATGGCCGCGTTAAGTGCTGGCGAAATACTGCTGGAATGCTATAGGTTGTGGTTCTTACTGAGAGCGATATAGGCGCATGGCTTGGTATAACGTTAGCCTCTGGCTGACTAAAAATATGTGCCAACATGGCTTGTAACTCGCGTGGAAGCGGATCCGGCACTAAGGTCATATCAGTCTCTGATGCTGTTACCCGATCCTCTGGGCTCCCCGCGCTCAATGTTGCTTGAGCCTCCTGTTCAGTCAATGCTGCGACAATAGCGGTGCATTTCGCACACAGAGTGCAGTGGGCCGATACCGCAATTGCCATTGAGAGTGGGAGTTCGCCTTTTGCATGGGCCAGCAGTAGTGCTTCCTGTGGATGATGTTTAATCATTATGTGTCTCCAAAAAGCTCTTTAGCTTTTCTAACCCCAATCGTAGGCGGGATTTGATTGTGCCAATGGGGACATTTAAGGTGTCTGCTAATTCTTGCTGAGTGAGTTCATGCATATAAATGCCTTGTAGCACTTGGCGTTGTGGAGGGGGAAGTGCGTCCATATGCTCAAGTAATTTTGCGGTAAGGTTATGATCGGGTTCTATATCGTGACTAACTGCATCGCAAAGTGGCCATATATCATCACCAAAAACATCTTCTTTATTGTGCTGGACTCGCCTCAACATATCAAAACACTGATTGCGCATTATGGTAAAAATCCAAGTGGTAACAGATCCTTTATCAGCATTGTAAAGATGGGCTTTTGTCCATACGCTGGTCATGGTTTCTTGTACCAGATCCATCGCCAGTCCCTGTTGATTTAGACGCTGTAAGCCGAAGGCTCGGATCCTAGGCATAAAATGAGTGAACAAATCGCTAAAGGCGGCTTTGTCTCTTTGATTGGCAACTTTCAACATAGCGACGGCCAATCGATCCATTTCTACCTGCTGCTCAGTTAAATCTTGAGCATGAGTTTCATTATCCATAGCCGTGTTAATCAGGGATGAGATGGGTCTATGATACCGATTTTGCTTAGGTAGTGATTGAATATTTTCCATTATTTTACCCTTAATCTAAGGTTTATCCCCTGCGCAGATATCGGTGGTGGATCATTATCCCCATTAAGTGTTGAGTGATACGTTAGTAACGAGATAAAAGATCACTGGATCATTATTTGATGACGGCTCGTAGTAAGTTCCGCGCCATAGTGTGGTCTTGGCTATTGATGCAAACGAATTTTTCAGCGGCATGCACGGGCAGTATTTCTAACCAACGCTGGCAAACCCAGGCGATGTCTTCAAATTGCTCCGCTTGGTAATGCTGTAAATGTTGAGGATATTCCTTAAGAATATTTTGTAGCATTTGGCTAAGATAGCGTTCATCAGTGGCGATGGGGACAGCAGGCCAGTTATCGATGAGCGTGATGTCTCCGCGCTTTAATCCATCGCTTTCAATCTCGATATGATTAAGTTTAAAGCGCTGACTACCTTGAATGCTGATCCCTAGGGTGCCATCGGCTAAGGTTTCAAAATCGATGATATGCACTAAAGTACCAATCGGTTGGATGGTTTTTCCATCTTCACCTGTCATACATAGACCGAATCCTTGTCCGGTTTTTAACGACTCTGCCACTAAGCGTTTATAGCGAGGTTCAAAGATCCGCAGTTGGGTGTATCCCTCGGGCAATAAACAGATAGGCAATGGGAAAAGAGGTAATTTCATTGTGGCCTCGGGTGAACTTATGTCTATATCATTACGTAACATAGCGGAAATTTGATCAGTTATTCATACAAGAGTTTACTCACACTAAGGGGATGATATGAAGCTAAATCCATTTGAGAAGAAGATAGTCCGACATCCACTGCGATTTTGGCTACAGAATCATATCGAGGCCCCATTATTGACGTCCATGATGCGAAAGCCTATGGCGTGTTTTGAGCAGGCGCTCGAAATCGGTTGTGGTTTTGGTAACGGTATTCATTTGATCCGTGAGCATTTTGGTGCAGGACGAGTCACCGCCGTGGACATTGATCCCGAAATGGTGGCTGCGGCAAAGGGGCGATGGCAACGTTCACCTAATGGATTAAAGGATGTCGATTTTGCCATTGCTGATGCGACTCGGCTCCCCTTTGGTGATGCCCAGTTTGATATAGTGTTTAACTTTGCTGTTTTCCACCATATTCCCGATTGGCAAATGGCCATCGAAGAGGTCGCCAGAGTGTTAAAACCCGACGGTTTTTTTGTGGTGGAAGACTTGTATCGCGCGGCGATCTGCAATCCGCTCAGTCGCAGATTATTTGAGCATCCACAGCAAAACCGCTTTAATCACCATGAACTGTTGGCTGTATTACGCCAGATGGGCTTTTTGATCGTCTGTGAGAGAAATGCGTTTAATCTTGCGGGTATGGTGCTTGCACAAAAAACACTGCGTTTGTGATACGTTGTCTTTAAACTCCGCAGGGGAAAAGTGAGCTGGTCTATACCTCACACTGGTTTTTCTATTGCACGAGAGTGATTGTAATTTTTAGATAAAAGCGAGCCTTGGCATAGTTCTCATCCTTAGTTTACCGCTATAATTTAGCTTCATCCTTAGCATGTGAGGAAAGGTTTTTCCTCCAGAGTAGAGAAGCAGCATTATGGCAAACGTACTTGCAACCGTAGATCAACGTACCAAACTTGTCGGTGAAAACCGGCTTGAGTTGTTGCTTTTTCGGATTAACTCTACACAGCTATTTGCTATTAATGTCTTCAAGGTCAAAGAAGTTGTCAAACTGCCGCCACTCAATGCGATGCCAGGGAGCCATCCGCATATTTCTGGCGTAGCGAATATTCGTGGCATGTCTATCCCTGTGATTGATTTACGCTCGGCGATAGGCTTTAGCCCCATTCCCCCAGGGGATGATGCCAACATGATCATCACAGAATATAACCGCAGCGTGCAGGGTTTTTTAGTCGGAAAGGTTGAGCATATTATCAATATGACTTGGAGCGATATCATGCCGCCGCCGAAAACGGCTGGGCGGAATAATTATCTGACGGCCATCACCCGTATTGAGTATCAGGGGCAATCCCATTTAGTCTCTATCATCGATGTGGAAAAGGTGTTGGCGGAGATCATTCACTACGATGTACGCCTTTCCGAAGGGGTTCTGGATGAAAACTTAGTCCATGAAATGTCTGGACGAAAAATACTGATTGTAGATGACTCCTCTACAGCAAGGAGACAAGTTAGAGAGACACTCAGTCAGTTAGGGATTGATATTATTGAGGCTTCCGATGGTCTACAAGCCCTAAATCTGCTGCAAAAGTGGCGTGATGAGGGCAAACAAGTCTCCAAAGAGTTGTTAATGATGATAACCGATGCGGAAATGCCGGAAATGGACGGTTATAAACTGACCTATGAAGTGCGTAACGATAAAGCCATGGCGGATTTATTTATCACCCTCAATACCTCGCTGAGTGGCAGTTTTAATAATGCCATGGTTGAGAAGGTCGGTTGTGATCGTTTTATCTCTAAATTCCAACCCGACTTGCTGGTGGAGGTCGTGCAGGAAAGATTAAGGCAAGTCCTCAATAGCCAAGCCATGTCTTAATGACGAGGTTCAGGTGTTAATGGGAAATTCAGCTTGCTAATTCGGCTTTGATATCGGCTAACACTTGCTGCTTCATCTCCTTGGCGGCAGCAATATGGATGCGAGCAAGTTTGAGGGCATAGTTAAATCGCCCCCGACCAAGGAGTCGAACCAGTTCGGCAAAAAAACGAGGGTCTAGGCAAAATTGGCTACTGTAATAGTGAATGGCTGCGTGTAGCGAAGTATAAATTACCCCATCAAATTCAAAGCCTGCACTATACCCTTGATCATCAATAGTGATGCCCTCGAGCACAATTGGCCAACCGGGAGCATTTATCCTGTCACGGGCGATTTGATACATCATCCAAGCACTTTTCTTAAATCCTCCAAAGACGTTACAGGAGAACTCCGACTCGGCCAGTTCTTCTTCGGTCCAGTTGATCCCTATGGCAAGGTGTTTGGCATAAATGCGCATCAAGGCATCCTTTACCGCCACACGGCAATCCCAAATTGATGTGAGCTTATGTTGCTTAGCCAGTGCTAAACATTCGCCACAGGCGGGCACAGCTAAGGAAGGATGGGGGGTATGAACTTCACTGTGATATTCAAAATGCCGATCACAGGGTTCACCACAGAACCAACAGGAATGTCGTTTATCGAAGGGAGTATCAATGGGCGTGACAGTTGACATCAAGGTTTGAGCGCCCCAGACCTTGATGTCAACTCACCTAAGCTGAAGTGCTTAAACCTCTTCAACATCAACTAAATCTTTGGCTAAAACGATAGGATCCAGCTCTAAACATTCTTCATCGGTTTGCCAATCTACACCGATTAATACACCGTCATCATTCAGATCAGAAACCCAATACTCTAAGAACTCTTCGAGTGAAATGGAGACGGCTTGGTAATCATGCCATTCCTCACTGCAGTGGGATTTTGCTGCAGCTTCACTTGACCATAATGGCATCACATCTGTGTCTTCAAACTCACTGGAGTCACAAACGACCCAGCCTTCGCCAGTTTCATCCATTAGACCCCAAAGCGTCTGATGTTGTTTTACATTTTCGATAAAGCCAGCCAAAGCCGCATTGATTTCAGTCATGATAGGTCTCTTTGAAGTGTGCTGTTAACTTACCCATTATACGGTAACATCGACATAGGCCAAGGGATTCTTTGTTAAGATTTTTCTTGTGTTGGTTAACTGAGCAATAAGTCAGTTTATCCCAGTATTTGTCGTCATAAGGATTGTGTTAGCAGGCGCTATGGGTCAGGATTGCTATCGTTTCAACGCGTATTGCTATCGTTTTTAACGCGCGTTGCTACCCTAGGATCAAATATTGGAGTTATAGGTTTGATTAGAATCAAAGGAATTACCTACCTTGTCGCTAGCCTTGCCGCCGGTGTGAGTTTAAGTGCTTGTTCGAGTGCTCCAACATCGAGCCCAAGCAGCAATACCGCCGTAGCCGATGTGAGGTCCCTGAGCCGTGAGGTGGATATAAATGCCACTATCCAGGCTAATGCCGATGCCTTTGCGGGTTGCATCATCACTTTACAGGCAAGGGCACGCAGTGAAGGCCTGTCGGACGATACCATTCATTCCACCGTCGCCAATTTGCAATTTGTGCCCAAGGTGATTGAGCTTGATCAGCAGCAGCCAGAATTTAGCCAAACCTTTGCCAATTACTTTAACAAACGCGCCACCGATTGGCGGGTTAATGAAGGCCGGCGTTTACTGCAAAAACATCGAGTATTACTGGATAAACTCGCCAAGGAATACGGTGTACCGCCGCAGTATGTGTTGTCGTTTTGGGGATTAGAAACAAACTATGGTTCTTATAAGGGGAAGATGTCGGTACTCGACTCCCTTGCAACCTTGGCTTGTGAGCCGCGTCGTAGCGGTTATTTCACCACAGAGTTGATGCAAGCACTTAGATTAAAAGAAAAATATAATTTTGATAAAGAGACCATGGTCGGATCTTGGGCGGGGGCGATGGGACATACGCAATTTATGCCATCGGCCTATGCCAAGTACGCCGTTGATGGCGATGGCGATGGTAAGGCCGATCTCTGGAATAGCACTGCAGATGCCTTAACGTCGGCGGCGAATTTTTTACAGCACTTAGGTTGGCAACGCAATCAGCGTTGGGGGCGTGAAGTGTTGCTACCAGCGCATTTTAGTTACGATCATTTAGGGGCTAAGCAGGCATTACCACTCTCAACGTGGGCGACGCAGGCGGTTGTCCAAAGTAATGGCCGGCCATTACCTGCGGTGGATATTAATGCCGCGTTGTATTTGCCCGCAGGTCATACAGGACCTGCGTTTCTAGGTTATGAAAACTTTAATGTGATAATGCGTTGGAATCGCTCTGAATTCTATGCGATTACCGTGGGTCATTTAGCCGACCGCATTAATGGTGGGCTGCCCCTGAAGGTGAGCCCACCGGAGCAGCCGCGTTTAAGTCGTGAACAAGTTAAGCAATTACAAGCGAAACTGAACGAGGCGGGTTTTGATGTGGGCAAGCCAGACGGTGTTTTAGGACGCAATTCTATCGCGGGGATCCAAGCCTTCCAGCGTAGCCAAAAAATGGTTGCCGATGGTTTTCCAAGTCCTGAGGTCTTTATCGCCCTCGGTATCACGCTTTAAGCTCGGTACCGAACTGCTTGTGGGATAAAAAAGTGGAGTGAATAGGCCAGTTTTGTTAAGCTCGGCCGACATTTGAAATCGAAGTAAATCAAAGGATATTCGATGAGCATTAAAGACGATATGGTGGTGCAGTTTAATTACACTCTGCGCGACGAAAAAGGCGAAGTGATTGAAACCAATGAAGGCCGTGAGCCTATCGCTTATTTACATGGCCATGACAACATGATGCCTGGTGTTGAAAATGCCATTGATGGTAAAGCGATTGGTGAAAAATTCACTGTGACTTTACCCGCGGCCGAAACCTATGGTGAGCGTGTAGCCGATGCCGATGCGCATCAACGGGTGTCGGTAAAGCATTTATTAGGGGCGAGCGTATGGAAGCCGGGCATGACTGCCGTGGTGAATACCGACCATGGCCAACGCCAAGTGACTATCGTTAAAGTGGGTAAATTTATGGCGACTGTGGATGTTAACCATCCTCTGGCTGGCCGTGAATTGACCTTCGATATCGAAGTTGTCGGTGCCCGCGAGGCATCCGCGGAAGAAATTGCCCATGGTCACGCCCATGGTGCTGGTGGACACCACCACTAATTTTGAAGCCGCGAACTCGGCTCTTGTTTGACTCAATATGAGTTCAATATAAGTTGAATGTATCGCGTGTGAAGACGCAAAAAATAAGCCCAAACCTAGGTTTGGGCTTATTTTTTATCTGCTGTTTTGATGATATCAGCCGCTATTTTGTGTACTAATGGCTAGAAGAATGTGCCATAGGTTTATCGGCAAACATCATATCAAGGCTGGCTTGGGTTTGTGGGTGATAGCCAGAACGGGCACTGAGATACACGCCCTTGGCCCAGTTGTAATGCTCTGTGCTGGCGAGTTTTTGGTATAAGGGCACAATCAGTCGGCGGCGGCCAATCTCAGTAAGATGCTGTTTTAAATCGGGGAGTACATGATAATAGCCACTATCTAAAGCAAGTGAATACCAAGCAAAGGCGATCTCGTTGTTATTCGTCCCGGTAAAATGGAATGCGCTATCCAACTCCGCCAGTTGGGCCTGGCTTAAATTGAGCCTAGGCATTTCATTAATAAAGCGCAGCCATTGATGCACAGTCCAAGTGTGAGTGCTTAAGGCTGCTGCCGCCACTTTCCCTTCCAACCAAGCTTGTCTCTGGTTATCGATATCATCAAAGGCGTGGGAATTAGGGGGCACTAAGAATGAGGGTAAGCCCTGGCCTTCAATCCATGTATCGACTTCTGCTTCGCTGACCATATTCGGGTACTTCTGGAGCAAATTTAGCGTTAGGTACTGACGGAACTGTGCCGTGGTAATACTTTGAAAGGCAAAATGATTAAAGTAGTTTTTGACGAAGGTATCGAAACGCTCACGGCCAAATTTGTGCTCGAGGAAGCGTAAAAATAGTTGCCCTTTCACATAGGGCACACCGCTAAAGGCATCGTCTGGATCCCGCTCGCCAAGTGTAATATGCAGCACCGAATCCTCGAGGGGAAGTTCCTCAAGTTCGGCAAGTAATTCTGAGTAACCAATGGTTTGCTCCATCAGTGCACGGTCTTGGCCGTAGAGATCTTCCATGATGCGGTTTTCGACATAGGTCGTAAAACCTTCATTGAGCCACAGATCGCGCCAAGTCGCGTTAGTCACTAAATTGCCGGACCAAGAGTGGGCAAGTTCGTGGGCGATAAGACTCACTAGACTTTTATCACCGGCGATAACGGTCGGAGTAATAAACGAGAGCCGTGGGTTTTCCATGCCACCGTAGGGAAAACTTGGCGGCAAGATCAGCAAATCATAACGTCCCCAGCGATAATCACCGTAACGTTTCGCCGTGATGCTGATCATTTCAGGGGTATCGATAAATTCTTTGCTCGCATTGTCTAGCATTTCAGGTTCTGCCCAAATCCCAGAGATCTTGTCTAGGGGAGCAAACTGTAAATGTCCGGCCGCAATGGCGATCAAATACGCAGGAATGGCCTGCGGCATAGTGAACTGGGTCTGAGTGGTTGAAAGTGACTTGCGATCGGCACTCATCACGACGGTAATGGCCTTGTCGGCGGTGATCGTCGCGCTATAGGTTTGGCGCACCGCTGGCGTATCTTGCAATGGGATCCAGCTGCGGGCATGGATAGCCTGACTCTGACTGAACATAAATGGCAACTGTTTGCCTTGGGTTTGGGCAGGTGTTAGCCATTGAATGCCAGAAGGATTCTCGGATGTATGGTAATTAATTTTAACCTTTTGGGTCTTTTCATCGGCAAGCTCGATGGTCAGCGCCGCGCCTTTTACCGCATCCGTTTCAGCCAGACTGAAGGGCACCTTTTGCCATTGCCCCTTGGCATTTAATGCACTGACATGGTTAATGGTGAGATCTCGCGTGTCTAACTTCAACGTCTGACTCGGCCTATGCCAATCTAAGCTGAGGGTCACATCCCCGGACAGTCTATTAGTTTCAAAATCGAGGCGCAGGGCGAGATCCACATGGTTGACACTCACTTCATCATAATTGGCATAGGTCAGTGTATCCCTATTTTGTTGCCTATCGGCTGGATTGGACGTTGGCGCTAAGCTGTCAGTACTTGCTGTGTGAGTATTTGTAGTGTCTACATGCGGCGCTGCAGAGGTATAAGAAGAACAGAGTAGTGTCAGTAGTAATACACAACTTAGGGTGGAACGATAACGGGGATACATATGAAAAACCTAATTAAGTGATTATTTTTATTTGGGTTAGGGGAAATTATATGCCCATGCTTGGGCTGAAACTGTATTCATCCTTTCGCAGGCTAAGGACGAGAGTGTACCTGAAGTTTTGCAATCCTTGTTAAGTTGGGTTCAATAGAAATGTAATCAAACTTTAATCGTGGGGGAGTAATGACCTGTGGCGGAATGGTGGGTGGCAATGCTCACATCGATCGCTAAGTGAGATAAGGCAAATTGCCATCGGTTAAATACAACAAGTTTGTTATCATGGCGCGTTTTTCACAAACGGTGTCCAACATGGTCATAGATTTCTCACAGGGTAAGTTAATTGTCACTGAGTTCGAAGTGCAGGTAAGGCTCAACGCCGCCAGCATTGTGCTGCTGGCTGGGGCGGAAGATATCGCTTTAAGACGGGAACCGCCCATGTTGATCGCCAACGGTGGCGCCGTGCGCTGGAGTGTAAAATTGGATAACGAAACGCAGCTCCAATCAGTACAAGAGATTTTAGGGATAGATTGCGAGTAGCGTTCGTCGGCCTTTTTTAGCCCCGTATTGGTTTAATGAACAGCCATTAAGCTAAGACAATCACATGTGCTTTGGGGCGCTACGGTGGATTTTTTATTGGATTAGATTAGGAATAGTTAAGCATGTCTAACACTCTTGAATGTATTGTCGTTGAACCTCGAACGCCTGCAACGGCCGCAGTGATCTGGTTACATGGTCTAGGGGATTCAGGCGCCGGATTCGCACCTGTGGTGCCTGCGTTAGGTTTACCGAGTGATCACAGTATTCGATTTATTTTCCCCCATGCTCCAGAGCAGGCGGTAACGATCAATGCTGGCTATGTGATGCGGGCCTGGTATGACATTAAAAGCATGGATCTTCACGACAGGGCAGATATGCAGGGCGTTATCGCATCGGAAGCCAGTGTTAAGGCGCTTATCAATGCACAAATCGCCGCTGGTATTCCAAGTGAGCGTATTGTATTAGCGGGATTTAGCCAAGGTGGGGTGATGAGCCTTTTCTCGGGTCTACGTTTTGAGCAAAAATTAGCGGGTATTATGGCGCTATCCTGTTATTTACCTACGGGTGATGTACTACCTGCTCAATTAAGCCCTGAGAATGCACAAACCCCAATATTACAACAACACGGTATACAAGATGATGTAGTGCCATTATCTGCGGGCATATTAGCGAAAGAAGCGTTAATGGCGGGAGGATATAAAGTGCAATGGCAAACTTACCCAATGCCGCATTCCGTCATCCCTGCACAGCTAAAAGACATTAGTCAGTGGTTATTACAGTGTTTTGAAATGTAGGTAAGTCTAATTGCAGATAAAAACGGCATGCGGTAAGCAAAATGTCACCCATGCCTGTTTTTTATTGTGAACAATCATATTTTCTCTCTGCTAAATCTAAGTTGTTTATATTGAATGATTTAGCCAGCTTTTTTTTATCGGTAGTTACCTATATTTCAATATTTAAAATTAGGTCTATTAGCTTATTTTTTATTTGAAACAAAAGTGTCTTAAATAATTCCAAAATCCCACATTAAAGTCACGTTTATTAATAAAAATGACACAATTCGTCTTTATTCTTTGATATTATGCATGGCGTGAACTTGATGGAGTTCGCGCCAATTTATCTATGATAAAATAATTAAAATCAAGGGGTTGATGTAATGAGAAATAAGCTTATTAAAGGATTAGTTGCCACTGCTGTTCTCGCAGCTCTCGCAGGTTGTAATAGTGATGATGACAACACTAAAGTGCCAACAAGTTGTGCCGAAGCGGGCAGTGCTTGTAAAACTTTTACCGTATTACACACTAATGATAACCATGGCCGTTTCTGGGAAAACAGTGATGGCGAATATGGTATGGCTGCTCGTAAAACGTTAATTGACCAAATTCGTGCCGAAGTGAGTAAGAATGGCGGTCAAACTTTATTGTTATCTGGCGGTGATATTAATACCGGTGTACCAGAATCGGATTTACAGGACGCCATTCCTGATTTTACAGGGATGAATAAAATTGGTTATGACGCTATGGCGGTTGGTAACCATGAGTTTGATAACCCATTATCTGTTGTAGATATGCAGCGCCGTCTTGCTGAATTCCCTATGCTGGCTGCAAACATTTATCGTAAAAATACTGATGGTACTCAAGGCGAGCGTTATTTTGAAGCCTATAAGATTTTTGATATTAACGGTCTAAAAGTGGCTGTTATTGGTTTAACGACGGAAGATACCGCTAAGATTGGTAACCCAGAATTTATTAGCGATTTGCTCTTCACCGATCCAAAGACTGAAGTGGCTAAAGTCATCAAAGAAATTAAAGACGCAAAATCTGCCGATATTATTTTCGCAACGACTCACATGGGTCACTACGCCGATGCTCAGAACGGTAGCAACGCCCCAGGCGATGTTGCTATGGCTCGTGCTTTAAACAAAGGTGATTTGCAGGTTGTGATTGGTGGTCACTCACAAAACCCTGTGTGTATGGAACCCGGTACTGATAACAAAGCCTATGCCACGTTCAAACCTGGCGATGATTGTGCACCGGATCAGCAAAATGGTACGTGGATTATGCAGGCCCATGAATGGGGCAAATATGTGGGGCGTGCGGATTTTGAATACTTCAATGGTGAACTCCATTTAGCCAGCTATAAGCTTGTGCCTGTTAACATGCGTAAACTCGATGAGGCTGGTAAGAAAACGGCTGATTTAGCGGGTGCTAAGATTGAGCCGGATGCTGAGTTAAAAGAATTACTGTCTTACTATCAAGAGAAAGGCCAAGCTAAGTTAGACGAAGTGATCGCTACCACAGATGCATTGCTCGATGGCGAGCGTGCCAATGTGCGTAATAAGCAAACCAACTTAGGCCGTATGTTAGCCATGGCGCAAAGCGGCAAAGTGTTCGCCGATTTTGGGGTGATGAACTCTGGCGGTGTGCGTGCATCGATTCAGCCAGGCAACATTACTTACCGTGACGTTTTAACGGTACAACCATTTGGTAATATGGTCACCCTGAACGAAATGACCGGTACTGAAGTGGCGGCATACTTAGGGGCTGTGGGCAGTATCCAAATTGGTTCTGGCGGTTATGCACAAATCACTGGGGTGAAAATGACCATCGACTGTGTGGCCAAGACAGCCAATATCAGTGAGATCAATGGCCAAGATTTTAGCCCAGCAGGAAACTACAAATTCACTGTACCTAGCTTCAATGCTGCGGGCGGTGATGGTTATCCAAAACTGACAAGCCCAATCCAAACGGGTTATGTGGACGCTGACTTGTTGTATTCTTTCTTGAAAGAGAAGCAAGCGATTGTTGCGGCAGATTATAACCCAGTCGGTGATATAGTTTATGAAAACTCTTCTAGTGTTGAAGGTTGTAAGCTCTAACGCTGAATTTATATTACATAGGTAAATCTCAATGCCACTCATTCGAGTGGCATTTTTATTTTTTGCTATCAAATTTTCTGCTATTTATATTTTAATGATACATGTTGAATTATTTGTTTATTAAAATGAGTGTTTTAACGATATTTAAATTGCTAGTAACAAATAAATTGCATTGTATCGGATTGTACATCTTGCCATGTATCAAATTGTTTTAATTGTACTGTTTGTTGTTTTTAGTTGTTGACTAAAAATTGCTTAATTAACACTATCTCTACAGCAAGGATGTGCTTGCTGTATCAATATAAAAATAACAACGATAGATTTTTAATATAAATCTGAAGGAGAGATAGATGCGTTATTTAACCCTTACGGCGAAAGCTGTTCGAACAAGTTTAATGACAATTGCAACAACAGGGGTTTTGTCTGGATTGGGATATTCTTCAGCAGGATATGCGGCTGAAGAAAATTCAAAAGTAGAGCGTATTGAAGTAACAGGTTCACGAATTAAACAAGTCGATATGGAAACTGTTTCACCCGTAACTGTGATTAATGCTGCCGATATTGCCATGACAGGTGAAAAAACCGTTGCAGATGTTTTGAATAATTCTGCGATAAACAGTTTTGGGTCTTGGCGTGGTATTTCAGGATATGGTTCTGGTGCGAGTTCTACCAGTAATGTCAATTTACGTGGCTTAGGATCTTCTGCGACATTAGTGTTATTAGATGGACGCCGTATGCCCGGCACCAGTTCAAGCTCTGGCTCGGTAGCGGATACATCTTCAATCCCAATGGCTATTGTTGAGCGTATTGAAATCCTGCGAGATGGCGCGTCGGCGGTATATGGTTCCGATGCGGTTGCAGGCGTGATAAACATTATCACTAAGAAAGAGTTCGAAGGGTTTCAACTCGATTACAGTACTGAGCAACCAAGTGTCGAAGGTGGCGATGCCAACCGTTTATCGATTGCCACAGGGTATAATACTGATAAAGGCAATATCACTTTAACCTATGAGTATTATGATACTAAAGCCGTAATGGACCGCGATATTTGGAATATGGATGATCCTAGCTATTCGGCTTATAGTAGTTTTAGTTCGGTTCCTAATGGTAGTTCTACTTCGGGCTGGTATAGCAATTCGGATATTTGTGAGCAAGCCGAAAATACAGTAGACAGCACTGATGGCAGTAACAATGGTCGCTGTTTATATAATCATGGCAATGTCACTAAATTATTTGGCGACCAAACTCGTAATTCAGTGCTCTCCAATTTTTCCTACGAAATTTCAGATAATATTCAGTTTAGAGGTCGAGCTTCAGCTTCACTTGCTGAAACTGAAACCCGTTATGCGGGAACACCAGTATCAACAAATTATCCTGTGATGGCCGCAGATAATAAATTTAACCCCACTGGTGAGGATATGACCCTCTATATGCGTTCTGCTCAAATAGGCGAACGCGATACATTAACTGAAACAAATAACTTTGATATTTTAGGCGGCTTTGTTGGGACGATTGATATTGGTAATGGTCTCGATTGGGAGTTAAATGCTCAACATTCAACGTCGACAACAAATTCATTTAATTATAATTTGGTCAACGATGAGATCATTCAGCAAGAAATTGATTCGGAGGAATATGATATCTTCAATACCTCTGGAATGAGTTACGAGCAGTGGGATCAACAAATGACAGAGTTGTATCGTAACGCTGCGCATACTGGGGTGTATCAAGGTAAATTTGAAAGTACCCAATTTGATGGACTCGCTTCAACCTTACTCGTGGATGATGGCGATTTTTCGGTCGCTATGGTAGGCGGCCTTGAATATGAGATGATCAAATTCAAGCAAACCAGTGATCCTGAGTCGGCTGCGGGGATTATCTCTGGAGGTTCGGGTGGCGATGATGTTGATGCCACGCGTGACCGCAGTGCCGCTTATTTGGAATTCCAAGTGGGCTTACCTGCCAATGTCGAGTTATCGGCCGCCGTTCGTTACGAGCGTTATGAGCAGGAAGGCACTCTTAGTGGGCCAGAGGGACAAGTCGTAAATACATCGACCTTCGATGCAGTCGTCCCTAAATTGGGTTTAAGCTGGCGCCCTGTGGATAGCTTATTACTGCGTGCCAGTTATGGCGACTCATTCCGTGCGCCGAATATGAGTGAAATGTTCTCGTCTCAATCCTTGAGTTTTGAGAAGGCGGTTGATTCCCTATGGTGTAATGAGCCTGGTAATGTGGATGCCATATATTGCGCCACCAATAACCAACATAAAACCTGGTACGGCGGCAACCCAAACTTAGAGGCGGAGGAGGGGAACTCGTTAACCCTAGGCGGTGTGTGGAACGTTACTGACGCTTGGAACCTAGAGTTATCTTATTATTCAATTTCCTACGACAATAAAATTGAGTCGGTAGAAGTTGACGATATCCTGCGTGATGAAATCAAGAATGGATCATCTCCCTATGTGACCCGTGGACCAGATGGCAAGATTGAGTATATTGAGGCGGGGGTTCGTAACTTAGCCACGGTGGAAACCTCGGGTATTGATTTTGTCACTGCCTATAACTTAGAGACGGGTTTTGGTGATTTCAATTTCAAATTGGATTTGACCCATGTGCTCGATTTCAAGAAGCAAGATAATGCCGAAGCAGAGATGATCGATTATGCAGGAACGACAGATTCACCGGATTGGCGCGGTAATTTCGTGACGAGTTGGAAATACGATGATTTCTCTGCCGCATGGACAGTTGTTTATATCGGTAGTCAATCAGCAAGTTATTTCAATGAGTTAGAAGAGACCGATCGTTACATCGATTATTCAAATTACTTTAAACACAATATTCAATTTGCCTATAACCATGCCTACAACGGCTCTATCACTGTAGGGGTGAATAATGCGTTTGATGCCGATGCCCCCAATTACTATACCTATGCGGACTATCGTGATGTGAACGTGGGTTTATATGATGTGTTAGGTCGTACTTACTACCTGAGAATAAACCAGAAGTTTTAAGTTATCCCCTCCCTGGATAACTCAAACCTCCGCTTGCGGAGGTTTTTTTGCTTTTATGGAAAAGCATCCCGCGAATGGCTGAAACTGGGCCCACTCAATGGGTGAGACGTAATTCGTGGCGGTGCTCATGTAAGTAGTGTTCGGCACACGCACTGCAACGCTGTTCGGTCGGATCTTGGTTTAAACGCCCCGATTCAATTTCAGCCTCACAGTCTGAGCAGAGACCGTAGAGTCCTAAGTCAAGTTGGCAGAAGGCGGCATCGAGTTTATTTAAACGGCAAAAGAGTGAATGCTCAGCCAAAGGCGTTAGGGCTAATTTATCGATCAACTCACCCAAACTTAGGTTGGAAAAATGTGCCCCTAGCACATCGAGAAACTCGGGATGCACGCCGATTTCTTTCCTTAGACTCGCTTCAAGCTCTGACAATTCTTGTCTGATATGGATGGTGCTCACGTAAAATCGCCTGTTTTATCTGACTCTAGGCGTTTAGTCTAATAGTTTCACTATCAACGACTATGATGAAGATCAAGTATCAGCGCGATTTTTCGTGTTGTTGAGCCATTTAAAACAAAAAAGTAGTTCATTTATATTGGATTATTGCTGCAGCATCCCTTGCGTTCTTTCTAACACTCGCACTATTTCTTCGGTCGTTTTATAGATCCTCAGTTCCCTAAAGAGGGTATCTGCTTCGGGATATTGGCGATTGAGATAGCTGAACCATTGTTTAATCCGAGCGGGATAATAATCGCTCTTACGGCCGCTAAGCTCCCTTTGGGTATAACTTAGCATCAAGCCTAATGTTTGGGCCCAAGTGTAAGGCGTGGCACCGGTTTTGATGGTATCGGCTAAATTGGGCAGCGAAATCGCGCCGCGGCCTATCATGATACTGTCGCAGCCCGTTACCGCGATGCAACGTTTGGCATCGTCACTATTCCAAATTTCCCCGTTAGCAATCACGGGGATAGGCAGACGTTTCCTCACCTCGGTAATGTATTCCCAATAGGCTGGCGGTTTATAACCATCGACTTTGCTGCGAGCATGAATCGCCAGTTCGGTTGCACCGGCCTCATAAACGGCGAGGGCATTTTCCATAAATAGCGACTTATCCTCATAGCCTAAACGGATCTTAGCCGTAACAGGTTGCTCGCTTGGGACGGCTTGGCGCATAGCGCGGACAATATCGTGAATACTATCGGGGTATTGCAATAAAACGGCCCCCCCTTTGCTGCGGTTGACCATTTTGGCTGGGCAGCCAAAATTCGCGTCCACACCGTGGGAGCCGAGTTCAATCGCACGAAGGGCATTGTCACCCATGCATTGGGGCTCTTGCCCAAGCAACTGCACTCGCACCGGGGTTCCCGAAGGTGTTTTGCCACCATTGAGTAGTTCAGGGCAGAGTTTGAGAAAAACTTTTTCAGGCAGCAGTTGGTCAACCACTCGAACGAATTCAGTGACCAGCAAATCATAGGGATTGATAGTCGATAGGATGTCACGCATCAAATCGTCTACTACGCCTTCCATTGGAGCCAAAATCACTCGCACAGCCAGTTAACCCGTATCAATTCTCAAAGGGCGTGCATTCTACCCTATCGCTCCAGAGTTACAAAGTGCTGGCGTTAACCCGTCTGACATTAACCAGAATGCCTATAGTGCAAAACCGAATATGGCCAATAAATCTCTTACCTAGCAGGATATTTTGATTATTTCTGTGATTTAGTGATATTTTTTGCAATAGAATCGAAACGGCGCAGGTCTTTTGCTATAAGCCAGCGACTCAAGCTGTTGTTGGTCACTATTTATCAATAAACAAGAAGGGATCGGATATGAATTCAGTTAAAAAAGCAGCGGTAGCAGTTGCACTCGGTACTGTGGTTGTGGGTTCTGCTTTTGCCGTCAATGCGCAAACCAATCCGTTTGGATTTGAAGCCATGGATACGGGTTATCAAATTGTGGGCTCGGAAGGTAAGTGTGGTGAGGCAAAATGTGGCGCAGACATGAAGAAAGCGGCAGCAGAGAAAGCCAAAGAAGGCAAATGTGGTGAAGCTAAATGTGGCGCCGATATGAAAAAAGCCGCCGATAAGGCCCATGAAGGCAAATGTGGTGAAGCTAAATGTGGCGCGGATATGAAAAAAGCGGCCGATAAAGTAGAAGCAAAGACCGAAGCCGTCAAAAAAGAAATGAAATAAGCGATCAAGTCGCGCTTATTCATCTCGCGCTTGAGAGACGTGGCCAGCTTATGCTGGCCTTTGTTTAGCGATTTCCCTTAATGGGTGCATCTGGTGAAAGGGGGGGGTAAATGCAAAATCATGGATTGGTTGGATTAGGTTTACGGCGAGAAATGCTCGATGAGTTTTGCCAGCATGTCCCCAGTGAGATCCATTTTTTCGAGGTCGCCCCAGAAAACTGGATGACTCTCGGCGGCAAATACGGTCGGCAATTTCGCCAGCTAACGGAGCAGCATGAGTTTTATTGCCATGGTTTGAGTTTATCCATAGGTAGCCCAGCGCCTTTAGATGTCGACTTTGTACGCCGTATCAAAGCTTTTATGGACCTACATCAAATTCAAATCTATTCCGAACACTTAAGTTACTGCTCTGGCCAAGGTCATATGTACGATCTGATGCCGATCCCTTTTACCGACGAGGCGGTTAAGCATGTGGCCTCTCGGGTAAAACAAGTGGAGGATATTATAGAGCGACCGCTTATCCTCGAAAATGTCTCCTTTTACGCGGAGCCGAGCGCACAAATGAGTGAGCAGGAATTTGTAACGGCAGTGCTCGAAGAGGCTGACTGTAAGCTACTGTTAGATGTTAATAATATTTACGTGAATTCGATAAATCATCGTTACGATGCGAATGCCTTTTTAAGGGCCATGCCAAGTGATCGTATTGCTTATCTGCATATTGCAGGTCATTACCAACAGGCCGAAGATCTGCTTATTGATACCCATGGTGCAGACATCAATGACCCTGTATGGACGTTGCTTAAAGCGTGCTATGCCCAGCATGGTGTATTTCCAACCTTACTCGAACGGGACTTTAATTTGCCAAGTACGGCGCAATTGCTCAGGGAAATGACCCAAATCCATGATTATCAAAGGGAGGCTCTTAAACTTACGTCCACTCGGAGGATGGCCTAATGGATTTTAAACAAGTACAGCAATCCTTTATTGATTATATCCGTGATCCCGAAAAGCCATTGCCCGCAGGTGTGCCCCTTGAAAGGATGCAGGTTTACCGTGAATTGTTTTTTAATAATGTGATGGGGTTTGTCTCTAATGCGTTTCCGGTGCTTAAGACTGTGTACTCAGAGAAAGATTGGCAGGCATTAGTACAGGCATTTTTTAGTCAGCATGATTGTCAATCGCCGATTTTTATCGATATTGCTGGGGAGTTTTTACATTTCCTGCAACAGGAATATCAACCCAAGGATAACGACCCTCCGTTTATGCTAGAACTGGCCCACTATGAATGGCTCGAATTAGTGGTGGCCGTTGCCCAGCAAAAAAGCGATGAGCAGCCTATCCTGGCAGAACAAATCTCCCATATTCCCCTGTGTTTAGCTGCAACGGCGAGGGTGGCACAGTATCATTTTCCCGTACAACATATACGCCAAGACTATCGCCCTGAGAAAGCGCTCGATACACCCGTATTCTTTTGCCTCTATCAAGACAAGGATGGGGAAGTGTGTTTTCTGCAATTAACTCCCCTGAGTGCCCAGGTCTTGGCCTATATAGTTGAGCGAGGGAAGGTGATGTTTAATGACATACTCAAATGGTTAACAACCACTTATCCGCAGATGGCGCAGGAGGTACTTGCAAAAGGATGTTTAGATCTACTCGAGCAATTGGCAATAAAAGGCATAGTACGTGGTCGGCACTAATAAGGTGGTATAAATCATCAAAATAAATGCAATAACCTTACATAAAAAGGGTTTTTGTTGATTTGACAAACCGCTACAATGTCGCCCGTTTTGTGATCTTCATCACTGTAGGATCCCGTACACTAATACTTGCCCATACTTGAGGAGCTGTAATGAGTAGTCAGCCATTTAAAGACCCATTTAACTTTATGTATTTTATTGGTTTTATTTTAGTCTTATTGTTGCCGACACTGCCAGCAAGCCTGACTTGGTTAAAACACGTAGGTTTAATTTAAGCAGGATTTAAGCTCGAGTTGATATACAATTGCCACTCTTTGAGTGGCTTTTGTTTTTTAGATAAGGGCATTATCGGCTTATGGTATTGAGGCGCGGATTATTTTTAGTCGTGGGATTAACGGCTTTAGCCCTAGGGCTACTCGGTATTGTGCTGCCCCTATTACCGACGGTGCCATTTATTTTGCTTGCCGCCTTTTGTTTTGCTCGCTCGAGTGAACGTCTGCACAACTGGCTGATGGCACATCCATGGTTTGCCGATGCATTGACCCAATGGCAGCAGCAAGGAGCAATACGCAAGGGATTGAAGCGAAAAGCCATGATGCTAAGTGCCCTCAGTTTTAGCCTCAGTATTGTGCTGGTACCACTCCTGTGGGTAAAGGGACTATTATTTACCATGGCCTTGCTTTTACTCTGGTATCTTAGCCGTATTCCTGAAATTGAATAATGGCTCGTGCGTGGCCCTTTTGTGATGAGTTTTACCTTGTGTGAATAGGGTTTGATCTAAGGCACAAATTGATAACCAATTCATCACTTGAGCGCAGTGCCTGTTGCAACTCAAATCAAAGCGGCATAAGCTTTGTGTGACTTTTCAACGCTCGTCCACACTCGATGTGGACGTTTTGTTTTTACCGTCAGTATTGGCGAACAGATTAAGTAACTTATTAAGTAAATATGATGGCTATGAATACAGAAACCTTATCCTTGATAAAGCAAAGCATTAAAACGATTCCGAATTATCCTAAGGAAGGGATCCTATTTCGTGATGTCACTAGTTTGCTTGAGAATGCCGTAGCCTATAAGGCGACTATCGATCTGTTGGTTGAGCATTACCGTGGCAAAGGTTTTACCAAAATTGTTGGTACCGAAGCCCGCGGTTTCTTATTTGGCGCGCCATTAGCCCTAGAGCTAGGGGTTGGTTTTGTGCCAGTTCGTAAACCGGGCAAGTTGCCCCGTGCAACCATTAGCCAAAGCTATGAGCTTGAATATGGGCACGATAGTTTAGAAATCCACATTGATGCCATTGTTGCCAATGATAAAGTATTAGTCGTTGACGATTTACTGGCAACGGGCGGCACCATAGAAGCGACGGTTAAGCTTATCCGTCAACTGGGGGGAGAAGTGAAGGATGCTGCCTTTGTGATCTCCTTACCTGACTTAGGTGGCGAGCACCGTTTAACGGCATTAGGGCTTGAGTTGGTTAAACTTTGTGAGTTTGAAGGCGAATAATTCTTCAGCCAAAGGCGCCTTGGGATAGTTTAATAGCATGTCACACCATGACATGTTATCTTTCAAAGTTCCCGGGGCGCACGCTCCCATTTTTGTATCACACACTCTGGGGAGTTCCATGTCATATCAGGTGTTAGCCAGAAAATGGCGCCCTGCCACATTTGAACAAATGGTTGGTCAAAGCCATGTATTGCATGCTTTAACCAATGCGTTAAGTCAGCAGCGTTTACACCATGCCTACCTGTTTACAGGGACTCGGGGCGTGGGTAAAACCAGCTTAGCGCGACTCTTTGCCAAAGGTTTAAATTGCGAACAAGGTGTCACTGCAACACCCTGCGGCGTCTGTGGTAGTTGTGTTGAGATTGCCCAGGGTCGGTTTGTCGATCTGATCGAAGTCGATGCCGCCTCCCGCACTAAGGTCGATGACACCCGCGAGTTATTAGACAATGTGCAATATCGTCCGACCCGTGGTCGTTTTAAGGTTTATCTTATCGACGAAGTGCATATGCTATCGCGCAGCAGTTTTAACGCACTGCTAAAAACCTTAGAAGAACCCCCCGAGCACGTTAAATTTCTTCTGGCGACAACTGATCCACAGAAACTGCCTGTGACTGTCTTATCCCGCTGTTTGCAATTTAATTTAAAAAGTTTGACCCAGCAGGAAATTGGCACTCAACTCAATCATATCTTGACCCAAGAGCAACTGCCCTTCGAGTCTGAAGCGTTAACACTCCTTGCCAAAGCTGCCAATGGCAGTATGCGGGATGCATTGAGCTTAACGGATCAGGCCATTGCCTTTGGTGGTGGCACTGTGATGCTTAAACAAGTGCAGACCATGCTCGGCAGTATTGATGAGCAGCATGTGGTGGCCTTACTGAAAGCTTTAACCGATGCCGATATTGGCGTGCTAATGCAAACCTGTGGTCAAGTGCTCGCCTATGGTGCGGATGCCCAAGAAGTGCTGCGCAGTTTGCTCGAGTTATTACACCAGATCACCTTAACGCAATTTGCCCCCGCTGCGGCCCAGCAATCCTTATACAGTGCGCAAATTCGCGCCTTTGCCGAGCAACTGGCCCCAGAGCAAGTGCAGTTGTACTACCAAATTCTATTAACCGGACGCAGGGATTTACCCTATGCACCGGATCCTAAATCGGGTCTGGAAATGGCATTACTGCGCGCCGTTGCCTTTGTGCCTGAAAAAAATGTTAAACGCTGGCAAGTCGATACACCTGCTGAGGTGAGTCTGCCTTCGGGGCAAACCCCGATATCGACTGTGGCTGCCGTCCCTGTGGCTGAAACAATGGCTGAAAAAAAACAGCATTAATTGAGTCCGCCGTAGCAGAGCCCATTGTAGTTGAGCCCGCCGTCGCTGAATTCATTGCCCCTCAAACTGCGGTGGCTCCTCAAACTGGAGTTGTTGCCGATGAAGTTCGGTCCGATGCAGCCCTCAATGCGGCACTAGTCGCGGAGCAGTCGCTGATCATCAGCCAAGCGCAGAGTCAGGGATTTAGTCCGAAAATCGAACGGTCTGATGTGGCTACGGCGTTGACATTAGCAACACAAGACTTACCCACCAACACCTTACCTAGCGTCGACGTTCAGCCTGTTGGGTTGGGTGATGACAAGACCGATAGCACAGATGCAGATAGCGCCACGAGTCCAGAGATCCCTATCTCTGCAGATAACGGCCCGCTCGATTACGCCTACGGTGAATATGAACATTATGCCGAAGATCCCGCACTACTGGATGCTTATCAAGATGATTATGCTCAATTTTTGTGTGGTGATGACTCGGGACTAGGGCTGGAAAACACGGCTGTGCCAGAGGCGAGTTCAACCACTCAAACGCAGCAATCCCCTGTATCTAGTTCGGCAGGCCAGCAATTAGGGGCACAAAATCATCCCAATCCAACCGCGACCGTATCCCTCGAGGATGACGATATTTTATCGGCGGTGCTCGCTGCGCGGGACTCGCTTCTGTCAGATCTCGATGCCTTGAGTGCTAAGGACGGTGATGAAAAAAAGCCATCACTAGATCAAAAGCTGAAAATACCCGCCGTCGGTAAGAGTGCAGCTAACCCTAGTGTTGGTTCTCGGCCCGTATTGAGCCCCCAGCAAACGTCATCGATAATACCCATTTCTGAATTAACGGTTGATTATGATGGGGCTGATTATGATGAGGCTGATTATGATGGGGCTAGTGTCGATGAGCTTGGTCGTGATAATAGGCCGAGTGCATCCGCAAAGGTCCAGCTAGAGACTAACGATCGTCCACCTTGGGAAGAGGCACCCGCAGCGACGGTCAGCACTGAGGTTGAGTCATGCTTACCCGTTGAAGTCAGTGTTCAGCCGCCTTTGCAAAGGGAGAATGCGGTCAAAACGCTGCCAGCTCAAGCCCTTATCATGGAGGCAAATACCGCTGGCAGCCCTGAAACGGGGCTCAGTGTGGCTGAACCTATTAGCGGTGATCCGCTGGATTTGCACTGGTATAAATTAATGGCGAGTTTAGAGGTGGGCGGCCGCGTTCGCCAATTGGCGGTGAATTCTGTGTGTCAGGCACTCGAAGATCCCTTGCCATTACTGTTAAAACCCGATCAGAAGCATTTAGCGGCCGATATCGCCATAGAACAACTTGAACAGGCACTTACCTCGACGCTTGGGAACCCAAGGCGGGTACAAGTGGTCATAGGAAGCGATCCAAAGCGGGAAACACCACTCGAATTGCGTAAGCGTTTCCACCAAGAATTATTGCAACAGGCGCAGCAATCCTTAATTAAAGACGATAATGTTCAATGGCTTATTCAGCGTCTTGGCGCGGAGCTTGATACCGATACTTTAGTGTATCCACCTGAACTGTTAAACCAACGCAGTCAGCAGATCCAAGCATTGCCCGAGTCTAAGTGATGTCGGTACTTCAGCCATCAAGCGAATGCTATGGCGCGTGATTAGCTTGGATTATGTCTAAAACTGCGTATCAAGATCATAAGTTTATTAACGGGATAACGGCATAGATTGCCAATCCTATTTATTTCAGTAAGATTAGCCAGCTTTAAAGCTTGCGACTCACCCTAATAGAAGAGAAATGACTATGTTTGGAAAAGGCGGTATGGGCAATCTGATGAAACAAGCCCAGATGATGCAAGAAAAAATGGCGAAAATGCAGGAAGAAATTGCCCGCATGGAAATGGTTGGTGAATCGGGTGCCGGTCTGGTTAAAGTTACTATGACGGGCGCGCACACAGTGCGTAAAGTTGAAATCGACCCAAGTTTGATGGAAGACGATAAAGAAATGCTAGAAGATTTGATTGCTGCGGCGTGTAACGATGCTGCCCGTCGAATCGAAGAGAATCAAAAAGCAAAAATGGCTGAAGTCACTGGCGGTATGCAATTACCACCAGGCATGAAAATGCCGTTTTAACTGAGATAAACAATGAAATTTAGTCCACTGCTTGACGAGTTAATTCAGTCCCTGCGTTGTTTACCTGGGGTTGGGCCTAAGTCGGCACAACGTATGGCGTTTCAGTTGCTTGAGCGCGATAGAAAAGCCGGGCTTAAATTAGCCTCGGCGCTGTCCAGTGCCATGAGCGATATCGGCCATTGTCAGTCCTGCCGAACCTATACTGAAGAGACTCTGTGCCCCATTTGTGCAAGCCATAAGCGCGGGACGTCTTCCACTATCTGTGTGGTTGAAACCCCAGCAGATGTGTTAGCCATTGAGGCGGGTGGACATTTCAGTGGTCGCTATTTTGTATTGCTAGGTCATTTGTCTCCCCTCGATGGTGTAGGGCCAGACGAGTTAGGGCTTGCCTTACTCGAACGTCACTTAGCCTCGGGGGATGTTTCTGAGCTGATCCTCGCCACTAACCCCACGGTTGAAGGGGAGGCAACGGCACATTTTATCGCCGATATGGCCAGGCGCCATAGGGTGATGATTAGCCGTATCGCCCACGGCGTTCCCGTTGGCGGTGAGTTGGAATATGTGGATAGCACAACCTTGGCACTGTCCTTTAATGGCCGCTTGCCGTTGTAACTGACGGTTTATCAAAAAGATCATTGTTTTTCAAACCCGCCCTGTACAGCTTGTGCGGGTTTTTATTTGCCTGTTACGCCCTTCAAAATGCCTTATTTTTCACCATTCACGACTCGTTTTATCCCTTGCCCTTGAAAAGCCAATTTGCAGCCCCATTTAAGTAAACACTGAGCGTTATTTTTAGCAAATTGCGTAACAAATAAGGAAAATTTCATGTCACAACAAGAAACTCATGGTTTTCAAACTGAAGTCAAACAGCTGTTGCATTTGATGATCCATTCTTTGTATTCCAACAAAGAAATTTTCTTGCGTGAACTGGTCTCCAACGCTGCGGATGCGGCCGATAAGCTGCGTTACCTCGCGTTGACCAATGACGCATTATACGAAGGTGACGGTGAGCTGCGGGTGCGCATCAGTGCTGATAAAGACAAAGGTACTGTGACCATCGAAGATAACGGTGTGGGTATGACCCGTGATGGCGTGATTGAGCATTTAGGCACGATCGCCAAATCGGGCACCGCCGAATTCTTCAAAAACCTCTCAGGCGAAGCCTCGAAGGATTCGCAACTCATCGGTCAGTTCGGTGTGGGCTTCTACTCGGCCTTTATCGTAGCGAAAAAAGTCACAGTCCGCACCCGTGCGGCAGGCCATAAGGCCGATGAAGCCGTGCTGTGGGAATCCGAAGGTGAGGGCAGCTTCACCGTCGAAACCATCACTAAGGCGGGCCGTGGTACAGAAATCACCCTGCACCTACGTGATGAAGAAAAAGAATTTGCCGACGATTGGCGTCTGCGCTCGATCATCACTAAATACTCGGATCATATTTCAGTGCCCGTTGAAATGTGGCAGGAAGGTACCCCAGAGCGTGATGGCCCAGACGGTGAAAAAATTCCGGCGACCGAGGGTTACTGGAAAGTCATGAACAAGGCGACCGCCCTGTGGATGCGCAATAAATCTGAGATCAGCGACGAAGAATATCAAGAGTTCTATAAGCATATTTCCCACGACTACACAGACGCATTATTGTGGAGCCACAACCGCGTAGAAGGTAAACAAGAATATACTAACCTCTTGTATATCCCTGCAAAAGCGCCCTGGGACATGTGGAACCGCGACCGTAAACATGGCCTAAAGCTCTTTGTTCAGCGCGTGTTTATTATGGACGATGCCGAGCAGTTTATGCCATCTTACCTGCGCTTTGTGCAGGGGTTGATTGACTCGAACGATCTGCCGCTAAACGTCTCCCGTGAAATTTTGCAGGACAACCACATCACCAAAGCAATGCGTACCGGTATTACTAAGCGCGTGCTCGGTATGCTGGAAAAACTGGCGAAGGACGATGCGGAAAAATATCAAAAATTCTGGGCCGAATTTGGCCAAGTGTTGAAGGAAGGTCCAGCGGAAGACTTTGCAAATCGTGAGCGTATCGCGGGTTTACTGCGTTTTGCGTCTACCCATACGGGCAGCGCGGCACCGACAGTATCACTCGATGACTACATCAGTCGCATGAAGGAAGGCCAAAGCAAGATTTACTATATCGTTGCCGACAGCCACGAAGCGGCGGCCAACAGCCCACACTTAGAACTGCTGCGTAAGAAAGGCATCGAAGTCCTATTGATGTCAGAACGTATCGACGAATGGTTAATCAACCATTTAACTGAATACAAAGAGAAACAACTGCATTCAGTGACCCGTGGCGAGCTGGAATTAGGTGAGCTTGAAGATGCGGCCGAGAAGGAAGCGCAGGAGAAACTTGCCGAGGAATCTGCACCTCTGATTGAGCGCATTAAAGCGGCATTAGGTGCAAGTGTGGCCGATGTGAAAGTCACCTCACGCTTAACCGACACCCCAGCCTGTGTGGTGACCGGGGAAGGCGAAATGTCGACCCAGATGATCAAATTGATGCAGGCGGCTGGGCAGCCTGTGCCAGAGGTTAAGCCGACGTTTGAGATCAATCCCGCGCACCCATTAGTGTCGCGTTTGAATGATCTTCAGGATGAAGCCGCCTTTGCAGATTGGTCTAACCTATTGTTGCAACAGGCGCAGTTATCGGAAAAGGGCAGCCTTGCGGATCCATCGGCCTTTATTAAGCTGATGAACCAAATGTTACTGGCGAATTTGAAGTAAAAGGTGTTTGGGCCCATAGATTTCTATACTCTATGGGCCTTATTTTTTAGCACTTATTTCAACGTTAGATGCTTTTGATATTAAGGGAACATCATGGACAATATCCTCGATCTGACTAAAGACAATATCCAGCAAGTGGTTGATGCTTCGATGCAACAGATCGTGGTGTTAGCATTTTGGGCGCAGTCTCAAGCACAAAGTGTGACTCTGGTGCAGACGCTAGAACAACTTGCGTTGCAACATGCTGGGCGTTTTGTGCTGGCTAAAGTGAACTGCGAAACTGAACTGGAAATTGCCAATTATTTCCGTATTCAAAGCTTACCCACCACCTTAGTTCTGGATAAAGGCCAACCGATCGACGGTTTTGCTGGAATGCAGGAGGCGTCACAGGTGAATGCCATGCTGGAGAAACACCTGCCGCCATTGTGGCAACTGCAGCTTGAGCAAGCTAAAGCCTTATTGGCCTTAAGCCAAGTTTCAAGTGACGATTTAGCCACGGCCGCCGTGTTACTCAAAGATGCCTATAGCACCTCAAACCATGCGGGTGAGGTGAGCTTAGTGCTTGCCGATGTGTACTTGATGCAGGGTGAACTTGCCCAAGCACAAGCCTTACTCGAGCAAATCGGGCTTGCGGATCAAGACGGTTATTATCAGAGCTTAAAGGCAAAATTAACCCTTGCCTTAGATGCCGCGGATACGCCAGAAATTCGCGATCTACAGCAAAAATTTGAGCAACATCCACAGGATTTAGTGCTATTACTCGAGTTAAGCAGGGCACTCCATTCAGCCCACCGAGATGAGGAAGCATTAGCGCTGTTATTCAGTGTGATCAGTAAGGATCTTGGGGCTGAAAATGGCACTGTAAAACAAGTGTTTATGGAGATTTTAACCGCGCTTGGCCAAGGCAATGCCTTAGCTAACCAATATCGCCGTAAGCTCTATACCTTGCTCTATTAATGCGTAAAATTGCCGATGATCCGCAGTTTATTTGCACTTTCTGAGGCTAAAGTCGAAGCTAAAACCCTTCTCAATGGCGGCCAGATGTGCGAAGATCGCCGCCCTAAGAAGAATATCAATGCGAAAAAGAGGACTCTTGAGATGCGCATTATCCTATTGGGCGCCCCAGGTGCCGGTAAAGGTACCCAGGCCCAGTTCATTATGGAACAGTATGGTATCCCACAAATTTCTACTGGCGACATGTTACGCGCCGCCGTTAAAGCTGGCACTCCGCTGGGTTTAGAAGCGAAGAAAGTGATGGATGCGGGCCAACTGGTTTCTGATGATCTGATCATTGGACTGGTTAAAGAGCGTATCGCACAGGACGACTGTGCTAAAGGGTTTTTGTTAGATGGTTTCCCACGTACCATCCCACAAGCGGATGCGATGGCGGCCAACGGTATTAGCATTGATCACGTGATTGAAATCGATGTGCCAGACGAAGAAATCGTTAAGCGTATGAGCGGTCGCCGTGTTCACTCAGGTTCAGGACGTGTTTACCATGTGGTGTTCAATCCACCTAAAGTGGAAGGTAAAGACGATGTGACGGGTGAAGATTTAGCGATCCGTCCTGATGATGAAGAAAGCACTGTGCGTAAACGCCTGGCGATTTACCACGAGCAAACAAAGCCGCTAGTAGAATACTACGGTAAAGTGGCTGCCGCTGGCGAAACGCAGTACAACAAATTTGACGGTACTCAATCGGTTGCTGCCGTGAGTGAACAGCTTGCCAGTGTATTGAAATAAGCGAAAAAGCTTAATTTACGAGAACAAGTTCTCATATTAGAAAAAAGCCTGCCAACGCAGGCTTTTTTTATGGGTATCTGAATGTTAGCCTGCCAATGAATACCACTAACTATGGGTCTTATCTTGAATTCTCCTTCCCCTGCTTTCGGTGTATTATTGGTCAACCTTGGCACCCCCGATGAACCTACCCCTAAGGCCGTTAGGCGTTTTCTTAAACAGTTTTTAAGCGATCCCCGGGTCGTCGATCTTTCACCTTGGCTTTGGCAACCTTTGCTCAATGGGGTTATTCTCAATACCCGCCCCGCTAAAGTGGCTAAGTTATACCAAAGCATTTGGACTGATGAAGGTTCGCCCCTAATGGTGATAAGTGTACGCCAAGCCCAAAAGCTGGCGGTGGATCTGAGTGCAACCTTTAATCAAACTATCCCCGTTGAACTGGGGATGAGCTACGGTAATCCATCAATCGATAGCGGTTTTGTCCGGCTTAAAGCCCAAGGGGCAGAGCGGATTGTGGTCTTGCCACTCTATCCGCAATATTCCTGCTCAACGGTAGCAAGTGTGTTCGATGCCGTTGCCAGTTATTTTAAAACCGTACGTAATATTCCAGAGCTGCGTTTTAACAAACAGTATTTCGACCATGAGGCCTATATCGCAGCTTTAGCGCATTCAGTAAAACGCCATTGGAAAACCCATGGGCAGGCCGACAAGCTGCTGCTGTCTTTCCACGGTATTCCACTGCGTTATGCCCATGAGGGCGATCCATACCCAGAGCAGTGTCGCACTACGGCCAAGTTACTGGCGCAGGCTTTAGGATTAACCGATAGCCAATGGCAGGTGTGTTTCCAATCCCGTTTTGGCCGTGAAGAATGGTTAACCCCCTATGCCGACCAGTTGTTGGCTGAGTTGCCTGCGCAAGGGATTAAAAGTGTCGATGTGTTCTGTCCAGCCTTTGCGACCGATTGCCTCGAAACCTTAGAGGAAATCTCCATCGGCGGTAAAGAAACCTTCTTACACGCGGGCGGTGAGGCATACCGCTTTATTCCCTGTCTAAATGATGATGAACTGCATATCGAATTGTTGAGGCAGCTCGTACAAGAGCAAGCCCTGTCTTGGGATTGACGTTGGATTACCCCTTAAAAATCTGCACTTGAAACACTAACACGCCCTAGTTTCATGCTGATTTTATGGTAGAATCTGCGCCCTTGTGGCTTGGGAGTGGATTTTTTGTCTCGCTAGCCTAGACTCATTATTTTTAGGACGCTGGCGAGTACGTGCTCGTCATAACGCCAATTAGCATGGATGCCAGGAAAAGAGAACCACTATGAAGTTTCCCGGTCAGCGCAAGTCGAAACATTATTTTCCGGTCAAAACCCGAGATCCACTGCTTGAGCAGCTGACTCAACAACCTCAACCCTTTGCCACTTATATCAGCGGTATAGATCAAACCTTAGTGGATATCGAAGCGAAAGTGGAAGATGAACTGCTCAGTCGCTATGGATTGCCTAAGGGAAATTCGACCCTGATCAATGATGAGCAAGCCCATCAACTCTATACCGAACTTAAGCTTTTGGGGTTGATCAGCGATGAGTTTGCCGGCGGCACTATCGGCAATACAGTGCACAATTATTCTATTTTGGCCGATGATCGCTCTGTGCTGTTTGGGGTGATGAGCCAAAATATTGAGGTGGGCAGTTACGCCTATCGTTACCTTTGCAATACTTCTTCAAAAGTTGATCTTAACTTCCTACAACCCGTCGATGGGCCTATTGGCCGCTGTTTTACCCTGATTTCTGAGTGCGGTGAGCGCACATTTGCGATCAGTAAAGGGGCGATGGATAAGTTAACCCCAGAATATATTGATAAAGACGTAGTGCAGGGCAGTTCGGCCTTAGTGTTAACCGCTTACTTAATGCGGGCGAGTGGCGGGGATCGTATTACCGATGCGGCTATGTGTGCCATTGAGTATGCGAAAGCGGCCGAAGTGCCTGTGGTACTGACATTGGGCACCCGTTTCTTGATTGAGGAAGATCCACTTTGGTGGCAAAACTTTATTCAAGAACATGTGACTATCCTAGCGATGAATGAGGATGAAGGTGAGGCCCTAACGGGATTTCGCGATCCTCTATTGGCCAGTGAAAAGGCACTAGAGTGGTGCGATATGGTGTTAACCACCGCAGGTCCTATAGGTTTGTATACTGCGGGTTATGCCGAAGACTCAGAAAAGCGCGAAACGACTCATACGCTGCTGCCCGGTGCTATCCCCGAATTTAACCGTTATGAATTCTCGCGGCCCAAATTGAAAAGTGACTGCGAAACGCCGATTAAAGTATATGCCCACATTTCCCCTTATATGGGGGGGCCTGAAAAAATCGGCAACACTAACGGCGCGGGGGATGGCGCCCTATCGGCGCTGTTACATGATCTGGCGGCTAATACTTTTCATAAAGCGAATGTGCCAGGTTCGAGCAAGCATAAACGTGATGGCCTGTGTTATTCGTCATTCTCGCAAATTTGTAAGTATGCTAACCGTGTCGCCTATGAGGTGTTAGCCCAGCACAGTCCGCGTCTTTCCCGCGGTTTACCCGAGCGGGAAGACAGCTTAGAAGAATCCTACTGGGAAAGATAAGTCTGTACCAGCTGAGTTAGTAAGGGCAATAGCGGTAAACCGTTATTGCCCTTGTTGTTTTTGGAATGGCGTAAAAATCGGGAAGCTGACGTTTTATCAACAATTAACCGCATAGAGGTTAATTTTTGCTACAGACAGACTCGAATAAGTGATAACGTTAGCCGAATCACTGCTCCCAATAACAGCGAATATTTAAGGTGGAATTTTCGGTGAAAGCGCAAATCTTAAAAGAAATGAAAGTGCTCAAGACGATTGAGCCAGAATTTGAAGTGCAGCGCCGTGTGGCGTTTATCAAGGCAAAACTGAAAGAAGCCCGTAGCAAAGCCTTAGTGTTAGGGATCAGTGGTGGTGTTGATTCCTCCACCGCTGGGCGTTTATGCCAGTTAGCCGTGGATAGCCTTAATAGTGAAACTGCCGAAGGTGGTTATCAATTTATTGCGGTGCGCTTACCCTATCAAATTCAAAAAGATGAGCACGAAGCCCAGCAAGCTTGCCAATTTATTCAGCCGACCAAATTAGTCACCATCAATGTGCACCAAGGGGTTGATGGCGTGCATCAAGCCACCTTAACTGCCTTTGTTGAGGTGGGACTGCGTTCACCGGATGCGGCTAAAGTCGATTTTATCAAAGGTAACGTCAAAGCGCGGATGCGGATGATTGCCCAGTATGAATTGGCGGGATTAGTGGGTGGCTTAGTGGTCGGTACTGATCACAGCGCCGAAAATATTACCGGTTTTTACACTAAGTGGGGCGATGGTGCCTGCGATCTCGCGCCTTTATTTGGCCTCAATAAACGCCAAGTGCGCCAAGTGGCGGCTTATTTGGGCGCGCCAGATTCCTTAGTCTATAAGGCGCCAACGGCGGATTTGGAAGACAATCAACCTTTACTGGAAGATGAGGTGGCGCTTGGACTGACCTACGAGCAAATTGATGATTTCCTTGAAGGGAAAGAGGTCGATAAAACGGTTGAAGACAAGTTGATTAATATCTATAAGGTGACGCAACATAAGCGTCAGCCAATTCCGACTATTTACGATTAATTTAAGACGGTTACCGTCTTAATATGAGCGAAGAAGCACCCAGAATTTGGGTGCTTTTTTATGCGCAAAGGTTAAAGGTGCGCATCTTGGATGTGTGCGCGCGTCAGTGTTATCAAGGCATTCGAATATTGGCGATAGTCTAAGTAGGGCGTGAGCAGTACATGCTTCGAGTACGGATATTGCGCCTTCACTATCGCAGTGACATCCTGTAGCTTACCTTGAGAGTCTCGCATCAATTGTTGCTTCGCCAGTTGCTGATTTCGTGGGGCGATATGGATGTCATCAATATCTAACCCTAATGGCTTGGCGACGGCTTGCCCACAAAGAAGATGAAGACTGGCATTGGCCGAGAGGGTATTAGCACCTATCAATAGCATCTCGTGATTTTTGAGTAATAAATTGTCGCGATAATGGCGCCAGTCCTCTCCGCTTGCACAAATTTTTGCCATAATTGTGAAGATTTTACGCCAGTGGTTACCATTTAAGACGATGAGTTTTGCAATCGCATCATCCTGTTGCCAATGCCAATTTTCGGGTATGAGTGGGGCATTGGGGAGATAAAACGCATAGGGCGCAGCTATCGGGCCAAGGTGCATATGAGTTGAGTTCGTTAATAAAAGTGGGGCAGATATTAACCTAAGAGGGGAGCACCGCCGAAGCTAAATTATCGCCAGAGCAAATCTTAAACATGAAAGTTGAGATTTTTTATCTAACCTTATAATCTGCTTGCACATTTTATGGGATCCAAGGGACTAGCATGAAAGCCATTATCATAGGCTCGACCAAGCATTTATTTTTTGCTGCATTTTATGCCTGCTTGGGGATTGCCGTTGCCCTGTTACTGACAGGTATATACTTTCTCAATGCCAGACCCGATCTGTCCCTTTGGCATACCACTGAACTCAAAAACGAGTTTCATTACAACACCAAATTCGACAAGTTTAGTGATTACATTGCCTTAGAAGATAAGTTATTTGCCGAAGTGGACAATAAGGTGCTTAAAAAAGTCTCGGCGACAGATGCTTCGCCCGTAAATCGTTATGTTAAGGACAGTCTGTCGGATCCCGCCCGTTGGTCTAATAACTGGAATCGCAGCTTCGAGTGGCCCAAGGCCAATGCTCCCTTTGGCGTATTGCTGCTACATGGTATGTCGGATTCGCCCTATGCCATGTCAAATCTGGCTGCGCATTTTAAGGATAAAGCCCATGTGCTTGGATTAAGACTCCCTGGACACGGCACCATCCCGAGTGGTCTCACTAGCCTATACTGGCAGGACTTAGCGGCAGCGGTGAATCTGGCAACGGCGCATATGAAACAAGAGCTTAAAGGTAAGCCTCTGTTTGTCATTGGCTTTTCAACGGGCGCGGCGGTAGCACTTAACCATGAGCTTGAGCTAATCAATCAAGATAAAGCACCTGACTATGCGGGGATGATCTTTATATCGCCCGCCATCGGTCTGACCCCGATTGCGGCAGCGGCGCGTTGGCAGAACTGGATTGGCCAACTATTACAGTTGAATAAATTACAATGGAACAGTATTCAAGTGGAGTACGATCCCTTTAAATACATGTCTTTTGCGGTGAATGCAGGGGATGTCGTATACCAATTGGCATTGCATAATCAGGGATTGCTCGCGGGATTAACGGCTTTGCAGCGAGAACAGATCCCATCGATATTAACCTTTCAATCCGTAGTTGATGCGACGGTTTCAAGCCGTGCCGTGGTCAATACTCTCTATCAAGTATTACCTGCAAAAGGTCACGAATTAGTTTTATTTGATATGAATCGCACCTCGATTAATCGCAATATGATGCTCAATGACCCCCTTCCCGAGCTGTTACCGACCAATCCGGACAGTGTGCATTATCGAGGCACTTTGATCGAAAATATCAATGCTGAGACCACACAGGTACAGGTTCGGGAGTTTGGAGTGTTACCTCGTCAACAAGAAGGGGGGGCATCATCGACTATTGCGCCCTTGACCCTGTACTGGCCTGCAGAGGTGTATTCCTTATCCCATGTAGCCCTTATTTTTGCCGAGGATGATGGACTCTATGGCCTAAAAAACAATACAGATAAACACCGCATTCAAATTGGTGGGGCGGCTGCCCGTGGCGAGCGCGGTGTGCTGAGTGTTTCGGCAGTTGAAATGCTCAGGCAAAAATGGAATCCGTTTTTCCCCTATATGTTGTCACGAATTGACCAATATCAAATGGCCCATATCAAGCCATAACATGCTACTAGGCTATTTCTAGATGGGTTCGATAATATGCGTGCAGACGACGCAATTGCGACCCCGATCTTTTGCCTTATATAGATTTTCATCGGCTTGTTTTAGCCAAACGTCTAGGGAAGCATTGTAGGAGGCATCAGCGATCAGTGCACCAATACTTACCGTGACACTGAAGCTGTTTTGGGTCGCGGGATCGGTAATGATTTGTTTTGCGAGCCGTGTGCGGAATTGATTGAGATGTTCCTCGACATTTAAGGAGTTGCACATAGGCAACACTAATACAAACTCTTCCCCTCCGTAGCGGCAAAGCAAGTCGACATCCCGTTTAAAATGACTCGATAGTACTTGAGCCATGACTTTTAAACATTCGTCCCCCGCTAAATGACCATAGGTATCATTCACTTTTTTGAAGAAGTCTAGGTCGAGCAGTACCACGGCAATCGTATCCTGGCCACGCTCACACAGATCTTGGATTTTCAGGAATTGTTTCTCGGTATAACGGCGATTATACAAGTTAGTTAGTGAATCCCGCTCTGCCATGTCCTTGAGTTTGCCGTTAGCAATTTCTAAATCGATAGTGCGTTGCTTAACTTTATCTTCTAACTCGAGTTGATGACTAAGCAGTGTCTGTTGATTCGCCTCTAAACTCTCGTACAGGCTATAGATTTCTTGAGGCGTACTGCTATCCAATAGCTCGTGTTCAAACTTTTCATCATTGAAACTACCATCTTTATTTTGGCTAAAATGCTGCGCCAGTAAGGCGAGGGGAGTTGTCGTTAAACGGCTGATGGCTTTAGCGATAATGATAGCGCCGACCATACTCAGTAACAGCAGTATTATCGTTTTAGTGTATTGATTTTGCGCTAAGGTCAGTAGGGGAACAAAGGGTTCCAACACATACAAATGCCAGCCGTTTTTTAGTTGATGGTGGGCGTAAATAAATTCAGGAGTATCAGCTTCCTGCTGATTGATATCCATCAGTTTTAATCGGGTATGGTATTCAGTGCTACCCGTGACGTAGTTGAAAGGGGCTAAGGGTTGTAACCCGAGTCTTTCGGAGGCATAAACGATATTCTGTTTTTCATCCAATAGGATGATGGATTGTGTTTCGTGGTGTTGATTTTGGTTATCAATATTGGAGAAATAACTTAAGTCTAAGCTACCTTGCACTATGCCTATGGCGGTATTCGAACCTTCTTTAAAAATCGGAGCACTGATGGCGATGATGATGTCTTTATTGACCCCGTGGCCGATAAATACGGGTGAGACAAAGGTGTTATGGTGAATAAAGGCTTGGATAAAATAATCTCGGTTTTGCACATTCACTTTTTGTGGTAACTGATTCACTTGATGAAGCTTTTCCAGCGGACTTCCCGCCACTATCTCGCCATCTTGATTGGCAATAAACATATTAGTAAAACTAGGGGTTAGCCCTTGGACACTATCGAGGACCAGTTGCCATTGTTCGAATGGCAAACCCGATACGCTGATAAATTTACCGACACTAGCAATGGTACGGGTATTGGTGCTGATATAGGTTTCGGTGGCGTGGCTTAGGGAGATACCTGTATCATCCAGATTTTGATTAATTAACACCTGTTGTTTATCCATAAAATAATGATTAAACACTAAGGATGAGGCCAGTAAGCTGATGGTCGTGATCAAAATAAACAGGTAACTGAGCTGCGAACTCATAGTGCGGCGTGTGTGATTAACCAGTCTGTCTTTTAAATGCCATAAACTAGGCAGTGCCACCACACAAAGCTCGCCCAAGGTGGTGTAAAAAATGCCATTAAAGGCTTGTTTTATCGTGGTAAAGGGGATGTGGTAAGCTGGCATACCCGTGATTAACCAAAGGTATAGCCCCATTAATGGCAAGCCCAGCAACAGCCAATAGCAAATGCTGGCATAGAGTATGGGGAAGTCTCTGCGCCGTGCAAAACCCAACCACAGCGCCTCAAGCAAAAACACCAGATATACGTGGGCACTGGACCAAGCCAGCATCAAACCCGTTGCGGTAAATAGGGCCGTAAACAGGGCATACCAAGGCCCGAGTAAGATGGCCACGATCACCACAGCCGCGTTGCCTAAAATAAGCTGCACGTTGGCAAAGAGCGGAATAGGGTAAAGGTTCAGCACCAGACCGAATAAACCGAGAAAGGTAGCTAACTTTAGATGGGCAATATTCAGAGCTGGTACACGCAAAGATAAGTCCCTTTAGTCAAAATTATGCTTAAAAAGCAAGCGATTGCACTGAAGCTATAAATTATCTCTAGCTTAGCAGAAGTTTCTTAATTAGATATTGAATGGATCACTTAAGTTTGGTCTTAGCTCACAGTCTGGTACTTGCCATGGTTTTACGCGCCAGAAGCCGTTTAGTTTCTGGCAAAATTTAACCATACAGACTAGAAACTAAGCAGTTAATCAAAGAGATGTCACTAAGCACTTGCACAGAGGCGAGGCAATTGCTAAAGTCTGGCTCACTTAAGGTGAACCCCAATCAATAGCATCTTAAGTAACAAGTGCTTAAGCTTATCTAAGGTAAATTATTTAAGCACGACATTTTCGGTATGTAGCGCAGCCCGGTAGCGCACTGTCATGGGGTGTCAGGGGTCGGAGGTTCGAATCCTCTCATACCGACCAAATTTCTCTTATTAAGAGTATAAAAAGCCTCACTTTTATAAGTGGGGCTTTTTAGTTTTTAGCTTCTCAGGCTCATCATCCACAAGATCTCTTCTTAACACTAATGACTCCCAGTTCGACATAAGCATGGCTGTTTGTCACACTATTGCAAAAGTGAGAAAGTTCCACGTCGATTATTTAACGCTTTCTTGGCAGATGAGGGCAGGATATGCCTATAGAGAAAGGACCGCAATGATCATAGACGTATGGATAGTGTAAGTTGTAATTTGGCTGTTTGTGGGAGGTTATACTTCACTCATACTAATAGCTAATCTAGATCTTAATTGATTGCATGGGAGATTATTATGGCCTTACCGTTACTTTGGCTTGGTGGTGCTGCCATTGGAGCTGCGTTCTTGGCGGATGAACAGCAAAAGCGCCTGCAGCTTGAGCGTGACAGATTACTCGGTCGAGCTCCCAAGCAAGCTCTTGCCAATCGCGCTATGCTGGCGTCGCCGAGCCAATGGCAGAAGGGCTTTAAACAAGTGCTGCCTGAGCCTGGCAGTATCGTTTGCTGTTATGTCTTTGGCGTGATAGAGCATACGGGTATTTGGCTCGGTGATGATTGTTTGGTGGAGCTTCATGGATCTGGTCTGGTACGAGCCGTATCGATAAAGCGCTTTTTAGCGGGACGTACGGGGAGCCAAATCTATCTTGCCTGCAATCATCAACATCAACCTTTGGTTTCTGGGTCAGTACTAAATCGTGCCCAACAGGCTATCTATCAATACCGCGAATACGATCTATTCGACAATAATTGCCATCGTTTTGTTTGGTCATGCATTAGTGGACATGAGGTTTCAATCAAGAGCTTTAACGAATTAAATCAGAGGCTGGCGGCGCATTTTAACCAAGGGATTTATTGGGATGAAATGCAGTTACCACAATTGAGCGATTAACTCTGGAAAATAAAAAGCCATCCGAAGATGGCTATGTCACTAGTACAGCACTCGGATTATTGACAAAAATAGTCCACTGCACGTTTAACCAATTCAATACCGCTTTTATCGCAAGGTGGCAATTGAGCATCGCTCTGTTTAACTGGTGTCACTCGCTCGCCCCATTTCAATAACAGTGCCGCAGATGTTAAACCTGCCCCGAACGCACAAGAGAGTATGGTTTGGTGCGGTTTGATAAGGCCTTTTTCCAATGCATCACAAATTGCAATGGGGATCGTCGCCGCCGAGGTATTGCCATAGTTAGCGATATTCACAAAGGCTTTTTCTTTCGGAATTTTCATTCGACTGACGAGGGTATCAATAATGCGCTCATTTGCTTGATGTGGAATAACTAAATCCACTTCATCCTTATTTACACCACATTTTTCAAGCACTTGAGTGCTCAGTTTGTTCATGCCATTAATTGCGCGCTTGAAGATTTCTTGGCCATCAAATTGGATATAAAAATCCAACGACTCGGCTGAGAATCTATCCATTGCAGTACCAAAGCCTGCCTTAAGAATATCACGTCCATCGGGATCGTTATTGAGCTCGTAGCCCAATATGCCGCCTGGAATATCAGAGGCTTCAATCACGACGGCACCCGCACCGTCACCGAAGAGCACTGCCGTTTCGCGGCGTGACCAATCGAGATAAAAAGAGAGGCGCTCTGCGCCGATAACTAATACTTTTTTGCACTGGCCGCTCTTAATTTGCGAACTGGCTAAACCTACGCCGTAGAGGAAGCCGCTACAGGCAGCGTTAATATCAAACGCGGCACAGCTAGCACCAATATTAGCCTGTACGGTTGAGGCGATATTCGGGATCAAGGTATCTGGGCTTGCGCTGGCGAGAATGATCATGTCTATTTCGCTGCCATCAATGCCCGCAGCCGCGAGGGCGCGTTTAGCGGCAACGGATGCCAACTCAGACGTATTCACATGGCTGATATGACGCTGACTGATCCCGGTGCGTGACTTAATCCATTCATCGGATGTTTCTATAAAGGTCGCAAGATCATCGTTAGTCAGTGTGGCAGGTGGAACGCATTTCCCCCAACCAGTGATAGTGGCGTACTGCATGGTATTTTCTCTCAAATAAAAAAGGCAGAACCTGAAGTGCTGCCTTGAATCGACAACAAAGCTTATCGGTATAACGAATGGCTTTCCGTGATCTATACCACCTGTTTGGCGACGAGATCACGAATAGTCATTGCGGCATGCAAAATATGATGTCGCAGTAACGCCGTGGCTTTTTCTGTTTCTCTTAGCTTGCAATAATTTAATAGAGCGCGGTGCTCATGCTCTGCAGCCGGGATCCCCCCTGCTAACAGTAATTGCAAACGAATATATCTATCACAGTTTGTATTGAGGCCATGAACAACCTCAAGCGTATGTGGGCGATTAGCAGCCTGGTATAAACACGTATGGAATTGAGTATTTAGCTCACTCCAACTGGCAACGGCATCTTCATGTTTAAAGGCCGACTCTAATTGCTCCAGTACCCGTTCTGCTTTAATTAAATCCTCTTCTGCGAGCCGTGGAATTGCTTTGGCGAGCAGATCGGTTTCTATCATCGCACGTAATTCAAAAAGTTCGGTAACCTGTTCGACGGATAACACTGTCGCAGTCGCCCCCTTATGGGGTTCAAATTTGACTAAACCTTCAGCCTCAAGTTGCAACAATGCTTCTCTTACCGGGATCCTGCTGACATTTAAGGCTTCGGCCAAAGCACTTTGTCTGAGTGGTTCTCCTGCGGCTATGTCACCTGAAAGAATTTTCTCTCTGAGCACTTCTACAACGAGCTGAGTGCGGGTTTTATGGACTATAGGCGTAGTTCGACTCATTATTTCCGTCTATTTCGGGTGTTTTATCATTATCCGCACAAGATTACCGTTAAAAACACCACAAATAAAGGGGAATGCTTGATCGAATACTATCGCTTGCTCCCTAAAAGACCGATGAGCGGAGGCGTTACTGCTTTAAAAAGCCATCTTCATTGTTTGCAATTTCGAATAAAAGATGTGTGGCCTTGCACGACTCTTCTTTTATCCAGCGATGGGAAAACTAAAACTGTCATTATGCCGCTATGCTTAAATCACTTGTCTTTGAAGGTACTTGTTAACCTGCAGTCTTAGGTGGGATGCTGTAAATCTGTCAAAGATAAACTTCGCGGTGCAATTTATTACAATGAATGAAATAATACTCGCCATAACGCATTAGGCGATGTTTTGAGTGAGTTTTTGAGTGAGTGGAGTAAGTACTGTGATTGCAGTCAATCGAGCCGTTTTTTTAGATCGTGATGGTGTCATTAATAAAGACCATGGTTATGTACATCAAGTCGATGACTTCGAATATATAGAAGGTGTGTTTGAGGCCTGCCTTGCGTTAAAGCAAATGGGTTATAAGCTCGTCGTAGTCACAAATCAATCGGGCATTGCCCGTGGCATGTACAGTGAGGACCAATTTCATAGTCTGACCGAATGGATGGATTGGAACTTTGCCGATAAAGGTGTTGAGCTTGACGGCATCTACTATTGCCCACACCATGCAGAAAAGGGCATAGGTGAATACAAAGTCGATTGTGATTGCCGCAAGCCAAAACCAGGCATGCTTAATGATGCCGCTAAATTCTTAAAGATCGGCCTTGCACAGTCTGTGATGGTGGGTGATAAAGCCGAAGACATGCAAGCGGCAAAAGCGGCAGGTGTGCCAACCCGTATATTAGTGCGTAGCGGTAAGGTTATTGCAGACAGCAGTGATGCGACAATAGTGCTCGACAGTATTGCCGATGTACCTCAATACTTGAAAAGCCTAGGTTAGATTTCACGCTAGACTCAGCAAAAGAGTCGGTTAAATACACATTTAGTTTAAAAAATGTGCGCTTGAATCGTTTTTTGCCAATATTCGCTAAAAAGGGGTTGCGGTAAAATCTGACATCCCTATAATGCGCATCCACTGACCCAGCGGGGTCAAGGTTAACCGCTGAATAAGCTGATAACCATGCTCTTTAACAATATATCAAGCAAATCTGTGTGGACACTCACAGGTGTTGAGTTAATCGAAACTGCTTAGCCTTCGGGTTGGCAGTCAAAGAATTAAATCAATGATTCCTATCACTTCGGTGAGAGTGTTCATAGCAATATGTACATAATTTTGATTTCGCTTTTAAGCGAAAACAAATGACAGAATTCATTGAGCCGTTTGATGTAAGTCAAACACCAAAACTTTAATTGAAGAGTTTGATCATGGCTCAGATTGAACGCTGGCGGCAGGCCTAACACATGCAAGTCGAGCGGCAGCACAAGGGAGTTTACTCCTGAGGTGGCGAGCGGCGGACGGGTGAGTAATGCCT
>NZ_AFOZ01000029.1 GCF_000217915.1 Shewanella sp. HN-41 | reverse complement strand
CAACGACCTTCGCCAATTGTTTATAAAGAGTTGAGCCCGATGTGCTGTTTCTATTTATAAACCGATGCTTTAAATTGGTTGCGGGAGCTGGATTTGAACCAACGACCTTCGGGTTATGAGCCCGACGAGCTACCATGCTGCTCCATCCCGCGTCCGTCTTCAAAGCGGGGCAGACTATAACGGCAGCGAGAGGGCAATGCAAGGACGAATCTTAAAAAAAAGGGTGAATGCTCAAATATAAAGCGTAGTGCGGGGGTTTTAGGCATTATTCGTGGTAACTCAATGTTTGGTACTATAAATAGGTGCTAAATTGATTAACTAATTCGGGCTTGGACTAATAACTGTTTATCTTTTATCTATTCGAGCAGGTATAATGTCGCTTTGATTTTGACTGCGTACTGATTATTCCATGCTTAATTTTTTTGCCGCTGCCCCTAAGGGCTTTGAATATAGCTTAGCCCAAGAACTGACTGAATTTGGTGCGACTGAGATTAAAGAAAGTGTTGCTGGTGTGTATTTCACCGCCCCTTTAGCCTTAGCGTACCGGATTACTTTATGGACTCGTTTAGCCAGCCGCATCGTATTGGTTATCTATAAAGGCAGCTGTGAGTCGGCAGAGCAACTGTATAATGCCGCTTATTGTATTGATTGGCCTGCACATTTTTCTAATAAAAGCACTTTTAGTATCGATTTCCATGGTACGGGCGGCTTTATTAACAATACTCAGTTTGGCGCACTGAAGATTAAAGATGCAATAGTCGATAGGTTCCGTGACGATGGCGATGAGCGGCCTAATGTCTCTCGCACCGATGCGGATTTTAAAGTCGATGCGCATTTCCGTAATGGTGTGATTACCATTGCGATGAATTTCTCCGGCCCATCCCTGCACCAAAGGGGTTACCGTTCTACCACAGGTGAAGCACCTCTAAAGGAAAACCTTGCCGCGAATATGCTAGTGCGAAGTGGCTGGCAGGTTGCACCTTCAACCTTACTCGATCCCTTTTGCGGTAGTGGTACGGTGTTGATTGAAGCAGCATTGATGGCGGCGGATATTGCTCCTGGGTTGCAGCGTAGTCGTTTTGGGTTTGAACATTGGCGTCGCCACGATAAAACCCTGTGGCAAGAGATTGTCGCCGAAGCAAAGGCCCGGGCTTCGTTAGGGGTTAAGCGCTGCGAGATTAAATTTTATGGTTCGGATATTGATTCGCGCCTCGTTGCACTGGCAAAACGCAATGCTGAAAATGCCGGAGTGCTGGATCTCATCGAGTTTAAGGTCGCTAATGCCCTTAATATTGAGCCTCCCGCGGCGGAAGGTTATATCATCACCAATCCGCCCTATGGCGAGCGTTTAGGTAATGTCTCTGAACTTTTGCAACTTTATTACCAACTTGGCGATAAATTTAAAAAAGAATTCGGCGGCTGGAAAGTCGCCATGCTCTGTAGTGATATCGAGCTAGTCTCGTCGCTCAAGCTGAAAGCCGATAAACAGATGAAGATGTTTAACGGCGCCCTCGAGTGTGTCTTTAACCTCTATACCCTGCATGCGAACAGCACTCGCCGTGATACGCCTGTTCTACCTGAAGGGGTCGATATTGCCGATATCGCGCCCGCCTTTGCGAACCGTATCAAGAAAAATGCTAAGCAATTAGAAAAGTGGGCTAACAAAGAGGGCATTGATAGTTATCGTATTTATGATGCCGATATCCCTGAATATAATGTCGCTGTCGATAAATATTTAGACTATGTGATTGTGCAGGAATATATGGCGCCAGCGACCATTCCTGAGGCAGTGACAAAGCGCCGTTTAAGTGATGTGTTGTTGGCATTGCCCGCTGCGATTGGGATTAACCCTAATAAAATAATAATGAAAACCCGTGAGCGTCAGAAGGGCACGAATCAATATCAAAAGCTAGATGAGCGTAAATTAGAACTGATCACCACTGAGTATGGCGCTAAGTTTAAGTTGAACTTAACGGGTTATTTAGATACGGGTTTATTCCTTGATCATAGGCTGACCCGTCGTCTCGTCGGTCAAAAAGCGAAGGGTCGCAGGGTGTTGAATCTATTTTCCTATACGGGTTCTGCGTCGGTGCATGCGGCGCTCGGTGGGGCTAAATCTGTCACCACGGTCGATATGTCAAATACTTACCTTGCATGGGCAAAGGAAAACTTTGCACTTAATGGGCTACAAGGGAAGCAATATGAATTTGTGCAAGCCGATTGTTTGCAGTGGATCCGTGATTGCCGCGAGCAGTATGATTTGATTTTTATCGATCCTCCGACCTTTTCTAACTCAAAAAGAATGGAAGATTCCTTTGATGTACAAAGGGACCATGTCAATTTGCTCGGCGCCTTAGTGAAACTATTAAGCCCAACGGGGGAGTTAGTGTTCTCTAACAATAAACGTAAGTTTAAGATGGACATAGAAACACTCACCAAGATGAACATCACAGTTAAAAACATTGATGACATCACCTTACCTATGGATTACAAGCGTAATCCCCATATACACAATACTTGGTTAATTACCCATGCCTGAATTAGACCCTATGTCTGAATCGCAGCAGGGTTACGTGCTATATCACACCGAGGGATGCCATCTGTGTGATATAGCCGCCGAACTGCTTGCCAAAGCAGGGATTGCATTTCAAGCCATCGATATTTGCGATGATGAAACATTAGCGGAGCGTTATGGCATATCGATCCCTGTTGTGAAAGCATGGGATGAACGCTGTCTATTTTGGCCATTTAACGCAACGCAATTACAAGAGTTTATAGGAGCTTAGTTTGAGTCTGGTTCGTATCAATAATGGCTCTTTAGCCTATGGTTACACGCCGCTACTGCAGAATGCGGATTTTACAATTGAACGCGGTGAGCGAGTGTGTATTGTTGGGCGCAATGGTGCTGGCAAGTCGAGCTTATTGAAGATTTTAGACCGTGAGGTGCTGCTGGATGAAGGTGAATTTAACATTGATGGTAATGTGACGGTTAGCCGTTTACAGCAAGACCCACCTAAAGCCGAGCAAGGGACAGTTTATGCCTATATTGCCGCCGGCCTTAAGGAAGTGGGTGAGGCGCTCGAACGTTATCACCAGCTGTCACACGATGTAGCCCATGCCTCCCCTGAAATGATGGATCGCATGCTCAATGAAATGCAGAGCCTGCAGGAAACCTTAGACCATTACAATGGCTGGCAATTAGATTCGCGCATCCAACAAAATTGTGAACTGTTAGGCTTAGATCCCGATAAATCCTTAAGCGAATTATCCGGTGGTTGGCAGCGTAAGGTGGCATTGGCCCGCGCACTGGTGAGTGAGCCCGATCTATTGTTGCTCGATGAGCCCACCAACCACTTAGACATTGATACCATTGAGTGGTTAGAAAAATTTCTGCTCGATTATCAAGGCGCCATTGGTTTTATTAGCCACGATAGGGGTTTTATTGCCCGTATGGCGACACGCATTGTCGATTTGGACCGAGGGGTTGTGACCTCATGGCCTGGCAATTATCAAATGTACCTTGATGGTAAACAGGAATGGCTACGGGTCGAAGCTGATAAAAATGCATTGTTTGACAAACGCCTAGCCGATGAAGAAGTGTGGATCCGCCAAGGCGTGAAGGCCAGACGTACTCGAAATGAGGGCAGAGTGCGTGCACTCAAGGCGTTACGTCAAGAACGCAGCGAGCGTTTAAATCGTCAGGGTAACGCCAAAATGGCGGTGGCTGAAACCGAACGTTCTGGTAAGTTAGTGTTTGATGTTAAAGACTTAAACTACAATTTACCCGATAAAAATCTGGTGAAGAACTTTAATACCACAGTGATCCGTGGTGACCGTATCGCCTTAATTGGTCCAAACGGTTGTGGTAAGTCAACACTGATTAAATTGTTGATTGAAAAGCTACAACCCCAGTCTGGCGAAGTGAAAGTCGGCACTAAGTTAGAAATTGCCTACTTTGACCAATACCGTGAAGCCTTAGATCCTGAGCAAACCGTCGAAGATAACGTCGGCGAAGGTAAAAAAACTATTACTATCAATGGCCAAGATCGCCATATCTTAAGTTATTTGCAGGATTTTTTATTTTCGCCTATGCGAGCGAGAACGCCGGTAAAAGCCCTTTCCGGTGGTGAGAAGAACCGCTTATTGTTGGCTAAATTATTGATCCGTCCTGCAAACCTTATCATTCTCGACGAACCGACAAACGATCTTGATATCGAGACCCTAGAATTGCTAGAGTCGCTGCTAACCGAATATCAAGGCACATTGTTATTGGTCAGCCATGATAGGGCATTTATCGATAACACAGTCACGAGCAGTTGGTGGTATGCCGGTAATGGCCACTGGAGTGAATATGTTGGTGGCTATCAGGATGCGGTCGATCAGGGGGCAAAATTTTATTCTGAGGAACCTAGTTCATTAAAGGCGGTCGAAGCTCCAGCAACACCCGCTAAAGCGGTGGAAGCCAAGGTGACTGAACCTGTTAAAGCAGTGAAAAAACTGTCTTACAAGTTACAACGTGAATTAGAATCGTTGCCCAATGTGATGGAGCAGTTAGAGGAAGATATCCTTGCACTGCAAACCACTATCGGCAATCCCGATTTCTACAGTCAGGCGCAAGATAAAGTTAATCTGGTATTAAACCAGTTGGCGGATAAAGAAAAGCAATTGGAAGTTTGCTTCGAGCGGTGGGAAGAGCTTGAGTCACTGAAGTAAACCAATAATAAAAATGGGAATAGAATTAATGAAGTTAAAGTTGGATAACGCCCTGTCCTTGGTTGCCTTAGGTGTCCTTGGCGTATTGAATAGTGCCCATGCCGCACCTGTCTATGAAATTGTCAATATTGATAGTTATGACTTGAAAGGCACGCTTGAAGGGACGCGTAACGGTTATGCTTTAGGCATCAATGCAAATGATGAATTAGTCGGCATTTCAAAGGGCAAGAAAAAGCTCAGCACCGCCGATGTTGAAGATGGCGTGATTGATGTTGAAGATGGTATCGCACCTGAAGAAAGCATCACCTATTCGATAAATAAAGCCATCATAGCTAATAATTTTACCTTTGTTGCTAAGGAAAATGATGCATCTAATCCTTGGTTACCCACTTTTGATAGCATTAATGGCACTACAGTTCCAAGTGATACTAGCGTGATTAATTCCGTCGATAGTTTTTACTATGGTATCAATGATGCGGGTCTCAAAGTTGGGAGTATGACAGCCTCCGAAAAGAAAACCGAAAATACAGCAACCACAGATGTGACGGATGATTATTGGTATTACCGTGACTTTGAATTCCGTGGCGTGGTGAAAACGGGTGACGCTGAAATTCCATTACCCCCACCTTATACTCAATATGTGAAAGACGACAAAACCGTTGAGTTAGGTGGGTGGTCTGCGGCATCGGCGGTTAATAACAATAACCTTGTTGTGGGTTATGCGAGCACCGATATCAGCAAATATGGTGGCGATCGTGTGACTTATTGCCTAGGTTCAGATAATACTTTGCCGTTAGATGTGTGTGTGCAGAATGAGCAATATCCAAACACCAGCGGTACGCGTAATATCCAATATCAGACCCGTGCCTATGTATGGCAAATTGATAACGGTGTCGCCACTGGCACGACGTTACCTTTAGGGCTAACACCTGCAAGCGGTAGTACGTTAACCTTCACCGCACAGGCTCTCGGTGTGAATGATAATGGTGTTGTCGTTGGACGTTCGCACGTATACCGCAATAACAATACCGATAAACTGCGTCAGGACGCCGCCTATTGGTCTAAAGATGCCGAGGGTCATTATCAATACCATTGGATCCCTATGGGCGAGTCCATTTCAAGCTCTATCGCCTATGATGTGAACGACAGTGGTATTCTTGTTGGTAGCTATCGTAGTTATATCCAAGGTTATTTACGTGATAAGTTCTTCTACTTTGATACCAATACCCCTGATGTGGGCTATGTCACTCCGAATGACTTTGCTACGACAACCTCAGATTTGTCTAGCAAACCAAAAGATATTAATAACAAGGGCCAAGTCGTAGGTTATATTGAAACAACCTATGATAAAGAAAAGCCTCGCCCTAAGGCTGGTTTTCTCTATGAAAAATCCACCGGTGAGTTTAGCAATGTAAATACCTTGCTCACCTGCGAATCGAAAGGTTTTGAGAAAGGCAGTGATGGTAATTGGACTCGCCATCAGGTCGAAGTGCAAGACGGCTCTGGTAAAGTCTTGACGTATAACAGTGATATCTTGGTAGTTGAGGCATCAAGCATTAATGAAAATGGCACTATTGTCGGAACCGCTTTTATTCGTAAGCCTTCATACCAGTTTGATGATAAGGGAAATGTGGTAGTTGGTGAAAATGGTTTGCCCCTATTTGAATTGAGCGGCAATGGCGATCCTGTAACAGCTTACATTCCACGTATGGTCGTGCTTAAGCCTAGCACCAATGGAGAGGCTTGTACCGTAGACGATAGTACTGAAGCGGGTAACTATGAGCGTAAGGGCGCAGCGTCTTTAGCTTGGTTACTTGTCTTACCACTGATTTGGTTCCGCCGTCGTATACGCTAGTTTTTAAGATTGAATTCAGACTCAAAAATCGAGGCAAAATGCCTCGATTTTTTTTAACTAAGATCTCAATAGTTTAATAAATAGTCGATATAATGAGCGATTTTTTTGATTGATCTTAAGGTAAAAAAGCACTATTCCTATGAGTGAAGCTTTTGCTTCTATTTTATGTAGAACAGAGGACGCTTGCATGAAAAGACAAAAACGAGATCGTTTAGACAGAGCTTTTTCCAAAGGATTCCAAGCTGGTGTAGGTGGGCGCTCGAAGGAGCTCTGTCCTTATGCAAATCTTGATTCGCGATCGCAGTGGTTGGGCGGTTGGCGTGAAGGTGTGGATGGCCGAGTTAATGGGCTATTTAACAAATGATGAGCCTTAGCTCAACAAGTTAAATAGCCCGGAATACACAGAGTAATGCAGCACAATTGCCCTCAGACGAGGGCATTTTTATATAAACAGAATGTGGTCATTAGAACGTTGAAGTATCACTAAAAACGCCGACTTTAAGATCGGTTGCACTGTAGATTTGACGACCATCGACTTCGAGGACGGCATCGGCAATACCCATCACCAGTTTACGATGGATAGTACGCTTGATATTCAGCTTGTAAGTGACTTTTTTCGCCCCAGGTAATACTTGGCCAGTAAACTTGACCTCTCCCACGCCAAGGGCACGACCTTTACCTTCTGCGCCTTCCCAACCTAAATAAAAACCGACCAGTTGCCACATCGCATCTAAGCCTAAGCAGCCAGGCATTACAGGATCGCTAATGAAGTGGCAGCCAAAGAACCATAAATCTGGATTAATATCGAGTTCAGCAACAATTTCACCTTTGCCAAATTCACCACCATTGTCGTTAATAGTGACGATTCTATCGATCATCAGCATGTTATCGACCGGTAGACGCGGTGAGTTTGGACCAAATAATTTTCCATGGCCACAGGCGACGAGTTCTTCTTTATTGAAACTGTTTGCTTTATTCATTGTTTTACTACTCCAGCAATAAGAGTCGCCAAGATTAGCGAACACGTGTAAGCTAAACAACTCCGATCAGCTAATTAGCGACGAAATAATCCTAATTTTGCGAGCAATCGCGTCATTAGGCCGATTTCTTCTTCGCCATTACCTGCAAGTTTATCGAGTCTTTCCTGTACTAAACCATACAAAGAATCGTGAGGGAAATCATTATCTTCATCGGCAACACCCGCTGGCATCTGCATTAATAGCTCGACCGCTTGATCCATATGTTCGACAGCATAGATATGGAATAACCCTTTGCCTACAGCTGTAATCACTTTAGGGGCCAAGTTAAGTTGTAACACATTCGATTTTGGCATAATCACGCCTTGTTCACCCGTTAAACCTCGGCGTTCACATAAATTAAAGAATCCTTCAATTTTCTCATTTATACCGCCGATAGCCTGCACGTTACCAAACTGATCGAGTGCACCTGTAATCGCTAAGGATTGAATAATCGGTTGTTCGGCAATCGCTGACATGAGGCAACAATATTCGGCGAGTGATGCACTGTCACCGTCAATTTCCTGATAGGACTGCTCAAAAACGATATTGGCATTGAGATGCAGTGGTGCATCACGGCCAAAGATACGATACAAGCAGGCCGATAGGATCATCATTCCCTTGGCATGAATATTTCCGCCAAGTTCAGATTTTCTTTCAATATCGGCTACTTCCCCATCACCATAATGAACGGATGCGGTAATTCGGGCGGGTTCACCATAGCTGTAATCAATGGCATCGATGACAGTCAACCCATTGATTTGCCCTACCATAGCACCGGCTGTTGGCAGATTTATGAAATTATCATCAAAGCTTTGGCCTGAGAATTCTTCGGAACTATTATGGCGGTAATTTGCTTGAATAAGGGCGTGTTCAATGCTGCTGGCGTTAATACTTGGCTTACCACGATAGGCCTTAGCCTGTGCCATCAATTGTGCAAATTCGAGCATAGACAAACTCAAACGATGCTGATGTTCTGTGAGCCGAGCACTGTAACGGAACAAGGGGGCGAGGCTAGATTGCTCTAAACTTACCTCAACACTGTGGGCCACAGCCTGTAACCACGCGGCGTACTGGGACTCCTTATAACGAGTGAGATCCATTTCACTTGCAAGTTCCGCTAATAGAGTGAAATGGCGTTGAAATTGCCAATCCTCTGAACGCACTTGGCTGTATATCATACCAGCACCAACGAGTATGATTTTACAGTTCAATGGGATAGGACTTAAAGTGTTGCTGATTTGATATTCTTTTTGCGTGAGGATTTGCATGACTAAATCCCATAAACTCTCACGCTTCCATAGTGACTCGGCACAGATAAAGAGGTTATGGCATTGGGCCAAGGCTCCTGCCTGATATTGACTACTGTTTCCCGATTGCACCATTCGTCCAAGAAGATCCACGCGACGGATATTGCCGCTCAGGTATCGATAGTGTGTGCTTTTTTCTGCAACACAGCCTTGATCCTCTAGTGGTTGTTCATACTGCCATTGAAACTTAATGGTTTTATCTATTGGATCTATTGGTCTTGTCGCCACAAGATAAGCGGGCGATTGTGGCGCTAAGGTTTCCATCAGCGCTTGTATTATTAAATGACGGTCAATCCCAGGGAAATCGGCAAGATAAAGCTGTTGATCTCTGATGGCATTGTTTAGCTTAAAGGCATCAAGGGCACGTTCTTGGCCTAATAGTAAGGCGCTTAAGTTGATAGCCGATTGAGATAGGGTGGGCAGGCTAAATTCAGGTGCGAGTGACGATGTCGATATCAAGAGTGAATTCATATAAGCATTTACCGTAAGAAGTTATCGTGATTTTACCATACCCGAACCACAAGTCTCTCACTGTATAGGTGTTTTTACGCGCGTTTGCCCTCTAATTGATAAAAATTAGTTTGATTTCCGCCCGAAAAAACACCGTGCTGAACATAAGATGAGCATTCGGTTCGATAATCGAAAATTGAGGTTTACAATACATAGCGATACTTATATTATTTGCGGCGTTCGGAGGGGTGGCAGAGTGGTTTAATGCACCGGTCTTGAAAACCGGCGTGGGTTTATAGCCCACCCAGGGTTCAAATCCCTGCTCCTCCGCCATATTCAGTCAAAAACGCCGCTAACTTATTAGCGGCGTTTTTGCATCTAAGTCATTTGAACCCTTGGGTTCCTCATTCGAATAACCGCTCCTCCGCCATATTTCACGGAAAAGCCATCAGCAATGATGGCTTTTTTGTTTATGTCGCTTGAACCCTGTGTTCCTCATTCGAAACACAGCTCCTACGCCATATTCAGTCAAAAACGCCGCTAACTTATTAGCGGCGTTTTTGCATTTAAACCATTTGAACCCTTGGCTTTCTTATTCGAAGCGCATCTCCTGTACCATATTCTGTGCCATATTTAGTGCCATATTTAGTCAAAAACGCCGCTAACTTATTAGCGGCGTTTTGTGGATTTAAAGATGTGCCTGAAGTAACTATTAGTTATCAGTCTCACCCTTGTTTTCTGTGGCATGACCCGAGAACAGGGGCCAACCACCTAACATCTTCCAACGATTGACTATGTAGCAAAAGAGTTCCGCAGTACGTTCTGTATCATATAGGGCGCTGTGAGCTTCTTTATTATCGAAGGGAATACCTGCCATGATACATGCCTTAGCGAGCACTGTATGGCCAATGGCGAGTCCAGCCAATGTAGCAGTATCGAAGGTGGCAAAAGGATGAAAGGGGGTACGTTTTAAGTCGCAACGCTCAATGGCTTTGCTCACAAACCCATGGTCGAAGGCGGCATTATGCGCCACTATGATACTGCGATGGCAATCAGCCGCTTTTTGGGCTTTTTTGACCGCTTTAAAAATCTCTAAAAACGCTTCTTTTTCACTGACAGCGCCGCGTAATGGGTTGTTAGGATCGATACCATTAAAGGCCAAGGCTGCGGGTTCTAAATTTGCACCTTCGAATGGTTCTATATGAAAATGCAAGGTTTTATCTATTCCGAGTACACCCTCGTCATCCATTTTTAACAGGGTGACGGCTATTTCCAGCAACGCATCGGTTTGAGAGTTGAAGCCCGCGGTTTCGACATCAATCACTACGGGAAAGTAGCCCCGAAATCGGTGTTTCAATTTGTTCGCGTCGCAAATGTCACTCATTAAAGTACCCAAGAAAATTTACAGGGCGCTATTATGCTTAATGTGCTCGGGTGTGTCATGCTTGATTGGTGGTTTTATGAGCTAAAGGAACTAAAAAGTTTGCCGATAAAGCCATGTAACCGAATAAACATGAGTATAGGCTATGTGGCGAAAACTGATATTAGTATCAATTTTATGCGTTCCAGCAACTGCAATGGCAGAGTTGCGCCACTATGTGGCCTCTTTAGGTGAGTCTCAATGGCGTGTGAGTGAGAACACGCCTATTGTTTGCCGACTCGAGCACGATATCCCTTCCTATGGTAAAGCGATTTTCACTAGTGAGGCGGGTAAGCTGCTCAATCTGAATTTTACCTTAGATATGTGGGTTAAACCTGATCAGGTCACCAATGCGACTTTGATGAGTCGTGCTCCAAAATGGCGCCCTGGTGTGGTTTCTAAGGAGATCACCTCACTGCGTTATCAAAAATATTTTAATGGTGAGGTGCCTAAACGTGCAGCATGGTCGATGTTGGCGGAGTTGAGTCGAGGCATGGAGCCGACCTTTTACTACGCCGATTGGTATAACGACTCCAATAAAATTGCGGTTGGGCTCTCCGCTGCAAACTTTGGCCGCAAATATGCTGAGTTTAAGGCTTGTTTATCCCATCTATTGCCCTATAGCTTTGAAGATATAGCCTTTACTGTACTTAATTATGAGGAAGGTGGTACAGATTTAACCCGTTTTTCTAAACAACAGTTATCTCGAGTGCAGGAATATCTGGCTTATGATCCTGAGGTCGAGTTAGTGCTGGTGGATGCGTATACTGATAGTTATGGTGGTCGTTCAGTAAACCAGAAAGTATCGGATAAACGGGCGGAATCGGTTAAAGAGTTTTTTGTTGCCAGCGGTATTCCCCAAGACCGTATCGTGACAGTAGGACATGGCGAGCGCCGTCATGTGGCTTCTAACGATGATATGGACGAAAGGGCGCGTAACCGTCGTGTTGTGATACGGATCAGTAAACCTATGTAGTGCTTGTTTGGCACAATGCTTAATCTGTGTATCTCATCAGTATCGTTAGGCCCTTTTTAATGCCAAGTCATAGACTTGGCATTGTCATCTCTAAATACCGATAGTGCAGTAGCATTGCCGTTAATCCCAGCATTCACAGTATCAGTGATGCCTTGATTAGGATGATGAATTTTTCTTATTTGTAGCGTTAGTGAGCTGGCCGCTGTTAAGTCGCAAAGAAGATAGCCGCGAAGCGAAGGTACAAATATTGATAGAGGCTTAAAGCCGATGATTGTACCAGCCGGGGTATGTTTGAAATGGATAAAAAAAAGCCCGCTTAATCTAAACGGGCCGCAAAAATAATGCTTTGCAATCAACAAATTGAAGGAAGGAAGTCAAGCATAAGAACCAGGGATGAACTGACATGTTGGGAACACACCAGTCTAAAAGTTCTTTGTTTTCCATATCTGCTCGCAGATATCTACTGAAAACAAGCACATTCTATGGTGAATTCTACTGTAAAACAAACGAGAAAAATTGCCCATAAACATTAGTAATTCTAATGTTCAATAAGGTGATTTATATCACTTAAGTCACTATAAACCTTGATTAATAAGTTATCAGTCACTATTAGTGCATAATAATACACTTCAATAGGCTTATCCTTGCTGCCATTTTGTTAAATCCACGGTACAAGTAAAAAATCGTCATATTAAGTTACGCCATTGCCATGGGATTTTTTACTTGTATAGTACTTGCTGAAAAGGCCTTAGCCCGAAACCACGAGAAGGATAATAAGATGGCATTCAGATTTCGCCTTGCAAAACAAGGTTTGTTAGTGGCCACATTGGGAATGGCACTCGGTGCCTGCCAAAGTGGTAATGCGCCAGAAGACGCTTCTGCGCAGCAAGTCAGCGCCAATAAATGGGTTTACCCCGAGACGAGAAAAGATAATTTAGTTGAAACCCTTCATGGCGTGGCAGTGGCGGACCCTTACCGTCACCTTGAAGAAAACACGCCCGAAACGGAAAGTTGGGTAAAAGAGCAACAAGTTTTTGGTCAAGCTTACTTAGCTAAAATTCCCAATAAGCAAGCCGTGGTCGACCGTATCACCGAGCTGTGGAACTACGAGAAAATCTCTGCTCCCTTTGAAAATGGAGACAATCAGTTCTATTACCGCAACGATGGTCTACAAGCCCAATCTGTACTCTATGTGAAAGGGCGCGATGGTGCAGAGAAACCCGTCCTGGATCCAAATACCTTATCTTCCGATGGGACAGTGGCGCTTTCTGGCGTATCGGTCAGTAATGACGGTAAGATCTTAGCTTACGGAGTCTCTAACTCAGGCTCTGATTGGCAACAATGGCAGTTTATCGATATTGCGACGGGTAAGAAGCTTGCCGATGAACTGAAATGGATTAAGTTCTCCAGTGCCGTGTGGGATAAGGAAAACCAAGGGGTTTTCTATGCCCGTTACGATGCGCCGGCGGGGGGAGATGTCTTGGCTGACGTCAACTTCAATCAAAAAGTCTATTACCATAAATTAGGCACAGATCAGCGCCAAGATTTATTGATTTACGAGCGCCCCCAGAATAAAGATTGGGGCTTTGGCATTGATGTCTCCGAGAAGGGCGAATATTTATTATTATCGATTTCGCAAGGCACAGATAAACGTAATCGTTTCTTCTATAAATCCTTATTTGAACCTAAATCGCAAGTGGTGGAATTGATCCTCAACTTAGAGGCTGAATATGAGTTTTTAGGTAATGATGGTGCGGTGTTCTATTTTAAAACCGATTTAGACGCGCCAAACGGTAAAGTGATTGCAATTGATACCCGCAATAGCGATAAATCCCAATGGCAGACGATTATTCCCGAGTCTAAAGATCCGATTAATAATGTTGCCATGATTAATGATCATTTAGTCGTCAGTTATTTGCACGATGTACTGGGACAATTATCGATTTTCAGTATGGGCGGACAGAAGCGTCAAGACGTAGCATTACCTGGTCTCGGTAATGTGGCCGGGCCCTTTGGTAAGGCGAGCAAAGACTATTTCTACTATGTCTTTAACAGCTATATTCAACCTGAAACCACCTATAAGTTTGACTTTAAGACCTCAGAGTCAACTGTGTTCGCTAAACCTCAAGTGTCCTTCAATCCCGATGACTATGTTTCTGAGCAAGTGTTCTATACCAGCAAAGACGGTACGCGCGTGCCTATGATGCTGTCCTATAAAAAGGGCTTAGTAAAGAATGGTCAAAACCCAACGCTGTTATATGCCTATGGCGGCTTTGCGATTTCGATGACACCTCGCTTTAGCCCTGCCAACATTGCATGGTTAGATATGGGGGGCATTTATGCCGTCCCAAGCCTACGTGGCGGCGCCGATTACGGTGAAAGCTGGCACCAAGCAGGGATGTTCGACAAAAAACAAAATGTGTTCGATGACTATTTTGCCGCAGCCGAATATCTGGTGAGCGAAAAATACACCAACAGCACTAAGTTGGGTGCCTATGGTCGCAGTAACGGTGGTCTGCTGATGGGCGCGGCTGTGACGCAACGTCCCGAGCTGTTTGCCGCAGTATTACCTGCGGTCGGTGTGCTCGATATGCTGCGCTTCCATAAGTTCACTATTGGCTGGGCTTGGACCAGTGAATACGGCAGTGCCGATAAGGCGGAGCAATTCCCCGCATTGCTAGCTTATTCTCCTTACCACAATGTCAAAGCACAGGCTTATCCTGCAACTATGGTGATGACAGCCGATCATGACGATCGCGTGGTACCACTGCACAGCTTTAAGTTTGCCGCCATGATGCAAGAGAAACAGCAAGGCGATAAACCTGTGATTATGCGTATCGAGTCCAATGCAGGGCACGGCGCGGGTAAACCCACGGCGATGAAGATCGACGAGTTTGCCGATATTTATAGCTTTTTGTGGCAAAGCTTTGGTCTGACATTACCGCAAACCCTCGCAAAATAGCGAACTATGTTAATGAAATGGGGTCCTTCGACCCCATTGTTATTTACAAATCCCTCAATTGCGCGCAAACCCGCGCTATCCCTATCTATATCTTCGTTGGGTCATTCACAAGTCTTGTTTCCCTAGGTATAGTAAGCGTCAATTTTTCAACCCAAATTTGCTGATTTCAAATGACGTTTCATTGGCCCATTTCAGTCTATTACGAAGACACCGACGCAGGCGGTGTTGTCTATCATTCGAACTATCTCAATTTTTTTGAGCGGGCGCGAACCGAGTGGTTAAGAGCCTTAGGCGTAAGCCAGACTGCACTGTTAGCCGATGATACGGCGTTTGTAGTTAAGCGGGCGGAATTGGATTTTAAAAAAGCCGCGCGTTTTGAACAGAACCTTATTGTAGAAACTAAGGTCATAGAGTTGAAAAAGGCCTCGTTGGTATTTCATCAACGTTTGGTTGATCATCAGGGAGACTGTTATTGTGAAGGCACAGTGCTAGTGGCCTGTGTTGCCTTATCACGGATGCGTCCCCGAGCTATTCCCTTAAATATTGTGCAGGAGTTTGACAGTGCAAGCTGATATGTCGATTGTTGGGTTATTTTTACAAGCCAGTTTATTAGTGAAATTTGTGATGTTCACTTTACTTTGCTTGTCGGTGATGTCTTGGACGGTGATTTTACAGCGCCGGAGTTTACTGACATCCGCAAAAAGTAAATCGGCAAAATTTGAAGATAAATTTTGGTCAGGTGTCGATTTAAACCGCCTATATAAAGAATTATCGGCTCGTCCAGATAATACGGGTTTAGAATCATTATTTGTCACCGGTTTTAAAGAATATTCACGCCTGAATAAATTAAATAGCAAAGTACCCGATGCCGTGATGGATGGGACTTCACGGGCGATGCGCGTAACTTTATCCCGCGAATTAGAAAAGCTAGAAGCCAATTTACCCTTATTAGCAACAATAGGTTCAACTAGCCCTTATATCGGTTTATTTGGTACGGTATGGGGAATTATGAACTCATTTATCGCTATCGGTTCGATGGAAAACGCGACCTTAGCTATGGTTGCCCCTGGTATTGCAGAAGCCTTAATTGCAACGGCTATGGGCCTATTTGCTGCGATCCCTGCGGTGATTGCCTATAACCGTTTCTCGACTCAGGTCGATAAATTGGAAATGGCCTACGCCAACTTTATGGAAGAGTTTTCCAGTATTTTGCATCGCCAAGCATACAGTGAGAAGGAAGGGGCATAATGCAACCAGCTTATCAGCGCAAACGTCGTCGTCCCGTTGCTGAAATCAATGTGGTGCCCTATATCGACGTCATGCTAGTGCTGCTCATTATTTTTATGGTAACAGCACCTATCGTCACCCAAGGGGTAAAAGTAGAGCTGCCTCAGGGGGCGGCAGAAGTGCTACCCGCGGATAGTAAACCGCCTGTGGTGGCATCTATCGATAGCGACGGCACTTATTACCTCAATAAAGGCGGTTCGACCAATATAGAAATGGATTTGGAAGAATTGGCGACAGAAGTTGCTGCGATCATTGTGACTGAGCCAGAGCGCCCTGTTGTGGTTAAGGCCGATAGAAATATTCCCTACGATAAAGTGATCCAGCTAATGGTCACTTTGCAAGGTGCTGGTGTGCCATCAGTCGGTTTGATGACGGATTCACCCAAGGAGAAATAGGTGGCGGATAATTCAAATCTTGCATTACCTCTGTCGATTTCAGCAGGTATTCATATTGGCGTGATAATTATTCTGGCCATTGGCATAGATTTCACCCATAAACCCGTGCAAGTGCAACAAGTTAGTGCTCCCGCTGTTCAAGCCGTTATGGTTGACCAACAGAAAGTGGCTAACCAGGTGGAAAAACTTAAGCAGGAAAAGCGCGAGACAGAGCGGCGCGAGCGTGAGCGACAAGCAGAGCTTGAGCGTAAAGCGCAGGAGGCAAAGCAAGCTCGTGAGCGTGAACAAGCTCAGATTAAAAAACTAGAGCAAGAACGCAAACAGCAGGAAATTGAAACCCAAAAGGCAAATGAGGCCGCTAAAGTCGCGCAGGTGAAGCAGCAGCAGGAAAAGGAAAAAGCACAAAAGGCAGAAGCCGACCGCAAGCTGAAGGAACAGGAGCGTAAAGTAGCTGAAGACGCGGCGCAAAAAGCGGCTGAAAAGCGTAAAGCCGAAGAAGCTGCAGCCGCCAAAGCTGAAACCGAGCGTAAGCAGAAGGAAGCCGAAGCCAAGGCAAAAGCAGAGGCAGAAGCTAAGGCCAAAGCGGAGGCAAAAGCCAAAGCAGATGCAGAAGCGAAAGCAAAAGCCGCAGCTAAGGCAAAAGCGGATGCAGAAGCTAAAGCCCGCGCCCAGCAGGAGCAGGAAATGGCCGACGCGTTAGCGGCGGAGCAGGCGGCGCTGTCACAAACCATGAATAAGCAAATGCAAAGCGAAGTCGGAAAATATACCGCCATGATTAAATCGACGATTCAGCGTAACTTAGTCGTAGATGAGTCAATGCGCGGTAAAAGCTGTAAAGTGTCAGTGCGTTTAGCAAATGATGGTTTTGTGATCAGCAGTCAAACGGAAGGTGGCGATCCTAATGTTTGCCGTGCGACCAAAGCGGCAATTCAAAAGGCAGGTAAATTGCCTGTTTCCCCGGATCCTGCGGTTTATAACTTGATGAAAGAAATTAACTTAATCGTTGAACCAACGTTTAATTAAAGGAGTCCCATGAAAATTTTGGCAAAATGGTTAACATTGGTGGTACTGCTTTGTACTACCCCCGCAAAAGCGGCATTGGATATCGTGATCACCGAAGGTGTGGATGCGGCTCGTCCGATTGCCGTGATGCCTTTCGTATGGCAAGGCGCTGGCGCACCACCACAGGCGATTGCCGATGTAGTGATGTCAGACCTTGTGCGTAGCGGTACGTTTAAACCTTTAGATGAGTTAGGTTTTCCCCAACGTAATATTGGTACATTGGCTCAGTTCCAAGCGAATGCTTGGTCTAGCGTAGGGGCCGAAGCGTTAGTGTTAGGAACCGTTAAACCCTATGGCACAGATCAGTTCCTTGTTAGCTTCGATTTAATCGACTTAGTCAAAGCACAAAACCAAGCTCTGAAGGGGCCCGCGAGTGCAACTGAGTTTTTGATGGACAGTCGTCAAACTGTGATCTCTGCGGCTCAATTTCGCCAATATGGACATAGAATTAGCGATATCGTCTATGAAAAGTTAACGGGTATTCGTGGCGCATTTTTAACTCGCGTTTCCTATGTCGTGGTCAATCATACGCAGAAAGCACCATATCAGTTGATGATTGCCGATTATGATGGTTATAACGAGCAGATGTTACTCCGCTCACCCGAGCCGCTAATGTCCCCGACTTGGTCACCCGATGGTCGTCGTTTAGCTTATGTGAGTTTTGAGAACAAGAAAGCTGAGATTTTCGTTCAGGATCTCTACACTCAAGTACGCACTAAAGTGAGTAGTTTCCCCGGCATCAACGGCGCACCAGCGTTTTCCCCCGATGGTAAGTCACTGGCAGTGACGCTATCCAAGGATGGTCAACCAGAGATCTACGTGATCGATATCGCGACTAAAGCCATCAAACGTATTACCAACCACTATGCAATTGATACTGAACCTTCTTGGTTTCCTGATGGTAAATCCTTGTTATTTACCTCTGAGCGCGGTGGTAAACCCCAGTTATATCGCGTAGATTTAAATTCAGGCAAAGTCACCCGTGAAACCTTTGAAGGTGAATGGAATTTGGGCGGTTCAATCACCCCAGATGGACGTAGCATGATTTTCGTCAATCGCACGAATGGTAAATTTAATATTGCGCGTATGGATCTGAATACGCGTTTTATGCAGGTGCTAACATCGACACGCTTGGATGAATCCCCCAGCGTGGCCCCTAATGGTACTATGGTGATTTATGGCACCACATACCAAGGCAAGCAAGTTTTAGCAGCTGTTTCTACGGACGGACGTTTTAAAGCCAGATTACCGGCAGGTCAGGGTGAGGTGAAATCACCTTCTTGGTCTCCGTTTCTCTAATGTATTACCTTGATTTATTAACATTTAATTTTATAAGGAACACGTAATGGATCTGAACAAGTTGTTAAAAGCTATGTTGGTAGCACTTCCAATTATGGCTATTAGTGCATGTAGCTCAACTTCTGAATCAGAAACTGATGCAATGGGCTCGACAAGTGGTTCTGGTAGCGAACTGAATGGTGGCGTTCAAACGGGTGGTGTTGGCGCTATGTTGTCACCAGAGGAGCAACAACGTCAGCAATTGGAAGAGTTGAGAAAAGAGCACATTATTTACTTCGACTTCGACCGCAGTGAAGTTCAAACCGAATTCGCCGCCGTATTAGAAGCCCACGGTACTTACTTAGTTGAACACCCAAGTGTGCGTGTGCTGATTGAAGGCCATGCCGATGAACGTGGTACGCCTGAGTACAACATCGCCCTAGGTGAGCGTCGTGCTAAAGCTGTGGCTAAATACCTGCAAGGTATGGGTGTACAACCAAGCCAAATGAGCATCGTGAGCTATGGTGAAGAGAAGCCATTAGATTTCTCTCGCACTGATGAAGGTTTTGGTAAAAACCGTCGCGCAGTTTTAGTTTACTAAGATTGAATTACGGAGAGTAACACCATGAAACGTGCCGTCTTAATTACGGCAATGTTCTTCGGCGCAGGAGCTGCAGTCGCAGCTCCTGCTCCTGTTGAAGACCTTGCTGGTGGTTCAGGTGATGACAGACTCGCTCGTTTAGAGCGCATAGTGAAATCGAGACAACAAAGCGAACTTGATATGCAGCGTCGTCTGGATACTCTGCAGCAGGAAGTTCTCGATTTACGTGGTTTAACCGAACAACAAAATTACCAAATAGAGCAGATGCAGCAACGCCAGCGTCAGCTTTACGATGAAATTGCCAATTTATCTTCTAAAGCTGCCACACCAGCCGCTGCAACCCCGACAACACCAGCTGCTGTCGCAGCCACTGCTAATGCGGCGGCAAGTAGCTTAAGTGAAACGGCAAGTTATGAGGGCGCCGTCAACCTAGTGTTGAAGGAGCGTAAATACGACGAGGCTATTCCAGCATTCCGAGCCTTCATCAAGCAATACCCCGATTCAGTCTATGCTGCAAATGCCAACTACTGGTTAGGGCAGTTGCTATTTAATAAGAGTGAATTTGCGGAAGCGAAGCAAGCCTTTAATACTGTGGTAGTGCGTTTTAGTGATTCAAATAAACGTGGCGATAGTTTAGTGAAGCTTGGCATGATCGCAGAGAAAACTGGCGACAAAGCGGGTGCAACCCAATACTACCAACAAGTCGTGAAAGACTACGCAAACAGTGCCGCGGCACGGATCGCACAGCAGCAATTGGCCGCAATGAAAGCCTAATTAACTAAAAAACATACTCTTAGTCTGTTTTTCATGCAAACGACAAAAAATTGGGAATTTGCGCTTGCATGGGAAGATGAAAAAGGTATTATAGGCGCCCTCGGAGCGGCAAGGCCGTTCGGGGCGCAAAATGCCAGTAAATGGGTCGTTAGCTCAGTCGGTAGAGCAGTTGGCTTTTAACCAATTGGTCGAAGGTTCGAATCCTTCACGACCCACCACTTACTCTTGAAAATAGAATAAGTTAGTGGATTTTAGTGCAAGCAATAATCAGATGGGTCGTTAGCTCAGTCGGTAGAGCAGTTGGCTTTTAACCAATTGGTCGAAGGTTCGAATCCTTCACGACCCACCACTTATTTAACAGTCAAAACTGTTGAATAAGTAAAAGTTTAAACATCGTAATACTTTAAATGGGTCGTTAGCTCAGTCGGTAGAGCAGTTGGCTTTTAACCAATTGGTCGAAGGTTCGAATCCTTCACGACCCACCACTTATTTAACAGTTGAAACTGTTGGGTAAGTAAGAGTTTAAACATCGTAATACTTTAATGGGTCGTTAGCTCAGTCGGTAGAGCAGTTGGCTTTTAACCAATTGGTCGAAGGTTCGAATCCTTCACGACCCACCACTTATTTAACAGTCGAAACTGTTGGGTAAGTAAGAGTTTAGACATTGCAGTATCAAATAGATGGGTCGTTAGCTCAGTCGGTAGAGCAGTTGGCTTTTAACCAATTGGTCGAAGGTTCGAATCCTTCACGACCCACCACTTATTTAACAGTCAAAACTGTTGGGTAAGTAAGAGTTTAGACATTGCAGTACCAAATAGATGGGTCG
>NZ_AFOZ01000030.1 GCF_000217915.1 Shewanella sp. HN-41 | reverse complement strand
GCATTTAAGCCATTTGAACCCTTGGTTCCTCATTCGAATAACCGCTCCTCCGTCATATTTCACGGAAAGCCATCAGCAATGATGGCTTTTTTGTTTATATAACCTGAGCCTTTGGGTTCCTGTTATTATTCCACCAATTCTACGAGCGGTTAGCTTCGTAGGGCTCTGTCGAATCGTTATCATAAATGCTGCTGTGGGATTGGGCTCTGTATATTGCTTCCTTTTTAAACGCTTTTTATTAGAGAGGCATTCTGTAATCGTTCCTTTAAATATCATCTAGTTAACAATATTCATTTTATGCTTTGCGAAACGGGGTTGTTGGGCTAAATTAGCCCTATAGACTCGTAATCCGTTTGCTGTGTTGCTTTTATAGTTAGCGGCTCTGGCGGGAAAGATAAAAGGTGGATTAAGTTGATATCGATATATTTAGTTGACGATCATGAGCTTGTGCGAACTGGGATCCGCCGTATCTTGGAAGATGAGCGTGGGCTCAAAGTGGTGGGGGAAGCCCCTGATGGTGAGACTGCGGTGCAGTGGGCTCGCCAAAACGAAGCCGATGTGATCTTGATGGATATGAATATGCCCGGAATGGGTGGGTTGGAAGCCACACGTAAAATTTTACGTTATCAACCCCATGCAAGAATTATTGTGCTGACTGTTCACACCGAAGATCCATTCCCAAGTAAGGTGATGCAGGCAGGAGCTTCGGGTTATTTAACTAAGGGAGCAACACCGCCAGAGGTATTGCAAGCGATACGTCAGGTTTCCCGTGGGCAACGTTATTTATCCCCTGAAATTGCCCAGCAAATGGCGCTGAGCCAGTTTAATCCCGCCGATGAAAATCCATTTAAGGCATTATCTGAACGTGAGCTGCAGATCATGCTGATGATCACTAATGGTGAGAAAGTGAATGATATTTCTGAGCAGCTCAACCTCAGCCCTAAAACGGTTAACAGCTATCGCTACCGTTTATTTGCTAAGCTTGGGATCAGTGGTGACGTTGAGCTGACACGTCTAGCCATTCGCTACAAAATGTTGGATGCGGGTCATTTTTAATCCTAGGGTATGTTTGTCTTTGATGTTGATATGTTGTTTGCCTATTGAAAGTCGTGGGTGTGAATAATGTCGAGTGTTTTTAACGCCCAAAGTTTTCTACGCACGGTTTCATCTTCTGCCGGGGTTTATCGCATGTATGACGTCAAGGGTGACGTCATTTATGTGGGGAAAGCCAAGGATCTTAAAAAACGGCTTTCGTCGTATTTTCGCAAGAATTTAGGCAATATCAAGACCCAGGCCTTAGTCTCACATATTCACCATATTGATGTGACACTGACCCACAGTGAAACCGATGCGCTGCTGCTTGAAAATGATTACATCAAGCAATACATGCCTAAATACAATGTGTTATTGCGTGATGATAAATCTTACCCTTACATATTATTAAGCCAACACGAACACCCTAGACTTGCCTATCATCGTGGTCCGCAGCGGGAAAAAGGCCAATATTTTGGCCCTTATCCTAATGGCGGTGCGGTGCGTGAAAGCCTGCACCTAATGCAGAAACTCTTTCCAATTCGCCAATGCGACGACCTTTATTACAAATCCCGCTCACGGCCCTGTTTGCAGTATCAGCTTTCCCGTTGCAGCGCGCCCTGTGTGGGTAAAGTCAGCAATGCCGACTATGATGAGCAAGTGAAACTCGCTAGCCTGTTTTTAAAGGGCAAAGATCAACAAGTGATCAGCGCCTTAGTGGTTAAGATGGAACAAGCGGCCGAGCAGCAGGAATATGAGCAGGCGGCACGCTTTCGTGATCAAATTATGGCGCTGCGTAAGGTCGCCGAGCAACAGGAAGTATCGAACAATAAAGGCGATATGGATGTGATTGGTGTGCACTATGCATCGGGTATCGCTTGTTTCCATTTGTTATTTATCCGCGAGGGTAAAATCTTTGGTAGTCGTAGTTATTATCCTTCTGTGCCGGCCGAAACGGATATGGATGAAGTGCTGCGCTCCTTTATTTTGCAGTTTTACTTAAATGCAGATATACAGCGCACCATTCCAAAGGAAGTGGTCATCAGCCATAACTTTGAAGAATTACACGAGCTGGAAGCGGCGGTATCTACGGCGCTGGATAAAAAGTTTTCCATAAAGACCAATGTGCGCGCCGATAGAGCCAGTTTTTTACGCCTAGCTGTGACCAATGCCACTAATGCCGTCATCACACGTTTATCCCATAAGAACACTGTCGAGCAACGCTTTGTACTATTAGAAGAAATTTTAGAATTGAATACACCTATCCAGCGGATGGAATGTTTCGATATCAGCCATACCATGGGGGAAAGTACCGTTGCCTCCTGCGTGGTGTTCAATCGAGAAGGGCCGCATAAAGGTGAGTATCGGCGCTTTAATATCGAGGGTATCACCCCGGGTGATGATTATGCCGCGATGAAACAAGCCATTAGCCGCCGTTTCGATAAGATTGAGGCGGGCGGTAAAATCCCTGATATTTTGTTTATCGATGGCGGTTTAGGGCAATTGCGTATCGCCCAGAAGGTCGTCGATGAAAAGTTTACCCATTTAGATAAAGCGCCGCAGTTGGTTGGGGTTGCAAAGGGTGAAGGGCGTAAACCTGGGCTTGAAACCTTGATTTTAGGGGATACTGAAACCCATTTTTCCCTCGAGGGCGACTCACCCGCATTGCACCTTATCCAGCATATTCGAGATGAATCCCATCGCTTTGCGATTACGGGGCATCGCAACCGTCGCCAGAAAACCCGCAATACTTCAACACTCGAAGCTATTGCTGGCATTGGGCCTAAACGCCGTAAGGCGCTGCTACAGCATTTGGGCGGTTTACAAGAAGTTAAAGGGGCAAGTGTCGCTGAATTGGCCAAAGTGCCAGGGATTAGCATAGAAATGGCACAAACCATTCATGATGCATTGCGAGGGTGATAAAATTAAGGCAAGATTGGCGCTGCTTTTGACTAACTGGTTTGATCATGCCGTTTAACTTACCCATAGCATTAACTCTTTTCAGGCTTTTTTTACTGCCCATTTTCGTGGTGCTGTTTTATTTACCCTATAGTTGGACCCCTTTTGTTGCCGCATTTGTGTTCTGGCTGGCGGCGTTAACGGATGCATTAGACGGTTATGCTGCCCGTAAACTGAAACAATTAACCCGTTTTGGCGCATTTCTCGATCCCGTTGCCGACAAGCTTATGGTGATCACGGCATTAGTTTTATTGGTCGAACAATACGCAAATATTTGGCTTACTCTGCCAGCCCTCTTTATGATTGGTCGCGAAATTGTGATTTCAGCCCTGCGTGAGTGGATGGCAGAATTAGGTAAGCGCGGTACGGTTGCCGTATCTTGGATCGGTAAATATAAGACTGCGGCGCAGATGGTGGCGATTATTGGCCTGATTTGGCAATACAATCCCCTGATGATCCAAGCCGCATTTGTACTCTTATATATCGCTGCAGTATTAACCTTCTGGTCAATGATGAGTTACATTTTAGCCGCTTGGAAAGATCTGACGGCTGAATAGCACAATAAAAAATCAAAGAGATTATTTAGTGCGCAAGCAGTAAGTTATCGATAAAACAGCGGTTGACACAGCATGGCAAATAGGTAGAATGCCACCCCGTAGACGAGAGACGAAGTGAAAACAAAATCTTAACTCTACATGATGCGACATTAGCTCGGTTGATAAGGTGAAGTACGATACCTTGTTTATCTGAGTCAATGCGAAATCGAAAAGCGACATTAGCTCAGTTGGTAGAGCGATACCTTGCCAAGGTATAGGTCATCGGTTCGAACCCGATATGTCGCTCCAATCTTAATAGGTTGGAAAATGGCGCGATGGCAGAATGGCTATGCTGCGGATTGCAAATCCGTCGATCTCGGTTCGACTCCGGGTCGCGCCTCCATAAATAACATGCTAATGACACGATTCCCGTCGTTAACATAAAGAGTTTGCCCGAGTGGTGGAATCGGTAGACACAAGGGATTTAAAATCCCTCGCTGGTAACAGCGTGCCAGTTCAAGTCTGGCCTCGGGTACCATTATTATAATGGTCACAGCTCAAAGCGAGCTGAAGCGTTAAACTTCGAAACTTAAGTTTTTAAAACTAAGCATTTTAAACTTAAGTATAAAGTCGAAGCAAAGAGTTAAATATCAACAGCAAAGCTTGCGATATACAGAGTTTGCCCGAGTGGTGGAATCGGTAGACACAAGGGATTTAAAATCCCTCGCTGGTAACAGCGTGCCAGTTCAAGTCTGGCCTCGGGTACCATTATTCTTAGTGAATAGTAAATAAGCCTCGACATTAGTCGGGGCTTTTTTGCATCTGGGTTTTAACGCTATCGATATTGGTAAAGCTTAAGCACTCAGGCTGTGCATACCTTGTCATTAATGCCGGCCAGCCCACATAAAAAGCCCCATAGTTTAACGAGGCTTTGTTCAAAACCCTTGAGTTATTCTAATCATTAATCGCTTGTTTTAGCGCCGTCGCTGCCTTAAAACTCGGCTGATTAAAGCCTGCTATCTCCATGGTTTCACCCGTCTGCGGATTACGGCCAGATTTAGGTAAATGGTAACGCAACTCAAAGGTGCCAAATTGGGGTAGAAAGATCTTTTCTCCTTCGCTCAAGGCAATATGGATTTGTTGTAGGATGTGCTCGACTACAGGCTTAGTGCTGGCTTGAGATTGATTGAGTGATACGGCAATACGTTGAATGAGTTGTGCTTTGTTCATTGATACCTCTGAATTCAGCGAATGAGCAAGGGACTGGGAGTTATAACAAGCCCTGCTGTAGATTGAAAGCGTTCGCTCCCTTTAGCGACTTAACCGCTGCTTTATTGATTATTGGTGGCTGTCTATTGCGCAACGAGCTTATTTATTGGCTCTTCTTAGGATAGGGCTTGCTGGATGACGTTGAGCCATCGATATGTAAATACGCAACTGGGTCATCATCAGTGGAAAAGCGCCCTTGCGGGCGCAATGGGTTATCTTTAGGAGAACAAGGTTTCTTCTAATGTACGCCCCTTCATCAGCATCTTGTATTGCCAATGGTGATGGTTAAAGAGGGAAAGTAGTTTCATCTCAAACTGATAGTGATCGATAGCAGATTGTTCAGCTATCTTATCTTCATTCGGTGCAAGTTGGATAACAAAGCTATTGCTTTGCTTAGTGCTAACATTGATGACACCGTTAAGCTTTGCCACTTCCTGCAGTAATTTTTCACTATCACAGTGTTGCATGGTCAAGGTGAGATAGTCACTGTCGGTGTTGGCGTGCATGGAGACGGATTGGCTTAGCTCACCCTTATCTAGGTACAGCACTTGATCACAGAGTTTTTCGAGTTCGTCCAAATTATGGGAGCTGATCATAAACGTCGTTGTGGGGGAAAGGGTTTTCACCAGCTCACGTACTTTTTTGGCATTGGCGGGGTCGAGCCCTGCGGTAGGTTCATCCAGCAGGACGAGTGTCGGTGAACCAATCAAGGCTTGGGCTATGGCGACACGTTTGCCCATGCCGTGACTTAAACTCGGTGGCTTTTGCTGAGCGATATCGACTAAATCCACTAAGCTCAGAACCCGTAAGGCTTCTTCTGCGGCTAATTTGGCATTCATTCCCTGCAGACGAGCAAACAGAGCCAGTTGGCTGGCAATGGTTAAGTTAGGATCTAGGGTTGCATCCTGTGGTAGCGCCGCTACTTTGCCTAAGAGTTTAGGGCTGTTCGGGGCTTCACCTAGCAAGCTAATCCTGCCTTCGCTAGGTGATAAATAGCCACATAGCAGGCTAAAAAGGGTAGTTTTACCCGCACCATTGGGACCTACCAATGCGATGGGTGCGCCAGCCTCTAGGGTTAAGTTAATATTATTTAGGGCTTTTTTACTGCCATAGTTTTTTGACAGCCCTTGGCATTGAACGAGGATCATAGTTGACTCCTTTGGATATAAACGCGGCCAAGGAAGAGGGCGAATGCGGTTTGTAGTAAGGGAATAGGTGCGTAAGCTAAGCTATTAAGTCCATTGGTGTTGATCATATTTGAGAGCTGTGCACCAGGGAGTAGCCATTGGAGTTCTGCTAACAGGCTCGATTGATGACTCAGGAGTAATATAGCGAGTGATACTAATGTCCACAGGATCGTTGCCAATACCATCGCCTGGCGTGCGGTGCGGGCATATAAAGATAATAGGCTCATCAGGGCGGTAAAGGGCAAGATAACGATGAGTAAATTTAAACCCACCAAGGCTCCAGAGCTTATTGCCTGTAAAAATAACTGGCTATCTCTGTAAAGTGCGAGGGCGATGGTGGCCATAATCGTCAGTAAAATCAAAAGGCTTTGGATCAATATTTGCCCGAGAAAGCGGCCGAATAATAGGCTGTCACGGCTGGTTCGAATGGTGTAGAAACGCAGCGTGCCACGGGTTTTGTCCGATGAAAACTGATCGGCGGCGATCAAAATACTAAACATCGGGAATAGGTACAGCGCAAAACACCAAAATACTGCCATTTCTGCCACTGGCCATTCAAATAAGACATTAAGGGTCTTTGCGCCAAATAGGCCATCGATTAAGTCTTTGATATTCGGTTGCATCAACATCGCCGATGCACCTTGAATGGGGTAGAGCAACAAAATCCCCCATACCAGCGCAAAGGCAATCAGTGCAATAATGCCTCGGGTATTCAAGAAAAATTTTCGCAGTTCAAAGACAGCGATGATAAACATGTTATTGAATGTACTGGGTGGGTTATGTGTCATTCGCTGTCTCTATGATTGAAAGTTCGAACAGGTTTTATCCGATTGGTAGATGAGTAAGCTAAGGATGCTGCAACTCACAACCTAAGGTCGTTATTACATGCAAGCCCTAACTGAGCGATGCGAGTAGCTCATCGAGTTTCTCGGTCAGGGCAGCGACTTGCTGCTCTAATTGCGCCACTCTGGCTATGAGTTCTGCATCTGTAACTTGTTCAAGGGCCGTTGTCGCCATAGGTGCATCTGACCCCAGCGTCTGGGCGGATGCCTCGGAAAATAACTCAATATAGCGACACTCTCTGCGGCCTGGCTCCCTTGGTAACTGTTTTAAAATAGGTTTGTCACGGCTCATGAGTTGCTTGATGCAATCCTCAACGTCTGTGACATCCCTAAATTCATGGAGTCTATTACTGCGGGTGCGCAGTTCTCCGGGGGTTTGCGGGCCGCGAAGGAGGAGTAAACAGACGATAGCAACGGCGGCAGGGGATAATTGTAACTCACTGAATTCGGTGTTGCAGAACCTGTGCTTATACTTGACCACACGGCTACCAAAGCCCGATTGTTCGCTGATTAAACGTTTTTTATTCAGGGAGTCGAGGGCATCTTGGACTTGGGTTTCGCTCAGATCCAGCACAGGCTCGCGGCTGGTTTTTTGATTACAGGCTAAGGTCAATGCATTTAGCGAGAGTGGATATTGCTCGGGAGTAGTGATTTCTTTTTCCAGCAGGCATCCGATGACTCTGGCTTCGTGTAACGTGAGTTCCATATAAGCTCCAAAGAAAAAAGCATGGCTTTGTTTATAACAGAGCCATGCTTAATATCCTAGACGTTGTCAGTTAAACTCCGTCTTAGTGGCGGTAAACTGTACAATTTTAAAGCTAAGTATTGAATAGAGTTGATTATTCTGCGGTTGCAGTTAAACGCAATCCATCATTATCTATGCTCAGTTGGCCATTTTTAAAGAGGCCACCTATGGCTTTTTTAAAGGCTTTTTTACTCATTCCTAGCTGATCGTAGATGATTTCTGCGTCGGTTTTATCGGTCAAGGCTAAAAAACCGCCAGCCAGTTTGAGTTTACTCAAGATAATGTGGGCGTGTTTATCTAACTCTTGCTTACTGCCCTGTTGCAGCACTAGATCGATTTTGCCATCACGGCGCACTTGTTTAATAAAGCCTTTGAGTCTTTGGCCAAAACGCAACTTTTGGAAGACTTCATTCTGGTAAATTACCCCCCAGTGGGCATGATTGATAATGGCCTTGTAACCTAAGTCTGTAGTGCCGCCGATGTATAAGTCCACTTGCTCGCCAACCTGATAGTTAGGTTCAGTCTTGTCGAGGAATTTATCGATTTTAGATGAAGCGACAATCCGCTCATCGGCACGGTTGGCATGCACATAGACTAAATAGGAGCGGCCCTCTTCGATCGGCTTATGCTGCTCACCGAAGGGTAGCAAGAGATCCTTATCTAAGCCCCAGTCTAAAAAGGCGCCATAAGGCCCAGTGGATACCGCTTTTAAATAGGCAAACTCTCCCACCTGAGCAAGGGGACGGCGGGTGGTGGCAATCACTATATCTTCAGAATCTAGGTACAGAAACACCTCAAGCCAATCACCGACTTGGCAGTCCTTTGGGGTGACTTTATTTGGCAGCAATACTTGCCCTAGTTCGTGCGCGTCGAGATATACGCCAAAACTGACTTGTTTTACAACCTCAAGTTTGCAGGTTTTACCTATCTGTACCATGGATTTCTCTGTGCATATGGATGTGATTCAGCGGCGATTATAACTGCTTTAGTATTGAAACAGCAGCTTTATTGCCACTGGGATTCATCATTGTGGGTCAGCAGGGGGCTAAAGTGAGATGCTGTATTGATGACAAATATCAAAGCGGCGTGTAGTGATAGAAATCCATCAGCGGCAGATGCAAGGCTATCCTCCATTAGTATTGTCAATTTTTGTGCTAAAGCTATTAAAAAATATTGAACGGAGTTAATTAGCTATCTATAGCTAAGTCTCTTATTTTTATGAGTAAAAATAGTAGTAATGGTCAATGTTTGTTACGCAGGTGTTTATTATATTTTAACGTAAAATATTAAATGAGATTCTTGCTTGCATTCTGTGACATTGCGCGGTTTAATTGCGCCGTTTAACGAGTTAGCTCGTTGTAGATAGACAAATATTACGTGAGTAGTAAAGGTTTTATGGTTCACTGGTCATTAACCGTGTAGCAAACAATCTATAGCTGTTACATGGGGTTAAGAGGGTTTTTTTAGCTAATGCACAAGCATCCATTTTTTGCACTTTGCCTTAAAGCGTCACAATGCCAGCATGCTATTGTCGTACCCTACGATGATACCGGTCTTAAGCATCTCACGTTAATCCGCATCAACTCTGGCCGTGAAGAAGCCAACAGTCCCCAGTTTATATAAACTTGTCTTTTATTAGGTGGATAAGCTCAAGCTGCACCACTTAATGTGTGATGTTGTTCCCTAGTGTTATTTGTTTTGGTGTTGTTTGCACTCTTTATAGTGGGATTGCGGCCGTTTGGGCTTAAACCGCTAAAGTGTGATTCTCACTGTAACTTCGGCTTTTTGAGTGTTTTTTAGCCATGGCTAGGGGTATGGTAAACACTCTGCTGGTCGGTAGAACTCGATTGGCAAAAAAGGAATACATGATTGGTGTTCCCTATAATTGAATACCCAATAATGCGGCATTGGAGACTCCCTGCGGCATTAATGAAAATAGCATCAATGTCACCTAAACTTGCGTGATTTTGCTGCACCAATAAAAGGTGATGTTCACCTTTAATGTATGTCAGGTAAGGTATCCCTTTGCCTGGGTTTGTCGAACGGGCGGCCTTGTAACAAGCAAATGGTCGTCCAACCCATTTTTTAATAGACGGGCTAAATAAAAATGAATGATTGGTCTATTGATGATGCTCGTGCTGGGTACAATGTTACTCACTGGAGCCAAGGTTTTTATGGGATCAGCGACCAAGGTGAGGTGACAGTGTCACCGGATCCTAAAAATCCTGATTACAAGATTGGTTTAAATGAGCTCGCCAAAGATATGGTTAAAGCGGGGGTCGCTTTACCTGTGCTAGTGCGTTTTCCGCAGATCCTGCACCACAGAGTCAACAGCCTGTGCCAAGCATTTGACCAAGCGATACAAAAGTATGAGTATCAGGCGGACTATTTGCTGGTTTACCCCATTAAAGTAAACCAACAACAAACCGTGGTGGAAGAGATCCTTGCGAGTCAAGCATCAAAGGAAGTGCCACAGTTAGGCCTTGAAGCGGGCAGTAAGCCAGAGTTGATGGCCGTGCTTGCGATGGCGCAAAAAGCCAGCTCGGTTATCGTTTGTAATGGCTATAAAGACAACGAATATATTCGCTTAGCTTTGATTGGTGAGAAATTAGGCCATAAGGTTTATATCGTTTTAGAGAAACTGTCTGAGCTTAAGATGGTGCTAGCAGAGTCTCAGCGTTTGGGTGTTAAGCCACGTTTGGGCTTACGTGCTCGCCTTGCCTTCCAAGGTAAAGGCAAGTGGCAGGCCAGTGGCGGTGAAAAATCTAAGTTTGGTTTATCTGCGGCCCAGATTTTGACAGTGGTCGAACAGTTAAAGCAACACGATATGTTGGATTCGCTGCAGTTACTGCATTTCCATTTAGGTTCGCAAATTGCCAATATCCGTGATATTCGCCAAGGTGTGAGTGAAGCGGGTCGCTTCTACTGTGAATTACGTGAGCTAGGTGCAAGTGTAAATTGCTTCGATGTAGGCGGTGGTTTAGCTGTGGATTACGATGGTACTCGTAGCCAAAGTAATAACTCGATGAACTATGGCCTGACCGAGTATGCCAACAATATCGTTAACGTATTGACCGATATCTGTAATGAATACGAACAGCCAATGCCACGTATTATTTCAGAATCTGGTCGTTACTTGACTGCGCACCATGCGGTGCTTATTACCGATGTGATTGGTACCGAGGCTTACCAGCCTGAGGATATTCAACCGCCAGCGGAAGAGTCGCCGCAGTTATTACACAACATGTGGCACTCATGGTCTGAGATCAGTGGTCGCGCCGATCAGCGTGCTTTGATCGAGATTTACCATGATAGTCAAAGTGACTTGCAGGAAGCGCAATCCCTGTTTGCTTTAGGTCAGTTAACACTGGCGGAGCGTGCATGGGCCGAGCAGGCCAACCTGCGTGTTTGCCATGAAGTGCAAGGCCTGTTGAGCGCTAAAAACCGCTACCACAGACCGATTATCGATGAGCTCAACGAAAAGTTAGCCGATAAGTTCTTCGTTAACTTCTCGCTATTCCAGTCATTACCGGATGCGTGGGGTATTGATCAAGTATTCCCTGTACTGCCGTTGTCGGGTTTAGATAAGGCCCCCGAGCGCCGAGCTGTGATGCTGGATATTACCTGTGATTCCGACGGTATTGTAGATCAATACGTAGATGGTCAAGGCATTGAAACCACTCTGCCCGTACCTGCATGGAGTGCTGAAAGCCCATATTTGATTGGTTTCTTCCTTGTGGGAGCCTACCAAGAGATCCTCGGGGATATGCATAACCTCTTCGGTGACACTAACTCTGCGGTCGTGCGTATCGAAGAGAACGGCGTCACTAATATTGAATCTGTACTGGCAGGCGATACAGTGGCTGACGTATTGCGCTATGTTAACTTGGATGCGGTCGATTTTATGCGCACCTATGAAGAGTTAGTGAACCTGCACATAGCAGAAGATGAGCGGGCGCAAATTTTAGAAGAGTTGCAAGTAGGCCTTAAAGGCTATACTTACTTAGAAGATTTTTCTTAAAATTTAGTACGTTAAAAAAATCAGCCTAGGGTGACTTAGGCTGATTTTTGTTTTTATAAACCTATGCTTTTCGCTTTGCTTGCCCAATGAGTCGTGTAAAATTGCGCAGGAATGAGTTACAGGAGATGTGGCGGCCATGGGGTCAAAGAGTTGATGTTTTTTGAAGGTTCAGAAAAAAAGCTCGAGATTACCGTCGGCCCAGCGGTGGCGAATTTGCGTCAATTAGATCTGTCCTTTTGGGTTGATCTAGTGCGACATGCGAACGCAGAGATCCTCTCTAGTCTTAAAAGTGATCACTGTGATGCCTATTTACTCAGTGAATCTAGCCTGTTCGTCTGGAAGAATAGGATCTTAATATTAACCTGTGGTAACAGCACCTTAGTCAACGCAGCCTGTTATTTTATTGAGCACTTTGGCGTGGTTAACATCGCATTCATAAGCTACCAGCGTAAAAATGAATACCACGCCCACCTGCAAAATAGCACTTTTGCCGAGGATATTATCCAATTGCGTCGGCATATTCCTGGCAAAGCGTTTCGTATGGGACACTTAGATTCGCATCACCATTATTTTTTCTGCTCGGAGGGACACTATAAAGCCCAAACAGAAGAAAGCACGATAGAACTGCTGATGTACCATATCCGGGGTGAATTGGCCGAATACCTCAATGGTGAGGTGCAAACCCTAGGGGATATGTGCCGTTGGCTTAAGTTGGAGGCGTTATTTCCACAGTTCACATTTGATGTACATCTATTTGAGCCCTATGGCTTTTCAATGAATGGGCTCTGGGGCGAATATTATATCACCCTGCATATTACTCCACAGGCAGGGCAAGCCTATGCCTGCTCCTATGTGAGTTTTGAAACCAATCTTGATTTGTCGCAATATCCTCAGACTGTTTTGGGAAGCCTGTTAAATCTGTTCTCACCCGTGAGTTGGGACTTGATCGGTTTTAATCATCCCCTTGAGGCCCAAGGAGCCCCTCGGCATTTATGCTTAGGGCGTTGTTCATTAACGACGGATCAAGGCTATCATATTGGTTTTAATCACTATCAGCAGTTACAGGCTGAAGTGTTGAGCCCTGAACTAATGTAAATGCGGGGCGTTTGCTTTTTGGGTGTATGACCAGGATTGCAGAAAAGCCAGATGATTTATGTTATTTCAAGGCGTTTGGTTATTGGCACCTGCCACTTGACGTCAAACTACAGGAGAGTGGTGCCGATGTTGTCGGTATGGACGTCGTGAGAGTGGATCCTGCCAAGGTGTTTACCTTGGCTTTTTTGCCGGGGTGTTATTTTATTCGCAGGGCTAACTTTTTGATTATCATGTTAGACTCTCGTCAAAAATTACAGTTATGCTGTGTGCTTATAAGGAAATCCTATGACAGATCTCAGTGATATCCGCCGTGAATATGTAAAAGGTGGCTTACGTCGCGCCGATTTACCGCAAAACCCAATGGACCTATTTGAACTGTGGATGACGCAGGCAAGGGATGCTGAGCTTAGCGATCCAACGGCGATGTGTGTAGCCACTGTGGATGAGCATGGTCAGCCATTTCAGCGTATCGTATTGCTTAAACGGTTCGATGATACTGGATTCGTTTTTTTCACTAATTTAGGTAGCCGCAAGGCGCAGCAGATTGCCGTCAATAATAAAGTCAGTTTGCATTTTCCTTGGCATCCTTTAGAACGACAAGTCGCTGTGCTCGGTGAAGCGCAACCGCTCTCAACCGCAGAAGTCATAAAGTATTTTATGACGCGCCCTAAGGAGAGCCAAATTGCCGCTTGGGTATCACAGCAGTCGAGTAAACTCAGTGCTAGACAAGTGCTCGAGGGCAAATTTATGGAGATGAAGGCCAAGTTTGCCAAGGGGGATGTGCCTCTACCGAGTTTTTGGGGCGGATACCTGATTAAGCCTTCCAGCATCGAGTTTTGGCAAGGTGGAGAACACAGATTACACGATCGCTTTATTTATACTCGCCGTGATGGCACATGGGATATTGACCGTCTAGCGCCATAATGCCGCCAGCTTGCGGTGATGTTTATGATATTGGAGTGACCGATTTGAGTCAGTATAAAATTTGGGTCGATGCCGATGCTTGCCCAAACCCCATTAAAGAAATCCTCTTCAGAGCCGCGGAACGTAAAGCGATGCCGCTGGTGCTCGTTGCTAATCAGCTGATCCGTATACCGCCATCACCTTATATTAGCCAAATCCGAGTTGGCTCAGGTTTTGATGTGGCGGATCAATATATTGTCGATCATGTTGAAACAACGCATTTAGTGATTACTGCGGATATTCCCCTCGCGGCATTAGTGATTGAGAAAGGGGCTTTGGCACTCAATCCCCGTGGTGAGTTGTATACCATAGATAATATTAAGCAAAAGCTGACCATGCGGGATTTTATGGAAGATCTGCGCGGTTCTGGTGTGCATACAGGTGGCCCGGAGGCATTTTCTCAGGCCGATAAGCAAGCTTTCGCCAACAGTTTAGATAAATGGTTAGTGCGGGCTTAAGCGATAGTTTACTAGTCGCTAATGGATAAAAAGGGTATCTTTAGTGACGCTTAGCTGATAGATATCTAAACTTCTCTAAAGCTCATCCCTTAGGGCGGCTTGGGGACTAGGTGACAGATAACTGATCAAAATCTTAGCCCGATATCTAGGTGAATACTGCCGCGGTATCCTTTTTAACCCTGAGGACTAATACAATGAACAAATGGATTGGAATTGTCGCCTTATCTGCAATGGCCAGTTTTAGTTGTGCCGCACAATGGCAAGTAATAGAGCAGGATTCGAGAGTCAATTTCATTTCGGTGAAGAAAGGCGATATTGCTGAAGTGCATCATTTTAAGCAACTTAAAGGGACGTTAGCAGATAGCGGTCAATTTAACTTAACTATTCCCTTAGTGGGGGTGGCAACAGGCATTGAAGTACGTGATGAACGATTACAGAATCTGCTGTTTGAAGTCTCGCTTTACCCTGAGTTGAAGCTCACATCACAGGTAGATAGCAAGATGCTTAAGGACTTAGTGGTTGGTGAAAGCAAAGTCGCCGATTTTGATGGTAAAATTTCACTGCATGGCAAAGAGCAAACGAAAACTTTTTCGGTAATTCTAACCAAAGTATCTGATAATAAACTGATGGTTAGCAGTTTTCAGCCGATAATAATCAATGCCAATGAGTTTGATTTAGTGGCTGGTGTCGAGAAATTACGTGATATTGCGGGTTTATCGAGTATTAGTCAGGCTGTTCCAGTGTCATTTGTACTAACCTTAACTCAGCAACTTCAATAAGATTGGCATAGATCAACACGTCAGCTAACTTATTTAGAGTATGGTGAGTGGTGGCTGACGTGATGCATTGAATCCTTGATTGAGTGTAAAGTGTGTCAATGTTTTCATTTTTGTTGTAGATAGGGCCGTTAGTGGCACTAAGTTTATGTGTGTTAAGGGTAAAAAATGGTCACAGATAAAGACGGTTACATGCATTTGATCCAGTATTTGACTGAACACCTTGGCTTATTTGAAGCGCCAGATACCCAAAGTGTTTCCGATGATACAGTGATGGAATTATTTGAAGAGCAATTATCTGCCCAAATTATTATGGTGTGCGGCCAGAATCCTTCCTTATCTTTTGCCGAGCGTAATATGATCATCCGAGAGGTGGATGCCATAGTCTACGACTTAGAGGAAATTTTAGCCTCGGTGGCGAATCATAAAGCCACTCCTGCGCAGATGTTATTTGTGGCGGAGTTTTCAGGTTTGATTAAAAATCTATTCGACCAAGAAATTGCTAAATTACAGACCCATGCTTAGTTGATATCTGCTTCCCATGTTCTCTGTTGATAGGGGATCTTATATGTTGACCATATCGCCCGGTTATGCCGATGATATTTTGACCATTTTAGTTTCTGGCAGAGTGAACCACCAAGATATAGACTCCCAACTCATCCCCGCTATTGAGGCCAAATTACAGGATCACGCCTGTATTCGTTTATGGTATGAGTTTAGTCCAGAATTTGTTGGCATTTCAGTGGGCGCCTTATGGGATGACGCTTGGTTGAGTCTATTTCATCTAAGCGATTTCTCGCGGGTGGTGATGATTGCCGACACGGCAAATAGTGGGACTATGGTCAATGCATTAGCATTGATCTTGCCTTGCCCTGTAAAAGTGTTTTCCACCAGTGAGCGTCAGCAAGCTCAAATTTGGTTAGATCAAGTCGAAGTGGCAGAAGTGTAATTTCATGATTTTTGCGGCATGAAATCAGTTTTAATCTAGAGGGTGTGTGCGGGGGATTTATAATGGCCAACTGCAAACAACTTGCGTACCTTTGTTGAGTTCACTTTCAAGGGATAGCACACCGTTAAGATCATTTTTCACCCATAAGCTTAGGCAGGTGAGCGTGCCAAGGCAGAGATCCTGCGCCATTTCCTGTCTCAACTGGGTGAGTTGTGACTCAGTCATACCCACACCATTGTCGCTGAGTTGTACGTGAAGTTTATTACCTTGCCTTGTGATATTTATGTGCAGTTCCCGGGACTGATTGTGTTCTTTAAATGCATGATTCAAAGTGTTGCAAATGAGCCGGTAAAAGAATTGTAGGTATTGCCATGAACTCCCATCGACAATCAAATTTTCATCGCATGTTAGACTCACGTTGACATTTGCCCGCATAAGTTGCCCTTGTAATAACCCGAGTAAATGGCGAATAAATTGGGCAAGATGCAATGGCCTAATATCGGATTGATGGGCGGTAAATAACTGCGAAATATGCCTCAATCTATCGGCTTGGAGTGCCATCAACTCGATGGTATGAGTTTGATATTCTGGGTTCGCCTCGGCTTGAGTTTGACAAATTTGCCCAAGTAGATGGTCTTGCTCCTGCATCAGTTGTGTCATTATATCGGCAAGAAAGTTCTGCATTAATTTTTGGCTTTGTAACCGACTTAGATTGAGTTGCTGTTGTTGTGCTATTTCATGGTGGATGAGCGCAAGTTGCTGGCGTAACTGAGCATTTTCATCGTTGGCTAATTGGGTTTTGTTTTGCTGTTTTTGTATGCTGACGACCTGAGTTTGCAGGAGCTTTTCTATCTCCAGTTCTTGGCGTTTACGCAGATCAATATCAAAGCCGATTGCACCAACGGCGATCGAATGGTCTTCATCATCTTTAATGTCAAATTTTGTCATCTGATACACTAATTCTCCGCGGTGGGAGGGGATGACTTCTTCAAAATTGATAGCGTCACGGCTGTGGGTGACCCTTTGATCGTTTTGCTGGTAAATCAGAGCAAGTTGACTGTGGAACAGATCGAAGTCAGATGCACCAATAATTCGTCGGCGCTCAATTCCAAGCACTTCACAGTATTTATCGTTAACGAGAATATACTTTCCATTTAAATCTTTGATATAAATCAGATTAGGTGAGAACTTTAGTAAAGCTCGTAGCTGTTCTTTATGGAAATTCAGTTCCTGTTGAAAGAGTTGTTGACTCTGTAGTTGTTGCTCTAAGGCTAGATTGCTGGCATCTAAGCTGGCCATCGCCACTTCGAGTTGTTGAGTGCGTGATAAAAAGGTTTTTGCCAATAAGCCAATTTCATCGTGGCGTTGATTCGCTTTGATTTCAATGGATGCAGGATCGTTACGTTTGAGCGCCTGAACCATCTCCATAATGGGTGAAATAAACAGTCTATGTTGCAATAAGAACAGTAAAATGAGTCCAAGCAACTGAATAGAAACCAGATATATGCCTATTTTTTCAACCAAATGCATCGCAGTATCTTGTAATGGCGCAATGGGAGTGACGACTAATATTTTCCAATAGGTATTCGGCATGAGGAAAATGGACACTAGCGAGGGCGTGTTCAGAATAGGATCAGTTACTAAGGAAATTGAAGCCAATAGCTTCGGTACCGTAAATTGGTTTAGTGCGTTGCTATTCACTATGGCGGCAAGCATTTCCCGCTCGTTATCTTTACTTAAGCGGGTGAGGTTGTCCATTTGCTCTTGGGTAAACACGCGCTGTGCAATGGCTTGCTCCACAAAGGTGCGATCGGCGTTGGCGAGCGCCGAGGCAACAGGTGCAAAGGCTAATGTTGATTTGGCTAGTGCATCGAAGGTGAGTAACGTTTGAGTCGCATTGGTTTGAGGTTGGTTGTGATCCTTAGAGTGTGGATAGGCTAACACTTGATTTTGGTGGTCGAGGGCGATGACATAGCCACCGACATCCGCCATTGCATTTCGCAGTAAGATATCGAGCTTTCCTAAACTGATATCCACAGTTGCAGCACCAATAAACTGATGTTCCATCCACATAGCACCGGAGGCAGTGATCATGGGTTCATGGGTTGTAGGATCGACGTAGGATTTAGACCAAAAGGTTCTTCCTGCAGGGAAAAAGCGTGTCGGGCGATACCATTCCTCTGTGTGGTAACTTGGAAAAGCCTGATCGTTATAGGTGTCTATTGCAATCAATTCATTGTGGATATTGTGCGACCAGAAGAGGCTGTCGCGAAATTTCTGCTGGTTGAAACTGTCTGGCTCTGGCCAAACTCCACCGCCAGAAATAACATCTTTCTGATTTTCAATAGAAAATAAGGCAGGTATAGCTTTACTCAGTTGTGGCTTATCATAACGATATAGCATGGCGATATTACTGATAGCACTGACGAGATTTTCAACCTGAGAGGTCATTTCCTGTAATTTGGCGATCACAATTTGGCCATGGTTTTGATTCAGTACCGCCTGTTGCTCCGTGATCTGTTGATTTTGAATGCTAAGCATCACCCAAGCGGTACTAAAAATCAGAATACTGGCGATAACGAGTTGAATAAGACTGAATTTAAAGGGCAAGCTGTTTTGCCATTGAGTCAAGGGGGGTTGTGATTCAGTGGTTGAGCTTTTGTCCGCCATAGCAGCGTTCCGTAATACGCTTTCCATTGAGCCAGTGTAGCGCTTTTTCGCTCTTTTGCTATTAGCTTATATCAAAGATGAGGAGATGGCGGAAACTCACTGATTAAAACCGTAAACTTTACCAGCGGTAGCGTAGAAAGGCAGGTGTAATACCTGCCTTAGCTTAAGTTATTTATACAGAGAAGGCTTAGTCGAGCCGCTGAGGATTGGTACGATAAACAGCAGCCAAACGACGAGGAAACCACTGAATGCCACAACCATCCACTCGGCCATTGTTACCCCCATAAATTGCCAGGGCACATCGGTACACATGCCCGTTGGCAACATGACCGCAGGAAACCATTCATGAAGTGGCATCCAGGCAGGGAAGTCTGGTAAAAAGGAACAGGTTGAAAAAGGTGAAGGGTTATTTTGCATATCCACTAGCGCTAGGGCGAGTTTCAGTCCCCATGTTGCACTCACAGCCCAACCGAGCGCCGCTAAAATGCGCACGATCAGATACTGAGGAGCCATGATCCCAATGATCCCAGCCGCAAAAATACCAAACACGGCTAATCTTTGGTAGATACACATCACACAGGGATCGAGTTTCATAACATATTGAAAATACAGTGCAGCCGCCTCTAAGCATAGGGCTGTGCCGCCTAGGACCAACCAAGAGATTCGGGAATGGGCAAAGCGAGTTAGTACTGTCAAAGATGTGGGCTCCATAGTAACGAAAACGCCCTCAAAGGCTGGGGGCGTTTTTTGGACTCTACTCATTTAAGAAAGTTCAGTCAACTCAATGTTAGTGCCCAGTGGCACCCCCAATCACTTCTTTTGCGCTGTGATGCATGATCATCTGTGAGTCGTAGAAGTATTGCGTTGCCTGTTCTAAGAAACCTGTCTCAATCGCTAACACACCGACTATCGACAAAACGATAGTGTAGGGGAGAGCCATCCACACCATTCTGCCATAGGATAAACGAATGAGCGGGGCGAGGGCTGAGGTTAGTAAGAATAGGAACGCTGCTTGACCGTTTGGTGTCGCCACCGAAGGCAAGTTAGTACCAGTGTTAATGGCCACCGCTAACAGGTCGAATTGATCGCGGGTAATTTGTCCGTTAATCAGGGCGGCTTTAACTTCGTTAATGTAAACCGTGCCCACAAACACGTTATCGCTCACCATGGACAACAAACCATTGGCGATATAGAAGATAACTAATTGTGTATTTCCTTGATAGCTCAGTGCCCATTGAATAACCGGAGCAAATAATTGTTGATCAATAATGACCCCGACCACGGCAAAAAATACCGCCAAAAGCGCAGTGAAGGGTAATGCTTCTTCGAAGGCTTTTCCGAGCGCGTGTTCATCGGTCACGCCGTTGAAGGCTGTGGTTAAAATAATGACAGATAAACCAATTAAACCGACGGATGCTAAATGCAAGGCTAGACCTGCAATCAACCAGATCCCCACTAACGCTTGTATGATTAGCTTGATATTGTCTTTGTTGGTGCGGCGGGCATCTTCGTAGGCCGCATATTCACATAGGATCCTATGTACGGCATCGGGAAGTTTGGCTCCATAACCAAAAATATGGAATTTTTCAACTAAATAACAAGTCAGGATCCCCGCAATCAGCACGGGCACAGTCACGGGTGACATACGTATTGCAAACTCACCAAATTGCCAATTTGCTTGGGCAGCAATGATCAAGTTCTGTGGTTCGCCCACCATAGTGCAAACCCCACCGAGTGCAGTTCCCACCCCCGCATGCATCAATAGGTTACGTAGAAAACCACGGAATGACTCTAATTCTGCTTCGTCAAGTTGATTATCATCGCCGTTCTTGTCTTCAGAGGTATGATCATGATCGGCCGAGAAGTCTTTTCCTGAAGCCACTTTGTGATAAATCGCATAGAACCCCACCGCGACTGCAATAATGACCGCAATAACCGTTAATGCATCTAAGAATGCAGATAAGAAGGCGGAGGCTAGGCAGAACATCAAGGACACTAAAATTTTTGAGCGCACTTTAGTGATCATTTTCGTGAAGGCAAATAACAGCAATTGCTTCATGAAATAAATACCGGCCACCATAAAGACCAGCAACAGCAATACTTCGAGGTTAGCTTCTATTTCATGCAGAACTTGACTGGCCGAGGTCATACCAATAGCAACGGCTTCTATGGCTAATAGACCACCGGGTTGTAGTGGATAGCATTTTAATGCCATGGCTAAGGTAAAAATAAACTCAAGCACTAATACCCAACCAGCCACAAAGGGGCTGACATAAAAAAAGAGTATTGGGTTGATTATTAAAAATGACAGTATTGCGATTTTGTACCACTTAGGGGAATTCCCTAAGAAGTTCCCAATAAACGCCTGGCTCATTGTCACCGGCATGGCATCCTCTCTACTTATTATGTTGAAAAATTTGCACGTGTTATGTTGTATTTACCCGTGTTTGCAAATCAGTCTAGCCTAAAGAGAATGCTAATGTAATGAGATACTGGAACTCATACTTCAAAAAGCGGAGCTAATCGGCAAAATTTGCTCAATAAGTCTTGAGGTTAGTCTGTTTTTTGAGCGTTTTGTGACATTTATACCGACACAGTGCGGGGATTTTCAGTCAATGGTTTCCATTTTTTACCGCTCTGGTATGATCAGTGACCATTACGACGTACAACAACTGGATAAGTGGGCTGATGATTATCAATGCCAAAGGACCTGCAAGTTTTGCAGAGAAGTATATTGTGAGATCAATTTGGGAAAATAAATTCCCACCAGGGTCCATTTTACCGGCTGAACGTGAGCTTTCTGAGTTGATCGGTGTGACACGCACCACCTTGCGTGAAGTGCTACAGCGTCTAGCTCGTGATGGTTGGTTAAAAATTCAACATGGTAAACCGACACGGGTGAACAATTTTTGGGAAACCTCAGGTTTAAATATTCTTGAGACGATTGCCGATCTCAATCCCGAAGGTTTTCCTGTGCTGGTGGACCAACTGCTCTCGGCCAGAACGAATGTCAGTGCAATTTATTTTCGTGGTGCACTGCGTTACAACCCTGAAACAGCGGTCGGTGTGTTGGCAAAAATTCACCAATTAGAAGATACGGCTGAATCTTTCGCTGAATATGACTATTTACTGCATCACACCCTAGCATTTTCGTCTGGGAATCCACTCTATGTGTTGATCCTAAATGGCTTTAAAGGTTTATATAGCCGAGTGGGGCGCTATTATTTCAGTAGTCCAGAGGCGCGTTTGCTGGCTTTAAACTTCTATAAAGAATTAGAAGTGTTAGCAAAGGCAAAAAATTATGTCGATGTACCTGCCCTAATGCGTACCTATGGCATTAACAGTGGCAAAATGTGGTTACAATTACGGGACGATATGCCCGCATCCATCGCACAGGATAATTAATTCCACCCCCTTGGTGTGGGGTAAATGACAGGTGTTTTTAAAAGCCGTTTCCATTGGAAACGGCTTTTTACTTTTACAATTCTGATTTAACTAATTCAGGACAGGTCGCTAAAATATTAATACTGGCATCGGTATTTTTTTGCTCAAGCGTTACTGTAAATCCCCATAGCCGATGTAAGTGTTTCAATACTTCTTTATAGGTATTTGCGAGGGGGATATCGTTACTCGGCACATATCTTAAGGTTAAAGATCTATCACCATTTATTTCAACATTATGAACTTGAATATTAGGTTCAATATTCGACAGGTTATACTGTTGCGACAATAATTGCCGAATATCTTGATAACCTTGTTCATCATGGATAGCGGATACTGATAAATAATTGCGTTTTTCATCGTCATGAATGCCAAATAATTTAAATTGGCGGATGACTCGAGGAGAGAGATATTGGCTGATAAAACTCTCATCCTTAAAATTTTGCATGGCAAAATGCAATGTTTCTAGCCAATCACTTCCAGCAATCTCAGGAAACCAAACCTTATCTTCTTCGGTTGGATTTTCACAAATACGCCGGATATCGGAGAACATGGCAAAACCTAAGGCATAGGGGTTAATGCCATTGTAGTAACGGCTGTTGTACTCGGGTTGTGCGACAACACCAGTATGGCTCTGTAAAAACTCCATCATAAAACGGTCTGTTACCACACCGTCATCATATAGGTGGTTTAAGATAGTGTAATGCCAGAAGGTCGCCCAGCCTTCGTTCATCACTTGTGTTTGTTTTTGTGGGTAAAAATATTGGGCCATTTTACGCACTATGCGGATGATCTCCCGTTGCCAAGGCTCGAGCAATGGGGCATTTTTTTCGATGAAATAGAGAATATTTTCCTGCGGCTCTGCGGGGAAACGACGTTTTTTAGCTTCAGATTGACCCTGTAGTTGGTTTGGGATAGTGCGCCAAAGGTCATTCACTTGACTCTGTAGATAGGCTTCACGGTCTTTCTGTCTGGCTTGTTCTTCACGGAAGGAGATTTCCGAAGGTCGTTTGTAACGGTCGACGCCGTAATTCATCAGCGCATGGCAGGAGTCAATCACGCTTTCGACTTGTTCAACCCCGTATCTCTGTTCGCAGTCACTGATGTAGTTTTTGGCAAAGACTAAGTAATCGATGATCGAACTGGCATCTGTCCAAGTTTTAAATAAGTAGTTATTTTTAAAGAAACTATTGTGTCCAAAACATGCGTGCGCAATTACCAGCGCCTGCATCGTGATAGTATTTTCCTCCATCAAATAGGCAATACAAGGGTTTGAGTTAATCACAATCTCGTAGGCAAGGCCCATTTGTCCACGTTTATAGCCTTGCTCTGTTTCGATAAAACGCTTGCCAAAAGACCAATGGGTGTACCCTATGGGCATCCCTATACCCGCATAGGCGTCCATCATCTGTTCTGCGGTGATAACTTCAATTTGATTAGGGTAGGCGCTGAGTTTGTATAGAGCGGCTACACGTTCAATTTCCTTCAGATAGTCCTGCAGCAACTCAAAGCTCCAATCGGGACCATCGCTCAGTGGTGTTCTTGATTTCTTCCCCATAATACCCCCTTAAACCGCCTGCTTCTTAAACAACTCTCTAAATACAGGGTAGATATCTTCTGCTTGACGAATATGTTGCACCGCAATGTTATCGTAATGCTGTTGTAGGGATTCGTACTCGCGCCACAGGGTTTGGTGGGCGCGATTGGTGATTTCGATATAGCTAAAGTAGCGTACTAACGGCAGAATTTTTTGCTCTAATATCTGCCGACACGTTGGGGAATCATCGGCCCAGTTATCACCGTCTGAGGCTTGGGCGGCATAAATGTTCCATTCATCGGCGGGATAGCGTGCCTGTTGAATTTCATGCATTAGTTTTAATGCGCTGGACACTATGGTGCCACCGGTTTCCTGGGAGTAGAAGAACTCATGCTCGTCGACTTCTTTAGCCTGGGTATGGTGGCGAATGTATACCACCTCAAGGTTTTTATAGGTCCGAGTCAGGAAGAGGTAAAGCAAAATATAAAAGCGCTTTGCCATGTCCTTGGTCGCTTGATCCATAGAGCCAGACACGTCCATCAGGCAAAACATGACCGCTTGGCTAGAAGGAATTTCCCGTTTGGCAAAGTTATTAAAGCGTAGGTCGAAGGTATCGATAAAGGGAACATTAGCAATCTTTTGTTTTAACTCCTCTATTTGAGCCTTTAAATCGAGGATCAGCTCTGCCTGAGTTCCTGGGATATTCTCAAGCTCCGCTAACTCTTGTTCTAATTCCTTTAATAGCTTCTTTTTACTCGCCGACATTGCAATGCGACGTGCCAGTGATGAACGTAGGGAGCGGACAATATTGATGTTGGCGGGGACGCCATCGTTGGTAAATCCGGCACGATAAACCTGATACTCTACTAATTTATTGAGGCGATTTTTTTGCAGGTTAGGTAATTCTAAGTCTTCAAATAATAGTTCTAGGTATTCATCCTTTGAAATTTCAAAGACAAAATCATCGTTCCCTTCGCCTGAATCCGAGGCATCACCTTTACCCGCACCGCCGCCTGCGCCACCGAGGGGCCTATCGATTTTGTCTCCACGGGCAAATTGATCATTTCCGGGATGCACTCTGTCCCTGACACCACCCTTGCCCTGGTGAAACATAGGTTCACTGATATCCCGCGTAGGAATACTGATTTTTTCGCCTTTATCTACATCCGTTACACTGCGGCGCGTCACCGCATCGCTGACGGCTTTTTTGATTTGTTGCTTATATCTATTGATAAAGCGTTGACGGTTGACAGTGCTTTTTCCTTTCGCATTCAACCGTCTGTCGATAAAGTTCGCCATACGCACCTCCCAAACCCTAGCGAAGGCTTTGGTAGCACCAAAGCCCTGTACTTAGCGAGCGCAAGTTTAAGAGGATTTACGCACCCGTAAATACCACTCAGACAAGAGTCGGACTTGTTTCTTGGTATAGCCTTTCTCCATCATGCGATTGACAAAATCATCGTGTTTGCGTTGATCGTCATTCGAGGTTTTGGCGTTAAAGGAAATCACCGGCAGTAAATCTTCAGTGTTGGAGAACATTTTCTTCTCGATCACAGTGCGAAGTTTCTCGTAGCTGGTCCAGAGTGGATTATTACCCTCATGGTTAGCGCGGGCGCGCAGCACGAAGTTGACAATTTCATTACGGAAATCTTTGGGATTGCTGATCCCTGCGGGTTTCTCTATTTTCTCCAGTTCGGCATTGAGGGCCGCACGATCGAACAGTTGACCTGTTTCTGGATCGCGGTATTCCTGATCTTGGATCCAAAAATCGGCGTAAGTAACGTAGCGGTCAAAGATATTTTGGCCGTATTCAGAGTAAGACTCTAGGTAAGCGGTTTGAATTTCTTTACCAATAAACTCCACGTATTTAGGGATTAAGTAGCCCTTTAAAAACTCGAGATAGCGTTCGGCGGTATCACTGGGGAACTGCTCTTGCTCTATCTGGCGTTCTAGCACATAGAATAAGTGCACCGGATTAGCTGCAATTTCTGAGTGATCGAAGTTAAATACCCGCGATAGGATCTTAAAGGCGAAACGGGTAGATAGCCCATTCATCCCTTCATCGACACCTGCATAATCGCGATATTCTTGGTAGGACTTGGCCTTAGGATCGGTATCTTTCAGGCTTTCCCCGTTATAAACCCGCATCTTAGAGTAGATGGAGGAGTTTTCAGGTACTTTTAGGCGCGATAGCACACTAAATTGCGCTAGGGTTTCTAGGGTACCAGGAGCGCAGGGGGCTTTCGATAGCTCGGAGTTAATGAGCAGCTTTTGATAGATTTGTAGCTCTTCAGATACCCGTAAACAGTAGGGTACTTTGACGATATAAACACGGTCGAGGAAGGCTTCGTTGTTCTTATTGTTTTTAAACGTTGACCATTCCGATTCATTCGAATGAGCCAGAATGATGCCACTATAGGGCAGGGCTGATAGTCCTTCGGTGCCGTTATAATTGCCTTCTTGGGTGGCGGTAAGTAGGGGATGTAGCACTTTTATCGGTGCCTTAAACATCTCGACGAACTCCATCATTCCTTGATTTGCGCGGCATAATGCCCCCGAATAGGCATAGGCATCGGCATCATCTTGGGAAAAGTGTTCAAGCTGACGAATATCGACTTTACCCACTAAAGACGAAATATCTTGATTGTTTTCATCACCGGGTTCCGTTTTGGCTATCGCAATTTGATCGAGGATAGAAGGGAAAACCTTAACGACGCGGAATTTAGAAATATCGCCGCCAAATTCGTGCAATCTTTTCACTGCCCAAGGTGACATTATGGTCTTTAGGTAGCGGATAGGGATGTTGAATTCATCTTTTAATAGTTGGCCATCTTCATCGGCGTCAAAGAGGCAGAAGGGATGATCGTTCACTGGGCTGCGTACCCCGTTTGCGCTCAGGATATAAATGGGGACATTTTGCATTAGCGCTTTGAGCTTTTCGGCCAATGATGATTTACCACCACCCACAGGACCGAGTAAATACAGGATTTGCTTTGATTCCTCTAGGCCTTGAGCTGAGTGTTTGAGGTAGGCCACGATTTGTTCAATCGCATCTTCCATGCCGAAGAAATCTTTAAATGCGGGATAACGTGAAATAAGACGGTTGGAAAAAATGCGGCTAAGTATCGGATTTTTTGCGGTATCTATGACTTCTGCTTCACCAATGGCAAGCAAGAGCCGTTCAGATGCTGACATGTAAGCACTGCGATCTTCTTTACAGATGTCGAGAAACTCCTGCAAAGTGTATTCTTCATCGAGTTTTTGTTCGTAGCGCTTTTGGTAATGCTCGAAAATGCCCATATAAACCCCCTGAAACGCCAGTGATGTCATGGAACGGAGAACTGGTTTGCCAGCTTCCTATACTAATCTTAGACACAAACTCGATACCTGTGTCAAAAAAAATATCAAATAAAACAATAACAAATGATTGCAAATGCAATTGTTGCACTTGTAGTGACATCAATTTTCCGATGGGGAGGGAGGGGGGATGGAAGGGTAATGGTATAAAAAAGAGCCACAAGGGCTCTTTTATTAGCGTTAATTCTTTGGGTTAAAGCATTAACCTGCGAAGTTTTGGTTCACAAAATCCCAGTTAACTAATTGCCAGAAGTGGGCAAGATAGTCAGGACGCACGTTACGGTAATCGATGTAGTAAGCATGTTCCCACACATCTACAGTCAGGATTGGCGTGACTGTGCTGTCAGTCAGTGGCGTTGCCGCATTGCTAGTGTTAACGATGGCAACAGTGCCATCGGCTTTTTTCACTAACCAAGTCCAAGCGCTACCGAAGTTGTTTACAGCAGAATCGGTAAATTGAGCCTTGAATGCCTCAAATGAACCAAAAGCAGCATTGATTGCATCGGCAACTGGACCTGTTGGCTCGCCGCCAGCGTTAGGCGCTAGGCAGTTCCAGTAGAAAGTGTGGTTCCACACTTGAGCCGCGTTGTTAAATACGCCGCCGGTAGAAGTTTTGATAATGTCTTCTAAAGACTTACCAGCGAAATCAGTTCCTTCGATTAAGCCGTTTAGCTTAACAACATAAGTGTTGTGATGCTTGCCGTAGTGGTATTCAATGGTTTCTTGAGAAATGTGTGGTTCTAGTGCGTTCTTTGCATATGGTAATGCGGGTAATTCGAAAGCCATTAGTATCTCTCCATGGTCTTAGGTTATCGTTTTTAAACGTGCTCACTGGGCACTATTGTACCGATAAAATTTGTGATGTGAATCATTGTTTGGCTATTTGATTAGATAGGCGTCATCGAAAAATCAAATCTCGACATAACCTTACAAACTGTGGGATTTTGTTCTGTGCCTAGCTGTCGTACAATAGCGCCATTGAGTCAATGTCATCGCACTTAGGAATTAAAATGGAAACAGTAGAGAAAATTAAGCAGCAGATCGCCGAAAACCCCATCATTGTTTATATGAAAGGTTCGCCTAAGTTACCGAGCTGTGGCTTCTCGTCTCAGGTCGCCCAGATCATGATTAACTGTGGTGAGCAATTTGCGTTTGTGGATATTCTTCAGCATCCAGACATTCGTGCCGAATTACCTAAGTATGCAAACTGGCCAACTTTCCCACAGTTGTGGATTGAAGGTGAGCTGATCGGTGGTTGTGATATCGTGGTGGACATGTACCAAAAAGGCGAGTTACAGCCCTTAATCAAAGCGACTGCTGAAAAGTACAAAACAGCGGAATAAGCGTTAATTCGAATGCCATAAAAAGCCGCTGCGATTTATATCCAGCGGCTTTTTTTATGCTACAAATCTAGTCGAGCAGCTTGACTCAATCAGCGCCTGTTGGCGCGACTAATGCGACGTGAGATCCTGTTTCGGGTGCTTAGTCACGGGTAACAGTAAGTTCATCGTGATGGCCACAATACCACACAGACTAATACCCGTTAGACTAAATGAGCCAATGCCAAATGCCATACCACCAATACCAAATACCAGCGTGACGCCCACAATGCTTAAGTTGCGCGGCTCGGATAAATCCACATGATTGCGGATTAAGGTATTTAGTCCTACCGCGGCGATTGAGCCAAATAACAAGCACATAATACCGCCCATCACAGGCACGGGAATAGTTTGCATCAGAGCGCCCAACTTGCCGACAAAGGCTAAGGTAATCGCTGTGATAGCGGTCCACGTCATAATTCTTGGATCAAAGTTGCGCGTGAGCGTGACGGCGCCAGTGACTTCTGAATAGGTGGTATTAGGTGGCCCACCAAATGCAGCTGCGGCCATAGTGGCAATACCATCACCTGTCAGGGTGCGATGAAGGCCTGGTTTTTTCATAAAATCCTTACCCGTGACATTGGATATCGCCAGAATATCACCAATGTGTTCAACCGCAGGAGCGATAGCGACAGGGATCATAAAGGCGATGGCATGCCAGTTAAATTCGGGTGCGACAAATTTAGGAATGGCAATCCAACTCGCTGCTGCCACGACCGCAAAGTCGACAATACCAAAGGCGAGACTGAGTCCATACCCCACAACGATACCGGCTAGGATCGGCATCACTTTCAGCATGCCTTTGGCAAATATAGCCACCGCAATGGTAGTTCCGAGCGATGCAAGTGAAATGATCAGTGCCGTATTGGTTGGGACTAATGTCAGACTGCCATCTCCGCTTTTACCGAGCGCCATATTTACTGCGACTGGCGCTAAGCCAAGGCCGATGATAATAATCACAGGCCCGACTACCACTGGCGGTAACAGCCTATGAATAAAATCGGTGCCGCGTACTTTGACCAATGCGCCGAGTATGACGTAGACCAAGCCAGCAGCCATAATGCCGCCCATAGTGGATGGAATACCCCAGGTTTGCACGCCATACAGAATTGGAGCGATAAAAGCGAAGGAGGATGCAAGGAAAATAGGGACCTGACGTTTAGTGATCAGTTGGAACAGTAAGGTACCAATACCTGCGGTGAATAGAGCGACACTAGTGTCGAGTCCGGTCAGTAACGGCATTAATACCAAGGCACCAAATGCCACAAACAACATTTGGGCACCCTGTAGGGGAATTGCGAGTCGTCTCATTTATTATTCTCGTTAATTTTAGGGTAAACCGCGAAATGATATCAGTTTGTTGCATTGAGGGCACAATAATATCCCCATATTTGCGGGTTGCGATCACTGTTTTGGTGAGCAGGATTAGCCACACCGAATTAAAGCGGGCTAAATTTTGCCAAGACTCGCTTAAGGCGTTAACTATGGTACAATTTGCCCTATCTGACGTTACTTCAACTACTCAAAGATGCTGAAATTCCTATTGAAGCCGAGCTTAATTGCGTTTTTATACTGCTTGTTCACGATTAATAGCCTGCACGCTGTAGAGGTGAGTAAATTAGATGAGGCCGATGTGCCAGTCTCCTCCCGTGCCGTGCCTGAGCGTAATCAAGCGTTAAAAAAAGCATTGGAAAAAGTGATTATCAAAAATACGGGCACTGCGCGTTCACTCGAGAATAGCGTTATCCAAGCCCAACTGGCCACCCCAGATACACTGCTTAGCCAATATGGTTACCTTGAACAAAATGGTCAATTGTTGCTTAAGGCTAACTTCGAGCATCGCCGCGTCGTTGCACTATTACGTCAGGCACAATTACCCGTATGGGGGACACAGCGTCCCCTGACTCTATTTTGGGTCGCAATGCCGAGCGAAGGCGATACCATTTTATTAAGCGATTCTTCGACCTTAGCCGAACGTCAAGCATTCTCGGCTTTTTCTGACGAACGCGGTATTCCAGTATTGCTACCTATTTTAGATCTTGATGAATTGATGGGAATAAACCCCAATGATGTCAAAGGGATGTTCGCCGATATCGTGGCAAGTGTCTCTGGACGTTATCAAGCGGATTTCCTCGCTTTAGTGGCTATCGAACCCGCGGGTAATCAAGTGCGTTATCGCTTAAATCTTTATACCAAGGCTACGATTGATTCGTTAACACCGCCGCTTTTTAGCTTTAATGGCAGCGCAGAAAACGCCGCTCAGGCGGTAAGTGCCATGATGGTGGCATTAGGGGATTATTATTTTACTAAGTATGCCATTGCCGATACTGGTACTCAGGTCGGTGCTAGCGTTACTTTTATTAACATTGAAAAAATGAAACAAGTTGTTGAGATTGAAAAATATTTAAAACAACTTAGCGCAATAAAAAGTGCAACTTTGACACGTATTCAGGGAAATACAGTAACCTTTTCATTGGATTTATTTGGCTCAGAAACCGATTTTGAGCGTTTATTGAGCCTAGAGCCGAGGATCTCTGTGGTTGTCCCTGCGAGTTCAGGGGAGTTCAGTCCTGTGTCGAGTCAGTTAGGTAAACCCGTCTACCAGTGGCGCTTACCTTAAAACTGTGGATAGATAAGCTGGGGCGATTCTACATTTGCGCCCGCTTTGTGTGATTTTTAGCTAATTTTATTGAGACGTACGAGTGCCATTTAACTCACCTCTACAACTCTCATTACCCGTGTATTTACCGGATGATGAAACCTTTAATAGTTATTACCCCGCCGCGGGTAATGATGAATTGATCCAAAAGCTCAGAGCCAGTGCCGAAGGTCATGGTGAGGCTGCGATTTATTTATGGGGTCCGGTTAAATCTGGTCGTACCCATTTAATGCACGCGGCCTGTGCCCATGCCAATGAACTCGACCGCCGTAGTTTCTATATTCCCTTAGGCATTCATGCAAGTATCTCTACTGCGTTACTCGAAGGGTTAGAACAATTAGAGTTAGTTTGCATCGATGATGTGGACGCGATTGCTGGGCACCCAGTGTGGGAAGAGGCGATATTCGATCTCTACAACCGTGTTGCCGAGCATAAGAATTGCGCTTTAGTGGTCAGTGGTCGTTCATCTCCTGCGGACGCCGGATTCCTGTTACCCGATCTCGTTTCACGGATGCAATGGGGGCTTAATTACCAACTTCAGCCTATGGCTGATGAAGAGAAACTCGCCGCGTTGCAGCGTCGGGCGGCCATGCGAGGTTTACAATTACCCGAGGATGTTGGTCGCTTTCTGCTCAATCGTATGGCGCGGGATCTACGCACGCTATTTGATGTTCTCGATAAGTTAGATAAGGCCTCACTGGTTCACCAGCGTAAGCTCACTATTCCGTTTGCAAAAGAGACACTGCATCTCTAGCTAAATAGGATTTGAAAGAGATAAAAGCCCGCTATGCTGAATGCATGCGGGCTTTTAAGTTGTAGATCTGCTTATTGTTGTGGATGACGGTGGCGGTCGCCACTTAAACGTAGTTCGGGTTCGATGATTGTTTGGCCATTCGTTGCAACGTTCTGTTGGCCTTTAAGCTGCGCATTGGTTGGCGAAATCGCTAAGGATTGGCGCCAGCTCTGACCTTGGGTCATGGCGATAGGTGCGGGTAGGCTAGCTATCAAGCTTATCCCATCAAGCTCGGGTAATATCTCATCTATGACTAATGCGGCTCGGTTTTCTAAGCTGCTTTCACCAATTCTGCCTCTTTGCCCCCAATCGACAATGACAGTATCCGCGGTTAAGACCGCGGGTTTATTGGTGACTGCGACATCCCGCAGGATTTGGTAACGGTAACTCATCATGGCTTCTTCAAACAGCATAGCCGTGTCTTCTCGAGTGCTGGAATATGCATAGAAATCATTGGCGATATCCGTAGAGAAAAAAGTTGTAATATCAGATGGTTGATAAGCCTTTTGAGTCGCATTGGCTTTGGCGCCAAGGAAGCTGACTCCCGCAAGACCTGCCATTTCAGTGCTTGTGAGCGGGTACAGATTGCTAACCTGATCCGATACCAAGCTCTTATTGGTATTGCGGCGATTATAGTCGTCAATCAATCTGGGTCCTGTGAGTGAGGCATGAACGCTACGGGGGAAGAAGTCATTGGCGTGTGCCAGCTCATGGTACAAGAGTGACGCTAAATCAGGGGTGATCTGGGCGAGCGTGCGAGTGGCTCGGGTCGTCACGGGGAACCCCAGTGACGCATATTGATTATCTTTGACATAACGCCAGGGCATAATGAAATTCAGATCGTTGCCAAAGTCGCTGCGATAATCCGGTGCTTCGTTGATGCTGTCACGCTGTGCGGGCGTGAGCCATAGATCGTTTGGATCCAAATAAATTGCCCCCGTCAGCACCCAATAGAAAGAGGGACGAACATCATAACTGATCACTACGGCGGTAACAGATTGTAATAGGCGGGCAAAATCGCTATTGGGGTCCATTTGTGCTAAGAAAGCGGCAAAATTATCACCCATCCAATCGTGTGACACTAGCACTCGATCAAGGATTGCCTCGGTATCGAGCGTGTTGGAGATTTGGCCAATCAGAGGTAATTGATTAATAGTGCAGGAATCATTCAACTGGTTTGAATAAACGCAGCTTGTTAGTGCGTTAGCATAGGGTGAGTCCTCACGATAGGCATAGGTGCGTGCGACTGGTGTATCAAAATACTGTGAGCTAATCGCAGGTGCGGCAGTCGTCAGGATAAAAGCATCGTCTTTGACTTGGGAGCCATTAATATTGGCGCTAGCTTGAAGTCTTAATACTGTGTCTTGACTGGCGATGGGGGCGGTAAATAGGGGTCTAAAGGGATCGGTAAGATCGATGGCAACGTCAGGGCCAGAGGCAATACACCAAGAGATATTTGTGGCACTTAGCCCTGCTTGCTGTCCAATCCTTAGACTGACCCCATTACCTTCAACAACTTGATGATCTTGACGAATATTGAGTAATCCGTCCGTTGCAGCATCGGCGTTAATGCCAATTTCCCCCATCACATCTATACTGCTGCCCGTCACATGCAGACTAAAGCGGTAACTGCCGCTAGCTGGAATATCGAAGGCTAACACTGGGCTGTTTTGGCTGACGAGTTCAATGGTAGGGCCGTCAATTTGCTGCCAACGAAAATGCAGTTCTTGGCTATCACGGTTTTGAATGCTGGCGATAATGGCGCTGGATTGTCCTGCAACATATTGCGCTTCTGTTTGGAAACGGATGGAGGATGAGCTAGTGGTAACTAATGCCGGAATGGTTGAAGTACAGCGTGGTATATTGCTCGAGGGCGGAGTGACGATCCCGCCATCTGCCTCGCTATCACCACCGCCACAGGCAACCAGTATTGCGGAGCAACTAATAAGCCCTAACAGACGAATTGGATCCCATATCCCCATAATTCCACACTCCAATGCTAACTGACTTTAGTGGTTAGATTTATCACCCTACTATCGACCCTATAGAGGCCATAGTTCGACGCGAAAATGACTATAGCATGGTAGTGAGGTTGCAAAAAAGTGATAAAAGGTCACTTAAGTGTTGCTAATTCAGGGAGGAAAGCGCAGTTCCATAGGGGACAGCGCTCTAACGTAGGTTTTTTACGGGGTAACTTAGATGATGACTGTAGTCGTCCTAAGCCTCTTTATCGGATTTTTTCTTTAAACCTAAGCCTAATTCTCGGCCACGAATTCGGGCATAGAAGGGAAAGGCGACAAGGAGGGCTCCAACCAGCAATGCTTCAATTAAAGCAAAGGCAAATGCGTCCGTCGTGACATAGAGTAGGGTGAGGGCATGCAGCATATACAGGCATAGAATAAAGCTCGCCCATGCATAGGTATAGGGATGGCCTTTGATAATGCCTTTGGCGGGTAAAAGGAGTGGCACAAGCCATAGGAGGCTAAATAATAACGTATATTCGCCATTGAGCCCTTGACCAATAAACCAACCGCCAAGCAGCAACAGCAGAGCAAGATAGCCTAAGCGGCTGAGAGTAAATAGGGTATTCGAGGTCATGGTCTACCTAATATTTAAGAATAACAGCGTATTGAAAAATAACAGAGAAATAACAATTTCAGTTACAGGATCGCCAACACATTTTCAGGGGGACGACCGATAGCAGCCCCTTTCGCCGTCAGCACAATCGGGCGTTCGATCAACTTAGGGGTGTCAACCATGGCGGCGATCAGTTGCTCTTCAGTGAGTGACGGTTCTGCCAGCCCTAGCGCCTGATATTCATCTTCTTTGGTACGCATTAACTCGCGGGCACCGATGTTAAGTTTGGCTAAAATGTCGTGGATTTCAGTGGCCGTAGGTGTATTTTTTAGATATTCAATCACAGTAATCTCACAACCTTGCTGCTCGAGTAAGGCTAAGGTCTCACGGCTCTTGGAACAACGTGGGTTATGGTAAATCGTCGCTTGGGTCATAATGCAATAGGCTCAATATGGGCTGAAATGGCAATGCTGCGGATAATAACAGAAAAATGTGCGCCCCGTCAGGGTGTTTGGGGCGCAATTGGCTTGACTAAACTGAGTTTTTCGTCTCAATTCGATAGCTTATTTAAGGGCGTCCATTTCTTTATCTGCTTGTTTAAATTGGCGAATACGCGCTTCAATTCGAGCAAGTTGTAGCGGATTATCCTCAGATGCGCGATAGGCAAAGTTGAGCTGATCAATCGCCCCTTTATAGTTGGCCCCTAGCGCCATTAATTCGGCACTGGAGAAATATTCCATGCCCTGGTTCCCTATCTTTTTGTAGGCCAGATTGAGCAGTTGATAGGGCAGTTGATTCTGTTTATCGAGGAAAATCATATCCTCTAGTAATGGGATGGCCTTGGTGGGTTCTCCCGCCTCAATATAAATATTGGCTAAGTTAGCGTTAATGACCTGAGAGGTTGGCTTCATTTTACGCTGCGCCTCGAGGAGTTTAATCGCCTTAGGGTAATCTTTGCGCTCGGTGAGTAAATCGGTTTTTGTGTCGAGATAGAACAAGTTGTTAGCATCGATTTTTAACAGTTCATCGATAAGTATCTCTGACTCATCAAACTTCTTGAGTCTAAAAAGCGCGAGGGCTTTGCCATAGAGGGCGGCTTCTTTAAAACCATAGGTTTGTTTATTCAGCTGCTTTTCAAACAGGCCCAATACGGCATCATCGCTGTAGCTCGAAAAACGCACTTGGATGCGTGCCTTAGCGAGTTGGAAGTTGAGGTTATCTGGAATGTATCTATGGGGATATTGATGTGCCCGGTCGCGGGCCTCGGAGATCCGAGACTCTGGCAAGGGGTGGGTCAACAGCATTTGCGGTGGTGTTGTAGTAAAGCGATACCGAGTTGCGAGCTTACCAAAAAACTCCGACGCCGCATTGGGGTCAAAACCCGCATCTACCAATATTTGCATACCGATACGGTCGGCTTCTTTTTCATGCAAACGGGTATAGTTAATTTTTGACTGAGTCGCTAAGGCTTGAGTGGTGGCAAGTGCTGCCATGCCTGCCTGGGGAACCGCAATGGTCAGTAAAATCGCTCCGAGTAATCCCGCTATGGTTGCTGGGCCGGTCTTTTGTTGCGCCTCGAGCGAGCGGGCTAAGTGACGTTGGGTCACGTGGGTAATTTCGTGGCCTAAAACCGAGGCCAGTTCGCTCTCATTGTCGGCGTTGAGGAATAATCCCGTATGCACGGCAACGTGTCCACCGAAGAAGGCGAAGGCGTTAATCTCATCATTCTGTAACAAGAAAAAATAGAAAGGTGTTTTTACCCCTGTTGCATGGGCGACTAACTTATTACCAAGTTCAGTCAAATATTGACTCAATACGGGGTCGTTGAGCATGGGGGCCGAAGAGCGAATAACGCGCATGTAGGCATCGCCATAGACCATTTCTTTTTCGAGACTGAAGGTGTTAACTGCGGCCGTACCTAAATCAGGTAAATCATTGTTAGCAAAGCTTTTGGCGGCACCAGTCAGTAGCATCAAAGAGAGAGCACCGACGACAAAAGGTTTACATTGAGTCAAGAACGTCAATTTACGCAAGCGGATCCTTTATTTCTTCTAATTATCTCAACTAAGGCTGCAATACTGCAGTTAGCTTGTAGTTTGAGTGGCAACTTAGGATAATAGCCCAAGTTCGTTCATAGCAAGTTCATTATGATTTTTATTGATTTAACACCATTTCGCTGTCCTGTCCCTTTGGTCAGAGTCAAGCTTGCATTGAAGTCCATGTCTTCGGGTGAAACCTTACATATTTTACTTTCAGACTCAGGTTCACGGCGAGATGTTCCCCTCTTTTTAAAAAAACAGGGCTACAATATCCAAGTCCTGTGTGATGATGCGATTCAATTAGCCTTAGTGGTCACTAAAGTTGATTTATCTCAGGGATAATATTGTTATTTCTGTGTTTCAATCCCCCACATACTCAGACTTAGCGGACGCACATGATGGTTGCGATCATCATGGTATCGTGGCGCATTATGACACGGGGGAAACAAAGCTGCAGATCAGAAAATGGAACCCTTTGACGCGTAAAATGGCATCTTGACCTCGCGGATACATTCCCTATGATTAACAACATCATTTTTAAGCGCATGACAGTGTTAAGTCGATGATATAGCGTTAATGATCTGCAAATAAACTGCTTTCTTGCACACTCTGAAAGCCTAACCATCATTATTGGAATAAATCCATGTTTACTTTTTTCTCTCGTTGGTATCAAGAGCGGTTTAGCGATCCACAGGCAGTCACCTTAATGGCCATTTTGGTTGGCTTAGCTTTAGTCATTTATTTTGCGGGGGGATTGCTTGCCCCTTTGCTCGTGGCGTTAGTGCTGGCATTTTTACTCGAGTGGCCCGTCGCACAAATGCTCAAACTAGGCATTAATCGCACGACAGGTGCATCCTTAGTGTTAGTGCTCTTTCTTGGGGTCGTGGTCATGCTGACCTTTGGGTTGATCCCGAGTGTTTGGCGTCAAGGTGTGAGCCTAATGACGGATTTACCCAGCATGATAGATAAAGGGCTACAAACTCTGCAGACGTTGATTAATCAATATCCACAATTTATTAATCCAGAGCAGCTCAATATGATGGTTGCAGAGCTTAAAAAGCTTCTCGATACTCAACATGTGATTGATATTGCTAAACAACTTATTGGTTATTCCGCCTCATTATTGGTATTGATGGTGTACGCGATTCTGGTGCCGCTGTTGGTATTCTTTTTCTTAAAGGATAAAGATCAACTCATCAATGGCAGTAAACGATTTTTTCCCACCAATCGGCAGCTAGCCCGTAAGGTGTGGTTTGAGATGCACCAACAGATATTTAACTATATTCGTGGCAAAGTGATTGAAATAGTTATTGTCGGCATAGCGAGTTACGTCTTGTTCGCCGTGATGGGACTGCGTTATGCAGCTTTGCTCGGGGTGCTCACTGGATTATCTGTACTCATTCCCTATGTAGGAGCCACTTTAGTGACCTTGCCGATTACCTTAGTGGCGTTTTTCCAATGGGGTTTTAGCTCTGAGTTTGGTTATCTAATGTTAGGTTACGGCATTATTCAGGCATTAGACGGTAACTTGTTGGTGCCAATTTTATTTTCGGACGCGGTGGACTTACACCCAGTGATTATTATCGCCGCAGTGTTGGTTTTTGGTGGACTGTGGGGCGTATGGGGGGTGTTCTTTGCTATCCCCTTGGCATCTTTAGTCAAGGCTGTGATTAACGCTTGGCCGAAAACGGAAATTGAGGAGCCGCTTCCTTCGTTGGAAAACTAAGTCAGTAGAGATGTTATATCTGCCTAAAAACTGCGTACTTAGGCGCAGTTTTTGATTTTATGCCAGTGGTTAACATTCAGGTTTGCAGCAAATGGTGCTGCGCCGTGGCGGCAAGGGCGCGGTAAACTAAGGTCGTCTGTTTAGCTTTAATATTCCAATGTTGCCAATATAGCGGCACGCGCATGCGCTGCTGTGGGGTTAATTCGATAAGTATCCCTTTATCGATTAAAGGTTTAGCCTGTAAGTGGCCTACTAGACCATAACCAAGGCTTAGGTTTATGGCTTCCAAAAAACTTTCCGATGAGGGAATCGTATGTTGCCACCATTGTCCTGCCGTCATTTGAAAATAGTGGGCAAGGTATTTCTCGTGCAGCTTATCCTTTGTGGAGAACACGACCGCAGGGGCTTTAGCCAGTTGGGCTTGGCTGATGCTGAGGGGCGTTGCTGCCTTTGCCAGCTCTTCGCCATTGCCAAAGTAACGGCGGGCAAATTCAGGGGTGGCAACCGCTAAATATTCCATAGTGCCTAAAAACTCACTGCTACAGCCAGCCATCGGATTTTCAGTCGTGGTCACGCAACCAACGGCTTCACCATTCTTCAGCAGATGATGGGTATAGGATTCATCATCGACGATCAATTCCAATAACCAAGCGTGGCGACTGAACATGCCCGCTATTGCCGGTAAAAACCAAGTGGCAAGGCTGTCGGCATTCACGGCGATGCGCACTGTGGTTGGATGGTTGGGATCGTCGGCGTCCATTTCGGCTCTTAACTCACTCTCAAGCAATTGCACCTGTGAATAGTGGCGCAGCAGGCGTTTGCCTGTGGGGGTTGCGACCACGGGATTGGAGCGAATAAGCAGCGATTGACCAACTTTTTCTTCAAGCTGCCGAATGCGTTGTGAAACGGCCGATTGGGTAATGTGCAGCACTTTGGCGGCGCGCTCGAAACCGCCTTCAGAGACGACAACGGCGAGGGCTTTCAGATTAGCGTATTCCAGCATAGTCATCCTTAATCAGTGCGCTTCGATTATTATTAGTTTTACTTATGTCATATAAAAAACATTAGTTATATTAATTATTTCGTTTTGACTATGCTAGCACCTTCTTCAAACTGGTGAGGTGGTTATGCAAGCGGCATTTATACAGGGGATGGGAATTGGTGGGAGTTTGATTATTGCAGTGGGCGCACAGAATGCCTTTGTGCTCAAGCAAGGCATTAAGCGTGCTTACCCGTTACCCATTGCCCTACTTTGTTCGGTCATCGATGCGCTGATGATCACCGCAGGGGTGGCTGGGCTTGGACATATTATTGAAGCATTTCCTACCATTAAGCATGTGGCAAGTTTTGGTGGTGCCGCTTTTTTACTTTGGTACGGTACAAATGCACTTAAGGCCTCATTTGTGGCTAAAGGCATTGAAATGGAGCAAACGCAAAATGCCGATACTTTGCGAACCGCCATGCTTACCACGCTCGGGATCAGCTTACTGAATCCGCATTTGTATCTCGATACAGTGGTGTTGCTGGGGAGTATCAGCACTCAGTTTGATGATATGCATCGCCCTTGGTTTGGTGCTGGCGCCGTGTTGGCATCGTTTATCTGGTTTTTCGGTTTAAGTTTTGGTGCGCGCTTGCTGGCACCTATTTTTACTCGTCCAGCGGCATGGCGTTACCTCGATCGTGTTATTTGGTTAACCATGTGGAGTATAGCGGCGGCAATTATTTGGCCTTATCTGGCGTAGTCTCTGAGTCATTAAGCGCCATCAGACTGAATTTATTCAGTAAAGAAGGTTAATTTTTGCGCATAAGCTGAAAATTTTTCATGAAAAAAGGCCCTGATAAAGGGCCTTTTGTGTCCGACTGCTAATTTTTTGTGCGCTGTAGTCGCCGCATGGCGCTCATTTTGCACTCAAGTGCACAATCAACCCGCGATTTTGGCTAGAACGACCTGGTGATGATCGCTGGTTTTAAACTTATCAAACACATGGGCAATGGTGCCGTCAGTATTGATAAGGAAGCTTATTCTATGGATACCATCGTAGATTTTACCCATAAACTTTTTCTCACCCCATACGCCAAAGACGTCGGCAACACTGTGGTCTTCATCACTCAACAAGGTAAAATTAAGTGATTGCTTCTCAGCAAACTTAGCCAGTTTTGCGACTGGATCTGGGCTAATACCGAGTACCGTGACTTTGTGGTTATCTAATTCGGCTTTAGTGTCGCGCAGACCACAGGCTTGTACTGTGCAGCCTGGGGTTGAAGCCTTAGGGTAAAAATACACTAAAACAGGGCCTTTTTTTAAACATTCCTGCAGCGAAACAGGCTTTCCCTGTTGATCCAGCAGGGCAAATTGGGGCGCCTTGGCGCCAACGGTTAATCTGTTCATCAATTATCCTCTATCGCTTGCCGTTGTCCCTTGCATGCGTTTAATGGTGCAATCTAACGCCATTTCTTGGGCGAGTTGATAGATACTCTGTTCAAGTTTTTCTAGCTCAACTTTTTCAGGAATATTAATGGTTAGCGATACATTTTGTGTCTGCTCACCATCCGGAAGTTCTTCTGAATAGGAGCGTACCGCCGCTAAATCTAACGAGCGATCAGCGAGAAATTGGGTGATGCGTTTCATCGTGCCGCGCTGATCTTTGCCCGTGAAGCGAACTTCGAGGCGCGAAACATAATTTTGCGGGGTGTGTTTAGAGGTGCGCTTCATCACTGTCATCAGCTCTAGCTCAACACTGAGACTCGGGAGCATGCTTTCAATTTTCGTTATTGATGCCCACGAACCTGACAACATCATGATCAGGGTAAATTCGTTACCAAATAATGCCATACGACTGTCGACGATATCGCAGTCACAGTCACTGGCAAGCCGAGCGAGTTTACTTACGAGTCCAGGGCGATCTACGCCCATTGCGGTGACGACCAGGAAATTGGTCATGAATTTTCCTCACTTTTTCGATATCATGGAGCGAAAACTCAGGGTTAATGCCGAGTTTTTGTGCGGGATGTAATGCTACCATAACTAAATCAATTTGAGAGCCCCGTTAATGCTTGTCATTAGTGGTTGGCATCAGTACCATAGCGAATCCTGAAATCTTGGGGAAAGTCAGATGATAAACGGAAGCATCGTAGCCTTAATCACGCCAATGAACAGTGATGGCTCAGTAGATTTTGCAAGTCTTGAAAGATTAGTCGAATTCCATATAGACCAAGGCACAGATGCTATCGTGGCCGTGGGCACGACTGGCGAGTCTGCGACTCTGCCAATGAATGAGCATGTGACTGTGGTTGCACAAACGGTGAAATTTGCCGCAGGCCGAATTCCTGTCATTGGTGGAAATGGCGCCAATGCGACATCTGAAGCGGTCGAACTCACCAAGTCCCTCTCTAGGGTGGGCGTTGCCGCCATGTTAGGCGTAACACCTTACTACAATAAACCGACACCTAAGGGTTTAGTCGCGCACTACAAAGCGGTGGCGGCAAGCACTGATATTCCACAAATTCTCTATAACGTTCCTGGCCGCACCGCGGTTGATATGAAGCCCGAAACAGTGGCTGAACTGGTTGGCGTTAGCAATATTATTGGTGTGAAAGAAGCCACGGGTGATGTGTCACGCGTTAAGCGTTTACGCGAGTTATGCGGCAATGATTTTATGTTGTACAGCGGTGATGACGCGACGGCGAGGGAGTTTTTACTCCTTGGCGGTAATGGCGTGATTTCGGTTGCCAACAACATAGTGCCCAAAGCCTTTAAAGCCATGTGCGACGCGGCCCTTGCGGGTAATACCGAATTAGCGGCAAGCATCGATGAGCCATTGCGTGGCCTCTATAGCACACTGTTTTGCGAAGCCAATCCAATCCCAGTGAAGTGGGCCGCCCATCGTATGGGGCTGATTGAATGTGGCTATATTCGTTTACCTTTGACTGAACTTTCTGAGCAATGTCATGGTCTGTTGTTAGATGCAATGACTCGTGCCCAGATAGAGGTTAAATAATTAATGTTAAAGAAAGTCACCCCACTGTTCCTAGTTGCTGCCGTTGCAGCTTGTAGTTCGCCATTAGAGCGTCGCCAAGCTAACGGTGGTGAAGACTATGTTCAGGCTGAGCAAGTGCCAAGGCTAACGATCCCCGAGGGATTGAAAACGCCACCTTACAATAAAGAATATGAAGTGCCATCCATAGGCCCCAAAGCCAATCCTACGCTGGTGGGTAAGAATCTGGACATCCGTCCGCCACTGCAGGTTCTGCCAATGGCAGAAGGAACCCATGTGGAAGAGGGCAGCGATAACATCAAAATTGTGGTCGAATCTATCGACAACAGTGTGGACTTAAAACAGGAAATCTTCACCAATCTTGATGGTTTCCTCGCGAAGCAGTCTATTCCTGTGCGTAGCCGCAATTTTGAACAGGGTAGTATCGAAACCGACTGGATTGAAAGTCAGGAGGTGATCGAGTCGAGCATGTGGGGTTCAGATAAGATTTACCTACTACGTCAACGTTACCGTTTTGATGTGGAAACTCGTCCCCATGGTCGTACTGCTAATATCGTGATCCACTTAGCGGAACACGAAGAGTTTTATGACGATAAAGCGCAAGAAGTCCTGTTAAGCGGTGAAGACAAGCAGCGATACACTATCGATATGCTTAACAGCGCCATTGCTTATATGAGTATCAAACGTGAACAAGTGATCCAAGCCAACCGTTTGAAGCAAACCTTAGGTATTAATGTCGATTTAGTCGCACCAGAAGACGGTGCCGCTTATTGGTCAGCCAAAGCGCCTTACAAACAAGTATGGGATCGTTTGCGAATCGTACTGCCGGAAATGGGCTTTGAAATTTCCGATATGGATAGTGCTAAAGGATTATACTTCATCAAGTTTTCAGATAACTCAGGCTTCTGGAGCTCGCTCTGGAGTGACGATAAATTATCCCTAAAAGAAGGCAATTACCGTTTGCTGCTCGAAGATGGTGATACGCCTGAAGAGACTAAACTCTTTATACGAGACGCCGAGGATAAGCCACTCGATAAGGATGTGATTACGAGTGTGCATCAATCATTGTCGAACCTGATGAAGGAAGAACGTAAGTTACGTTAATCCTATCTCAAGGCTAAAAAGGGCGATCATCGCCCTTTTTTATTGTCCGAGATCCAGAAAGCGCGGTTTATCCAAATCAAAACAGTTTTTATTTTTCCACTTTTTATACCAGTATTTTTTAAGTGGTTTTAGTTTTAACATACGGTCATTTTAAGATACTTAGCTTTAATCACTACACCATCTCGTTATTGTGCAATTTCCAGATGCCGTATCTCATTTTTAGTGCTAAAGATAAACATTTACACATTTTTTGCGCTATGGCCGTAATTTGTAAGAAAAAGTAAAACGTATTGATGTGATGATATGAGTGGGTAAACTAGCCGTCATCAATGCGAGTCTTCATCATTTGGAAGCCAGATGAAAAAAATTATTATAACAATCGCCATTTTGGCGTCGGCATGGTTTGGATATCAAGCCATGCAACCCCAAGGGATAGAGAAGGCCAAGACTAAACTCGTGCCCAATGTAGTGATTGCTACCGCAGCAATGGCGCCTGTACGTGATGAAGTTGAAGCCATAGGCACCAACAAGGCCTATGAGTCTGTGACTATTACGCCTAAAGTCACCGATGTCGTGATCTCGTTGAAATTTGACGACGGCGACATAGTTAAGAAAGGGGACTTACTGGTACAGCTACAAAATGCAGAGCAAATTGCCCAAGTGAAAGCCGCCCAAGTGAAGGTGAGTGATAATCAACGGGAATTTAATCGAATAAGCTCACTGGTCACCAGTCGCACTGTGGCCGAGTTAGAGCGTGATCGCCTACAAACCTTAATCGACACTACCCGCGCTGAACTTGAGCAGGCGCAATCATCCCTTAATGATCGTAGTATTCTAGCGCCTTTTAATGGCCGGCTAGGGCTGCGCCAAGTGAGTGTGGGTAGCTTAGTGACCCCGGGTACCGAAATTACCACACTCGATGATATCTCTACGATTAAACTGGATTTTTCGGTTCCTGAGCGTTTTATTCAAGATCTGCTCCCCGGTAAATTGGTCGAAGCCAAAGCCGTGGCATTTCCTGATGTTACCTTCAAGGGGGTGGTGACATCCATTGACAGTCGTGTGAACCCTACTACCCGTGCCGTGATAGTGCGCGCCGAAATTCCCAACCCGGATCTGCGTTTACTACCCGGCATGCTGATGAAGGTTAAGCTTATCAAACGTAGCCGCGAAGCGATGATGTTGCCGGAGTCGGCCATTATTCCTATCCAGAACAATCATTTTGTCTACAGTGTGAATAAAGACAATGTGATTGAGCGTAAACAGGTCACCATTGGTATTCGTACCCGCGGTTGGGTGGAAATCCTCGGTGGCTTAGAGATTGGTGAAAATGTGGTGATCCGCGGCCTACTGAAAGTGCACCCAGGCGATGTGGTTAAAACCGAATTGGCTGAAAAGTTTAGCTATCTTTCCGATGCCAATGCGGAGCCAAGTGTATGATCCTGACAGATCTTTCAGTTAAGCGCCCCGTTTTTGCCTCGGTTATCAGCTTGCTGTTGGTGGCCTTTGGTCTGGTGGCTTTTGATAAATTGCCCCTGCGGGAATACCCCAATATCGATCCGCCGATAGTGTCGATAGAAACTAACTACCGCGGCGCCAGTGCCGCCGTGGTTGAGAGCCGGATTACCCAGTTAATTGAAGACAGGATCAGCGGAGTAGAAGGCATTCGCCATGTGAGTTCATCGAGCAGCGATGGTCGTTCACAGGTGACCTTAGAGTTTGATATCAGCCGCAATATTGAAGATGCGGCTAACGATGTTCGTGACCGAATTTCGGGCCTGCTCGATAACCTGCCAGAGGAAGCCGATCCTCCAGAAGTGCAGAAGGCCAATGGTGGCGATGAAGTGATTATGTGGCTCAACCTAGTGTCGGATCAGATGACGACCCTTGAGCTCACCGACTACACCCGTCGCTATTTATCCGACCGTTTGTCTGTGGTCGATGGTGTGTCGATGATCCGTATCGGTGGCGGCAAGGTTTACGCCATGCGGGTATGGCTCGACAGGCAAGCCTTAGCTTCACGCAGTTTAACGGTTGCCGATGTTGAAGCGGCACTGCGGGCGGAAAACGTCGAATTGCCTGCAGGTTCGATAGAGTCTAAGGAACGCCACTTTACCGTGCGCTTAGAGCGCAGTTATCGCACCGCGGAGGATTTTGCTAATCTGGTGATTTCCCAAGGAAAAGACGGTTATTTAGTCAAATTGGGTGATGTGGCTAAAGTGGAAATTGGCTCTGAAGAAGAGCGCATCATGTTCCGCGGTAACAAAGAGGCCATGATAGGGCTTGGGGTATCGAAGCAATCGACCGCCAACACCTTAGAAGTTGCACGAGCGGTCAATGCCTTAGTCGATAAAATCAACCCAACCCTACCCGCGGGTATGTCGATTAAACGCAGCTATGACAGTTCAGTGTTTATTGAAGCTTCAATTAAGGAAGTGTATCAAACCCTGTTAACGGCCATGATCCTCGTGATTATCGTGATTTACCTCTTCCTTGGCAGCGTGCGCGCCATGTTGATCCCCGCGATTACAGTCCCTGTGTCATTGCTCGGTACTTTTATCGTGCTCTATGCGCTCGGTTACACCATTAACTTACTGACGTTGCTTGCGATGATCCTCGCCATCGGCATGGTGGTTGACGATGCGATTGTGATGTTAGAAAACATTCACCGCCGTATTGAAGAAGGGGATTCGCCCTTAAAAGCTGCATTTCTCGGTGCGCGGGAAGTGGCCTTTGCTGTTATTGCAACGACGTTAGTGCTGGTGGCGGTATTTATGCCGATCACTTTCCTAGAGGGTGACTTAGGTAAGCTGTTTAAAGAGTTTGCCGTGACCATGAGTGCCGCGGTAATTTTCTCCAGTATTGTGGCCCTAACCTTGAGCCCTATGATGTGTTCGAAATTGCTGAAACCCGCCGCGCAGGATTCATGGTTGGTGCGTAAGGTCGATGGCATCATGACTCGAATTTCCAATGGTTATCAAAGCACACTGGAAGGCGCGATGGCTCGGCCAATGTTGATGTCGATTCTGGTGCTGTGTGCCTTAGGTAGCAGTGTTTTCTTAGCGCAGAAAGTGCCGCAGGAATTTGCCCCCCAAGAGGACAGAGGTTCGTTGTTTCTGATGGTCAATGGTCCGCAGGGCGCGAGTTATGAATATATTGAATCCTATATGAACGAAGTGGAAAATCGCTTGATGCCATTGGTTAATTCGGGCGATATAAAACGACTATTGATCCGTGCTCCCCGTGGTTTTGGTCGCGCCGCTGACTTCTCTAATGGTATGGCGATTGTCGTGTTGGAGGATTGGGGACAGCGCCGTCCGGTGAAGGAAGTGATTGGCGATATTAACAAACGTCTCGCTGATTTAGCTGGCGTACAGGCGTTTCCTGTGATGCGCCAAGCCTTTGGCCGCGGCGTGGGTAAACCCGTGCAGTTTGTGATTGGCGGTCCAAGTTATGAAGAGCTTGCCCGCTGGCGCGATATTATGATGGAAAAAGCGGCGGAAAAGCCACAACTGCTCGGAGTGGATCACGATTATAAAGAGACAAAACCACAGCTGCGGGTTGTGATCGACCGGGATAGAGCGGCAAGCCTTGGGGTGTCAATTTCCAATATCGGTCGTACCTTAGAATCTATGCTTGGCTCGCGTCTAGTCACCACCTTTATGCGTGATGGCGAAGAGTACGATGTGGTAGTGGAAGGTGAGCGCAGTAATCAAAATACCGCCGCCGATCTGCAAAATATCTATGTGCGCTCCGAACGCAGTAAGGAGCTAGTTCCACTCTCTAACCTAGTGACAGTGGAAGAGTTTGCCGATGCCAGTTCGCTCAATCGCTATAATCGCATGCGGGCTATCACCATCGAAGCCAGTTTGGCAGATGGCTATAGCCTAGGTGAGGCCCTTGATTATATGAATCAATTGGCACGAGCCTATTTACCTGCAGAAGCGGTGATCAGTTACAAGGGGCAATCCCTCGACTACCAAGAGTCGGGCAGTTCCATGTACTTTGTATTCCTACTGGCATTAGGGATTGTATTCCTCGTCTTAGCCGCGCAGTTTGAAAGTTATATTCATCCTATGGTGATTATGCTGACTGTGCCACTCGCTACAGTAGGAGCCTTGATTGGACTGTGGTTTACTGGGCAGAGTCTCAATATCTACAGTCAGATTGGTATTATTATGTTGGTCGGTTTGGCGGCTAAAAACGGCATTTTAATTGTTGAATTTGCTAACCAACTTAGGGATAAGGGCGTGGACTTTGATCGTGCCATTATCCAAGCGTCCTGCCAGCGTTTACGGCCCATTTTAATGACGGGCATAACCACAGCCGCTGGTGCGGTGCCTTTAGTATTGGCTGCGGGCGCAGGTGCAGAAACCCGTTTTGTGATTGGTGTTGTTGTGCTATCGGGAATTTTGTTAGCAACTCTATTCACTATTTTTGTGATCCCCTCAGCATACGGCCTTTTCGCCCGTAACAGTGGTTCGCCCGAGGCCATCGCCCAACAGTTAGAAAAGGAGCTCACGCAGGATTAACAGTGATTCGTTTAAGTTGAGTGGATTGTTAGCCTTTTAAATCTTGCACTAAATAGGCGCTTAAGATGACTTAAGCGCCTATTTTTATAGATGATTGATGATCAAGAATGGTCAATATCTTGAATATAGCGGAAAGAGGTTTTTTCAAACCCTATGGCTTCATAATAGGCCTGTGTTTTTTCCCTGCGCATTGAAGTAGTAACCTCAAGTTTGCTACAACCATATTCATGTGCTCTTGCTTTGGCAAAGCGGATTAGTTGCGTTCCTATGCCCGAACCTCTATTGCTCTCTGTCACCACGAGTGCAGTGATACGGCAAATCTTTTGCTGCGAAGGAAAATAGTCAAAGAAGATCAAGCTTATTAAGCCAATAATGGTGCCTTTTTCCTCGGCGATATAAATTTCATCCGTTCTATCACTTTTTCCAAGATACTTTTGTAATTGTTCTGGAGTTGCACTATATCCAAGCTGCAATAGTAAATTTGCTATTGCCTTAATATCTTGTATTTCAGCGAGTTTAATCTGAAATGCGTTCATCAACATGTCCTCGTCACTTATGCAGGGAAAAGAGACATCTTTGAGTTTTGTCTGTAGTCATTTCATCCCTTAACTGGCTACCTATTGATTCTATTGGTTAATATGGCTGCGGTGATAACTGATAGATTTTTGCATTAGCCTCGTCGGTAACCAGATAAATCAGTCCATCGGGCCCTTGCACAACTGAGCGCAAGCGTTGGCCGAGTTCGGTTTTCAGCAGGCGTTCTTCCTTAATAATTTTGTCGCCATCAAGTGTTAAGCGTACGAGTGTTTTTCCTTTAGGCTGGCGAGTAAAATATTATTTTGCCACTGTGGAAATTTATCGCCTGTGTAGAATATAAAGCCCGCGGTGGCTATCGAGGGAATCCACTTGTAGCTAGGTTGCTCCATTCCAACCTTGTGGGTGCCTTCGCCTATTTTGCCGCCACCGTAATTTTCACCATAGGTAATCACAGGCCAGCCATAATTTTTGCCCCCTTGATCGATATTAAGCTCATCGCCGCCCTGCGGCCCATGCTCACCAGTCCACAATACTTTGCTATTAGGATTAATTGCAGCACCTTGCATATTGCGATGACCAATTGACCAAATCTCCGGCAAGGCACCTGTCGTATTAACGAAGGGGTTATCCTTAGGCACTGACCCATCGGCATGAATACGCACCACTTTGCCTAGATGATTGTCTAAAGTTTGCGCGCTATCTTTCTCGCTGTAGCGATCGCCTAGGGTGATAAATAACGTGCCATCCGGCGCCCACACGAGGCGAGATCCAAAATGGTGGTTACTGTTTATTTTGGGTTGCTGACTAAATACACGGGTGAGATTTTCAAGTTTGTTCCCATTGAGTGTGGCAAAACTGACCGCTGTGCTGTTGCTATCGCTTAAATCACCTTCGCCGGGTTCGGTATAACTGAAATAGATTTTTTGGCTACTGGCAAAATCCGGTGCAAGTACTACATCGAGCAAACCGCCTTGTCCCTTGGCAACGATTGGCGGTAAACCCGTTAAAGGTTCACCTACTTTTCCAGTGGTACTGATAATGCGCATTCTTCCTGTACGTTCAGTGACTAATATGCTGCCATCGGGTAAAAATGCCATGCCCCAGATATTTTCTAACCCTTCAGCTATGGTGTTTACCCGAATATTGACCACTTCAGTTTTAACGCTGATTGTTGTGGCACTAGCGGCCTGGGTGAAAATTCCTAGCGAGCTTGCAACCAGACACAGTGCAAGGCTTAGGGTGCTCAGTTTCATTATTTTCCTTAAAAACACTGCTCTCCAAGATGAGGGTTTAGAGTAACAAGTCAGTCACTTAAGGGCAATTTATCCGCGTAAAATAGAATTCCAAAATCTATGTGCACAAAAAAGCGGAGTGCACCATTAGCGCATAAAAAATCCTACGGCCATGGTTAAACCGACACAGACAATAAAACCTCGCAATAGGGATTGGGGAATTCGGTAGGCGAGTACGGCCCCTATATAACCGCCGATAATGGCCATAATGGTGAGCAATAGCAGATACTGTTCATCGATTAGATTACCTGTGACATACAAGGCAACGGCTATGGTGGTAAGTAGGGCGGAGAGTAAATTTTTAAGTCCGTTCATGCCATGTAATTGGGTTTGTCCCATTAGGCCTAGAGTGGCGAGCAGAATGATCCCTAAGCCGCCATTAAAATAGCCACCATAAATACACACTAAAGTCAGTATGATGACTGCCGAGTGGGGGCGGGTTGTGGTGGATACGGTTGTAACAGCTAGCCGCTTCTTCAATAGCCAAGGCCCTGCGATAAACGCGCCAGTTGCCAGCAAAATTAACCACGGGACTAAATAGGCAAAAATCTGTTCACTGGTATTTAGTAATATGGCCGCGCCTAGGCATCCTCCCGCCGCTGCGATAATACAGAGGTTTTTAAGGCTAAGATCGGCGGGATATTCAATATCTTTTCTAAAGCGCCATGCGCTGGCAAGGTAGCCGGGAAGCAGCGCCGCCGTGCCTGTGGCATTGGCAGCAAGGGGAGGGATACCGACAAAAACTAATGCGAGTAGGGTGATAAAACTGCCTCCCCCCGCTACCGCATTGAGCATACCGCCTAATAGGCCCGCGAATGCAATAATCAGCCAGTCCATCGCGATTACTCCTCTTAAGTTTAAAAATCAGGGATGAGCAGAACGTCACACCTAAATATCGCCGTAGTGTGTGCTAACGTGTGACCGTCATGGGTTTAAGATGTTGGATTGAATTCACTGTCCCAAAGGCCAGACATAAAAATAACCGCGGCAACGGCTTCACTTTGGTTGCTAAAAACATCCTCACCCCAGATATTTTTCCCCCGTTCTTGATAATAAACATGGAAGGTGGTGAGCAGAGGCGTTGACACACAATACCAACCATCGAACGTCTGTTTGGTAAAATTCACCCAATGCTTGGCATCTGCCGTTTTAACCTGTTGCATAAGTGCGCTATCTCTAGCCAGTAACGCTGCAAGCTCATCCTGCGTGTTGATGTGATGGTGGTTTTTTATGGTTTCAATAAGATTTTTAAGCATCCTTCTGGCGACCTCGACATTCGGTGTGGGCTAATACATTGCTACTGTGAAAGTGATGAGAGCTTGCCTTCAAGAACGAAGGTTATTTGCGTGTATTCCACTGGGCTAAGTCTTATCAAATAAATTCTACGCTTCCAACTCCATTTTTATTTGTGGGCTTTTTCTTTTTTCATCCATAAAGCTAGGGCATTTTACCATGTAACCTTTAGGTTGTATGAATGTAAAACTCTTATATAAGCATGTGGTTACATGATACAGCGCACATTTTACCCTTGAGTATCTTGGTAAAGTTATCTTTGCTTAGAGCTGGGTTGCTTATTATTCGATCCTTAGCTAAGTTAAATCGAGTCGTGCTATTACTTTAGGTTGCGAGATGGAAGTCACCCTGACAAGAATTTCCACTGACAATCGCCATTGGAGGATACAATTGTGAGCAAAAAAACTATTAAGTGCGCTTTTCGGGGCAAGTCTCGCAGCGTTAGCGCTGTCGCCAACCGCATTCGCAGCAGATCAAAAATTATCTGATTTCCACGCTGAGTCAGGTGGCTGTGAAAGCTGCCATAAGGATGGTACGCCTTCATCCGATGGTGCTTTTGAGTTTGCCCAGTGTCAAGATTGTCACGGTAAGCTTTCTGAAATGGACGAAGTTCATAAGCCACATGATGGTAATTTAGTTTGTGCTGATTGCCATGCGGTGCACGATATGAACGTAGGTCAAAAACCGACCTGCGAAAGCTGCCATGATGACGGCCGCACTCCAGAATCTATCCTGAAAAAATAATATTTAGTGCTGTTGGATAACACCAACAATCTAAATAAAAAAACGCCAGCGAATCGCTGGCGTTTTTTTAAGAACCTATGACTCACTCGTCCTTAGGCTGCCCTTGGATAAGTTTATTGCCTGAAAACATGGCTGAAATAATTCCCGGTTGACGTTTAACTTCGGTATAAATCACTGCAAATAGATGCAATAAAATCAGCAACAACAATAGATAGACTCCATAGATGTGAATTTCACCCGCTAACCCTTTAATCGGTTTAATCGCACTGGCTTTTTCTGCATTGACCCCAGCATCATCATAGGGTTTTAAGCCAGCAGGATCGACATTAGTATCGGCAAGATAGCTTTGGATGGTGCTGCCCAGTGGAGGATAGTAAATATCTGTTCCTGCACGAAATAATCCCGTTAGCATGATGATAACCAATAGCAGCATAATGGCGAATACGGCAAATTTCCCTTTCGGATTATGACCTAAGTACTGTGGAGTCTTCCCCGCCGCTAACTCTGTCTTGTAAGCCTGTAATTCGCTTTTGCTATTGGTGTTGGGAAACATATGGCTGAAACGGGCATATTTATTGCCGATAAAGCCCCAGACAAGACGTACGAGTAGGTTTAATGCAAATCCATAGCCGATATAAACATGTAAGGTTTTTAAGCCAATTTTGCCCGATAGCTCTGTTATACCTAATTCAGTTTTATACATCATAATACCACCCACTAAGGTGAGGGCGAGTACCAGAATGACGTTGATCCAATGGAATAATCGTGTGGGTCTGTCCCATACTGTGTAGGATTTTATCTCAAGGGGGATTGGTTTGTTGCTGGACATCGCATTTCCTTATAGGGCTATCTATTGAGGCGATTTTACGCTTTTTTTAAAATACAGCCGTTTTTTCAGTTTAAATTAAGGCTTCTGATTGAGAGTAATACAGTTGAAAGTTGCAGAAGCTTTTGATTTGCGTACGGTAAATATTTTTTTAGTAAGTCTTTTGAATCTGTTTTATCTAATGCTAATATCGTAAACCAATAGACTCGGAGGTCTATTGAACGGATGTTGAAGTGGTATTGAGAGTCTGTTGAGTTCTCAAAAATAAATAAACGTTAACCAGACAGGGAGTGAGCAGGATGTTCAAAATATTACATTGGATTGTAGTGTCAAGATCACAACTTCTAATGGAGTTACTCGCAGGGCGTTGGCCACAGGAATTTCTTGTGAAGTTATCACAAGTCAATCCCGATGGCATGTGTGAGCATATCAAAGATAACCAAGCTTCTATGGTGGTGATAGATCTTGCCACGGTCGATTTACAAAAAGCCTATCAATTTCAACGATTGCTTGCCCGCGAACAACCGAGTGTACGGGTGGTTTATATTCAATTCCCGAAACTGGTGGATGCGCGGTTTTTAATGCAGGCAGCGACGACAGCAGGTGTGTTTTATCTCGATGCAGGTTTAACGGAAATTAGCTTAGGTCTTTCTAATATACTGCGTGGTCATAGGGTGATCCCCCCTCAACTCGCTAACGGAGTCAATGATGACTTTGGACTATTTGAAGATACAGAGCCTTTGACCATCCGCGAGCGAGAGGTGTTACAGGCCCTTTTATCGGGTAGTACTAATCTTGATATTGCGAATCAGTTATTTGTCAGTGAAAGTACGATTAAAACCCATTTATACCGTGTATTTCGCAAGATTGGCGTGTCCAGTCGCGGTCAAGCAATTGCATGGGCCCAGACCTATCTGCACGATGTAGTTGTATAACAACTTAGTGTGCTTTTTCGTTGATACATTCCGCTCGGTGTTTTGCATCAGACAAAAGGGGCATTGCCCCTTTTGTCTGATGTTGTTTAACGGCCAAGCCAAGCGATAAGTTTATCTTTATTGGTAATTGATAATGCAACAGTATCCTTAGGTGCCGCTGCGATAACCAATTCAGCTGTCATTAATTCATCCCGTCTAAACCAGTGCAATGGCAAACGTTGTCCGAGTGGATACTGTTGCAACTGCGCTTCAAATTGTCCCGTTACTTGCAGATTATCCGCTGCGATCAATATATCCCCCGCACTTAATCCTGCAAGATGAGCCGGGCTTCCTTGGGTGACGGTGACAATTTTTAAGCCCAAAGGAGCTGATTGTGTCTTAGCACCAAAGGCAATGTCGTAGCCCTTAGTTTGATTACCACCAACATCTTGGGCGCCTTGACTGGAACGAAGGGTAAAGCCAACACCAAATTCAGCCAGTAGTGGGGCGAGCGGAATATCGTCGGTATTATCTAAGTAGCTAAATAGATCTTGGCAATCACGGCCTAGCAGGCGCTCGACTATCCGCTGGTGACAGTCGTCAGTTGTGCCTTTATTTTGCAGGGCATATTCCTGCCATAAAATTTTCATCACCTCATCGAGGGTGTATTTACCTTGGGTTTCACTTCTCAATGTGAGATCTAAATACAGCGCAAACAGGGCGCCTTTAGTGTAATAACTGATGATGGCATTTTGGGCGTTTTCATCCTGTTTATAGAACTTAGTCCAAGCGTTAAAGCTCGAGTCCCTAATACTTTGCTTGAAACGTCCTGGGCTGCGATAAACACGGGTAAAGGTTTCACTGAGCATATCTAAATAGCTTTGTTCATCGACGAGTCCCGCACGATAGGTGAGAAAATCATCGTAATAGGAGGTGATGCCTTCATAGGCCCAAAGCTGGTTTGTATAGGTTTCGGCCTCGAGTCGATAGGGTAAGAAACACTCGGGTTTAATACGCTTAACATTCCAGCTATGGAAATATTCGTGGCTGCACAGGGATAAATAGGTGCGATAGTCGTTATTGATGGGAGCATCCATCGAAAGGGGCAAATCCTTGCGTGAACACATTAGCGCGGTCGATGCCCTGTGTTCTAAACCACCAAAGCCATTATCCAATACCGTGGTCATAAACAGGTAGCGTTTGAAGGGCGCGGGGGAACCAAAAAGCGTGATTTGATACTCGCAAATCGCCTTTAAATCCTGGCAAAGTCTTGGCATACAAGCGCGGTGACGACCATTGAGTACAATATCGTGCCGCACGCCACAGGCATCAAAACTCCCTAGGGTAAATAACCCCATTTCCACCGGATGATCGATCAATTCATCATAGCTTTCGGCACAAAATTGGCCGAAGGTGAATTCGTCTCCGCTAGTGCGGGTCATGCTGGTGGCAAGGCGCCATTCGCTTAATGTGGATTCTGCAGGTGGAGCCATAGTGACAGTGTGTAAAGTGTCTTCAAATTCGTGGGCGGCTAAAAAAACACTGCTGCCGTTAAAGAAACCATGGGTCATGTCTAAGTGGGCGGTTCGCACCGAGAGATCCCAAGCGTAAATTTGATAGCTCAGGGTGATTTCGGTGCTGTTATTGTCAATCGACCAGGTCTGTTTATCGAGCTGTTTAAGTTTAAGGGGTGGCCCGTTTCGTCTGTTGCCTTGAGTTCGATAATATTTTTGGCAAAATCTCGCACCATATAACTGCCGGGTAACCAAGCGGGAAGACTGAATACTTGAACTGCTTTGGGCTCGGATACCGTCATGGTAACGGCAAATAAATGGGCTTTCGGATCGACGGGGGTTATTTGGTAATGGATCATAATTTATCCTGCAAAACCTAGGAATGCTAATGGGCGTCATGCTGCCAAAAATACCGACAACTGGCAAATGCAACACAAAATATCTGGAGACACAAAGCGTTGAATTGCTAGTATACTATGCCAACCAACCCAAGGAGGATCCCCCATGGCCGAAGAAACGATTTTCAGCAAAATTATTCGCCGCGAAATTCCAGCCGATATCCTGTATCAAGACGATCTCGTCACCGCCTTTAGAGACATCTCCCCTAAGGCGCCGACCCATATTTTGATCGTACCGAATCATTTAATTCCAACGGCGAACGAGATGAAAGCCTCAGATGAGCCCGCACTTGGCAGAATGATGACGGTTGCGGCCAAATTGGCGGCGGAAGCGGGTATTGCGAAAGACGGTTATCGACTGATCATGAACTGTAATCAACATGGCGGACAGGAAGTGTACCATATACATATTCACCTCGTGGGCGGAGAGCCATTGGGTCCCATGTTGAGCCAAGGCCGATGAAATTAAACCCAGAGTTTTTCCCATTGACTCAGATGGCACAGCGGTTTGTGGATCAATTAGCCCAGTGCCGTCGCCTTGGGTTAAAGGTACTCGAGGCGAGTGAGCACCATGTGCTGATTGAATTGCCCTACAGCACCGAATTAATTGGTTACCCCGATACGGGCGTTATCCACGGCGGCGTGATCACGACCTTGATGGATACCGCCTGTGGCAGTGCGGTGGTGAGTGCAATTTATCACAAATATCAGTCGTTAGAGATCTCACCCACCTTAGATTTACGGGTGGATTATATGAAGCCAGCACAGCCCGATAAGCCAGTGTATGGTTTTGCTGAGTGCTATAAGCTGTCATCCAATATCGCTTTTACCCGCGCCATTGCCTATCAGGACAGTATTGACGACCCTATCGCCCATGCTGTGGGATCATTTATGCGCATTAGCCCTGAAATGGTCGGTGATGCCTTTCGGCAAGCATTGATGGGAGAAGCTGTGCCAGCTCAGGGAGAAAGTGATGAGCTCAAATAAACACCCACTTGGGACCGAGCCAATAAACCCAAGCGTGAACGTTGCCAATAAAGCCGTTATCGAGAGTAAAACGCCCCTCGATGTGCAAGGCATAGTGAAACGGGCAACCGAGCTCAATGATTTTGGGCACCTACTCGAGCACGTTCCTTACGCTAAGTTTATCGGAATGCGGGTTGAGCGTTTTGGCGATGAATTAATTTTTAAACTGCCAGCTAAAGATGACAATATAGGTAACCCTGTCTTACCCGCCATTCACGGTGGTGTGATCGCGGGTTTTATGGAAATGTCGGCAATAGTGCAGTTAATGGTGTTTATGCAAACGGCAAAAGTGCCTAAAGTCGTCGATTTTTCTATCGATTATCTGCGTGCGGGTCTGCATAAGGACAGTTTTGCCGAATGCCGTATCACTCGTCAGGGGCGACGGGTCGCTAACGTCAATATCAATTGTTGGCAGACTAACCGTAAGCAATTGATTGCCACGGCAAGGGCACACTTTCTGATTGATTAAAGAGGGAAATAAGATGAAACACATCTATACCGGATTGATACTGGCCGCCGCACTGACCCTTGGTGGCTGCGCCTCGGATACGGCGGGGATTTCCGTAAGCTCACAGGGTGAGACCCGTATCGACAGTCATAGTTTTGCCCAAGATATCGCCCTTGAAAGTGTCGATGCCCGCCGGGTGGGGGATTTAATTCAAGGCTCTGCGCTAATCGTCAGCAAGTCCTCTAGCGATATGCGTGTGCAATATAAATTCACTTGGTATGATGCCAGTGGTTTTACCATCGAAGACGAGGCAAGTAGTTGGAAGTCGGTGAAACTCCACGGGAAACAACAACTGCAAGTGTCTGGCGTCGCTCCAAATGCCCAAGCGGTGAAATTTGATGTGTATGTGCGTGAAACCTATTCCTATTAAGCTTAGGTGAGGTTTAAAAATGCCGGCGTTGCTGGCATTTTTCATTTTATGACATAAGTGTGTCATCCTATCCCATTACTCATGTATACTAGGCGCCGCCAAGGGGTGTTTGCAGCGAGTTCACTTTACCGTGTACTGCAGACTGAGATGTCATCCGACGAACCCTTAGAACCTGATCCGGCTAATACCGGCGTAGGAATGGGCCAATCAACAGCACACTTCTGAATCGCTTATTCGTTGCCGGATCTCAAACTAGATATTTGAGGTCCTATGTTTAACTGTAAAAATCAAGTTTCCACTCAGCTTTTCATGAGAGCGCCCTTGGCTTTAGCCATTGCCGCCGCGCTTAGCACATCCGCATTTGCCCAAACCGATGCTATCGATAAACCCGATCCTACCACTGAGATGGAAGTCATGGTGGTGACGGCGGATTTTCGCAGTGCCAGTTTAGAGAAAATGCCCTCAAGCGTTACCCTGATCGATGCCCAGCAGATCCAGGATGAAAGCGCCCAGCATTTCGAGGATGTGCTTAATTCTATTGCTAACGTTAACTGGTCTGGTGGGAGTTCTCGGCCGAAGTATTTTCAAATACGCGGAGTAGGCGAGCAGGAACAATATCAAGGTGCACCCAATTCTTCCGTGGGTTACATCATAGATGATATCGATTTATCCGGTATCGGTATGGTGTCGAGTATGTACGATCTTCAGCAAGTCGAAGTGTTACGTGGTCCACAGGGGACACGTTATGGTGCAAATGCCTTAGCGGGCTTGATTTACTTAAAGAGTAATGACCCAACAGATGTATTCGAACACGGCGCTGAAGTGTCCCTCGGGAATGATGATTTACGTACCTTTAGCGGTTATAGCTCAGGCCCATTAACGGATTCTGGCAAGCTGCTATACCGAGTCTCTTTGCAGCAACATCAACAAAATGGTTACCGCGATAATCTGTACCTAGAGCGTGATGACACGAATGGCCGTGATGAATTTACGGGCCGTGTTAAGTTGCGTTGGTACGCGACTGACGATCTGCAATTGGATTTAACGCTGTTGCACGCCGATTTCGACAATGGCTATGATGTGTGGAGTTTAACCAATAATCCTAAAGAAACCCTCTCGGATGAGCCCGGTGTCGATAGCCAGCGCACCACAGGCGCAGGCTTTAAAGCAACCTATTCTGGCGCAGAAAACTTTGAGCTGACCTCGTTAACTTCCTTTGCTGATACCGATCACCAATACAGTTACGATGGCGATTGGGCGAACCCAGAATATTGGGCATCCAAGCAATGTGAAGATGAAGGAAGCGTTAGCCCCTGCCAGTACGATTATTTTTGGGACAAAACCGGCCAGCGCAAGACCCTATCCCAAGAGTTTCGTTTAAGTTCCACGGAGCAAGGCCGCATTTTTGCACAGAGTACTGATTGGCTCATTGGCGTGTATGCCATGAATTTGAAAGAAGATAACCAATTGTATTCCGAGTATAACGCTTGGCCAGATGAGGTTTTAGACTCAGAGTATGAAGCGACCAATTATGCGCTCTTTGGTCAGCTCGATACGGATCTGGGCTCGGATTATGCGTTGTCCATTGGGTTGCGTGTAGAGCAGCGCAATAGCCATTACTCCGATACCAATCAGGATAACTTTGATCCGAGCGAAACCATGTGGGGGGGGTCATATTGCGCTGAGTAAAATGCTAAGCGACTCCCATAATGCTTACGTTAGAGTGGCCCGTGGCTATAAGGCGGGTGGTTTTAACATGACCTTACCCGTCGAGCTAAACGATAAGAAAGAGTTTGATACTGAGACATTATATAACTATGAAATTGGCCTGAAATCCCGTTGGCTAGAAGGGCTTATCGATACTAATCTCGCGCTGTTTTACATGGATAGGCAAGATCAACAGGTCGCCGCCTCCCAGCAAGATCCAGATAAACCGCAGCGCTTTATCCTTTACACCGAAAATGCTGGTAGCTCGAATAACTATGGTGCAGAGCTGGATGCGACTTGGTATGCCACCGATAATCTGCAGCTTTACTCCAGCCTAGGTTGGTTAGAAACCGCCTATGGTGACTATCAGTATCAGGATAAATACGGCACAGAGGTGGATCTCACCGGTCGAGACTTAGCCCATTCGCCCCATTTTACCTACAGCCTTGGTGGGACTTTCCGTGGTAACTCGGGTTGGTTTGCTAACCTTAACCTCAGCGGTAAGAGTGAATTCTATTACTCTGACAGCAATGATTCCCGCTCCGAACCCTACACTATCGTGAATGCCCGTGTGGGTTATGAGGCCAATGCGTGGTCCGCTTACCTCTGGGGCCGTAACTTATTCGACGAGCAATACGGTGTGCGTGGCTTCTATTTTGGTAACGAACCCGATAATGGCTGGGCGGAAAAGCAATATATTCGTTATGGCGATCCCCGCCAACTCGGCGTGACTGTCAACGTCAAATTTATGTAATCGCAAGAATAACTTGCGCTGTGGTGCTATGGGTGCCACAGCGTCAGTGTTGAGAAATTTAAGGAACCGAAATGAAGCTTACCGCAGAAATTAGCATGTACCCCTTTAATGAAAACTATCTCGATCCGATCAAATGGTTTATTGGCCGAGTGGACAGTTATACCAATATTGAACGCGTCACTAATGCCATGGCCACTCAAGTGTGCGGTGAATATCAAGATGTGATGGCCATGCTGGCCATTGAGATGCAAGCCGCCCATGAAAAGTGGGGCAAGGCAGTGTTTGTATGTAAGTTTATCGGTGGTGAATTAAATTTAGCCCATAGTGAATAACGGGATTTTATCTTTGCTAGAACCTAGAACCTAGAACCTAGAACCTAGAACCTAGAACCTAGAACCTAGAACCTAGAACCTAGAACCTAGAACCTAGCATAGTCAGTGTGTAATACGAGAACCACCAATGACAGATTTATGGTTTACGCTGGTCGACAGCATTAATGCGGCCTTAGGGGAAGTCCATGTGATGACAGCATGGGAAGCCTTAGCCGTATGCTTGGCTATGGCCTATTTGCTACTGGCGATAAAGGCGAGCGTGTGGTGCTGGGCGGCGGCGTTTGCTAGCACGGCCATTTACACTGTGTTGTTTTGGAAGGTGGCATTGCTGATGGAGTCTGTGCTCAATGTCTATTATATGGCGATGGCACTCTATGGTTATTGGCTGTGGACACAGGGCGGTGATAAACATCAGGGGGTCAAAGTCACGACTTGGCCGTTAAAAACCCACTTGAAATTGATTGCCATAACAACTTTGATATCCTTGTTTATTGGCCATGGTATGGCGACTTATACTCAAGCGGCATTTCCCTATTTGGATGCGGCGACGACCTGCTTTGCGGTGATGACGACCTATTTAGTGGCGAAAAAAGTGCTTGAGAATTGGCTCTATTGGGTGGTAATCGATCTAGTGTCAATTTATCTCTATCTCAGTAAGGGACTGATGCTGACATCACTACTCTTTGTGCTCTATGTGGGTCTCGCTGTGGTCGGATATTTCCTATGGCGCACGGCATTAGCAGATGCCCGTGGGGTCAATGTCCTAAATTAATGATTTAAGCCAATGATCTTAAAACAAGCCCAGCCCACGGATTGAGTATAGGACTCACTATTAGGGCTAAGCGTATGGAGCAAACATTGAGTGAACCATTTCAAAAACTGTTGCCTATATTAAAAGCCGCAGGGCTCGATAAAATCAATCATATCAGTGAATTGTCGGGTGGCTTGAGCAATCACAACTATAGGATCTCAACGCCTACGGCAGAGTATGTTTTTCGCCTCAATGCCGATGCGGCGGACAGTTTTTGCTCTAGGACGCAGGAGCGCTTCTATTGGCGACACTTAGCGAACGCCAAATTGGCTCCCGAGCTGCTATGGGTGAGTGAAGATGAACGTTATTACCTCAGTGCATTTATTAAGAGTGATGTCATTGAAGGCGACATTATCGAAGCAAATATTGAGAACTATGGTCAATCACGCAAGCATTCCCTGCCTTGGCAAGCATTAGAGGGATTGTGTAGTGCGGCGGATTTTTTACAGGGCCAAGATTCACTGCATCACTTGCCATTAGCATTTGAGCATGACCCTCTAAATGACTCGCATCCTAATCAAGCCCATAGGTTGTTACTGACGTTATTGCTGCAATTACGGGATCTACCCAAGGGCCCCTATGGGATCAGCATAACCGAGCAGTGGCAGGAATATCACCGGAAGATGCTGACCTTTATGGCACCATCTCCCATCGAGGGCGAGTCAAGCCAAATTGGGGGCGACTGGTACGAGCGAGCCACTCAACTGCTGGGGATCCAAGCTGATATTCAGCGCTGGACAGACACTTTGGCAGGCTGCTTACTCCAGGCACAGTTTTGCCATAGAGATCTCAACCCCCATAATTTGTTGCTTAAAGATAAGCGTTTATATTGCATCGATTTTGAGTATGCAACGGCTTCGCATCCCCTGTGTGAGCTAGCGACTGTGCTGGCCACCCATGCCTTAACCCCTTTGCAGCAACATTTTTTGGTGCAGCAATATCTGGTCAAACATCCTTATTTAACGGCGGAGGCGATATTTGCCGTGCCCGCAGCCATTGAAATGTACTGGGTATTGGCCTGTTACTGGGCGCTCTTAATGGCGGCGCGGCAAACGGACCCAAGCGGCCATGGTGAGTATATTGCTTGGTTCGATTTTTTTTGGCCGCAAATCTCGTAGCGATTGATTGTCACGCTTATTTACAAAAACAATGGTATATACCCAAGCAACTTTTATATCAGTTCCAATGTCTTAAAAAAATATGTCTAGGATGGATTACTCTGTATGAAAAAAAGCGTGTTGCTACTGGTGTTATTGTTAGGGCTAACGGCGTGTTCGACTAAACTCAGTTACCATTTTATCGACTGGGCCATAGGTTGGGAGCAGGAGGACTATGTTACCTTAGACGACGCCCAGCAAGAGGCATTCGATGCGCTGATCGAAAAGTTTGTTCTATGGCATCAATCTAAAGAGTTATCCCACTATGTAGTCCAGTTAACTGAAATCGAAACTCTCATTAAAACTAACACGTTAACGCCACTGCTGTGGGCTGAGCATGTGGATATTGCTAAACGGCATTGGTTTAGATTGTTTGAGTTTGCTTTGCCAGAGTTGTTACCTATCATCCAATCGCTGAACGATGTTCAGGTGAAGCAAATCCTTGCTAAATTGCGTCAAGATGAGCAGGAGTTAGTCAAAGAGTTTGCGGGTAAATCCCAGCAACAACTGCAACAAGAGGCGGATGAAAACCTTCAAGGGCAGTTTAAGGACTGGCTAGGTAGTGTGAGCACCGAACAAAAGGCACTGATCCACCAATATAATCAACAGCGTTTGTCTACCTTAGATATGTGGCTAGAGTACCGTCATGAGTGGCTGCGTCAGTTTGAAGTCGCCCTAGGACAACGCGCCGATAGGGTGCTGCTAACCGAGCGTTTGACATTCTTAATGACGCAACCAGATGAGCTTAAGTCTGAAAAACATAGAACATTTTTACGCAAAAATACCGAATCATTCGGGACTCTGATGCTGACGATAAACAGCAGTCTATCGGAAAAACAGTCCAAGCATTTCTATAAAAAACTCAATAAGCTTATTCAAGATCTCACCGAGTTAAATCAAGAAGCCCTCGAAAAAGAATCCTAGGCGTTGAAAGATTTATTGATATTAAGGGGTCTAATCTGCAAGCCAATATAACAATTTAAGAGATAACGACCTTGAAACGCATCATGCCGCTTACCGCTCTCTATCAAAAGCTACTCAATCTAAGCCGCTATCTTGAAGGCTTAGCCCCTTTAGCTCTGAGGATTTATCTTGCCCCTGTATTGCTGCAGGCGGGGTATAACAAGCTTTCACATTTTGAAGACACAGTCGCTTGGTTTGCTAATCCCGATTGGGGCCTAGGCCTGCCAATGCCCGCGTTAATGGCCACCCTCGCCGCAGGGACCGAGTTTTTTTGGGGCCATCTTATTACTGCTTGGGCTGGCGACTAGGCTGATTTCTATCCCCTTAATGATCACTATGTTAGTCGCCGCTTTTACTGTGCATTGGCCAAATGGGTGGTTAGCCATCGCCGATGGCAGCTCTTGGCTCGCCAATGAAAGAGTGCTTGAGGCGGGGGATAAGCTCGCTAAAGCAAAGGATATTTTGCAAGAGCATGGCAATTACGACTGGTTAACGAGTTCGGGTAATTTGGTGGTACTCAACAATGGGATCGAGTTTGCTATCACCTATTTTATTATGCTGCTTGCTCTCTTTACCTTAGGCGGTGGTCGTTACACTAGTCTAGATTATGTGATAGCTAAACGCTTTGGGGTGATATAAAAGCGTATTATCCGTGGACTCAAAACATAAAATCCTACCCAAGCGGTGGGATTTTTTATACCCCTTGCTGCACAATTTGCTATGCTTTACCCCAATTTATATCGAACTAGGATAATAACTTGGACGCTCTCGAACTCTTACTCACCCGCCAGTCAACGCCACGACTCACTGCCCCAGCGCCAGATGCAAGCCAACTAAAAGTCATCTTAGATGCCGCTATCCGTGTGCCTGATCACGGTGCCTTAGCGCCGTGGGAGTTTATTATTGCCACTGGCGAGGGGCTTGAAACCTTAGCCGATATTTTTGTCAATGCCGCACAAGCGAGTGGCGCGGATGAGGATTTTATTCATAAAGCCAAGGGGATGCCGATGCGTGCACCTATGGTGATTACTGTGGCCGCGAAAACCCAGGTGCATCCTAAAGTGCCAGTCCTAGAGCAGCAAATCGCTGCGGGCTGTGCAACGATGGCAATGCAGCAGGCAGCCTTTGCCTTGGGACTGGGCGCAGTGTGGCGTACCGGCGACTTTGCCTTCGATGCGAATGTGAATGCGGCATTAGGCCTAAAGGCAGAGGATCAAATCGTCGGATTTTTATATGTAGGCACGCCAGCCGTCGCAGCACCTAAAAAACCACAGAGGGATGGCAGTCAGTACGCCCGTTACCTATAAAATATTTAGTCTTTAGTGGAGAAATCCTATGCAAGTTGCCCGCACACCAAGGTTAATTCTACGGCAGTTAGTGCCAGAGGATGCTTCTTTCATCCTAGTGTTACTCAATAGCCAAGGGTTTATCGATAATATCGGGGACAAAGGTGTCCGTACCTTGAATGATGCTAAGGAGTATATCACCCATGGTCCGATGACCAGCTATGCCGAGCAGGGATTTGGGTTGTATGCAGTGGTGCTTGCGGAGAATGGATTTCAAATAGGGATCTGTGGCTTAATCAAAAGACCCACACTCGAGCATGTCGATTTAGGTTATGCCTTTTTGCCACAATATTGGGGCAAAGGTTACGCCTTCGAGGCGGCACAGGCGTCCCTCGCGCTGGGTAAACAACTGGGCATTGAGCGTATAGTCGCTATTGTTAGCTCACATAATGAGGCATCAAAGGCGCTGTTGAATAAATTAGGACTTAAATTTGAGGCTCAGTTACAACTGACTCCCGAAGATGCACCAGTAGAACTATTTTGTTAATGCATTTGTTTAGGTGACAGGGAATAAAAGCGAGCCGAGTAAAAGCCCAGAACCGTTCGCTGGGCTGTTAGATGATCTAAGCTTTGCCGTTAGAAGGTCATTTCTGGCACATGTGCTGGTACGATTAACTTACCTGCGGTTTTGCTGATGATTTCTTCAACGCTCACGCCGGGGGCGCGCTCTAAGAGGTGGAAGGCTCCATCCTTAATCTCGATAAAGGCTAGATCTGTCACTACGCGTTTAATGCAACCATAGCCCGTCAAGGGCAATTCACACACGGGTAGCAGCTTGGAATTGCCGTATTTATCGGCGTGCATCATAGTCACGATAATATTCTCGGCACCAGCCACTAGGTCCATCGCTCCCCCCATCCCTTTGATCAACTTGCCTGGGATCATCCATGAGGCGATGGAGCCGTTGACATCGACCTCGAATGCGCCCAGCACCGTTAAATCCACATGGCCGCCGCGGATCATGGCAAAGCTTTCCGCCGAGGAGAAAAACGAGGCGCCTTTGACTGCGGTGACCGTTTGTTTGCCCGCGTTAATTAAATCGGGGTCGATAGTCTCTTCGGTGGGGAATTCACCCATACCGAGTAGGCCGTTTTCCGATTGCAGCATCACTTCCATCCCTTCAGGAATGTAGTTTGCGACCAGTGTTGGAATACCAATACCGAGGTTGACGTAATAGCCGTCTTTTAATTCTTTGGCGACGCGCTGAGCCAGTTGTTCTCTTGATAATGCCATGATATCTATCCTTTAACTCTTGGGATCTAAGTGTCTCTTGCGTTAATCGTATCGTTGGTTGCGCTTATTTAGCGGCTTTTACCGTGCGTTGCTCGATACGTTTCTCGAAGGTGCCTTGAATAACACGATCAACATAGATGCCCGGTGTGTGGATATGATCTGGATCTAACTCGCCCGGCTCGACAATAAATTCGGCTTCGACCACAGTGATTTTGCCCGCGGTTGCCATCATAGGATTAAAGTTGGCGGCGGTTTTACGGAATACGAGATTACCCATAGTATCGGCTTTCCAGGCGCGTACTAACGCAAAATCGGCGGTAAGGGATTCTTCTAGCACATAATGACGCCCTTTGATTTCACGGGTTTCCTTACCTTCGGCAACAGGTGTGCCGTAGCCTGTAGCGGTGAAAAATGCCGGAATGCCTGCGCCACCTGCACGGATTTTTTCTGCTAATGTGCCTTGGGGAGTCAAAATCACGTTCAGTTCACCCGAGAGCATTTGCTGTTCAAAGGTGGCGTTCTCGCCCACGTAAGAGGCGATCATAGTGGCGATTTGGTGATGTTTTAGCAGTAAGCCTAGGCCGAAATCGTCAACGCCAGCATTGTTCGATATCGCCGTTAATCCTTTAACACCCATCTTAACCATTTGATTGATTAAGCCTTCTGGAATACCGCATAGGCCGAAGCCGCCGACCATAATAGTCATGTCGTCCGATAATCCGGCTAACGCCGCTTCATAGCTGCTGACGACTTTATTGAGTCCTGACATTGTATTTCCTCTTCTTGTTATTCGAGCCCAATAATTTCTAGATTTTAGATGCTTGTAATATTGCGTTCGCGACTTTTGAGCCATTTTTACGATTCAACTGCGTGCTGATCTCTTGCCCCGCCAGCGCCAACTTGTGGAGATCTATATCAGTCTCTAATCCCATACCGTGCAGCATATAGACTAAGTCTTCGGTAGCAAGATTACCCGAGGCGCCTTTAGCATAGGGGCAACCACCAAGGCCTGCAACGGAGGAATCAAATACCCGTACGCCTAAGTCTAAGCAGGCCAAAATATTGGCTAACGCTTGGCCATAGGTGTCGTGAAAGTGCAGCGCCAGTTTATCTACGGGCACGCGCTCGCAGACCGTTTGCAGCATTCTACGGGCTTTTTGCGGAGTGCCTACGCCGATAGTGTCGCCGAGTGAGATTTCATAGCAGCCCATTTTGTAAAGAACTTCAGACACGCGGGCCACTTCACTAACGGCAATCTCACCCTCATAGGGACAACCTAGGACGCATGAAACATAACCACGAACTGGGATGTTGTGTGCTTTTGCTAATTCTATCAAAGGGATAAAACGTTCAATCGACTCTTCTATCGAACAGTTGATATTGCGTTGGCTAAAGCTTTGGGAAGCGGCACCAAATATTGCCACCTCGGATGCGTTTGCATCTAGAGCCAGCTCAAAGCCTTTAACATTGGGCGTGAGCGCACTGTACACCACACCGTTTTGACGTTTAATCTGCTTTAATACCTGTGCTGAATCCGACATTTGTGGCACCCATTTCGGTGAAACAAAACTGCCTGCTTCAATCCGCTTAAGTCCCGCATCCGCAAGGGACTCAATCAAGGCGATTTTAGCCGCAGTTGGTACGGCAACTTCGTTTTGCAAGCCGTCGCGCGGCCCCATTTCGAAGATGCTGACCTTGTCCGATACCGAGTGAGCGTCAATGCTGAACAGTGACATGTTAGACTTCCTTAGCCGTTTGTGACTCAGGCTCAGACGCCAGCGATACCGCCTCTAACGGTTCAACGTTGAGTAGCGTGGCACCATCTGTAACCAGCTCGCCTGCCTTAAAGTAAAACTCACTTACTATGCCATCGAAGGGCGCTTCTATGGTGTATTCCATCTTCATGGCTTCCATCACTAGTAGCCCTTGGCCCGCTTTCACTTGGGTTCCCACATCGACTAAATGGGTGACCACAGTACCATTCATCGGGGCCTTTAATTTGTCGGCATTGCTCACTTGTTCTTCCACAACAACGGTTTGCACCGCCTTAAAGTGATAGCTGCCTGAGGGCAAAAAGAGTGTAAAGTCATCACCTTGTGAACTGACCGGGATTTTACTCTTGTGGCCGTTGATTTCCGCTAGTAGCAGATCCTGTTTTAGCTCGCCACTGAGTAACCACGTTTGCCCATGCAAGGGCAATTGGTACGTGTCGCCTAAGTCTAGCATCACCAATTGTTGTAATTCATGGGCGTCATTGAGCAGGGCGATGCTGTGTTGGCTGCAGCTATTGAGTCTAAAACCACTGACTTGGCCCCAAGGCGAATAGGGATCGGCACTGTTGAGCGCCTGCGCTTTGGCGGCTTCTTTGCGGGCAAGCACTTGATACAGCGCGGCAAAGGCAATGGCATTGTCGGCTTCGCTCGATGGACTGCCGATAAGGGCATCACCATAACGGCCGATAAAGTCGGTGCTAAAGTCGGCATTGGCAAATGCGGGGTGCTCGGCAATGTTCGCCAAAAACTCGATATTGTGCTTAAGACCACTGATTTGGTAGGACTCGAGAGCGTGCACTAAGCGCTGCAGGGCGCGCGGACGAGATTCATCCCAGACAATCAGTTTGGCGATCATAGGATCGTAGAAGTTACTGATCACATCGTTTTCACGAATACCCGAATCGATACGCACATGTTTGCTTTGCTCGGGCTCTCGCAAAAAGTTGAGTTTACCGCTGGCGGGTAAAAACGCATTCTGCGGATCTTCCGCGTAAATACGCACCTCAAAGGAGTGGCCATGGATGCGCACTTCCTCCTGCTTGAGTGGCAGGGGTTGGCCGCTAGCTACCATCAATTGCCATTTGACTAAGTCCTGGCATGTGACCATTTCTGTTACTGGATGCTCAACCTGCAGGCGGGTGTTCATCTCCATAAAATAGAAGCTGTTGTCTGTGTCTAACAGGAATTCCACAGTACCCGCGCCAACATAATCGATGGCTTTGGCTGCGGCAACGGCGGCTTCACCCATCTGGGTGCGCAGTGCATCGCTTAATCCAGGTGCTGGGGCTTCTTCCACCACTTTTTGGTGGCGACGCTGGATGGAGCAATCGCGATCCGATAAGTAAATGGCATTACCGAAGGTGTCGGCAAAGACCTGCACTTCCACATGGCGAGGTTTAAGTAAATAACGCTCCATCAATAACTTATCATTACCGAAAGAGGACGCGGCTTCACGGCGCGCCGAGTTAACGGCCTCCATGATTTCGTTTTCATTTTCGACGATACGCATGCCTTTACCACCGCCGCCGTAAGCCGCTTTGATAAGCATAGGGAAGCCGATTTTTAACGCCTCGGCTTTTAGGGTCGCATCGCTTTGGTCATCGCCGTGATAACCCGGTACTAAGGGCACATTCGCGGCCGTCATAATGGCTTTTGCGGCACTCTTACTGCCCATGGCATCTATGGCGTCGCTACCTGGGCCAACAAAGACAATGCCAGCCGCTTCACATTGACGGGCGAAGCCTGCGTTTTCAGACAAAAAACCGTAACCAGGGTGAATGGCTTGTGCACCGGATTTTTTCGCTATATCAATAATTAAATCGCCTTTGAGATAGGAGTCCGCTGGTGCGCTGCCGCCTAAATAGAAGGATTCATCGGCCATAGCCACATGGCGGGCGTTTTTATCGGCATCGGAATACAGGGCAACGGTGCGAACGCCCATGGCCTGAGCGGTCTTGATAATGCGACAGGCGATTTCACCCCGGTTAGCAATCAATAACTTAGTAAACATTTAATGTGCTCCTTGGGTATCATTTGGCGCTGACGTGCTTGAGTGTGCTTGTTGCCAGTTTGGCTGACGTTTCTCAAAGAAGGCGTTTAGGCCTTCTTGGCCCTCGGTCGATACCCGAATGCGGGCGATACGTTCGCTGGTGTAATCAATAGTGTTTTGATCTATCACACCATCTTCGAGACGTGACAGTAAGGTTTTGACCCATGCCATGCCCTGTGGGCTATTGGCGAGCAGGGCTTCAATAATTGGCTTAGCGGCAGAGTCTAAGTCGTCGCTTACCTCATGGATCACATTCAGCTTGAGGGCCATCTCCGCACTAAAACGCTCGGCGGTGAGCATGTAGCGGCGCGATGCACGGTTACCCATAGCACGGGCAACATAGGGGCTAATGACGGCGGGAATTAATCCAAGTTTTACTTCACTTAAGCAGAAGCTTGCACGGGTGGTTGCGATGGCGATATCGCTGGCGCAAATCAGCCCTAGGGCGCCACCAAAGGCTGCGCCTTGTACCAGTGCAATGGTGGGCTTAGGGAATTGATCTAAATCCTGCATCAATTTAGCTAAGGCTTTGGCATCATTTAAATTTTGCTCAAAGTCCATCTTAGCTTGCTTGCGCATCCAATTGAGATCGGCACCTGCACTGAAATTTTTGCCATTGGCTTTGAGTATCAACACTTGGCAATCTTGGTGCGTGGCAAAATAGCCAAGCACGGTAATCATCTCGCTAATCATCACTTCGTCGAAGGCATTGTGGACATCGGCGCGATTTAGGATAAGTTCGGCAACGCCGTTATTGAGCGCATAGCTCACATGCTGCAACTGGCTTAAGTCGTGCGTTGTCGTTTGGGTGTCTGTCATGGTTCTTTCCTATCTTATCTATCTGTTCAAGTATGTGGTCAAGGCATGGATAAGATGCGCTGTTTACATACGGAACACGCCAAAGCGGGTGTCTTCGATAGGGGCATTTAATGCCGCCGATAGGGCAAGGCCAACGACATCACGGGTTTGCGCTGGGTCGATAATGCCGTCATCCCATAAACGAGCGCTGGCATGGTACGGGTGACCTTCTTTATCGTACTGGGCAATAATCGGCGCTTTAAAGGCTTTTTCATCCTCAATTGACCATTGCTCACCCTTACGGGCTAAACCGTCGCGGCGAACCGTGGCGAGTACGCCGGCGGCCTGTTCGCCACCCATCACTGAAATGCGAGCATTAGGCCACATCCACATCATGGTCGGTTCGAATGCTCGGCCACACATGCCGTAGTTACCCGCGCCGTAGCTGCCGCCGATAATCACAGTGAATTTAGGCACATTGGCACAGGAAACCGCCGTCACCATCTTAGCACCGTGTTTGGCTATGCCTTCGTGTTCGTACTTTTTACCCACCATAAAGCCGGTGATATTTTGCAGGAACAGCAGCGGAATTTTGCGCTGGCAGCACAGTTCAATAAAGTGGGCACCTTTTTGCGCCGACTCAGAGAACAGAATGCCGTTGTTGGCGACAATGCCGACTGGGTAGCCGTGAATACGGGCAAAACCACACACTAAGGTTGCACCATAGTTAGCTTTAAATTCATCAAAATCAGAGTTATCGACAATACGGGCGATCACTTCTTTGACATCGAAGGGTTTTTTCAAGTCGGTGCCTACAATGCCATACAGTTCGCTAATATCGAACTTAGGTGGTTTGGCTGGGCTCAGTAGACTCTTGATCTCTTTTTGATGGTTTAAGCGCGACACAGCGCGGCGGGCAAGTTCTAAGGCGTGTTCATCGTTTTGGGCTAAATGGTCAGCCACACCGGAAATTTTAGTGTGCACTTCGGCGCCACCAAGTTCCTCGGCACTGACTTCTTCACCCGTGGCCGCTTTGACTAATGGCGGGCCGGCTAAGAAGATAGTGCCTTGTTCTTTAACGATAATAGATTCATCCGCCATGGCGGGTACATAGGCGCCGCCCGCGGTACATAGGCCCATGACCACGGCAATTTGTGGGATACCCTTGGCCGACATTTGCGCTTGATTGTAAAAGATGCGGCCGAAATGGTCGCGGTCGGGGAAGACTTCATCTTGGCGGGGCAGGTTAGCACCGCCCGAGTCGACTAAATAGATGCAAGGCAAGTGGCAACGGCTGGCAATGTCTTGGGCACGAAGGTGTTTTTTAACGGTGATCGGGTAGTAAGTCCCGCCTTTAACCGTTGCATCGTTGGCGATGATCATGCACTCGACACCGCTCACACGGCCAATACCGGCGATAATGCCGGCTGCGGGCACTTCTTCATCGTAGACTTCAAACGCCGCAAATTGCGATAGTTCTAAAAACGGTGAGCCGGCATCGAGCAATTTCTCAACCCGCTGACGGGGCAGTAATTTACCGCGGGATAAATGACGCTCCAGTGCGACGGGGCCACCGCCGAGTTCAATTTTGGCAAGTTTAGTTTTGAGATCGACCACGAGGGCGGCCATATCCGCGGATTTAGCTTTAAATTCATCGCTGCGGGCGTTAATACGACTGCTTAATTGCGTCACTTTGGTTGTCCTTCTCAAGCGGAAATTCGGTGTTTAGGGCTATCGACTTTGAGGGTTTATCGATGCATAGGGCTAATGGTGCATTGTGTCCATTAGCCCTATGGCGACTATTTAGTCTCGTTAAATAGCTCGCGGCCAATCAGCATACGGCGAATTTCAGAGGTACCTGCACCGATTTCATAGAGCTTGGCATCGCGCAATAAACGGCCGGTGGCATATTCGTTGACGTAACCGTTACCGCCGAGCAGTTGAATCGCATCCAGTGCCATTTTGGTCGCTAACTCGGCACTATAGAGGATGGCGCCCGCCGCATCTTTACGGGTGGTTTCACCGCGATCGCAGGATTTGGCCACGGCATACACATAGGATTTTGCGGCATTCATGCCAGTGTACATATCGGCTAGTTTGCCTTGTACCAATTGGAACTCACCGATGGATTTACCAAACTGCTCACGCTCGTGGATGTAAGGCACCACGATATCCATGCAAGCGCTCATGATCCCAAGTGGGCCGCCAGACAACACGACACGCTCGTAATCTAGGCCACTCATCAGCACTTTAACGCCGTTGTTAAGGCCGCCAAGAATGTTTTCCTCTGGCACTTCGACATCTTCAAAGACCAGTTCACAGGTGTTAGAGCCGCGCATGCCGAGTTTGTCGAGTTTTTGTGCTTGGCTAAAGCCCTTAAAACCACGCTCGACGATAAAGGCGGTGATACCGTGTGCACCTTTGGTTAGGTCAGTTTTCGCGTAAATCACATAGGTGTTAGCATCGGGGCCGTTAGTGATCCACATCTTATTGCCGTTGAGGATATAACGATCGCCTTCCTTGCGGGCGTGGAGCTTCATCGAAACAACGTCAGAACCTGCGTTTGGCTCACTCATGGCGAGGGCGCCAATATGCTCGCCGCTGACCAGTTTTGGCAGATACTTAGCCTTTTGCGCCGCATTACCGTTACGGTTGATTTGATTCACACACAGGTTTGAGTGGGCGCCGTAGCTTAGGCCGATGGAGGCCGAGGCACGGGAGATTTCTTCCATGGCAACGACGTGGGCAAGGTAGCCCATGTTGGCACCACCAAACTCTTCTGGTACTGTCACGCCGAGTAGACCCATACCGCCTAGGACTGGCCAGATCTCATTGGGGAAGGCATTGTCGTGATCCACTTTCGCGGCGATGGGGGCGATTTCGTTTTTGGCAAAATCCTGTACTGCATCGCGTAACATATCGACGTCTTCGCCAAGGCCAAAATTGAGACTAGTGTAGAGTGAGTTCATTGCTTGTGTCCTATCTGAGATTCTAATTTATAATTTTTATATGATTAGGTGCTTGAGTCGTTGTTTAGTCTTACTGGGCCAATGTTCTCCCTTGTACCTTGGCCGAGCCATGTTAATGCGGCAGCTATGCCGTGGTTGCTATCCCTTAGGCTTTAACGGCTTGACTTTCTTCCAAGGCGAGGCGACATTGCTGCTCGGCGGAATTAAGCTCCATTAACACGACTTTGATATCGTCCATTTGCTGCTGCAGCGCCGATTTTTTCTCTTCGACTAGGGCCAGCATAGTGTTGAGTTGGGTCGTGCTGCTTTTATCTGCATCGTATAATTCGAACAGACGGCGGGTTTCGGCCAGGGAGAAACCTAAGCGTTTACCACGTAAAATAAGCTTGAGGCGAACCCTGTCTTTGAGACTATAAATTCGAGTTTGGCCGCGACGTTTAGGCTTGAGTAAACCTTGGTCTTCGTAGAAACGAATGCTTCGCGTAGTGATATCAAACTCTTTGGAGAGATCACTTATCGAATAAGTCGTTTGGGCCGTGGTAGTTGCGCTCATTCATGCACCTTGGTTAATCATTTTTAAGCAAGATATATGAAGTTTACGTAAAGGTAAAGATTGCGATAAAGTCAGTTCAGTTTTTTTGTCAATTCTACTTGCCACTTTGAGTGGGTTAGAGAACCTAATTGAATGATTATATAGGGTTATATGTGGTTTGTGGCGATGAGGGTCTTGCAGCGTCACCCGCTATCGCAGGTGACGCTGTCAATCATAGCTCCAGAGGTCATGCAACCATCTATTCAATGATATTGAGCAAACCATCCCTAGCGAGTACGGCATCATAGGTTGGGCGATTAAGGGCCTCAATTAGTACCGGATCGCGCTGGTAAATATCGTTATAGAATCTGAGTTTTCCTTCTCGAGTGCTGACCGTCCAATACATGATGAGGATATCCAGCGGCTCATCGAGGAAGATATTTTCAGTTTTACCCTCGGCGAGCTTTTCGCTCAGTGATGTCGGTGTCCAGTTGGCATTAGCGTTGAGGAGTTTATCCGCGAGCACCAATGGATCTTTGACCCGGATACAACCATGACTAAAGGCTCTGTCTGTACGCTCAAATAGATTTTTTGACGGTGTATCGTGTAGATAGATTGCATATTGGTTTGGGAAGATAAATTTTATCTGGCCAAGTGAGTTATCATCCCCAGGCTGCTGCACAAACCAATAGGGAAAGCTTTTTGCGTTTACCGTTTGCCAGTCGATATTATCGACGTTAACGGGTGTGCCTGAGCCTTCAACCACATTAAAGCGTTTTTTCTTTAGGTAATCTGGATCTTTCTTTAAATGGCCGATAATTTCGGGAAAGATACTGCGTGGTACTGTCCAAGTGGGATGGACGACGAGGTATTTAAGTTTTGATTTAAAAAGCGGTGTTTTTGTATCTACCTTTCCAATAATGATGTCCGTGCGCCAATTCAGGGTGTTGTCCTTAAAGAGTAAGAGTTCGTAGCCTGCTAAGTTAACAATCAAATAGTTTTCTTTTAGGTTGGCAGATAGCCAACGGGCGCGCTCTAAGTTAATGCGGATCTGCTCCACACGGCGTGCATAGGGCACATTTAGCGCCGCCATAGTTCCTGCTCCAATGACACCATCGGCTTTAAGGCTATGGTCAGTTTGGAACCGCCGGATCCTATTCTCCATCCCTTTATCGTATGTTGTGATAGCTGCATTATCGGCTGTGGTTTCATCGAGATAACCCAGCTCGGACAGTCTTTTGTCTATGGCGGAGAGGCTGGGGTGGCTCGTCCCCGGTTTGATAATCTCAGAATAAGGAATGGCAGTGAAGGAATAACGCTTGGCGAGCTCTCGATATTGGGCAAGGTAGCGTTTTAATGCATGGTAGGGGGCAATATTAGGTGCTAGCCCTGCAATGGCATCCGCAACCGTATGTGACTGAATATGTGTCTCAAGTTGCTTTAATGTGGTGTCAAAATCGAGGTGAGTCTCGTCATAATTCCATGTTTTACCGAGCATGCTGGGGTTAATTTTGCCATTCAGCAAATGGATGGCATAGGTGATGATCCCATCTGTTAGCAGGATTTCAAATACATTGCTCTGATATTCATCTTGCCAGTTTGTTGCTGTGAGCTGGCTGTACAACGCCATGAGTTGTGAGTAGTGATAGTCTTCTTTCGATAAGCCTTCATCGTCGGCATTCTTGATCACATTGAGCAGAGTGCCAGCATAGTCTCTGTCATTCCAGAGGGGATCATATTGACGGACTTGATAGATCCGTGAAAGCAATTTGGCGCTGATGATTTGAGTGTTATCGATTTTGGCTCGTTCACCAATGGAAATCGGTTCGAGGAGTGCTTCAAGTTGTTGGGATGATGCCTGACTTGGGGACGCTAGTAAGCTGCACAGCAAACATAGATAGAGTTTAAGCTGGTGGTATTTCGCCATAATGCGTATTTCTTCCCGTGAAAAAATCCATTTAAGACATAAGATTAAGTGGATGCTCTAGGTTCAGCAAGACCCATTTCCATTATTTATTGCCCCAATCTGGTTAAATAGTCATTGGCTATATCCCTTAGTCTAATGGGGGAATAATGCGTTGCGAGTCATAATCATCCACGGGAAGGAAGGGGAAAATGTCATCTATGGTACACATAGATGAGCTCATGATGGGAGGCCTTATGACAGATGTGGCACAACAATTACATCAAGCATCGATAGAGAATAAATCCGAATTTTGGCAACAAGCAGCCAAGGCACTCGATTGGGTAACACCCAGTAAGCAGATATTAGATGAAAGCCATGCGCCATTTTATCGCTGGTTTAGTGATGGGGAATTAAACACTTGTTATAACGCCATTGATAGGCACATTTTAGTGGGGTGTGGAGAGCATATCGCCATCCATTATGTCAGTCCTGTGACTGAAACCGAATACAGCATTACCTATAACGAGCTGCTCGCGCAGGTATCTCGGCTCGCCGGATATTTAACGAGTATTGGTGTGACTAAGGGTGACCGAGTGGTGATTTACATGCCTATGGTGCCCGAAACCGCCTACGCCATGCTGGCCTGTGCTCGGATTGGCGCGATTCATTCGGTGGTTTTTGGTGGTTTTGCCGCCAATGAGTTAGCCACACGTATCAATGATGCCAAGCCAAAATTGGTGATGTCGGCATCCTGTGGTATTGAGCCATCTGGGGTTGTGCCCTATAAGCCTTTGTTAGATAAAGCATTAAATGAGGCAGAACATAAAGTTAACCATTGTTTGATTTTAAATCGACCTCAATATGAGGCGCAGATGCAAGCGGGGCGGGATAACGATTGGCAATCTGCGGTTGTGGGGTGTGACAGTGTCGATTGTGTGGCCGTAAATGCAACCGATCCGCTTTATGTGCTTTATACCTCGGGTACGACGGGGCAACCTAAAGGTGTCGTTAGGGACAATGGCGGCCATGCCGTGGCCTTGGCTTGGTCAATGACCCATATCTACGACATTGGCAGAGGCGATGTGTTTTGGGCCGCATCCGATGTGGGTTGGGTAGTGGGGCATTCATATATTGTCTATGGACCCTTATTGGTCGGGGCGACCACCTTATTATACGAAGGTAAACCCGTTGGGACTCCAGATCCGGGCGCCTTTTGGCGTACGATTGCGAAATATAAAGTGAAAAGCTTCTTCACTGCCCCCACGGCTATCAGAGCCATCAAGCGGGAAGACCCCGATGCAGACTATGTCAAAGATGTCGATCTAACCTGTTTGAAAAACGTATTTTTAGCCGGGGAGCGCTGTGACCCCGATACCTTACATTGGGCCGAGGCCAAGTTGAATAAGCCAGTGATCGATCACTGGTGGCAAACTGAAACCGGCTGGCCAGTGGCCGCTAATCTGATGGGTACCGCGCCAATTGCCGTGAAAGCGGGATCGCCAGGTAGGCCCGTTCCAGGGTATCAAGTCGATGTGGTCGATGAATTAGGTGAAAAAGTTGCCGCCAATGTATCGGGTAATGTGGTGATCAAATTACCACTCCCTCCCGGCACTCTAACGACCCTCTGGCAGAATGATAAACGCTATCAAGACAGTTATTTATCTATGTATCCGGGCTATTATCTCACGGGCGATGCGGGCTATATGGATGAGGATGGTTATTTGTACATTATGAGTCGTATCGATGACATCATTAATGTGGCTGGCCATAGGTTATCGACGGGGCGCTTTGAGGAGGTGCTGTGTCAACACCCCGATGTGGCCGAGGCTGCAGTGATTGGCGTTGATGATAAGCTCAAAGGCCAAGTTCCCTTGGGATTAGTGGTGCTTAAAAAGGGAGTGACTATCAGCGATGAAGAATTGCATAAACAGCTGATTAGTTTAGTGCGTCAAGAAATAGGCCCCGTTGCCTCCTTTAGATTGGTGAGCGCTATTCAAAAATTACCTAAAACTCGCTCTGGAAAAATCCTACGTGGGACTATGCGTAAAATTGCCGATAATCAGCAATTTACCGCGCCAGCGACCATTGAAGATCCCCAAACTTTGGACTTAGTGCGCACGACCTTAACCCGTATGGGGTACGCCGATGCTTTAGTGTAACTGCTTGGGAGCATCGTTATATCAAAGCGATAGCCAAGGCTACAGGTTGGCTATCGCTTTTTCTTGCCGATATTTGTCTGCAAAGATTGATACTCAGGTGATAGGTTTGCTAGGCTAGTGCACTCATTGTCGCACTTTGGCTTTACTTTAGACTCAAAACCGCAAAGTGCCGCGGATGAAATCTAGCAGCGTTTAGATCCCTGATTGGTTACTCTGGGCGCGCATGGTCACACGTCAAATGGCTTAGGGACGACCCTAAAACGCCTTATCTAACATGGGGACGACCCCTTTTGGGGAGTTCACTATGAGCTGGTTTTTATTAGTGCTAGCAGGTCTTTTCGAGATTGGTTGGGCTATTGGCCTTAAATATACCGAAGGTTTTAGTCGTTTGTGGCCAAGTATCTTTACAGTGTCGTCCATGGTGGTGAGTGTCTTGCTATTGGGGATTGCCGTTAGGCAATTACCCATAGGCACAGCCTATGGTGTGTGGGTGGGCATTGGTGCCATGGGGACGGCAATTGCAGGCGTTATCCTGTTTGGAGAAGGTGTTAGCCTACTTAAAATGGCCAGTTTGTTACTCATTCTATTGGGCGTTTTAGGGCTTAAGTTGGCTCACTAGGTGTCCATAAACGGGTCAATACACGTATCACTTGAGCTAAGTTTTAACTCGCCAGTTTTGCAATATGGAATTGGCAATCTCAGTCTCATCGAGATTGTCAATCGTATGCATCGCCTTTTCTCTCTGGTAATTAAGTTACAAAGATCGGTATAATTGCCCCTCAAAATTGGTTAGTTCTAACCTCTGTGACCCGTGGGAATTATATAATGCAAAACCACAGCAATCTTAATGATATCGGCGTAATTGGCCTTGGCGTTATGGGTAAAAACCTCGCGCTAAACATCGCGGATAATCAATATCACGTCAGCGCATTTGACCTCGATCCTGTTAAAGTTAATGGTGTTATACAGCAAGAAAAATTGGAACGCGCTGGACTCGAACCTCGTATTCTTGGTTGTGCTAATCTTACTGAAATGTTAGCCAGTCTCACAAAACCCCGCATTCTTGTGCTTTCTGTTCCCGCCGGTGCACCTGTGGATGGTGTTTGTAGTGCCTTGATTTCTGCCGGAATTGAGTCCGACGATATTGTTATCGATACAGGTAACAGCCTATGGACTGACACTGTCGAGCGTGAAGCGCGTTACAAAGGTCAGTTTGTATTTTTCAGCTCGGCGGTTTCGGGCGGTGAAGTCGGTGCGCGTTTCGGTCCATCACTTATGCCAAGCGGTGATATTGTTGCATGGCATCACGTTGCTCCTATTTGGAAAGCCATTGCCGCTAAGGTTGATGGGAGTACAGGTTTACCCATAGAGCGCTTCGAACCGGGCAATCCAGTGACAGAAGGCGAGCCATGCACCACTTATATTGGTCCTGCGGGTTCTGGCCATTATGTGAAGATGGTGCACAACGGTATTGAATACGCTGATATGCAGTTGATTTGTGAGGCATATCAACTATTGCATGACGGTTTAGGTATGAGCGCTGCAGAAGTGGGCGATGTGTTTGAACGCTGGAACAAAGGCAGCTTGAACAGCTATTTGATGGGGATCAGTGCCGAAGTCTTAAAACAGGCCGATCCATTAACGGGTAAACCGTTGGTGGAAATGATCTTAGATAAAGCGGGCCAAAAAGGCACAGGCTTGTGGACTGCGGTAAGCAGTTTACAAATAGGTTGTCCGGCGCCGACGATTGCTGAAGCTGTGTATGCTCGCGCCGTGAGTACTCAAAAATCCCTACGTCTACAACTCAGCCATAAATTGGCTGGGCCAAATATGCCTGCTATCGATAATGCGCAAAAAATGCTATTGATTGAGGCCCTTGAAAGCGCATTATATTGCGCAAAAGTCTGTTGTTATGCCCAAGGCTTCCAGTTGATGGCGATGACGGCCCATGAACAACAATGGCAGTTAGATTTTGCGCAAATTGCAAAAATTTGGCGGGCGGGTTGTATTATTCGGGCGACTTTCTTGCAATCAATTACCCAAGCCTATGAAGCCAATGCCGATCTTAGCAATCTGTTGATGGCGGACAGCTTTGCAACGGCCTTATCTGAAAAGCAAGGTCAATGGCGCACAGCGGTTGCTGCAGCCGTGATGCAAGGTATTCCTGCACCTTGTATTAGTTCTGCTCTGGCCTATTACGATAGTTACCGCTGCGAAACATTACCAGCGAACTTGCTTCAAGGTCAGCGGGACTTTTTCGGTGCTCACACCTTTGAGCGTATTGATACGCCAGCGGGTGAAAAATATCACTTAGATTGGAGTGCAAAAGAGCGCACCTTAACAAAGCTTTAATACCGAATAAACGTTGCATATCTAAAAAAGCCTTCAAACTTGAAGGGCTTTTTTGTTATTGGCAGTATTTCGATGTTATTTATTCCCTTATCAATAATTAATAGTTATTTACTGGGTTAAATAATAATTAATGGGTGGTTGAAAATGAATATTACGTATTTAATTTTATAATCAATCCGCTGAATGTACTATTTTTCAGGTTAGTAATGATTAATTTATGGTCGGATTTATATATCATTAATACGGTATTTCATTCTATAAATAGTTGACTGTATGTCATATGGTAATAAGTTTCTTTAAAAGTGTAATTAATTATGTTTAATTTCATATCTTTTGAGGCTAATTGATATGATGACTGTTTTTTGATGGCGTATGCATCATAAGCGATTATTTATATTGAATTTTTAGCTTGCTTTTATTTCTTGGTGTAATCATTTTTATTTTGTTTTTTTGTGAATAATTTGTCATTAAATCAAGATATTTAGTCGGGCGTATCGTTTATTTTTATTTTGACAAGGTCGTTACTTGTGTTAAAAGGTCTGCATCACGCCGAGGATGTATGTTAATTATTATGGCGTGAAAAATAATTAAAATAACAGAATTTGGTACGGAATAATTGTGCTTAAATCACGATTATCTAACACTGAATTATAAGATGTAATGACAAGAAGGAATGTCTATCATGCGTATGTCCATTGTTGCATTAAGCATCACGGCTGCCTTATTAGCAGGTTGTGGAAGTGATAAAAAGACCCCTGAGCCTGTGGCTAAGGTCAACACTGCACCCACTACTGCTGATATGGTCATTGATGTATCGCAATCTATATTATTCTCCGGTAAGTTGGATGCAACCGATGCTGAAGGTGGGTTAACTTATTCTTTGGTTGATCCCGCAGATTTAAAATTAGGTACCTTAACCTTAGTCAACAAAAATACCGGTGAATTTACCTATGAGTCCGATGCGAGTGAGGGCACCGAAGTCGTTCGATTTAAAGTGTCTGATGGTCAGCTACAGGCCGAAGCCAATCTGACGATCAATATTAAGCATGGCGATCCACTATTTGCCTATCAATGGCACTTAAAAAACACAGGGCAGAATGCATTTGCGGCGAACCGCGGTATTGCCGGTGAAGATATGAATGTGAGCGGTGCGATCTCACAACAGGTTATGGGACAAGGTGTCACCGTTGCCGTAGTGGATGATGGCTTAGAAATTACCCATTCGGATCTGATGAACAATACCGTAAATGGTGGCTCATATAATTTAATCACCGGCACTGTGGACCCAACACCTTTCTCCGGTAAGTCGGGCCACGGTACTGCGGTTGGCGGTATTATTGCCGCCGAAGGCTGGAATGGTATCGGTGGACGAGGTGTTGCCCCTAAGGCTAAATTGATTGGTTTTAACTTCCTCGATTCAGACCCGACGGGTAAAGTGGCAAATGTGCAAACATTTGAAAACTTTACTAAATCACATGGTGCCAGTGCCTATAGTGATCAAGCCCGCGTATTTAACCAAAGTTATGGTTATAGCGTACCCTTCCCACATGGTTTTGATGAGGATGAAACGGAAGTTTACCAGGATATAGCGACTCAAAGCTTCGGTGGTAAAGGCAGTATTTTTGTAAAATCTGCGGGTAATGGTTATGACTATTATCGTTTCCGTACTTTCTGGTTACCTGGGGATTATTTCTCGGCAACGGCAGAAAATCCTGCTAACCATGGCTTGCCTTTCCATAACTCCAACATGTCGAGTGATAATGCTAACGTCTATAACTTAGTGGTGAGTGCTATCAACGCTAAGGGAGAATTATCGAGTTATTCCTCTGTGGGCTCCAACATTTTTGTGACGGCTCCAGGCGGGGAATATGGTGAAGATAATCCTGCGATTGTCACGACAGATCGTATGGGATGTGAGAATGGCTCAGCGATTGCTGAAGATCGACCAAGTACACCATTCCACGGTGGATTACATCCCCTAAATCCAAACTGTGATTACACTTCAACGATGAATGGTACTTCGTCCGCCGCGCCTAATACTTCCGGTGCAGTGGCAGTGATCATGAGTGCAAATCCAGATTTGACCTGGCGCGACGTTCGCCATGTGCTGGCTAAAACCTCAACTAAAGTGGATGCGGATATTGTTGCTAAAACAGTCACTATCGGTGACGGTGAAGCGGCGCCAGAATATGTGGCGATTCCTGCTTGGCAGCAAAATGCGGCAGGCTTTTCGTTCCATAACCTCTATGGTTTTGGCCGTGTAAATGTGAGTGAGGCCGTCAAACTGGCTAAATCCTATGCAGAGGATTTAGGGGAGTACGTGGTAACGCAGTGGCAAGCAAGCCAAGAATTGGTAAAAGCTATTCCAGATGCGGATGTTAATGGGGTTAGCGATACTCTAGACGTGGCGGATGATTTAGTGATCGAAGCGGTACAAATTGAGTTAACTGCCGATCACTTACGTCTACCCGATCTGGCCGTTGAGCTTATTTCGCCTGCAGGTACTAAGAGTGTATTAATGACACCCTATAACGGTCTAGTGTACCAAGGTGTGATGGATAAGAATGACCCTGAAGATCTTGTGGCTGGTTTTGATGCAACCCCTATGTTGTCAAATGCCTTCTATGGCGAGTCATCAAAGGGTGAATGGACCATTAAATTAATTGATGTGAATAGCGGTAGCTATCGATTTATCAAGTACGACCAAGGCTATATTTCTATTCCTAACGAAGCTGATGGCAAGCTAAAAGGCTGGTCAATTCGTTTCCATGGCCATGTTGCCAAGTCTGCATCTTAAGGAGTATTAGATGAAAACATTGAATTTATCATTAGTTGCAGTTGCACTTTCATTATCTGCACAAGCGATGGCACATAACAAAGTCGAGCTGACTGAACCTCAAACAGAGTCTAAAGGTGTTCAGGTGAGCCGAGCCGAGTTTTTGGGCACAGATACCCAGTACTACGTCAAAACTGAGACCGGCATTAAACAAGCTAAGCAATTGGTTAAAGGTCAAAAAGTAGTGACTCAGTCGGGCACGCCTTTTGCTGAAATCACGGGTAAGTTAGTGGTCAAGTTAAAGCCTAGTGTTTCTGCGGCTGACTTTGCTAAGGTCCATGGGCTGAAAGTCGATTGGCAAAATAACAACAACTTACTGCTGCTGGCAGCAGAAGAGGGAACCGATCTTATGGGCCTTCTGCAAACCCTGAAAGCTTTTCCCGAAGTGGAGCGTGCTAAGTTAGATCGAGCTCTTGCTAAGCAAGAAATCCAATAAGCTACGCTGTGATGAAAGTTGAATAAAAGGGCCGAAAGGCCCTTTATTTTTGTCTAACCATGTAATTAGTTTATGTGTTAGGTTAATTTTCGCTATGGGCAGTTCTTAAATGCGGGATCAATGGAGTGAAAATATGCAGGAAGCCCCTATCAAATCTTCAGTCGCGACGAGTCAAAATGGTGTAGCACGGGCTGATGGCAAGTTAAGTGTCACCGAACATCTCATTTGTTTTTCTCCCTACAATAAAACATTGGGACTGGGTCCATACGAACTGCAGAGAAAAGACATCGCCAAAGTTGAGCAATGTTGGGGCAAGGGTGGTGGTATTTTACCTGTTACCTCGGACGCGATAAAAATTACCCTTGTGGATGGTAGCGTGTATCAATTTATTTTGGCGAGTCCCCAGGAATGGGTAAACTTACTAAATCATTAATCCTATGAAGCCCCACGGGTGCTTAACTTTGCATTACCATGACAGGTTGATGTAGGAAAAGCAGCGTGCTCATTTCATTTCATCTGAGTTTTTGATTACGACATTGGTGCCGTGGCAAGTTGCACTAAATTGTCCCACAGTGCTTGAGCGACAGGGCCTAAGGGTGAGTGGGGTGGTCGCATAACATAGTAGTCGAGTTGGATCAGGTTTTGCCTTTCCCGCAGTTCAAGCGGTTGTAAGCTTCCTTCGGCGAGGGCTTCTTCAACCATATAATGGGGGAGTTTTCCCCACCCCATACCACCTTGAATGAGCATTTTCTTCGTATAAAAATCATTGACATACCAACGGCGTTGCCCTGCTTGAACCCCAAATTCAATATTGGCGGTTCCCGACCCGGTATCTTGAATCACAATCTGGTACTCGTTCACCAATTCTCGTACATGGCTTAGGGTGGGATAACGGCCGAGTAAACGAGGGGAGGCGACATCCAACAGACTTCCCGAAAATAAATATACAAGCTCAAAATGGCTTGAGCGTATGGGCTCAATACCGCCAGCTGAAATCGCAATATCGGCTTTGCCACGATTTAAGGCTTCGAGTGCACCCGTTAAATACTCTTGTTTAAGAATGATTTGTGTATGTGGAAACTCATTTTGTGTTCGCTCCAGAATAGGCAAAATTCTGGCAAGATTAAAGGAGGCCTCAAAGGCTAAGGTGATGCTGGCTTCATTGCCTTTGGCCAGATGCTTTGCCACTTGGCGCATTTCCTGTGCTTCGTTGAGTACGCGCTGGGCGTATTGCAGTAATTTTCGCCCTTCTTGGGTCAGTGCTAACCGATAACCTTGGCGGTCGAAAAGAACTATATCCAATTGATATTCAAGCTGTTTAATGCTTTGGCTAATTGCGGGTTGTGTCTTATGTAATTTGTCACTGGCCGCTTTTAGCGAGCCGGCGAGGGCGACAGTATTAAACATTAACAGTTGTTCTAAGGTCATGGCAAAGCCCTTAAACAAATAAAGAATTATTTTAGTAGATGTTAGATATTATTCCATATTTATTTATTTTTTGTGGGCCCATAATTCCGCCATATAGCAGTAGTGTGCTTTATATGAGTATCACTACATTGTGTTTTTAGGTGCAATGTAATGGGCCCGTTAAGATCGATATTGCATCGAGAACGCTCAAAGTTATGGGGTTGATATGGCGATGAATCATTTATGTTTAGTGAAAGGCTACGATGGCAAAAACGTGGTCGATACCGATCCTCAGCAACTCTTCATTTGTGCAAATACCTTAAACCGTGCGGCGGTTGCAGTGACGCTGGCGATGAGCATAGTGTTTTTATTTTCGGGTATGGGCAAACTGCTCAGCGTGCCATTTTTCCATGTGCCTTTTACTTTAATGAACTTACCGACCGGTTTTGGTTACTTTATTGGCGTTATCGAAGTCGTGGGCGCTATTGGCATAGGTTGGCGTGAATATCGAGTATTGTCGGCAACGGCATTGCTGTCGGTGATGATGGGCGCGATTTATTACCACTTTAACTATGAAACCACGCTCAGTGCATTACCGGCATTATCTTTATCTGCCCTGTTGTTTTTAACCATCAAATTAGATGAAAGCGTCGATAGATTAGTGCGCTTTCAACGTCAATTGATAGATATGAAGGCGACTTTCTAACCTTGGTCGCAGAGCAGGCGTAAACCCAAAGTTAGTAAGTTACAACCAATTGTTACATCAAGAGAAGTTTACTATGACGCACGCGGATCTCAGTCTGATGCCTGTATTATTTGTCCCCCATGGCGGTGGGCCTTTGCCGTTACTTAATGATGCTAATCATCAAGAGCTACGTGCATTTTTATCCTCAGTTGCGTTAAAAATCCCAACGCCTAAGGCCATTGTATTGATTACCGCCCATTGGGAGGAGGCACAGGTAACACTGTCGAGTCATTCACATCCAGGCATGTTATTCGACTATTATGGTTTTCCTCCTGAGGCTTATAAACTCAGTTATCCTGCGCCCGGAGAACCTCAACTCACTGAAGAGATTGCTCGCTTATTAAAGGCCAGTGGAATTGCGGTGAAACTCGATAATCAGCGAGCCTTCGACCACGGCACCTTTGTTCCACTTAAGTTGATGTATCCCGAGGCTAATATTCCTGTGGTGCAGATGTCTTTGGTGCAACACCTTGATCCCAAAACCCATATTGCCATTGGTGAAGCCTTAGCCTCCTTGAGGGAGCAAAGGATCTTGATTGTGGGATCGGGGATGTCCTTTCACAATATGCGGGCATTTTTCTCTCAGGATCCCAAGGTGTTGCATCGCAGTGCTGAGTTTGATCACTGGCTTACCGAGAGCTTAACTGAAGGCAATGTTGATACTATGGCACGATTAATTGAGTGGCAGTCGGCTCCTGAGGCACGTTTTAGTCATCCACGGGAGGAGCATTTATTACCTTTACATGTCTGTTTTGGTGCTGCTCATCGAAAAACGATTCACGCTACGCGTAACTTTAACGGGGTTTTGCTCAATACGTTAATCTCGGGCTATATCTGGCAATAATGTGCTGAAAATATCTGTTATTGGCTTAAACAAATAAAAAGGTTCGTATCAAAAAATACGAACCTTTTTATTTTCGACGGATTTAACGGTTAAACAGTAAAGACTAAACCCACACTAAAGAGGGTACTGAAAATCATTGTGAGTTTGGCCGTGCGTCCCAGCAGTGGATTTAACGCTTCTCCGGACACCGCATAAAAATCACTGCTGAGTTTGCGGGCAATAAGCAAAGATAATCCCGCGAGCAATACCGGCAGACCGGGCAAAATACCGAGTAAAAAGCCGGCGATCACTAAACCAAAGGGCAAGTAAATTAAGGCTTGGTAAAGCACTTTAGCCTGAGCTTCCCCTATTCTAACCGCGAGGGTATGTTTGCCCGCCTGTATATCGGTACGAATATCTCGAGTGTTATTGACCAGCATAATGGCGGCATTAAAGAGCCCAATCGCACAGCCTAATAACCAAGCATTGGTTGTCGTATCTCCCGCCTGTAGGTAATAGCTACCAACCACGGCAACTAAGCCGAAAAAAATGAAGGCGGCGACTTCACCTAAGCCATGGGAGGCGAGTGGATAGGGGCCTCCACTGTAGCCAAGTGCTCCTAAAATGGCGGCGGCAGCGAGAATTGCGATGGGCCAGCCACCGTGCCAAATCAAATAAGAGCCTACAGCCAGCGCCATCAGCAGGCAAAATACCATGGCATTGCGCACTTTGTTCGGCGGGATCATGCCACTTTGGCTGACACGCACTGGGCCGATACGCTCGGCGGTATCTATACCGTTTTTAAAATCAAAGTAATCGTTGGCAAGATTGACAGCAATCTGCAATAAAATCGCACACAACATCGAGGTTGCCGCGATTAACCAACTGAAACGTTCAAGGTGTAAGGCAAGAATATTACCGATTAATAAGGGACCAATGGCCGCAGGTAAGGTGCGGGGTCTTATGGCTAAAATCCAAGGATTCATGGTGTCCAGTCGTTATTAAGAAAAAGAAATGGGTATTGAACAGAGTCATAGCATAACAAGATTTAATGTGAAAGTGAGCACTATCTAATAAACGTATGTAAGAGAGTTTGAATTGGCGCACATATGTTTATTTATGTGGGTTGAGATTTGTCGTCAAGTTCAAAGAAAATCATCAATGTCTGTGTTTTTATAATGACGTATGGGTAGGTCTACTTAGGATGTCATACAGTTGTGGTTATGGTTAAGCGTGTCAGCGCGCAGAGGTGATACGAGTTTAGCATCATACCAATAAGGATGATTTAGGATGCGTTTCGATAACAAAGTGGCATTGATCACCGGGGCAGGCTCAGGTCTTGGCCGAGCCTATGCCATTATGTTGGCCGAGCGGGGCGCAAGGGTGGTACTGGTTGACCAGCCAGTATCGGATAACTGCAATGCTAACCTAATCCAAACCTATGAAAATATTATAAAACTGGGTTGTGACTGTCTGTCTTATACCTTGGATGTGAGTCGGCAGGCAGAGGTGAATGCTATGGTTGCCGATGTCATTACGCATTGGCATCGCATCGATATATTGATCAATAATGCAGGCATTTATGGTGAGTGTCAGTTCGAGCATATCACTCCGGCAATGTGGCAGCGTCAGTTTGATGTGGATGTGAATGGCAGTTTTTATTTAACCCAAGCGACATGGCCCTTGATGAAAGCGCAGGAATATGGGCGCATTATGATGACCACAGGAGCTTCGGCGCTGTTTGGGGATCTATATCAAGTGAGTTTTAGTGCGGCAAAAATGGCGCTAGTTGGCATGGTCAATAGTCTTTCCCTTGAGGGGGAACAGTATAATATTCGAGTCAATAGTCTTTGCCCTGAAGCCGTAACGGCAATGACGACAAGGCATTTAGCCAACGCTATTCAGCCACTATTCTCCTTCGATACTTTAACGGCGACAACGGCATTTCTCGTGAGTCAATCGGCACCCAATGGCCAACATATTTTGGCGGGGGCCGGCAGTGTCAGCCATGGTATGTTTGCCGAATTTCAACCTATGTATTTTAGTGAAGGGTTATGCACGCCCGATAAACTGGTGCAATATTGGCCTGAGCTTTATCACGCTTTTCCTGTGAGTTTACACTCCAGTGGAGAGGATAAAGTGCTTGCATGGTCAAGGCAGAGCGCCTTGGAGCATCATATTAAAATCGACTAAGGCCCAGGATGCCACTGATTAGCGCCTTAGGGTGAGTTGCACCATAATTAACTCAATACTGGTCAGCCCTTGCCGAACTGGGTTACTCTTTAGCATTATTTGCTAATTATTCAGTAGGATCCCATGAGTCAGGTATTAGACGATCTTCTATCATTACTATCCCTTGAGCAAATTGAAATTGGGCTATTTCGTGGTCAGAGCCAAGATCTTGGCTTTGGACATGTCTTTGGTGGTCAAGTCATGGGGCAAGCCTTAAGTGCGGCAAAGCAGACCGTGCCTCTGGAGCGCAAAGTACATTCTTTGCACTCGTATTTTTTACGGGCCGGGGATGAGAAATTGCCCATAGTATATGAAGTTGAAAATATGCGTGATGGGGGCAGTTTTAGCGCTAGGCGCGTGAGCGCAATCCAAAAGGGGCGTCCAATCTTCCATATGACCTGCTCCTTCCAAGAGCCAGAGGATGGATTTAGCCATCAAGCAACTATGCCACAAGTCTCTGGGCCCGAGGGTTTGTTAAACCAGCAGGAGTTGGCAATGACAATGCGGGATAAAGTGCCTGCCAAGATGCTTGAAAAATTTATGGCCGATGCCCCCATTGAAATGCGATTAGTGAACCCGCTTAATCCCTTCGCACCCAAAGAAAGCGAGCCCTATCGCTATGTTTGGCTTAGGGCAAATGGCCCAATGCCGAGCGATGCTCACATCCATGAATACTTGCTGGCCTATGCCTCTGACTTCAATTTTTTAGTGACCGCAGCCCAACCCCATAGCGTCTCCTTTTTGAGCCCTGGGGTGCGAATGGCGACGATAGATCATGCGATGTGGTTCCATCGACCTATTAATATGGGAGAATGGCTGCTGTACAGCATTGATAGTCCAAATGCCAGTGGTGGTCGCGGTTATGTCAGGGGGCAATTTTTTAATCAACAGGGTGAATTAGTGGCCTCTTCTACTCAAGAAGGCCTTATTCGAATGGTAAAAGGTAATTAGTATGTTGATGAAAATAAAATCGTTTATAGTATTTTCGCTACTGGCTTTATTTGTTAATGGCTGTGTGACAGTGCAACCGGAACCGCCTGTTATTATCAACGGTGCGGCAGGCTATTTAGAGAAAATTCTCTTGCCACAGGGCTGTGAAATTACCATTGCGATTATTGATTTGAATACGCCTGGGGTGATTGTGGCGCAAAAGACATTCAATATTGCCCGTGCTCCCGTGCCATTCAAGTTTTCTTTGCCGGCTCAATCCATTGATAAAAGTATTCAGTATGGCGTTGTCGCTATGATCAAGTTTCAAGATCAAGTGATATTCCAAACCTATGATCGTTTCCCTGTGATTAACAACGGTAAATTTACGACCGAGGTGTTGATGAAAGCTGTGATGGCTAAACCATAGGTCTTGGTATTTAGACGGGATAAAGCCCCTTTAGGTTTGAAGGGGCTTTTTTATCTTCGATTTTAGTTAGCGGTTTTTCATCAAAAACTCTACAAAGGCACGGTCGGCTTGGCTGACGGGCCGCTGCTTTTTCCAGGCGATATGCAGATTTAAAAACACTGGCGGATCTAAGGGTTTTGCCAGAATATCATCCTTAGGGCTTATTGCCATTTCAAGCACACTGGTAATACCAAATCCTTGGGAAACAATCTGTTTGATTAAATTTATCAGATTGGTTTCAAAGGCAATATTGGGCTTCTTGCCGAGTTCCTTGGCTTGGGACAGTATCCACTCTCGGTGAAAATAACCCGTCTTAAACATCACTAATTCATGGTCAAAGAAGTCGTTAAGGCTGACCGCAGGATGATCGGCGAGTGGGTGCTCGGTGCCCATGGCGATCACCATCTGCTCACGGATCAGCAATTGGCTATCGAAGTCACTCTGTAGATCCTGGGCGGTAATGATGGCGATATCCACTTCTTCCTGCTGCAACATACGCAATGCATCGCGGGTTCCACCCTCAAACAGGGATAATTTTAAATCCGGATACTGATGACGAAAGGCCATCAAGCGTGAGGGCAGATAGAAGGAACCTAACATGCCCGGCACGGCGATACGGACTTCCCCCGAGGTGAGATTCGCCATGGCACGGATCTGAGCCTCAGCCTGTTTTATCTGCTTGAGAATTAAGGTGGCATGTTGATGTAATACCAATCCTTCGGCCGTAAGCGCGAGCAATTTGTCATTTTTATTGCTGGTTCGGTTAATTAAGGTGACCCCGAGGGATTGCTCGAGCCGTTTAATGCTTTGGCTGAGTGCGGGTTGCGCCATATTGAGCTTTTTGGCCGCGGCGGTAAAACTGCCTGCACTGGCGAGGGCGTCTAAGTGCTTGAGTTGGCGTATATCCATTGAGTTAACCCACACTTTAGTATTGAAGAATTTTACTATAACAAAAATCAATAATTTCTATATAAATTATCTATTATTGTTATGTTATGCCCAGTGATAACCTTTGTCTATCCCATGATTGATGCGTTATTGAGGCCAGAGTGCAAGCCGTGTTAGACACTATTATTGACAGTAAGCAACGAGATACTCGCTTGATGTGGGCTCTGTGTGTGGCCTCCGTTGTGGTGTATATCAATTTGTATTTAATGCAGGGGATGCTGCCCTTAATCGCAGAGCATTTTTCCGTATCTGGCTCGCGGGCAACGCTTATCCTGTCGGTGACCAGTTTTTCGTTAGCCTTTTCATTGCTCTTATATGCGGTACTGTCAGATCGTATCGGTCGACACACACCGATCATTATGAGTCTGTGGGTGTTAGCACTGTCGAACTTACTGTTAATTTGGGTGCCGGATTTTAACGGACTAGTGTTAGTGCGATTGCTGCAGGGGGCGCTACTCGCTGCTGTACCAGCGATTGCCATGGCGTATTTTAAGGAGCAGTTATCACCTAGCACTATGCTCAAAGCCGCTGGCATTTACATTATGGCGAATAGCATTGGCGGGATTGTTGGCCGTTTGCTCGGTGGCGTTATGTCGCAGTTTTTCTCATGGCAGGAGTCCATGTGGTTACTGTTTCTAGTCACTTTAGCTGGCGTAGCTCTGACGAGTTATTTACTCCCTTCGGGGGCGGATGCTAATGCGGTATCGCATCTGCAGTCTGCGCCTAAATCCACCTCGAAGCGGGTGCGATTAATGCAAGATTTCCATGGTTTTAGCCATCATTTAATCGATCCCCAGATGCGCTTAGTCTACGCTATCGGTGGTCTCACTTTTATGATGATGGTGAATCAATTTAGTTTTATTCAGTTGCATTTGATGGCCGCACCCTATGAGTGGAGCCGATTTCAGGCAACCTTGATTTTTTTGTGTTATTCCAGTGGGACTATGGCTTCGTATTTTACCGCGAAATGGCTCGTCCGCTTTGGACTACACAAGTTATATCTGTGGTCTTGGTGCCTGATGCTATGTGGCAGTTTACTTACCTTGTTTGATACGACATTGACTATTTGCGTGGGGTTCTTGATGACGGCCTGTGGATTCTTCCTGACCCATAGTTGCTGTAATTCCTTTGTGGCGATGCGCGCTAGTCGAGATCGTGCGAAGGCAACATCACTCTACTTATGTTGCTATTACTTAGGCGCTGCAATGGGTGGGCCTTATTTAATGCTGTTCTGGCATGGGGCTGAGTGGCAAGGGGTTGTGATGGGATCGTTAACTTTGCTTGCCTTGATAGCCTTAGGAATAGCCCGTTTGCATTATCATCAGACGCAAAACCATCGGGCGCTTGTTTAGGGCTTATCCTTTGTGGAGTGCATGCTTTTTGTTTAGCGCTTGACCTTGATACCGATTGATGACTATAAAAGCAAAGGCCAACAACTGAGTGTTGGCCTTTGCTTTTGCAATACATAAGGTAAACCAAACGCATGACACAAGCCAAGTTCGTTGAGGGCTCGATACTTCGCCACATTCTCGTGATGAGTTCGACCGCGGCGGTGGGAATTTCCGCCCTATTTGTGGTTGATCTGCTCGATATCTTTTTCTTAAGCTTATTGGGTGAACATGAGCTTGCCGCGGCGGTCGGCTACGCGGGGAGTATTTCCTTTTTTACCACCTCGATAGGAATTGGTTTATCCATCGCCCTCGGCGCACTCGTATCCCGCTCAGTTGGGTCGAAGGATGTGGTGCTTGCCAAACGCTTATTACTTAATAGCGCTGTGGTCACCAGCTTAATTAGTATCGCCGTCAGTATCTTAGTCACCACCTTTATCCCTGAGTTGGTAGCCCTCGTTGGTGCCAGCGGGCATACGGCGGAGCTAGCTGAAAGTTATTTATATATTCTTGTTCCTTCATTGCCTTTTATCTGCTTAGCGATGGCCCTTGGTGCTGCGTTGCGTGCCGTTGGAGATGCTAAGTTGTCAATGCTGTCGACACTCGCGGGAGGGGGCGTGAATGCTGTGCTCGACCCGATTTTTATCTTCCTTTTTGCGATGGGGATTGAAGGTGCGGCACTGGCCTCGGTATTAGCGCGTATTGCGGTGTTTATTATCGCGGGCCGTGGCATAGTCGTAAAACATCGGCTTTTAGGTCAGTTCGATTTATCCCATTTTCTCGCCGATCTAAAACCCATTTTTGCCATCGCTGCCCCCGCCATGCTGACCAACATTGCAACACCTATCGGCAATGCGTTTGTGACCCGGGCCATTGCCGATTTTGGTGACGCCTATGTGGCGGGCTGGGCCGTGCTAGGCCGACTGATCCCCGTGGCCTTTGGAATGATTTTTGCGTTGTCGGGGGCGATTGGGCCGATAGTAGGGCAAAACTTTGGGGCGGGGCAGTTCGAGCGGGTGCGGGAGAGTCTGACTAAGGCCATTCAGTTCTGTACCTTGTATGTTGTGATTATGTCTTTGTTATTGTTCTTCTTAAAATCACAGTTAGTCAGCCTGTTTGATATGAAGGGGGACAGTGCGGCATTGATCGAATTTTTCTGCCGCTATATCGCCGTTTTCTTCAGCTTTTCGGGTATTTTATTTGTGGCAAATGCCTCCTTTAATAATCTGGGTAAAGCCAAATATTCCACCCTGTTTAATGTGGGCAAGGCCACCTTAGGGACCGTGCCTTTCGTGTATTTGGGGGGGCAATGGGGCGGCGTTTATGGCGTACTTATCGGCCAAGTATTCGGCTCGATTCTATTTGGTGTGCTAGGGGTATGGATGGCCTATCGTTTAGTCGATAAAGTCGCGGCGCAGGCACAGTTCGCACCTATGTCTACTCCAGAAGAGACGGGCCTGAACCCCCACAGCGCAGAGCTCAATGAAGGGGAGGAAATAGCCAACTGCGTTGCACAAAATCTGCCGAGCGCGACTAATCCACTTTCCTCATCCTACGTGCAGATGGCGCAATTAACAGAAGAGCAAGAAAGTGAGTCCGTATTACCGATACCTTACTTAGACGATGGCAAATCCTAACTGAGTGGTGGGTAGATAGTGCGGCTTAAATCAAGCAATACGGATGGTGAGCGATTAGGCTGGCAAGATTAAGGACTAAAAAGCAAAATGCCACGGGCTATCCGTGGCATTGATTTAACACTGTTATCAACGAGCGTATGGCTGCGAAATAAGGGTTCCACCTGCCAGAGTGGAGCGCATTAAACGGCATAAAACCCTGCACATTCACAATCGAGTGCATCCACGATTTGGCACGGATAACACTGCGACAATACGCCGATAGAACAAGGTTATTCAGCGACGCTTGTCGTGTCTTGTTGTTCTTCGACCCGATCCGTCGTCGCTTCTAATGCTGCCATTTTGGCGCGCTCGGCCTTGGAGATGTAACCCGATTTGATGGGGGCACCGATAGTGGCGGGGTCGACTTTATTCAGTCTTGCCTTAGCACGCTTGGCAATTTTTTTAATGATCTTTTGTTTCTTATTCATAACATCTCTAATGTCGTTTCGCACCCGCGAGGCAGGTATATGAGGCCAAAGGCTCAATTGAGGGCGGATTCTAACTCAATATAGGCGAACTGACCATGTTTTGCTGTGTGCTTGAGGTTCGTTATCTGCTGCTCTGGTGATTAAGAGGTAAATATTTCCCCCTGTGAGCTGTTAGCATGGTTGGGGAAACGTTACCTTGTATTAAAAATAACATGTTGAACCCTAATGTTTTTTTACAGATTTACTGCGATACTGTCCGCGATCACTATGGGGTGAAAAAATACGAGGGCTGGGGAGGACAATTGCTAACCAAAATTACTTTTTTTGAGCGCTTCGAGCGAGATATCTTAAGCGGGGCTAAAACGATTACCCTACGTGACGCGGCCGAGTCCCATGTTACTGCGGGGCAGGTATTGCCAGTGTCAACCTTTGAAACCGACCGCTGGTTTTGTGATATTCAGATCCTTGAGGTTAAACCCCTAGCATTATCTGATCTCAATCAAGCCCATGCCGAGCAGGAAAATATGACATTAGTACAGCTTCGCCTCGTGATTGCAGAGATTTATCCAGGGCTTGAGCAATTATTCATGATCCGTTTTAAAGTGTTTAACCCAACAGGGGAAAGCCATAGTGACGCTTCTTGAGTCACTTTTTGTCGCGATAGTAAAAAGGCTGCATAGCAGCCTTTTTCATTTTCAATGACCCGTCACAATTAAATATCAAACAGTCCAAGGTAATAGTTTTTGAGCTAGCCTGTTGGACTCGCCTAAACGAATGGCGGCGCGGTGGCGCATCCGATAGAAGGCTTGATAGCACAGGGGCACTAAGTACAGACTCGTGACCGTTGAAAATGACAAGCCACCAATAATGGCGATGGCCATAGGGGAATAGGGCGGGCCGCCACCGCCTATTTGGGTTTCACCCATCGCGAGTGGAACTAGCCCTAGCACTGTCGTGCCGACTGTCATTAACACTGGGCGTAAACGTGTGATACACACTTCCCTGATGGTATCTGACAATTTGTCGAGATCCGGTGTCATTTGGTTGATTTGATCCACCAGAACAATACCGTTGTTCACCACTATGCCCATTAAGATCAGAATGCCAATCATGGCCATCACTGACATGGGCGTTCCTGTGATAAACAGCGCCCAGAATACCCCTGTGATGGAAAAGAGGATCGAGGTAATAATTGCCGTCGGTAATAACAGAGACTCAAATAGCGCCGCCATCACGATATAAATCATAGCGACAGCCAACAGCATATTGGTCGCCATGACGCTCTGATCTTCATCTTGGCGTTCAAAGCCACCGCGCAATGAATAGTCGTAGCCATTGGGGAAATGGACATTTTCCATCACTTGTTTGATCTTCGTCTGTGCCTCTTCCGTGGTAAAGTTTTCCAAGTTAGCGCCAATAGAAAGGGAGGTTTGGCGATTGTAATGTTTGATGGTATCGAAACGCGGTTGGATCTCGATACTCGCCAAATTATCTAAGGTGTACACCCGCTGATCGATACGCACTATGGGCAATTGCTTGAGTTTTTCGAGGGATTTTTTGCCACTCTTTTTCGTAGGCCATTTCGATGCGTAGCTCACCATTAGGATCGTGGCGGAAAGATCGCAGTGGTGATCCCCTGAGTGCCATCGAAATACTCGAGGCTACTTCATTGAGTTTTAAATCTAATCGCGCCGCCATTTGTCGGTCGATACGGATCACCACTTCCTGTTGTGCACCGTTCAGTTCAGAGCGTACATCTTGTAATCCTTTGATATTTTGCAGTAATGGAATGACCTGCTCACTCAAGTTGATAAGCTCTGTGGTTGAGCGACCCGTGAGCGTAACCCGCACCCCAGAATTATCATTGCCCCACCCAAATTGTGGTTTGGCGATAGAATATTTAGGGAAGCCACTACGAATTTTCTTTTTCAGCTCTTCGACTGGCATAGGCAAGTCTTTCTTCAATAGGACCACAGATGAAGCATCGTCGGAGGCATAGTAGCTATACACAGAGTCGATATGGAATTCCTCTTTATTTTTATAGAGATACTCCTCCATCTGATTAATCATAGCTTCAGTGACATTCAGATTATGCCGACCTTCCACTTGGTAGTTGATATAAATACGCTCCTTACTCTGACTGTCTTCTTGATCCTGTTTGACCAAGGACAGTGGCAGGGCGGTAGAGGCGAGGATCGCCACAGCGATCACGCCCGAGCGCCAAGGCCTAAGCAATATCCAATTAAGCGTCTTATTGTAGAAGCGCTGTAATTTACCTGCATCTTTCTCGGGGGCGATATCGAAGTGGAACTTAGTTAACATCAAAGGGATTAATGTCTTCGCGACCAACAGTGATGCCGCAAGTGAGATACAAATCGCAATGGCCACATGCTCGAGGAAAATCGTTAGCTCAACTTTCACACCAAAAATATTGGGTAAAAATACGATGGCGGTGGTCATAGTACCAGCCAAGACGGCTAAGGCAACTTTATCAACCCCTGCGATCACTGACTCTTCATTGTCCTTAGGTCGTTTGCCTTGTTTCTCCTGCAACACGCTTTCTGTCACCACCACAGCGTTATCAATCAACATACCTATGGCGAGCAAGAGTCCCATCATCGACAAAATATTTAAGCTGTAACCCAGTAAATACATGGCGGCCAGCGTCATGCCGATCGAAATAGGCACAGACGACACGACCACTAAGGTCATTTTCAAATTGCGTAGGAATAAGTACAGCACCACAAAGGACAACAATGCGCCTATCAAGCCAGAAAGTAACAGATCCGCCAGTGAGGATTTAACTCCAGAGGCTTGATCTTCCATGATAAACAAACGAATACCTTGAAATTGTTGATCTTGTTTTGCCTGTTCGATGACTTTAAGGACGCGTTCGGACACTTCGACTAAGTTGGCGCCGGACTCCTTAAATACGTCCAACCCCACGGCATAATGCTTATCTAAGTGTCGGCCTTCGATACGCTCTGGCAATGCAAATTGTACATCCGCAATATCCCCTAGGGTCAGGCCAGGAATGAGTACCAGTGCCTTGATATCTTCAAGGTTTCTAAATTCTCCCTTAGGCGAAACTTGATAAACAAGGTTACTGGCCCTGAGCGTTCCTGCACTGATGACAAAGTTTTCTCGGCCGAGACGTGCCTGCAAATCGGTGGCTGAAAATCCACTGGCGGCGAGACGGTCTGCATCGATCCGCACTTCAATTTGCTTTTGTTCGACGCCGTACAAACTGACCTTAGACACACCTTCAACACGCTCAAGCGGACGCTTGAGTTGCTTATCCAGCAGATCAAATGCACCGGAAAGCTCACGTTCGCTCGATATGCGAATGGTCAGCACTGGCATATCGGCGGTGGAAAATTGGTGAATAAATACCCGCTCAACATCCTTGGGCAGTAAATGTCGCACCGCATCGATTTTTTCCCGCGCTTCTAGGCTCTTAGTGGCAACGTTTTCACCCCACTTCATGTTGATTTCGATTTCAGAACCTTCCTGGGAAGATTCTGATTCGAGCTCATCAATCCCTCCCATAGTAGCGAGGGATTCCTCCAGTACTTTGGTGATATCGCGCTCCACTTCGGCGGGGGTTGAGCCCTTATAGGGCACTTGCACCACAATCTGCGGAATATCGATACCGGGGAACATTTCCAGCGGTAACAGACGACTCGAGGCCAGACCAAACAGCAAGATTGCGAAGAAGAACATGCTGGTGGTCACTGGGCGCTTAATGGCTAAACGGGTGAGGTTCATGGGCGAGCCTCCTCAACATTATGCGTACTATTTGTGGCAGCAACGTCATACACTTTTCGATCGAACAGGGCATAGAGCACTGGCAGTACAATTAAGGTCAATAATGTCGACAAACTCAGACCAAAGATGACCGTAATCGCCATAGGAGCACGCACTTCAGCTCCATCGCCTAAGCCTAATGCCATCGGTAATAAGCCTAAGGTCGTGGTCAGCGTGGTCATCATAATGGGGCGCAGACGTGATTTGGCCGCAACGCGAATGGCTTCGAGTTTTTCAACGCCTTCGCTACGCAGTTGATTGATGCGATCCACAAGTACAATGGCGTTGTTTACTACGATTCCCGCCAACATGATAAGCCCAATAAACACCACCACACTCAAATGGGTTTGGGTGATATAAAGCCCAAGTACGCTGCCGCCTAAAGCCATAGGTACGGCAAAGAGGATAAGCAGCGGATGCAGCAGCGATTCAAACTGACTCGCCATCACTAAATAGACTAGGAATACTGCTAGGATAAGGGCTATTTTGAGGGACTGGAATGAGTGCTCCATTTCCTCATTTTGACCACCGAAGCGAGCTTGCACCGATGTGGGTAGCACTTGTTGCGCTAATATTTGCTGCGCCTCTGCCACCGCATCACTTAAGTCCCCGTAGGCGAGGTTCGCCGATACCAGTGCAACACGTTGCTGGCTGATACGGTTAATTGCCGATGGGCCTAACTGCAATGAAACTTCGGCAACTGCGCTTAAGGCAATGGGCTGACTGCTGTTAGGGTTAATGATTAATGCATCGATATCACTGATTTGATCCCGCTCTGCGAGTTCACTGCGCACCAGAATATCAATCTTACGGTCACGCACAGTGTATTGGCTGGCGACAGTGCCACCAACGCGTTGGGCGATACGGTTCGCCACCGTTGGCGCATCCATTCCCAGTGCCGCTAATCGGGCGTGGTCAAAACGAATACTCAGCTCAGGCTGACCATCACGTAGGCTGGTATTGACGTCGGCAAAACGCTCTGAAGCGGATAGGGCCTTAACAAGGCTATCGGCGCTGCGCTTGAGCAAATTCAAATCGTAACCAGTGAGCTCTATCTCCAATGGCGTTTTAAAACTAAATAGCTCAGGTTGTTCGATTTTCGCTTCAAGCTCTGGAATGCGACGTGCGCTATCACGCAGCACTTGAGTGACAGTGTTATAGGCACTGTGGTCGTTAAGCACGACCTGTAAGCGGCCCCAGTTTTCTCCCCCGCGGGCAGTATCCGAAGTCATTAAACCACCGCTGCCGGCTTGGCTATAGGCATGTTTGACTTCGGCTCTGTCCTTAATTGATAGTGCAAGCTGTTGTAATACCTTGTCGGTTTCACCCACGGCCGTTCCGGGTGGCAATAGGATCTCCACATAAAACTCGCCCTGATTCATCGGCGGAATTAGCTCCATTCCAAGGCGGGGTAACAAGCTGATACAAGCTCCTGTTATCGCAATGGTCAGTAGCAGAGTGGTCATCTGCCTGCGTAGCGCAGAGACTAGGAGTTTGTGATAGACCTTCTCGATACTGTGATAGACAAAGTTAAACGCTGAGCTTAACGGACGCATTACTAGGCCAATGAGCCAGGAGAAGAAGCGGCCTAAAATGAGAACTAAGGTTAATAGTGCACTTGGTAAATAACTAAAAATTAATAGAATTGGGAAGGAGAACACAGTCGCACTATAGTGTTTTAACTTACCCATTTTAGTGGTGGGTTTATCCTTAGGCGTGGTGTTTATCAGTGCAGGTAAGGTTTTAAAGCCTTCCCGTGATGCCAGCATAGGGATAGAGGTTAAGGCGACTAACAGCGAGGCTAACAGGGCAAAAGTCACCGTTAATGCTTGGTCGGAGAACAGGGCGCCGGCAATGCCATCGACAAACACTAAGGGCACAAACACCGCAAGGGTCGTGAGTGTGGAGGCGAAAATTGCCCCCGCCACTTCTTTAGTGCCAGTGACTGCGGCATCTAGCTTATTCATGCCTTCACTGCGACAGCGGTCGATGTTCTCTAGTACCACTATGGCGTTATCAACGAGTAACCCGATAGCGAGGGCAATACCGCCTAATGACATGATGTTTAAGCTGATATCGGCAAAGTACATCATATTGAAGGTGGCAATCACCGAGAAGGGGATCGAGATAGAGATAATCAAGGTCGGGATGATATTACGCAGAAACAGGTAAATAACTAGCATGGATAAGACACTGCCCATCAATGCCGATGAGGTGACTTCGCTGACTGCACTTTCGATAAACTCGGATTGGTCATAAATCACTTCAAGTTTGTTTTGCTTAGGATCTTGATTGATTTTGACGAGTTCATCGCGCAGTTTTTTGGCGACAGCGACTGTGTTGGCATCACCTTCCTTATAGATAGCCAGTTCAATCGATTCTTGGCTGCCGATGCGAGTGATATCGCTGCGTTCTTTAAAGGCATCGGTAATCGTCGCGACTTCAAACAGGCGCACTAAAGTTTGAGCATCGCGATAGACGATGACTTGGCCGAGTTCTTCCAACGAATTGAATTGGTTAAGGGTGCGTACCAGATATTCGCGGTCCCCTTGGATCACTTTACCCGCAGATAAGTTAATATTCTCTTCGCTGATACGACGTTTAATGTCATCGGCATTGAGATTAAGCTGTGATAGCTTTTCTTGGTTGAGCTGAATATGCACTTCCTGCTCTAAACCGCCGGATAAGCGCACGGCGGCGACCCCCGATAGCGCCTCTAAACGACGCTTAAGCTCTTCTTCCGCGTAGGTTCGCATCTGTTTAAGCTCGGCCTCTGAGGCATTGGGCACAGATAAAGCAAGGCGCATGATAGGGTCAAGGTTAGGGTTAAAGCGTAGCATCAGCGGCTTTTTCACATCGAGCGGTAGGGCGATGGTGTCGAGTTTTTCACGTACATCTAAACTCGCCATATCCATAGTAGTGCCCCATTCAAACTCGAGCACCACATCGGACATGCCAGAGCGGGAGATAGAGCTGATCTTACGTAAGCCTTTGACTACGCCGACGGCTTCTTCAATCGGTTTAGAGACCAGCTGTTCGACTTCTACTGGCGCCGCACCGTCATACATAGTGCGAATTGTGAGTGTGGGATAGCTTAGATCTGGCAGTAATTTCACCGCTAAGCGGGAAAATCCCACCATACCGAATAAAATCACCGCCAGCATGAACATCCATACCGTGACCGGCCGTTTAACGGAAGTGCTGATAATTGACATGAAAGGCTCCTATCAGTTCTTAGCTGAGGCAAGATCGAGTGGGGTGATCACTTCGACTAAGGATTGGTCTTTCAAGTTTTGCTGGCCACGGGTAACCACTTGCTCACCGGGGTTTATACCGGAAACAATCTCAACTGAGTCACCTTCACGGTAGCCAATTTGGACTTCACGACGATTGGCATTCGTACCATCAATCACATATAAGGCTTGTCTGTTATCTTGGTTGATAAGCGCACTGTAAGGGACTGTGATCACATTTTCATGGGTGTCGTATTTGAGCTCTACACGGGTAAACATGCCGGCTTTTAGATGTGCATCTTGATTGGGTACGGCTAATGTCACCTTAAAGGTGCCACTTTGTGGGTCCACAATCGGGCTTATTCGCAGTACTTTGGCATGGATAGCATTTTTGCTTTGTTGGTTGTTAAAGACCTGAGCTTCTTGGCCGAGTTTGAGGCTCGCAAGTTGCTGCTCTGGAAGATGCACAATGCCGTGGAGTTCATCTTGGTTGACAATGTAAAACAAGTCGCCGAATTCTTGTGCCATATTACCCGCTTTAACATAGCGTTTGGCAATAATGCCATCGATGGGGGAAACCACATGACTTTCTTTAACTTGCAGTTCGGCGAGGTCTCTCTTAGCAATGGCGGCTTGCAGATTATATTCGAGTTTGGCCATTGAATCTGCGCTGATAAACTCTCTATTATTCATCTTTTTTAAACGATTGAGTTCCTGCTCAATAATTTTTACTTCGGCTTCCGAGCGATTGAGATCGTATTGTTGTCTCTTTGAATCAATGACGGCGAGCACTTGCCCCTTATGAACACGATCACCTTCTTCAACGGCAATGGACTCAATGAGCCCAGATATTCGGCTGACGACATTGGCTTCTTGGGGGGCTTCCAAGGTGGCTGTGGTGCTATAGAAAGAAGACACATTGCCTTGCATCACTGTGGTGGTTTCGACGGGAATGGCATATTTTTCTTCTTTTTTAGCCACTTCTTCCTCACCACAGGCTGCCAGCATTGAGACCATGAGCAGTGGCAGAGCGAATTTAACCATTTTTGACTTTTCCATAAGAGTGTTACCTGTTGTCTTTATTGTGATGCCATTTAATAGCAGAAACTATGCCAATATTTAAAATCTATTAGTTTCAATATATTATCTCAATTCTATATTTTTTCTGAGTGGGCAAACTAACTAAATGTAGCTAAAAAGTTTAAAAAGTGATGAGAATAACTAAAGGTGGTTAAGGGAAATTACTCAAGTGAGCAATTGCAACAAGGTATTTTTAGTGAAGGGAAATGCATGGACTGGTCGTTTTGCTGTCTAGTCCTGAAATAAGTTGACACTTATTTCCTTTAAAACGCCTGATGTACTTCATCGGGCGTTTTGTATTTTTAAGGCCAGATGCGGCCGTTTGCGATTATATATCGCCAC
>NZ_AFOZ01000031.1 GCF_000217915.1 Shewanella sp. HN-41 | reverse complement strand
TGTTTGTAACTGAACTCGCCTTTTTCGACTTGGTCGACCACGGCCAATTTAAAAGCGAGGGAATAATCCCGTTGAGTTCGTTTGGTTGTTGATTTCATTACACTCTCCAAATAAAGATTGAAAAGTGTCAACGCTATTTAGGACGGGTCAATGTTGTAAAAAAGAGCCTGCAATTGCAGGCTCTTGTTTTTTTAGTTAAAAATTATTGGAATTTCAGTTCCCAGCTATCGATATAGCCTACGTCGCTGCTTGCACTGTCGATGGCTTTTAACATCCACACACCGCTCGACTCAACACCTGTCATATCAACGGTATAGCTCTTGTTAATATTGTCAGCACTGCCACCACTATTGCTGTGGAGAGTTGCGATTTGACCCGTTGGGCTGACTAACTGCACTTTTAAGTCACCTATGTAAGGGTGAACTATGTTCACTACCGCAGTCACAGTGCCTGAATCACCGGTACGAGTGACGGTAATAGGACTCGTGATCCCCGCAGTTTTGTTGTCAGGGATGTTGTAGTTGTCAGAGTTGATATAGTCGGTTGGTGTTGTTGGAGGAGTGCCACCGCCCGTTGATGCCGTGTAACTCGCCGTTAATGACACACCACTAAAGGCTGAATAGCCTTTCAGCATGGCGTAGTAAGTACCTGATTGTACGTTGGTGATTGGGCAAGACTCGCTATTGCCACTCTTATAGGGACGGCAATCGTAGTTCGACGTTGTTGGCGCTGCACCATATTGAACATATAGGTCCGCATCACCTGTACCACCGTTCATCACAAAACCTAGGTTTGTCGCACCCTGCGGCACGTCAAAGGAGAAGTGCAATTCTTCACTTGCCGCGCCAGTTAAGCCCGTTTTAGCGACTCCGTTAACCAGTACACCGTCGGTTGGTGTTGGATCGACAGGATCGGTTGGACCATTACAAGACGCATCTAAGAAGGTTTTTGCGGCAACAGCATTGATTAAACCATAGCCATAGTAATTGTCACGACCCGCAGTACCGAGATCTTCTGCGGTCATTTTCAATGCGTTACGGACTTGCGCCGCACTACACTCTGGGTGATAGCTCCACACTAAGGTGGCAACACCCGATACGTGTGGCGTAGCCATTGAAGTGCCGTTGTAGTACTCGTAATCTTTATTGCCTTGGTTGCTGACCGTTGCTGTAGCACCTAATTGATTACGCAGTGCTAAACCTGTGGCGCGATCCACAGACACGGAAACCATATTAATTTCACTGTTTGCATCGACAAGGAAGGGGTTCTGTAAGCCAGGTAATGCCGTGTTACTGTAGACGATCGCTGCACTGGCACCCGCATTCTTACAGGCTTTAGCCGCATTGATTTCAGGGTAACTTGTGCCTTGGTTGCCAACACGTTCAACTAAACAGATCTTATTGGTCATGTTGCCGCAGTTGAAGGTAGAACCGCTGACGCTACATTCGGCAAGTGTGGCCGTCGCTGTGCCATTGTATGGTGCGGGTACATAATTGCCGCCTGATGAGATCAGTCGATTATGGGGTACAACACCTGAGTCAAAGTAAGATTGCCCACCAATAGTGATATCGGCTAAACGACCTTCGCCACGGGTAACCGTCGACAGAATCGCTTCACCTGGGCCCGATATTTCCACTTGGTTGGTGTATTGGGAGAAAGCTGAGTGGTCTTTATGGTTATCTACTGAGGCGACTGACATCACGCCATCGTAGGATGCTGGGTAGCTGTGAGTGCTATTGCCATCGTTACCCGCAGCGGCAATCAAGAGTACGCCATTATTATAGTGGGCAGCCAGAGCGTTGCGCTCCGTCGTGCTAGAACCCGAACCACCTAAACTCATAGTGACAACATTGGCGCCGTTCGCAACGCAAGTATCTACCGCGGCGACTAATGATGAAGAGTAGCCCCAACCCGATTCGTTAAATACTTTAACGACATGAATATTGGCATTTTGATTTGGCATGACACCAATCACGCCATCATTATTGGCAATCGCCGCAATCGTGCCCGCAACGTGGGTACCGTGGGCGTTGTTATTGCCAGGCTCAAACCAGTTACCTGTGCCTGAGTTATTGGTCCCTGTGACATTGTTGCCACCCAACTCGCTGTGACCACGATCGTAGCCCGAATCGATAATACAGATAGTACGGTTACCCGCTTGGCTATCGCTTAACTGAGTTGCACCGACAAAGGTTTGACCCCAAGGAGTGCTTTCACTGAGCAAACGACGTGGCATGTCTTCTTCAACATATTCCACATCTGCTCGGGACTTTAACGCTTTAATGCCCTTGGCATCGAGTTTAACCGAGTAGCTGTTACTGCGGCCAATACGCTTCATTTCTTTTGCTTGAACTTTATTGAGTACACTATGTTGTGCACTGATTTCTGCCACCTGTGGTTGATAGTTCATCGAGGTGGAGAGTGCATTTGCTTGAGCGTCATCGCTCGCTTGCAGATTGCCGGCAGACATCATTGCCGCATTGGCGTTTTTAAATTTAACAATATAGCGTTTGGGCAGGGGGGAGGTTTGTGCTTGCATCGCTGCAGCAAAACCGGGCGCCTGCGGCGCTGCTTGTACTCCGGCTGAGATTGCAATAGCTAAGCTTGATAGGCTCAATGCTATTTTTGTGGTTCTGTTGATTGTCATGTATTTCTTCCATGGTCAATTTAGTGTTAATCATTATTATTTTGTATTTTTAAAGAATAACTACGACTTAGATGTTACTCGGTTAGTGAATTTATCTTCGGTCGGCGGTGTTGTAAATTAATTGTTAACGGTATAGTGGTTGGTATCGGCTTGTTGTTTTTAAGCGTATTAATTGAATAAAAATTCAAGTTGTAACAAACTGTAACGAATTCTGGGCTGAATTGATGTTTTTTTATGTGGAAAAAATGAATAAGGTAAAGCGAATTTACCGAGTTTTTTAATACTAAAGTCTAAATGCGCTATATTTATATTGTTGAAATTGTTGCATATAATTTTTTGGAATTAAAAATAATTATTTTCAATATTTATTCCTAAGTACCACAGTGAATTTTTTCAAGTGATTGATTATGCGAAGTTGTTGCAAAACATTGTCAATAGGGTGGCAGTTGCCAATTCGTTGACGATATTTAGCCGCAGATATAGCCTCCCACGAAAATTGCTGGGGTATTTTTTTGAAGAGAGAATTGAAGAGGAACACATTGCTATCAATATCGTGCAGCGGTTATCAGGCACTTTGCTTAACTTAGGCAATAAAAAAGCGCCGTAGGGCGCTTTTGGCGGGTAAAGCTTGAATTAATCTAGCGGGGTGAAAGCGCGGAAGTGATTTACTGCGACTCATCACACCCCACACCAGAGTTCATTCTGCGGCCTCTTCTTACTTAGCAGGCGTTTTTTGCGCCTCGACTAAGGTTTGATAGCCGCCAGCATTATAGGTTTGGGTATATCCAGCGGCGACTAAGGCTTCTATTGCTATGCTGCTTCGGCGACCACTGCGGCAATACAAGACGACTGGCGCATCTTTGGCGATGCCACGCTTGGCAAATTCCTCCGTTACTTGCTCGAAGGGAATATTCATCGCATTGGCTAAATGCCCTTCGGCAAATTCTTCGGGCGTTCTTACATCGACGACCATAGCACCGGCGGCAATTTTATCCCATGCGATTGCAGGATCTTGATCGGCGGCGTTTGCCATCGTTGGCATTAATACCAGCGATAGCAGACAAAACAGGGCTAGGCGCAGCAGACGTTGACCGCGTAACAGTACATTGTGGATCACTTTATCTCTCCTTGAAGAACTAACTTTGTTTTGCAATCTCAGCTTCTGATTTTATCCCCAATTTGCGTAAAACCATGGCAGCAGGACAGAAGCCTGTGAATGCGCTCTGGAATAGGTTAGCGCCAACAAAGGCAGTTAACCAGACAAAGTTATGATGTACTAAGGCGGTTAGCACCAAAGACAGTAACACCATAAATCCTGCAAAAGCCATAATACTGCGTTCTAAAGACATACCTTGCTCCTTGAGGCAGCGCTATGGCTGCCAATGTAGTGATTAATTAGATGGTTGAGTTAAGCTCATACGGTTTTTCATGGCCGCGTAATACAACACTGGGATCACGATTAAGGTCAGCAGCGTCGAGATGAAAATCCCGAAAATCAGACTTATCGCCAGTCCATTAAAAATAGGGTCATCCAGAATAAACAGGGCGCCTATCATGGCTGCTAACGCGGTCAGCATAATAGGCTTGGCCCGTACTGCGCCCGAGTGGATCACTGCTCGCTCAAAGGGTACGCCGGATGCGGTTTCTTGATTGATAAAATCCACTAATAATATTGAGTTACGCACAATTATCCCCGCCAACGCTATCATGCCTATCATAGAGGTTGCGGTGAACTGGGCCCCGAGCAGGGCATGCCCTGGCATTACACCAATCACAGTTAATGGGATAGGTGCCATGATGATAAGTGGCACAAGATAGGATCTAAACTGTGCTACCACCAACAAATAAATTGCTATCATTCCAACGGCATAGGCGATCCCCATATCCCTAAAGGTTTCATAGGTGATCTTCCATTCGCCATCCCAGAGCACGGCGACTGAGTCTAGCCCTGTGGGTTGATGAATATAATGCTGATCAAAACCTAAACCATCGGTGTCATCGATTTTTCCGGCCATATCAAACATGCCGTAGAGCGGGCTGTCCAGAGGCCCCGACATATCTGCTATCACCATGACCATAGGGATCATATTTTTATGGATAATAGGTGCATCTATCTTGCCGCGCTTAATCGTCACTAGTTCAGAGACAGGCACGGATTGCCCCGTTTGGCTTTGCAACTTCAGGTTTAGTACTTGCTCTAAATCGACCTTAGCGCCTTCCTTCAGTTGTAAGCGAATGGGCACTGGTTGTTTCTGCTGAGCTTGATGTAAATAGCTCACATCTTTGCCACCAACGGAGGTCGCGATCAGATCGACAATATTGCTGTAGGGAACGGCCATGAGGCTGGCTTTACTGCGGTCTATCATCACTTGCCATTTTTGTTGTGCTGCGGGCAAGAAAATATCGATATCGACCACGTCTTTCGTCTCGTGAAATAGCGTCTGCATTTCGTAGGCCGCTTGCTCACGGATAGCCGGGCTTGGACCATAGACTTCGGCGACTATGGGTGACCAAACAGGTGGGCCAGGGGGCACTTCAACGACTTTAATATTGGCTCGATACTGGGCACCAATATGCTGCAGATCTTCCCTTACCGACACGGCAATGCTGTGGCTGTCACGGTCTCTATGTTTTTTATTCACCAGATTGACCTGAATATCACCCAGTTCCTGGCTGTTACGCAGGAAGTAATGGCGCACTAAACCGTTAAAGTTCATCGGCGCATTTGTACCCGCGTAGAGCTGTAGGTGTTCGACCTCGGGCACTGTCGTCAGGTAACGGCTTAAATCCTGTAGCACTCTTTGTGTTTGTTCGACGGGGGTACCTTCTGGCATATCCACCATCACTTGAAACTCAGATTTGTTATCGAAGGGGAGCATTTTAAGCACCACAAGCTGACCTACGGGCAGGGCAACTGCAATGCCTATTAGCACAAACACCCCAGCGGCCAAACCTATTCTGGCCTTACGGGCATTTTTACCCAGTAAAAACGGGCCAATTAATTGGCTAAAGAGGCGCACCATCCTGCTCTCAGCTTCATCCGTTTGTACCGTATGAGTGTCATCGTGGGGTCGATGTTTTAACAGTTTGCGACTCAGCCACGGTGTGACTATAAAGGCAACCGCGAGGGAAATGAGCATACCCATACTCGCGTTAATCGGAATGGGGCTCATATAGGGCCCCATTAAACCGGATACGAAAGCCATGGGTAATAAAGCCGCGATAACGGTAAAGGTTGCTAAAATGGTGGGGCCGCCTACTTCATCCACGGCCACAGGGATAAGCTCGCTGAAGGATTTCTTGCCAAGCGCCATATGTCTGTGGATGTTTTCCACCACGACAATGGCATCGTCGACCAAGATGCCGATGGAGAAAATCAGGGCAAAAAGTGACACGCGGTTTAAGGTGAATCCCCAGGCCCAAGAGGCAAAGAGGGTAATGGCCAGCGTGATGATAATCGCCACGCCAACGACTAAGGATTCGCGGGCTCCCATGGTGAGGAAAACCAGTACGACTACCGCGCTCGTTGCAAAAATGAGTTTTAAAATCAGCGTGTTTGACTTGTCCGCCGCTGTTTCACCGTAATTACGCGATACAGTGACTTCCACATTGTCAGGAATGAGCACATTGTCGACTTTTGCCATACGTTCACGCACGGCATCGGCTATATCGACGGCGTTTTGCCCTGGTTGTTTACCTATGGCGATAGTGACTGCGGGGTAAATAGCCGTTTTATCGGCGTGCCAGACACTCTTCTTGGGAATATCACTCTTTAAACTGATCTCGGCAATATCCGCTAAATAAACGGGAATCGTGTTACCGCTTTTATCCTGTGAAATACTGACAACCAACTGCTTGATATCATCGATAGACTGCAGAAATTGCCCCGCTTGGACTTTAATCTCTTGATTGCCCTGCACCAGAGAAGCGGGCATTGAAATATGATTATTGTCGTTGAGACTTTGCCTCAGCTTGTCATAGGTCAGATTGAAACTGTTCATTTTGGCGGGATCGATCCGCACGTTTGCCACCATTTCATGTTGGCCAAGGGTGTAGATCTCGCGGGAGCCGGGGATTCGTTTCAGTTCTGTCTCTAAACCTAGTGCAACGTGGGTAAGCTGTTCGGCCGAAACCTGCTGGTCCTTTGACCATAAGGTTAAGCTGACAATAGGCACATCATCTATGCCGCGGGGCTTAATCAAGGGCTCGCCAACACCTGCGCCTAGGGGCAGTTTATCCATATTGGAATAAATCTGATTATACAGACTGACAATGGCATCGTTTCGCGCGACACCCACCTCGAAGATGACAATAATCAACGCACCATCGGGTTGGGAAAATGAATAGAGTGTATCTATCCCTTTGATTTCAGATATTACTTGCTCAGCGGGTAGGGTGACTAGATTTTCCACCTCTGTGGGGGTAGCGCCGGGAAATGGAATAAACACGTCGGCGAAGGTGACGTCAATCTGCGGTTCTTCCTCCTTTGGCGTCACGAGAATGGCAAATAAACCCAGTAGCAACCCCAGTAGGGCTAGCAGTGGGGTGATGGCGCTATTTTGGAAAGCCGCGGCAATTCGGCCCGAAATCCCAAGTGTGTTCTGTGGTACAGGATCATGTTTCATAAAACAACCTCGACAAAGCTTGCGTCGCTTAGGTATTTATTGCTTTTTATTGAGCAACACTTGATAAGCATCCATGGCTACTGTGTCACCGGACTTCAGTCCCGCAAGCACTTCTACTTCCCCATTTAAGGGCTCACCGACGCGCACTTGAGTCAGCACAAAGAGTTCACCCTGTTTAAGGTAAACACTGCTAAGTTCATTCATAGTGATCAGCGCCGATACGGGAAGTTGAATTTTTTCCCTTTCGCCGTTTTTAAATATGGCTTTCGCCCATGTGCCGGGTTGTAGGTTGGCTTCATTCTCAGGCAGATTAATGCGAACCTGATAACTGTGGCTGACGGGATCAGCAAAGCTAAAAATGGTGAGATCCCTTGAAGTTAGCTCACGGCCGTCATTTAAACGGACAATAAATTCGGGGGCATTCTTGAGTTGGTTGATATAACGTTGCGGCACTTGGGTGATTGCCCGCATTTGATTGGCCGAAAACCCCGAGAGCAAAGGTTGTCCTGGGCTAACGGTTTCACCTAACTCCACAAATCGCTCTGTGACTATGCCGCTAAAGGGGGCCGATACCACAGTGTATTTCAAGGATTCCGTCGCCTTGATAACGCGGGCCTGTGCTGCGCTGACGGCTTGCTCTGTCGCCTTAGCATTAGCGGTCGCTTCATCCATAGCCCCCTTAGAAATCGCGCCTTGGGGGAAAAGCTCTTTATAGCGCTTGTACTGGGCCTGAGATTCAACATTCAGAGCTTTGGCTTTGGCCAGTTCGGCCTCAAAACTGGCCAACTCGGCGCCTTGCTCCTTGCTGGTGATCTCCAGTAGTGCGGCTCCCTCTGGGGCGATATCGTTAACATCGTAGTTGAGTTTGACAATGCGACCAGAGGTTTGCGCCGACACAGTCGCCGCTTTTACCGCCTCGATAGTGGCATCTAACGTTACCCAGTTTGCATAGGGTTTGCTTATTACTTCAATCGTTTCCAGTGAAGTTGCATGTACTTGCATACCAGAAAACGCGAGTAAACCTAAAAGAACACGAGATATTGTAGCCATACTAAACCATCCCAAATACAATTTATGAGTAAATTCTAATGGAGTTGTTTTCAATAGGCAATTAATATTTATTAGAAAAAATTAATGTAATCGGATTCACTAATATAGGAATAAGGCAGAGAAATACCTTATTCTTATGGTTTCAGTGGGTTCCGATTTCGCCTTTAGTCGTTTAAATAATAGGTGAGTGTGGAGACTATGCGAATTTGTTTAATGTAGGGTGTGCTGCTATCACGGTCGGAAATCGTAAATTGGCCTTGACTGGCACTTTTGATTTTACCTAGGCGTGAGTCTGAATCCTTGGCAAATTTTTCAGCAACCTCCCGGGCATTCTGGGTGGCTTCTTGTACCATCACAGGTTTTACACTGTTAAGGTCTGTGAACAAAAACTCTGTGCGATTATCATAGTCTTGGCTTGCAATGGCGATACCTTCTTTCACAAGATTAATCATTTGCTTTCGTGAAACTAGCATAAGGTCGATCTGCGCTGTATAGACAGATAAATTGACTTTGGCCGAATAGCGGTATCTGACATTCGGGTCGACATACCCCTGTGCCTGGCGGTCTTCTATGGAGGGAAGGGAGACAGTAATTTCACTGTCGCTAAAGCCTTGTTCTTTTAGAAAAGTAACAACTCTATCGGTTTTTTGCTGTACGGTTTCATAGAGCTTTGGCAGATTATTATCGACCTCAGTAAAATTAATCGGCCAAATGGCCACATTGGCTTTCACTTCTTTCTCGGCTAAGCCTTTTACCGTGACAGTGCGTTCCATTGATTTCATTTGCAGTAAGGCGGAACTCGCACTTTGACCCAGATAAACGAGTCCAGCACACAAAAAACCGCCCAATAATAAGGCGGGAAATAAGTTATTTTTTTCCATAATACAATCCCTTGGTTAGATAACTCAGCTAACCATACCTAATAAGCATTGGATATGCACTGGGTTTTGAATAGGTACCGCTTAAGCGGGAAGTACTCTGTAAAGGTAAGTTTAGCTTGCAGGTGGGATAGGGCTGGGTTGCCATAGTTCAACTTTATTGCCATCAGGGTCGATAAACCAGCCAAAGCGGCCAAATTCAGAGTTTTCGATGGTGCCGATGAGCTGGCCTCCACCTTGGCTCACTTGTGCGAGTGCTTGTGCTAGATCATCAACAACGAAGTTGAACATAAAACTTTTATCGGTCGGTGAGAAATAGTCTGTGCTGTGGGCGAAAGGGGTCCAGACATGGTAGCCGGGGGTCGATTTGTCATTGTGGTAAAATGCCGCGCCGCCCCAGTCCTCAATCGGCACTTGAAGGTGGGTCTTATACCAAGTTGCCAAGGCAATGGGATCTGTACTTTTAAAAAAAATTCCACCGAGTCCAATGACTTTAGCCATAGCCGTTGCCGCATGAAGAGGAGCATGGATTAACTTTAGGCAATAAATGCTTAAGATACAAAAAAGCCGCAAAAATGCGGCTGTTTTGGTGTTTCAACGGCTTAGAACTGGTAGCTGTATTGCACTGAATAGTACATACCACTTGATTCTGTCACCGCGTTCACAGGACCTGTGAGCGCACTGTTTTCAATCAGGTGAACTTCTTCACCTTTAATATAAGCGATACCAAAGTCAACGGTGTTTTGTGGGTTGATATGATAGCTCATACCCGCTGTGTACCAGTTACGGTCAGAGTCTGGGAATGAAATCGAGCTGATTTCGTCCACAACACCTTGGTCATGCATGTAACCTGCGCGCACAGTAAATTGCTCATTGATAGTGTAAGTACCACCTAAGCTGAATAACCATGAATCTTTCCATTGGTATTCTTTCAGAGCAATGTCGCCAGCTTGCAGTTGAGTACCTGCACCCGCTTGACCAGGAATAATAGTGGCTACGCCATCTTTAGCAGTGATTTGATCAAAGCTGCCCCACTGGGTGTACTGCGCAGTGTAGTGCACTGCAAACTTAGGGGTAAGCTGATGGAAACCAGCTACTTGGAAAATATCCGCAAGGGGGACGTCTAAGCTATCAAAGCTTGTCGCTAGGGCTGTTTTTGAACCTAAACCAACGGCAGATAAATCTTTAGTGCTGATCGTGTTGATATCGCCTTTAACATTCACAGTTGGGCTGAAACGGTAGCTGATACCGAAGCGGTTATCTTTATCTAATTCAACAGTGGCACCCACGATACCACCAAATGCCCAGCCGTCAGCATCTACGTCAACCAGAGGCGTAGTGCCCATATTACGGGTTAGGCGGCCTTCACCGTAAATGGCATCCACACCCGCACCTATGCTGAACATATCGTTAATGCGGTATGACACGCTGGCGTTAAAGTTGACTGTAGTCACTTCAGTTTCGCCGAGTAGATCATAGGGTGCTGGAGATCCTGCGGGTAAATTCTTAGAAAGCGAGCTGGCGTCCGTACCCGTACCGAAGTTAGAGAATGCGGCAAAACCCACGGCGAATTTATCGTCGATTGGGTGGATGTAGAAAATGTTAGGGATAACTTTAGAGCTACCCGCATCGTCGATGCTGCCTAAGTCTACGGCACCGCCCGCAAAGTTAACGTCTTTAACATCAACAGTAATATCGGCATAGGTTAAGCCTAAAGATATAGCATCCTTATCAAATAACGCCATAGCCGCAGGGTTACGAGATAATACGGAGGCGTTATCGGCAATCACAGCGTCACCGGCAAAAGCACGACCCATACCTGTGGCTGATTGGCTGTTTAATTGGAAACCCGAAGCGAAAGTTTGTGAACTCGCCAGTGCCACGGAAACGGCAATAAGTGTCTTGTTGAATGTTTTCATTATTATTCTCTCTATTTATAAGTATCGGATTTTGTCTGGCCCCAGTGCCTAGAAGTGCTAAAACCCTTTTATAGTCTCGGCAATCTTAGGGATTGGGCGTAACACCAACAAGTCCGACCAGATGTGAAAAATGTTAAATTTCAGTTAATTAAAGTCACATTAAACAAGCGTTATCTATCGGTGTGATTGAATGGTCTGGCCAGATGCCCGATACCAAAGGTTTTTAGTGGTCGGAGGAGTTTTAATTTTGGTTAACAGTTTGTGACAACTGTCTTGTGGATAAAAAGATACAAAATGTAAAAAGCGTACATGTGTACGCTTTTTACTGCCATCATTGAAGGGATTGGCTTATAACGCGGATTTGAATTGCTCAAATTCTGCGGTGATTCTGGCATTGGGTGCGGACAATTTACTGACGACTACCCCAGCGAGGATAGCAAAAATAAAGCCAGGAAGTATTTCGTATAAGTCGAAAATCCCCCCCGTTAATTGCTTCCAAATCACCACTGTTAATGCGCCGACAATAATAGTGGCGATGGCGCCATTACGACTGTATTGCTTCCAAAAGAGAGATAACAGGACCACTGGACCAAAGGCCGCCCCAAAACCTGCCCAAGCATAGCTCACTAGGCTGAGCACGCTGCTCTCGGGGTTGAGGGCGATCACCCCTGCAATTACGGCAATGGCCAGCACGCCCAAACGGCCAACCATCATCAACTCACGATCGTCTGCCTGTGGGCGTAACCATTTACGGTAAAAATCTTCAGTAATCACGCTCGAGCAAACTAATAGCTGTGAGTCGATAGTACTCATAATCGCCGATAAAATGGCGGCGATGAGCAGTCCACCTATCCAAGGGTTGAATGCGGCTTGTGCTAAATGGATAAACACAGTTTCAGGGTTAGATAGCGGCTCTTTGGCAAAATACAGAGAGCCAGCGAGTCCGGTTGCGAGAGCGCCGAGCAATGACAGTATCATCCAGCTCATGGCGATACGACGTGATAAGGGGAGGGCATCGGCACTGCCTATGGCCATAAAGCGCGATAAAATATGTGGCTGGCCAAAATAGCCAAGCCCCCATGCGACAAGGGATAGCATACCAATGACAGTCGTTTTATCGCTCACGAGCGCCAACATGGCGGGATCGAGTGATTCTATGCCCGCATGGCTTTCTGGGTGGGAGAAAATGGCGAAGGGAATAATGAGCAAGGCGATTAACATTAAACAGCCTTGAAAGAAATCGGTCCAACTTACCGCAAAAAAACCACCGATAAAGGTATAACCGACAATGATGGCTGAACCTATGACTAAGGCGACGTTGTAATCGAGTCCAAAGACTTTCTCAAACAGTATTGCGCCACCCACCATGCCGGAGGACGCATAGAAAGTGAAGAAAACTAAAATAGTCACGGCGGAAACTAACTTTAAGTAACCTTGGTTATCGTGGAATCGCTTCTCGAAAAAATCGGGTAGGGTGAGGGCGTTGTCTGCTAATTGGGTATAAATACGCAGGCGTTTGGCAACGAATAGCCAGTTAAGCCAAGCACCAAAAATTAATCCTATGCCGATCCAAGCTTCCCCTAAACCGCCTAAATAGACTGCGCCGGGTAAACCCAGTAATAACCAGCCCGACATATCGGATGCCCCCACACTCAGTGCGGTGACGGCCGGACCCATCTTACGGCCTCCTAAAATATAATCATCTACAGTATCTGTGGCGCGGTAAGCCCAAAAACCTATGGCCATCATCAGTACTAAATAACCAACAAATGTGATTAAAATCGGAGTTTCAATCGTCATCTTGCCTTTTCCCATCTTTTTATTATTAAAAGTGGCAAGCATGCTACCAGATGTTTGAGCAAGAGCCCATTAGCGGATAAGAATGTGATCAAAATCTAACCTCCGATAGCGTAAAAATATCGGAGATTAATTTAAAAATAGCCAAGATAATATGGAGTTAGATAAAGGTATTCTTGATTTCTTCCTTTACAAAACGAAGATCGGCTTGATCCTCCGCCACCAGCAAAATAAAGGCATCTGCGGTTTCAAACCCCATACCTTGATATTTAGCATCGGCAAAGGTTTGATTTAGCACCATACGTTTCTCGAGAGGCACAATAAAAAGCGTCACTTTGCCTTGCTCACCTTGTAGCACTATATGTAGGCTTTTAACCCCTTGAAAATCACAGTAGGAGGTGTAATACACTTTGCCCGGTTGCTCGATAAACTTGGCATGGCCGAGATCTTTCAGTGATGCGAGTTGGGCATTAACCTGATTAAAGTTGACGTTTTGGTCAAGGTGTAAGGCCATATCTTCATGGTAGACATGGGCCAGCGCATGTTCGGCTAAATCGACAGGGCCTAAACGCAGCAGGCTAAAACTCACGCCGATCACAAACGCAATAGAGGCGGCCATAGCGACTAAAAAGCCCGTTTGGCGTCGCTGTTTGTGATGTTGCTGTAACTGCTGACGCAAAATCAGCTTATCGGCGAGATCCTCTGGTACATCGACTTTAAGTGCACTCATCAGTTTAGCATCTAGGTTTTTGAGTTCACTCACCAATGCCTGATACTCATCCTTCTCCTGCATTTGCTGGAGAAACTCGAGATCTTGATTATGAGGATCTTCATAAGCTTGACGTCTAAATTTAAGCTCATCCATTGGATTGACCTCTCACTTCATTTTTCTCAAGTAATTCTTTCAACTGGCTCCTCGCCCGAAATAAACGCGTCATTACGGTATTGCGATTGAGTTCCATCAGTTCTGCTATTTCATCGCCACTAAAGCCACCAATGAGCTGAAGCAAGAGCGGTTCGCGGTACTCGATATCGAGCTTGGCAATTTGCCTGCGGATCAGATATTGCTCGGTCTGCTCTTCACTGCTACTGGAGATATTATCCTCTAAGGTATCCTGCTCAACGTCGGAATAATCGAACTGTTTACGTTCAAAACGCCGGGCATTTTCACGCCTAAGAATGGTGATAAGCCAAGCCTTCGCCGCTTTATCATCCTTGAGGGAATCCAAAGAGCGCCACGCCCGCAAGAAGGTTTCTTGGGTGATGTCTTCTGCCACCGATTTATCACCACAAAGCCAGTAGGCGTAGCGAAAAATATCGGCATGCAGAGCCTTGACTAGGCTGTTGTATCGTCGTTGTTTGCTCAGCATGTCAGAAGAGACCGCAGGCTTAACGGATTTCTTACGCCAGTTAGCAAACATTTTTATGAGTTTGGCATTTTAGCTTGATATTCAACATCTTTTAGCTCGCTTATTGTTCATTCAATCGGCCAATTATCTTGGGTTGAGTGGGCTCAAGGGCAAATATGTATTGCTTGATGGCATGTTGTCATAGGCTTTGACGGCGGCAAGTAACGCACTGATCGCCACTTTTAAATGACTTGCCCCTGTAGAGTGGCCAGCTTCTGTTTTAGCCCCATAGGCTGATTGCTGCAGTTGGCTTATAGCCTGTGATAGTGCGGGTGAAAGCGCCGCAATTTTGTTTAAGGTCATGGCACTGCCTGTCATTTGACTAAAGTATTGCTGTAAATGCTGCAAAATATCGCTGGCGTCACCTTGAGCACAGGCCTGCTCAAGTCCCCATAGTCCAGAGACGGTAGCAACCTCTGGTTGCCCATGGGGGATAAGCGGCTGCTGTTTACGCGCACGGCGCCAGGCAATAAATGTAATCATCCACAGAACCAAAGTCACCAACCACAGGGCTGCAAAAACTGTGGTTAACCAAGACCCGCCGTTATCGACCGTTGAATTGGCTTGCCATGCTGGCTGTGTTGGCGCCTCTGGGGTTGTCCCCCCTTTTACTATGATAGTGCGTGCAGGCAAGGTTGCCGTTTCTTGACGCTTGAGGCGCGGATTCCACCATGGAACTTTAACTTCGGGCAAGGTGAAGGTGCCTGCCTTGCTGGCGACTATCGCCGATGTAATGCTGTACTGGGAAACAATTTGCGCATCGCGTACAAAGGTTTGTCGCTGGGGCTTTTCTGGGTATGATTTAAGCTCACTGGGTAGCGCTGGGGCGATATCAGGTAAACTGTTTTCATCGGCATTAGAGGCTAAAAGAGTAATAGTGCGAGTGATCGGGCTACCCACGGTAAACTCATTAATATCTTCAGGAAAACTCTCTTTTAAGACGACTAAGTCGGCAACCAGCCACTGGCCTTGGAAGCTTTCCGGTGGTGGATTAACCTGTATCGTTAAGGATGGCGCACCCGCTTGCATGGGGCGACTCTCGTTAAAACCAAACATACCGCCGCGGCGTTGGGATTCGACTAGAACATCACCGGAAAAGGTAGCGCCTTTGATATTCACTTGGCCGGGTAAGTCGGGAATGATGCCGTAGGTACGTTCAATTACACGGTAACGGCGACCATCGACAATCTCTGAACCATCCTTATCCTCGCCAATTTGCTTAATTTGTGCACCTTCAATCACGGGAGCGTTTAACACCCCCCGTTGTAATTCGACCGCTAAATAGAGTTTTACTTTGTAGGTAATCAGTTGACCAACATAGGCCTCATCGGTCGAAACCTTGGCATCGATAAACAAGTTATTGGCTTGCTCGGGTTGGCTGCCACTCTCAACCACTTTTAGTGGAATTTCGGCGGAACGGATCCCATCGATACTGAAGGAGGGTATCGTCAGTTGTCCTTTCTGTTTTGGGGCGAGTAACACTTGCCAGCGGGTTTCTTTAACCGCATCAAAATTCATGATCTGGGTGCTGCGACTAACACTGGTGCGCCCAACGATAAAATCTTTGAGTAGGATAGAAGTATCAAGTTTTCCCGTATCGAGCTCATCGTCTGCACTGATATTCAGCACAAAGTATTCGCCCTCCATCACAGGATTGCGATCGACCGATGCCTCCAATTTAGTGAGAGCATAAGCAGGACTCAAAGCTCCGATAGAGAGGAGTAGGAGGATAAAAAAATGTTTTTTCACCACTGTTCGTTATCCCTTGATATTTGGCCATTTTGACGGCGTTTTTGATATTCGAGTTGCATTTTATTGCGCAGTAACACTTGGGGATCTTCACTCACGCCCCGCAGTGCCCGCTGCATTTGGGCGGGAAGCGGTGAGCTTTCTGGCGGCGGTGCTTCGATGGATTCCCCTATAGCCGCCTCTTGTTTATCTTGCGCATTCTGCTCTTGGGCTTCCTTGGTGCCAGCGCTGTGCTTTTTTTGCTCTGCTGATTTTGACTCTTCAGCATCGGCTTTAGCCTGCGCTTGCATCTTAGCCTCATTGTCTACAGGTGGATTGTCTCCAGACTCATTTTCCTGCGCATCTTGCTCGCCATTTTGCTGCTGGGTTTGTTGATCCTGTTGCGCTTTGTCTTGGGCAGGGTCTTGCTGAGCTCCATCCTGTTGACTCTGAGCATTGCCATCTTGCCTCTCTTGATCGGCTTGTTGCTCATCCTCTTTCTGCTGCTCAGGGCTTTGATCTGCGTTGGTATTGTCCTGTTGATCCTGAGACGCTTGTCCCGCTTGATCTTGCTTATCTTTCTGAGCGCTATCTTGGTCAGATTGCTGTTTATCCTGCGACGTTTGGTCGCTTGATTGTTGGTCGCCAGAATGGGGATCACTGGACTGTTGATCGCCTTGTTGCTCTTGGTTTTTATCCTGTTGATCGCTCTTACCTTGCTGCTTTTGTTGTTCTTTCAATAGCTTTTCAGCAAGTTCAAGATTGGCCTTCGCCGCAGGAAAATCGGCTTGTTTCTCAAGTGCGGCTTGGTAGCGCTCCTTTGCCTTATCGGGTTTACCAAGTTGCATCAAGGCATTGCCCTGATTATAGAGGCCTTGGGCTGAGCTATCTTGCTCGAAGGTTTTCAGCGCTTGCTCATAATCACCGGTCTTATATTGGGCGCTGCCACGCCATTGGGGTGACTCAAACTGCTTAGCGGCGTTGGCATAATCTTGGGATTGATAGGCCTGCATCGCTTGCTGATCTGTCGTTTTCCACAAATCCTCCCACACATTGGCATGGGCATCATGGGGGGGCAGCAATATGCTGCTAGCGATTATGGCAATGCCAGCAACTATGCCCTGCCTAAAGCTAAAGAGGGCGGGGAGCAGTAATAATAGGGCGAGGTAAGGGCCAAGATCCTGCCAGGTTTCACCGTCAAGATCTGTGGCTTTGGCATCTGCCGTATCACTAAGCCACTGCTGGAGTTGGCTGATATCCTCTCCATAGGTACTATATTGAATTAATACTCCTTTATTGTTTTCAGCCAGTTTATTCAAGAGTCCAAAGTCCGTTTTAGCAACCACGACCTCGTTACTGTTATCCCGTTGCAATTGGCCATCGGGCAAACGAATTGGAGCGCCTTGGCGGGTGCCAAAGCCAATAACCGCGAGGCGATATTCTGTCCCATTGAGCACTGAGTTGGCTTCATCAAATTGTGCCGACGAGATCCCATCTGTCATCAGAATAATATCACCGCGAATATGGCCACCTTGGACAAGCAGACTTTTCGCTTGGATGAGCGCTGCAGCTAAGTTGGAGCCACGAACGGGCATGATCTCAGGGCTTAAGGTCGGCAATAAATTGAGTAGCGTGCCGGTATCGCGCGTTAACGGGCTGATAGTAAAGGCATCCCCCGCAAAGGCGATAAGGCCTGTTTCACCTTCTTTGAGATTTCGCAGCAGATCCGTCGCCCTAAATTTGGCTTGGGTCAAGCGATTGGGGGGACGTCGGTGGCAAACATAGACACCGACATATCCATCACTAATACGCGGCCTTGCTCGGCGGCAAATACAGGCAAAGACTGCTTATTTATCGCAGGGCCTGCTAGGGCTAAAGTGGCAATGAGCCAGCTGAGTGTCAGTAAATGCAAAGGACGGCGAGATTTCTTACCACCTTGGGTCACTAAAACCTTAGCTAAATGCGGCGCTATATAACGATTCCACGCGCTATGGCTTTGGTGCTGACGAGCGAGTAGCCACAGAACTAAGGCAAGGGGCACTAGCGCTAATAGCCATTCTGGACGGATAAAATGCATTAATTTCCCCTCCGTGATCTCGTTAAATCAGGTCGCTTACCCCGAGATGTAAAGAAGGGTAATTGGCCTAGTGCAATCCAAAGGCTCGTTAATAATGCCAGTGCCAGCGGCCAGTAGAACAGATCCACCTGCGGACGATAGCTTAACTGATCGCGACTCACGGGCTCGAGTTTATCGATTTCTTGGTAAATCTGATCAAGCTCCTGACTATTGCGGGCGCGGAAATAACGGCCGTGGGTGGCATCGGCGATATGTTTTAGTTGGTTTTCATCCAGATCCATTGAGGGATTAACCCGCTCGCGGCCAAAGAGTGTGCGGCGTTCCATCACATCTGCGCCCACGCCGACGGTATAAATGGTGACCTTACGATTTGCGGCAATCTCGGCCGCTTGCTCTGGGTCGATATTGCCCGCGTTGTTGGAGCCGTCGGTCAATAAAATTAATACTCTATTGCTCTTATCCATTTTATCGAAACGCTTTACCGCCAGCGCTATGGCTTCACCTATGGCGGTTTGTTTACCGACTAAGCCGATTTGTGCTTCCTTTAAAAATTGTGCGACCGAACGCCTATCTTGGGTCAGTGGCGCCTGTAAATAAGCATGATCGGCAAAGAGAATTAGACCGATACGGTCACCCTTACGGCGCTCAATAAAGTCGCTGACCACATGCTGGATTAAGGTGAAGCGGTCGACGGTTTTGCCATTTATGGCCATATCTTCAATTTGCATACTGCCGGAGAGGTCCACCGCCACCATAAGATCGCGGCCTTGGCTTGGCAGTTCGATGGGATCGCCAAGCCATTGTGGGCGGCTGATAGCGAGCACTAACAGGCTCCACATTAGCCAGTAGCGTTTACGACTCTGGCGTGTGTTGGCCGCTAAGTTTTGTTTGCCCGTTTGGCTGATCCCGGGTAATCGCAGCCGGCCACCATCGACTGGTGCCGTTTGTTGGCGCCAAAAAATAAAAGGTAAAGGTAATAATATCAATAGCCAAGGCCAGGCAATGGTTAACATTGTGCCTCCGCTTGTTGCGTGTCAGTTGGCAGGATTTGAGCATGATGTTGAGTTGGCTCTGGAGCGCTCAGTTTTGCTTTCGATGCCAGCCAAGCCTGAGCCAGTTCATGTAGCTCATTGGCTTCAGCTAAGGTTAACGGTGTTGGCTGATGGCGTTTGGCCAACAAGGGGCCGATACGTTGACGTTTATGCTCGGGTAAATAGTTGTCTAACCAAGTCGCCCACGCCTTGCCATCTAAGGATGCTATTGCTTCTCTGCTGAGGTAACTCATGGCGGTACGCTTTAATACGCTATTGACTTCTGATACGTAGGAAGGCGCTTGTCTATCAAGTTGACTGAGTAACTGTTTCGCGGCTTTTTTCGGCGCTAAGTCACGGGCACGTTTTCTTAGCCAAATAACCAAGAGTGTGATGAGGGTAATCACGAGCGCGAGGACCAACCAATAACCGATTGCCCAAGGCCAAGCGCCAATGGGATCTGGATGGATAATATCCTGCAATTCCGCAAGGGCTGGGTTGGGTGCCGTAGAAGGCATAGGGACTGTTGCCTGTGGATTAGCTATTTCTGAATTCACTATTTCTGGATCCATAGTTAACGCAATAATTCCAATTGATGGGCTAGGGGAACACCCGCATCTATCAGTTGGGTGCGCACGCGCAGTTGCTGCATCATGGCGATAAAGTCCCTTTGCTGACGTTGCTGAACTTCGAGCCAAGCCTGGTAACTGTGGCGGGTGAGCACTAAGTCCTCATCCCCATCCCGTACCGGTAAACTAAAGTTGTGCGGTAACGGCAGTGTGCCCTGGCGCAGGGGATCGGTAACAAGATAGGCGCCCATATCACAGTGACGCTTAAGCTCAGTGAGTGGTGCGATACATTGGGGGCTGAAATGACTGCCATCGGTAATGATCCAAATTAAGGAGCCGGGTTTAGCGATACGTTGCAAACGCTGGCAGGCACGCAGTATATGATCAGGATCGCGCCGGTCGCTGCCGAGATGATTGAGCTGATTTTCGTGAACGCGGCGCAAACCCGAGATAAACTGCAAAATACCCTGACGACGGCTGCGGGGCTTTAACTCTAAATGTTCGGATTCACAGGCGATTAATGCACCTAACCTATCGCCGTGGTGGATAGCATTCCAGCCTAGAGTGGTGGCAAGGTGCCCCGCTTGGACGGATTGCAGCAGCAGACTCGAACCAAAATACAGGCTTTGGCTTAGATCGAGTAGCAGTAAAATAGGCCGCTCACGTTCTTCCACAAAGAGTTTGGTATGGGGTTGGCCCGTGCGAGCGGTAACACGCCAATCAATAGTACGTACATCGTCGCCCTGTTGATAATGGCGTACTTCGGCAAACTCCATGCCGCGACCTTTGATTAAGCTGCTACGATGGCCAGCAAGATTTGCTCGGGCACGGCTATTGCGCTCGGGCATCGCCTTAGCAATATTCTGGCAAGCCAGCAGTTCTTTTTCCGTTAAATGTAAGCCATCGGCAAAGAGCGGCATAGGCGCTTGGCGCACGGTGTCAATCATGTCATTTCACCTTTAGTCCAGCGTTAAGGTACTGCAACTTGGCTCAAAATATGGTCTATGACCTGATCGCGGCTGACGCCCTCGGCCTGTGCTTGGTAGCTGAGTAGCAATCTGTGTCTTAACACGTTCGGTGCGACGGCTTGAATGTCTTCCGGTGAAACAAAGTCTCGCTCGTGCAGCCAAGCACGGGCACGGGCACAGCGCTCTAACGAAATGGTGGCGCGCGGACTGACGCCGTACTCGAGCCATTTTGCGAGCTCATCACTGTAGCGTGCAGGCTTGCGGGTCGCCATTACGATTTCGACTATGTATTTTTCAAGTGGCTCGGCGAGGTAGATTTCCATGGCTTCATCGCGGGCGGCAAAAATATCTACCTGTGCAATCGGCTCTGTGGTCGGCAATTCGTGGGTCAGTGCTTCTTTACGGGATTGGCGCAGAATTTCGATTTCAGTTTCGCCGCTCGGGTAATCCAGATTCAAATGCATTAAAAAGCGATCGAGCTGCGCTTCGGGCAGGGGATAAGTGCCTTCGTTTTCTAATGGGTTTTGGGTTGCCATCACTAAAAACAGTGGTGGCAATTTATAGCTATGCTTACCGACTGTGACTTGACCTTCGGCCATTGCCTCTAATAATGCCGATTGTACTTTGGCGGGGGCGCGGTTAATTTCGTCCGCCAAGATCAAATTGTGGAAAATCGGTCCGGCTTCAAATTCGAAGGTGCCAGTTTGCGAGCGATAAATATCTGTGCCGGTTAAGTCGGCAGGCAAAAGATCCGGCGTAAATTGAATGCGGTGGAAATCGCCCTCAACCCCGTCACATAAGGCTTTCACTGCTCGGGTCTTGGCAAGCCCTGGTGGGCCTTCAACTAATAAGTGGCCATTGGCAATTAATGCAATGAGCAGATTTTCGGTCAATACTGGCTGCCCTAAAACAACCTTATTTAGGTAAGTGCGTAGTGCGTGGAAGCGACTCAAAGGCATGATGCTACTCGTTTTCTTCTGTTGAAAATACGTGTGTGGGCTATAGACAACGGATATGGTAAAGAATTCCATTAGGGTTTGGCTAGTGTTAAAAAAACAAACAGGTGTTTAAAACTTGCTGACAAGAAGTTAGAATCAGATCACACTTTAATGGTCAGACCTGTTGTTGAGCTTTTTTAGAGATAAAAAAACAATGGGTCAAACATGGAAATCGATAGCGCCGACTGAAATCTCTCAGCGATAGCGCACATAAAGAGGGTGACAAATGAGTGATAGACAGCAGGTAACCAATGCCAAAGGCGAGCGTATTGCGATTGTGGCGGGTTTAAGAACCCCATTTGCGAAACAGGCCACCGCGTTCCACGGGGTATCGGCGCTCGATATGGGCAAGATGGTAGTCAATGAGTTGTTGGCGCGCTCTGAACTCGATCCTAAGCTGATTGAACAGTTGGTCTATGGGCAAGTCGTGCAAATGCCGGCGGCTCCTAACATCGCCCGTGAAATCGTACTTGGCACTGGTATGAATGTGTCGACCGATGCCTATAGTGTCACTCGCGCCTGTGCGACTAGCTTTCAATCTACCGTAAACGTGGCCGAATCTATCATGACGGGCAATATCGAAATCGGTATTGCGGGCGGCGCCGACTCTTCTTCTGTATTGCCTATCGGTGTGTCGAAAAAATTAGCCCATGCGTTAGTCGATCTGAATAAAGCCCGTAGCTTTGGGCAAAAATTACAAATTTTCCGTCGTTTAGGCATTAAAGATTTATTACCTGTGCCGCCTGCGGTAGCCGAGTACTCGACGGGCTTGTCTATGGGACAAACCGCCGAGCAGATGGCAAAAACCTACAATATTAGCCGCGCCGATCAAGATGCTTTAGCGCACCGCTCGCACACCTTAGCGAGTGAAACTTGGGCTTCGGGCCATCTTCGTGACGAGGTTATGGTTGCGCATATACCGCCGTATAAACAGTTTATCGATCGCGATAATAATATCCGCGAAAACTCGGTACTGGAGTCATACGCTAAGTTGCGTCCTGCATTTGACAAACAGCATGGTACTGTGACGGCGGCTAACAGTACGCCACTGACTGACGGTGCGTCGGCGATTATCCTGATGAGTGAAGGTCGAGCTAAAGCCTTAGGTTATCAACCTATTGGCTATATTAAGAGTTACGCCTTTAGCGCCATTGATGTGTGGCAAGACATGCTGATGGGGCCCTCTTACGCGACGCCTCTGGCGCTGAAACGCGCTGGAATGGAATTAGAAGACCTCACCCTGATTGAAATGCACGAAGCCTTTGCCGCGCAGACATTAGCGAATATGCAGATGTTTGCTTCGAAAAAATTTGCCGAAGAAAAACTCGGTCGTAACCGCGCAATTGGCGAAATCGACATGAGCAAGTTTAATGTGCTCGGTGGCTCGCTCGCCTACGGTCATCCTTTTGCTGCAACGGGAACCCGTTTGATCACGCAAGTGTGTCGTGAGCTTAAGCGCCGTGGTGGTGGAACTGGCCTAGCAACGGCCTGTGCGGCCGGTGGTTTGGGCGTGGCAATGATAGTGGAAGTGGAGTAATCGGCATGGAAAAGACATTTAATTTAACCCGCCGCGACGACGGCATTGCCATTTTGACTATGGATGTTCCTGGCGAAACCATGAACACCCTAAAAGCGCAGTTTGGCCCTGAAATCAGTGAGATCTTAGCCGAGATCAAGAGGGATTCGAGCATTCGCGGCTTAGTGCTGATCTCAGGCAAAAAAGATTCTTTCGTCGCGGGCGCGGATATTTCTATGCTCGATGCCTGTAAAACGGCGAGTGATGCCAAAGCCTTATCCCAACAAGGTCATGTGGTCTTTAATGAGTTAGAAGCCTTAACGATTCCTGTGGTTGCCGCAATCCATGGTGCCTGTTTAGGCGGAGGTCTAGAGTTAGCCTTGGCCTGTCATCAAAGGGTATGTAGCGACGATGGTAAGACTATGCTCGGCGTACCCGAAGTCCAACTTGGCTTATTGCCTGGTGGCGGCGGGACTCAGCGTTTGCCGCGTTTAGTCGGCATTACCACCGCCTTAGATATGATGCTCACCGGTAAACAAATCCGTCCTAAACAAGCCTTGAAAATGGGCTTAGTCAATGATGTTGTACCGCAGACCATTTTGCTGCAAACCGCAGTTGAGATGGCACTTGCGGGTAAACGTGCATCGAAACCGATTAAAAAGTCGCTCGTTAATCAAGTGCTTGAAGGCACGAGCTTTGGCCGTAACATTATTTTCGATCAAGCGACTAAACAGGTCGAAAAGAAAACCCAAGGCAATTATCCCGCACCAGCCAAGATCATTGACTGCGTGCGTCAAGGAATTGCTAAGGGGATGCAAAAAGGGCTAGAAGTCGAAGCGAGTCACTTTGCCGAATTAGTGATATCGAAAGAATCTGAAGCGCTGCGCAGTATTTTCTTCGCCACCACAGAAATGAAGAAAGAAACTGGCGCAGAGGGGGCTACGCCGCGCAAAGTGAAGAAAGCGGTGATCTTAGGTGGTGGTTTAATGGGTGGCGGCATCGCCTCAGTTACTACCACTAAGGCCAAAATCCCTGCACGCGTTAAAGACATCAACGAGAAGGGCTTAAGCAATGCATTAGCCTATGCCTATAAGTTGCTGGATAAAGGGGTGAAGCGCCGTCATATGACGCCTGCTGCCCGTGATAACTTAATGGCACTGATGACCACGACGACTGAGTATAAAGGCGTTAAAGATGCCGACATCGTTGTGGAAGCGGTATTTGAAGACTTAGCGCTTAAGCATCAAATGGTTAAAGACATAGAGCGTGAATGTGGTGAGCACACTATTTTTGCGTCAAACACCTCATCTTTGCCAATTAGCCAAATTGCCGAGGCGGCAACCCGTCCTGAAAATGTGATTGGCTTACATTATTTCTCGCCAGTTGAAAAAATGCCGCTGGTGGAAGTGATTGCCCATGCGAAAACGTCACCAGAAACCATTGCGACCACGGTCGCATTTGCCCGTAAGCAAGGTAAAACACCGATAGTGGTGCAGGATGGTGCGGGTTTCTACGTGAACCGTATTCTGGCTCTGTATATGAATGAGGCCGCGCAATTACTACTCGAAGGCCAAAGTGTTGAGCATTTGGATAAAGCGCTGGTTAAGTTTGGTTTCCCTGTGGGCCCCATTACTTTACTTGACGAAGTGGGTATCGACGTGGGCGCTAAGATTTCACCCATCCTCGAAAAAGAATTGGGTGAACGTTTTAAAGCGCCAGCGGCTTTTGACAAGCTTTTGGGTGACGATCGTAAAGGTCGTAAAAATGGTAAAGGCTTCTATCAATACGGTCAAAAAGACTCTAGCAAGAAAGCGAAAGTTGTCGATGAGAGTGTTTATGGCGTGTTAGGCATTAAGCCTGGCACCAATAAAGACGCAAAAGCGGTTGCCGAGCGTTGCGTCGTACAAATGCTCAATGAAGCGGTGCGTTGTTTAGATGAGGGTATTATCGCATCACCAAGAGATGGTGATATAGGTGCTATTTTCGGTATTGGCTTCCCGCCATTCCTCGGTGGCCCATTCCACTATATTGACACTCTGGGCGCCGCAAACTTAGTGCGAATTCTTGAGGGGTATCAAAGTCAGTTAGGTGATAGATTCGAGCCCTGTGAGCGTTTAAAAGCGATGGCGCAAGAGAATCGTCGGTTTTTCTAAGGTATTAAACTATTATGATTGAGCGAAAAAGCGGCACTCTATTGCCGCTTTTTTATTGCCATAGGGCATTTTTCTGCCTAAAAAGTGTTCACAATGGCGGCTGTGATCTTGTATGATCCCGGCCCGTGAACGGAATAAACTGACGCTAGCTGTATCGCTCTTAGTGAGAAAGGTTAGTGAGGTAGTGCAAATACAACTTAATTCTACCATTTGAGCTGAGTTGAATTGTAAAAAGCGTTAAGGACAGTGAGTGTGTTAGCACTTTAATAAGCGATGATATTTCCTAACGATATGATTTTATTTAATTCTAAAGGGGCTGTTTGTGGTTTTGCTAATCGTTTTTCTTGCACTCATTTCGGCTTGGTGCTTTGGCTTGGCTGCATTTACCTCTGGTCTTTCGGTTAAGTATTGGGCGATAGTGGGCTTTATACTTGGGCCACTGGCTTTTCCACTCTTTACTACCCATAGTCATTTGGCTTTGAGGAAGATCCGTTGCAGCAAGGAATGGATAGTAGGGGCTTGATTCATAAGTATTTATAGGTCTATAACTTCATCTAACGTTCAAAAACTAAAGGGAGCATAGCTCCCTTTATTGTTTTACTAAGCTGCGCTAGCTTAATTTTAGTCTGCAGTATCAGTTAACTGATTATCACTGGGGGAAATTTAGTTCCACCAACCCTTTGCAGAAATCACTTCAAGGTGATTTAGACCTTCAGGTAATTTAACTTTTTACGTGCAGGCTTAGATAAACCGAGTGCTTTTTTGATTGAATTTAGCATGTTAACTCCTTTCCTTAATAAATAAGTTCAATTAAGCAAAAGTTGTTTCAGTAAAACGAACATTAGACACCGTGGCAATTTCTACTGATTTGAAGCGAACATTGGGCACAGCAGCAACTTCAGTCTGTTTGAAGCGAACATTGGGCACGGCAGCAACTTCAGTGTGTTTGAAGCGAACATTGGGCACGGCAGCAACTTCAGTCTGTTTGAAGCGAACATTGGGCACGGCAGCAACTTCAGTGTGTTTGAAGCGAACATTGGGAACAGCCGTTGTTTGTGTTGGGGCTGCTGTAGCGATCGTACATACAGTCGCAATTGATGCTGTCAATGCGGCAACAGATATTATTCCTTTAATCATGTTCATTCTCTCTCAGGTAGTTGATATTGATTTATTATTGACACTGAGATAGCTAATGCATCTGTTGTGCCAATGTTTCAAAATGCAACCTAATTGAGATTTAAGTGATTAAATTATGTTGATCTTCGTGTTTGACTTTGTCATGTCCTGTTGAAGCAACACAGTAAACTCTGTCTCTGTTATGGCTTTACTGAAAATGTAGCCTTGAATTTCTTCACAGTTAAGTGCGCGTAAAATATTTAACTGTGCGGTTTGTTCGACGCCTTCTCCCACCACGGACAGCCCCATATTGTGGGCAATGGTAATGATAGAGTCGACCATCTTTAAATCGCGATCAGACTTATCTATATCATCAACAAAGGCTTTGTCTATTTTAAGGGTGTGAATAGGGAAGCGTTTTAAATAGGAAAGTGATGAGTAACCCGTTCCAAAATCATCCAAAGCTAGGCTCACTCCCATTTTGGCGAGTTGTTGCATAACAATAATGGCTGTTTCTGGTTGTTTGATTACGGTACCCTCGGTTATTTCTAATTCGAGGTGACATGCTGGTAACTGGGTGAGCCTTAAAATTGACTCTATTCGTTGCTGAATATCGGGTAGGGCAAACTGACGTGACGATAAATTGACGGCGACTCTACCATTGAACAAGCCTTGCTCCCGCCATTTCTGTGCGGCGAAACAAGCTTTGCGTAAGACAATCTCACCAATTTCAATAATTAATCCATTTTCTTCCGCAAGAGGAATAAAATCATTAGGTGGAATTAAGCCACGCGTTGGATGATTTAATCTAACAAGCGCTTCCATACCTGCGACACGGCCGCGCTTCAGATCAACCTTAGGTTGATAATAAACTTCAAAGAGATCTTCTTTTAGCCCTTCTCGTATCAGATTTTCAATCTCTAGTTGTCGAAGTGCATGCTGATTTAATGACTCAGAATAGAATTGATAGCAATTACCGCCAGCTGATTTTGCATGGTACATGGCAATATCCGCCTTTCTGAGTAACGCTTGCTCATTTTGCTCATCCTCAGGGTAAAGCACGATACCAATACTGAGTCCTAAAACTAATTGTTCGTGATTAATATCAAAAGCGGTCTTAAAAGCTTCTATGACGCGACCTGCCATTACCGCGCTAGCGCTAATATCTGAGTCTTTATCTAGGACTATGGCAAATTCATCCCCTCCAAGGCGGTAAATACTGGTGTTTCTTGGAAGTGATGATTTAATTCTTACCGACACTAATTTGAGCAGTTGATCACCAATTTGATGTCCTAAGGAGTCATTAATGCGTTTGAAATTGTCTAAGTCTAATACCATTAAAGTGTGGGATATTTCTTTATTCACCAAGTTACTCAGGGTGACTTGTAAGTTTGAGCGATTTGGCAGTCCAGTGAGAAGGTCATTGTTCGTTAATTTTCGCAGTTCTTCTTCCTGCTGCTTACGTCGTGATATATCAGAGAAAACACCTACATAGTGTGAAAGTTCACCGAGTTCATCATAAATAGCATCTATGGTGAGTTCCATATGGAAATGACTCTTGTCCCCTCTGGCGGCTTCGACTTCGTTTGCCCAGCGACCTTGTTGTTTAAGCATGGTTCGAATTTGAACCGAAAATGACTCCGGGTATAAATCGAATGTCAATAAATTGCCAATGAACTCAGATCGATTTCGTAATGAAATTTTACAACAGGCTTCATTGACTTCGACAAAACGATATTCACTATCGAGAATAAACATGCCTTCTGAAATATTTTCAATCGCTTTTTCAAATAGTCTTAGCTGTTCTTCTTTTTGCTTAAACTGGCTAATATTTTTAATGGTTCCTGTCATTCGTAGGGCATTATCTTTATCATCACGCTCCACAATTTTAGCGCGGTCTAAGATCCAAACCCAATTATCATCTTTACCCTTTACCCTATATGCCGCCTCAAAATGATCTGTTTGACCATAGAAATGTTTATTGAGAGCCTCTCTGACTCGCTCTTGATCCATCGGATGGATATTACTCTCTTCATCCGATTTGCCCGAACGATGTCCATCACGGGGAAATTCTAACGCCCCCCAGATATTGGAACGGAAAATATTGCCCGTTTCTATATCCCAGTCCCACATTTCATCACCACTTCCCCATAGGGAAAGTTTTAATCGCTCTTCACTAAGTGCTATTTGTCGCTGGACTTCTCGTTTTTGTAATATTGCTTTTATAGTAAAAAATGCAATAAATATTATAATGACAATATAAATTGATTTGGCGTAATGTGATAACCACCAAGGAGGTGATATATAAATATTTAGTGAGCTTGTCGGTCCCTTGGCTTTGGTCACAGGATGCTCACCATATACATTAAATACGTAATGACCAGGCGATAGGTTTGTATAAGTTGCTGAATTAGTCCCTTTGGCCGTAATCCATATGTCGGATAAGCCGATTAGATTGTAAAAGTATTCAACATTTTTCTGACTTGACTTTGGAGAGTTAAACTTTAGTGTAAATGGATAGTCTGAATATTTTAATTCAATTTCTTTTGACTTTGATATGCTTTTTTCTAAAGGTTTATCACCTATGCTAACTGGCTTGTTGAAAACTAAAAGTTCACTAACGTTAGTGTTAATTATGTTGCTAATGTAAGATGTTGCGATATCTTTATTTATAACGCTAACACCTGTTATACCGCCAAAATAGAAATTGCCATGCCAGAAAACACCACTCTGATTATTATATTCTTCTTGGCTTCCATAGTCAGTTGAGAGAGTTAGAATTTTATTGTTTTTGCTTAAAATTAATTCGTTAATAGACGATGCAATAAAATCATTGTTGTCATCAATTGCTATTGAGTATATTGGCTTATTTGCATCATACAGTTTGCTGGTTTCTAAGGTTTTCTTGTTGATAGAGTATATTGAAGTTCTGGTTCCTAAAAGATATTCACTTGATGTTTCATTTATGCAGTAAACAAAATCATTATTGAAAATATTTTTTTCGTTCCCATTGATATCTATACTTATCAACCCACCTTGAGTGGCTAACAGAAGAGTGTCATCTAAAGCTTGTAGAATTTGGAAGATTGGATGTTTATTTTTTAATGATATTTTTTTTGTGCTATTATCATCTAATAAATCAACTACATAAATATCAGAGTTATTAGTTCCAACAATTACATCAGTTCTATCATGACGTTTAAACATTGTAACAATGTTGTCACTTAATATTTTTTTATTATTTTTTTCTCTATACTCATATAAACCATTGCTACTGCCAATGATTAAAGAGTTTTCATACTTTGTGATATATTTAGGTCCGTATGTGTTAGTGTTTATTTTTCTTTTAAGATAAAATTTGAGTTATATATTTCTATTTCATTACTGTCATCAGCGGTTACAATTTCATTACTGTCTAATATGTTTATTGACCAAATATTTCCTGTGGGGTTTATTAATGATCTTACAATGTTGCTACTATCTCTAATTAGAATAAATCCCATGTTCAACGAAGGGATAATTGTATAGTTATTAGTTCTATAAACCTGTGTTTGATTAATGATTTCTTTATTGTCTAAAACATATCCTTTTGATGTTGTCTCTAAGGATTCAAGATTTGTTTGAATAACCTGCCCATTTATTACAGTTAGTGGAATATCATCTTCATCATAATAGTTTGGCATATCATTCGATATTTTTTTATATATACCATCTGATGATAATGTGTAAATTCCATGATTGCTTTTTATCAAATCCACAGAATTCAATGACAAAGTGGTTAGAGTTGAATCTTCTCCATAACGAATGATTTTTCCATCGTAGTTTCTTATTGTATACTCTTTATTAGTTTTTATTGCTTTTTTTATAAAGTTGAAATTATCATTTTGATGAATTTTTATTATTTCTAAATTATCTTTTCTAAGTTCAATTATTTTGTCTTTAGTGCCAATAGTGTAGACATCTCCATTGTCATTTATTGACCATATTGCTTCATTTATCTGCTCAACTCTTTCAAATGTTTCTAATTCTGAATTATAGATGTTTAAACCACTATCTGTGCCTACTAAAAGTGCTTTTTTGTCAAATAATAAGCTCTGGATGAAAGAGCTGGATAAGCCTGAACGGTCATTTGCAAAAAAATGTTTAAATTCTCTTCCATCAAATCGATTCAGTCCATTTAGTGTTCCAATCCAAATATATCCATCATCATCTTCAACCACAGATGTTACAGTACTTTGGGATAAACCTTCGGGAACTCCATATGATTCTGCTTTTAAAGCAATTGGTAACTGCTGCGCTTGTGCTGCTGAAAGAAAGATGGTTGCAACAAGTAAGACGATTTTCAAGAGTGCTTTAGGCATAGTGTTTGTTCTTATTATCCGATGATGCCATGAAACAATTGTGTTACATCACTTTTCCAGAAACTGATGGGTTTGTCAAAACTGAGATTGTAAAAAATCCTTTTAATAGCATGTAGATGGTGCAAAGTTGTGCTGTTCCAATACAAAAATAGTGTATCTAAGCGTGTTTTGCACCGCGTTTACGACTCAGAGTGAAAGATACTGCTGTATAATTGCCTTATTGTAGGAATTTCGGTTGTTCCATGTAATTTGTGTTTTAACGCATTTAATTATGTTTAGCGTTTAAAAATTAAATTTATCGGCATTCTGTTTGAACGATTTGAGATCTGTGATCATTTTATCTGAGGCTAGAGCCGCCTGTGCTCGGTGTTGCTCGCCAGTGCTAAATAGTACTAAGCGGTCGCTGTGTTTTGTACGCATTTTACGCATCATAAATTTGATTAGATCTGGGCGAGTGAGTTTAGTGATTTCTGCTACGACTAATTCTCTTTGGTTAAATTGATAATCCCGATTACCCACACTTACCCAATATCGTTGGCTACGAGTCTTTAAATTGGCATCGTGCTCCATTACTTGGTTTATCAGGCCGAGCTTTGTACTTTCCCATTCCTCATTGGTAATTTGCATTACTGCGTAGTTAAAGTCGGCGATAAACTCATCTATAGCTTCCAATAAATGCAATGCCCCTGTCGTTGGTGATTGAATATAGAATATTAACCCAGGGTGGCGGTTGAGTGGCAGGTAGCCTGTGCCTACCATGTAGCCTAATTGCTTTTCTGTACGCAGTTCATGGAAGAAGGTAGAAGACATAGTGTGATTAAGTAAGCTGAACAGCGCCATTTTTTCAGGCGTTGCCGTGGCCGATTGGTAATACACTATAATTGCGCTGTCTTGGTGATCTATAGCAAGTTCTCTAAGCAACGTTCCTTGGCCCCTTAGGTTGACCAACTCCCTTGCGGATTCGGCACTCGGTGTCGAGACTAAGGATAAAATATGCTCTAAGCGTTTACCGAGTGCTTGGGCTTCGGAGACTAACCAATCTCCATAAACTAACCCTTCAAGATAGATCTTCTCGTAAAAAGCACGCACATGGTTATGCAAATCTTCTAGGGTGATGTTTTCTAACACTTGTGCCATGCGCACAGGTTCATAGCTGCGCTTTTGCAGTGTGACCGTCAGGCTGGTAAATAATTGTGAAATGGGTTTTGCTTGCGCTAGGTTCTGCCAACTGCGAAGCAGTTGGGATTTTATCAGGGCAAAGCGTTCTTCGGTAAAGTTACGCTCCCTTGCCTTTTGGATTAACAAGGCTAATAGGGTTTCTTGATTACCCGTAAAGCCTGATAAATGCAGGGTTATTCCGCCTTGGTGTGGATAAATATTGTAGCTTAAACCCGCAACCTCGGCTTGATAAGTGGGTTCTGTCAGATAGTCGAGCAGCATTTCAACATATAGGCGGGTCAGGGCGGCATGCCGTGGGGTTTTACTCGCTTGTTCTGAATCGAGTGATAAATACATATGGCCTTTAGGCACATTAAACTCATCATCTTTTTTATGCCAGATTCTGTATCCTGTTGACTCTGCAACAATTACTGGAACATCCACATCACTTCTATCGGGACGGGCAATCGAGTCTGCGACGATAAAAGGGTTTGGTGCGGGCAATTGTAACTCGGAGCGAATATGCTTAACTTGCCATCGTTCAAGGGATTCTGGTGTAATCGGACGGATTTTGTAAGGAGTGTGATACCAGTTGGCGTTATGATCCGTTGTGACTGATTGGGCAATAAGCTGCAGACGCATATTTTGGGGCGTCATCAATTCAAGTAGCTCGATAGTTTCAGGGGTATCTAACCCATCCATACGATAATCACCGAAGACTAAGTCTTCGACTTCATAGTGATGCATATTGATGCTGAGATGGCTGGCTAAATCGAGGGATTTAACTTGCTCTTGATAACGAAATGCCATTTTGAGCAGGTTCGCGCGCTCTAAATAACGCCATTCATCTAAACCTTGGGTTTTGATGAGTTCAATATATTCGAAACAACAGCAAATAATCTCATCAAGATTGGCGAGTCCCTTGTCGGTTAACTGTAAACCAATACTGTAATCCTTGAAATTGTAACCGTTAACACCCCCCCCGCGGACAAGTTATTGACCAATCCCAGCTCTTTAAGATAGGAGAGTAAACTGCCTTTGCTTTCATTACCTAAAATATGGCTGATATAAGTCAACGGCTTACGTTTGTAGTAGTGGTCAATCCCAGGGAAATTAAAACTGATGCTTAAACGCTTTTGTTCTTTAAGAGGAATTATATCGACTTGTTTTAGTAGTTCTTTTTCAGAAAAAAGTGGTACTTGAGGATAGTTTTTCACTAAGTTTAAGTTACGGATCCCGCTAAAATAGTGGCTTGCCAAGTCCTGTAATTTATTTAGGGAAAGTGGCGCGACTAAGCATAGGGTCATTAAGTTGGCGCTGTAATGGCTCTGGTAAAAGTCGAGTAATTCGCTACGTACCTGTGCTTGTTCTCCACCTAAAGTGGCTAAGTTACCTACGGAAAATTTCGAGAAAGGGTGCAGTGGATTGACCGTCTCTTTCAGCACTTGATAGGTGCGACGTATATCATCTTTCAGTTTTAAACTAAATTCCGATTCAATGGCTTGACGCTCCCTATCGACTAGTTCTAAGTCAAACTTAGGCGCGATAAAAAATTGACTAAACCTATCTAAGGAATCGGCAAACACGTCTGAATTGATCGTAAAAAAGAAGTTGGTGTGCTCAGTGCCCGTCCAAGCGTTATTACTGCCGCCATGTTGATTAATAAAAGCGTGATACTCGCCAGAATCGGGGAATTTCTCGGTGCCAAGGAAGAGCATATGCTCTAAAAAATGTGCCATACCAGGCCTATCCGTGGGATCATCGAAATGACCCACTCCGACCGCCATAGATGCAGCCGCTTGACTAGCATCTTGATCTTCAACCAATAACACTCTTAGTTCGTTATCTAATACAAGATAACGGTACTGGCGGTGATCGTTTGGGCTTTTATAAATGGACTGAGAGGCTTGCAATGAGACACTCCGATAACGATAGCTTGTTATATATTGATAGTCTTAATGGTTTTTAGCAAATATCTCTTGTGTTTATCGACTAAAGATTAAACCCCGTAAGGTTTGTTGAAATGAATTTTAGGGCTACAATTGGGATAAAACAAAAACAAGTGTGAGTAGCGAGAGAAGTATGCAGCTATTTTTGATGCGACACGGTGACGCTGGATTTAATGCTCAGTCCGATAGGGACAGAACACTCACCGATTTAGGAAGACACCATACTGTGTTGATGAGCAATTGGTTGGCTCGCAGCATCAGTGATTTTGACCTTGTCTTGGTGAGCCCTTACTTACGTGCGCAGCAAACATGGCAGGAATTAAGCCAGCATTTTCCTGAACCGCGTAAGTGGTTAGTGTTGGACGATCTTGTGCCCTCTGGGGATCCCGCCAATGTCGCCGCATTAGTGGTTGCCTACGCTGAATTGTATAAAGCAGATACAGTGTTGATTATTTCCCATATGCCACTGCTCGGCTATTTAGTGAGCGAGTTAGTCGCAGGGGTCGAGCCGCCGTTATTTGCCACTTCGGGCATTACCCTTATCGATAAGCATGCCGAGCAAGCCTCAATTGTGTGGCAGCATGCTCCCCATAGTATTAGTTAGTCTCGCCATTATAAAAACAACGGCCCACTTCATATGGGCCGTTTGTGCTATCTACAGGGTAAGTTGATTTAGCGTCTATGGGGTTGTTCACCAATATCAATCAAGACTAAAAGAGCGGCATCGCCGCCCCATTCTTTAGGGGCCTGATGGAAGGCTTTCACCATAGGATGCTGCACTAACCACATGGGGACTTGTTGCTTCAAAATACCGCTGCCGTAACCGTGCATAATACAGCAACACTGACTCTGTTGTTTAACACAGGCTTGGATCAGCGCCGCTAACTCAAGCTTGGCTTCCGACTGTCGATAGCCATGCAAATCCAGCAGTAAATCTGGTTGGTAATCGCCACGTCTGAGGCGTTTTAACTCTAGGCTATCCACACCATCATCTAACCAACGCATCGGGCCTTGTACTGGCAATAATGGCTGATAAGTATCTGAGAAATAACTGTTAGCATGCAGTTGCTGCTCTTTCAGTGCTATTTCCTGTTTGGTTTTTAAGGGCGTGCGAAAGTGCCGCTTATCCTGAGTGATGGGTTTTATACCATCGATAAGCGCTGAGAACATCGCTAGGCCTTCTTGGTCATCGTCTTTATTCATGGGCGGGTATTCTATTGAATCCTATGGTTTCTGAATAGAGTTCAGTTACAATGTTTGCCGAACAAACTAGCGGGAGCACGTTTTGGATAAGATCTTTGTAGATGAAGCTGTGACAGAATTACGCACTATTGGCGATATGTTACGTTGGGCTGTAAGCCGTTTTAACGACGCTAATCTGTACTATGGTCATGGGACTGACAATGCATGGGATGAAGCCATTGCCTTAGTTTTCCATGCCTTACACTTACCCGAAGAAATCGGCCAGCAGGTGATCCTAAGCAATTTAACCAGTAGCGAAAAACATAAAATCGTTGAGTTGATCATTCGCCGTGTCAGGGAGCGCTTACCCGTGCCTTACCTGACCAACAAAGCCCGTTTTGCAGGGCTTGAGTTTTACGTCGATGAACGCGTGTTAGTGCCACGTTCGCCCATTGCTGAAATGATCGCCACTCGTTTTAGCCCTTGGTTATATAACAAACCCGTGACGCGTATTTTAGACTTATGCACGGGCAGCGGTTGTATCGCTATTGCCTGCGCCTATGAATTTGAAGACGCCGAAGTCGATGCGCTGGATATCAGCGAAGATGCCTTAGATGTGGCGCAAATCAACATTGAAACCTTAGGGGTAATGGATCGAGTATTCCCTATGCAATCGGATCTATTCTCGGCCATCCCTGAAGGCCCACAGTACGATTTGATTGTCTCAAACCCGCCCTATGTGGATGCCGAAGACATTGGCGACATGCCGGATGAATATCACCATGAACCCGCCATTGGCTTAGCCTCTGGGCCTGATGGCTTAGATTTGACTAAACGTATTCTCGCCAATGCTGCGCAGTACTTAACACCGACAGGCATTCTAGTGGTTGAGGTGGGGAACTCTATGGTGCATTTGGTCGAGCAATTCTCCGAAGTGCCATTTACTTGGGTTAACTTCGAACATGGTGGTGATGGGGTGTTTGTATTGACCCGTGACCAACTGCTCGAACATCAGTCGCTCTTCGCTATTTATCGCGATGCGCAATAGCCTAAGATAACAAATTAGGTTGAGTCTTTTCCCGCTGCCAGTTAGGCTTGCAGCGGGAAAATAAATTGTCCAGTACTCGCTGGACACGGAGCGATGAACTAATAACCTAAGGTGTATAAAGCGGATGTCTGGAAACAGTATTGGTCAAAATTTTGTAGTGACGACGTTTGGTGAGAGTCACGGTGTTGCACTGGGTTGTATTATTGATGGTTGCCCGCCAGGGCTTGAATTGACCGAAGCCGATATGCAGCATGATTTAGACCGCCGTCGCCCTGGGACATCCCGCTATACCACGGCCCGCCGCGAACCAGACGAAGTACGGATTTTATCCGGCGTTTTCGAAGGTAAAACCACAGGCACCTCCATTGGGCTTTTGATCGAAAATACCGATCAACGTAGCCAAGATTACTCCAATATCAAAGATTTATTCCGCCCTGGGCACGCCGATTACACCTACCAACAAAAGTATGGTATGCGCGATTACCGTGGTGGTGGCCGCTCGTCAGCCCGTGAAACTGCGATGCGGGTTGCTGCGGGTGCTGTGGCTAAAAAGTATTTAAAGCAAGTCCATGGCATTGAAATTTATGGGTATATGTCCCAACTGGGCCCCATTTGCGCCGAAACAATCGATCTTAGCCAGATAGAACACAACGCTTTCTTTTTCCCCGATGCCAGCAAGCTCGAGGCCCTCGATGAATATATGCGCGAACTGAAAAAATCCGGTGATTCGATTGGCGCTAAGATTTCGGTAGTGGCCACTGGTGTGCCAGTCGGCTTAGGTGAACCGGTATTTGACAGACTCGATGCCGATATCGCCCACGCTTTGATGGGCATTAATGCCGTCAAAGGCGTTGAAATTGGTGATGGTTTTGGTGTGGTGACACAAAAGGGCTCCGAAGGCCGTGACTTAATGTCACCCCTAGGGTTTGAATCCAATCACGCGGGTGGTGTGCTCGGCGGGATTTCCTCGGGTCAACCGATTATTGCCCATATAGCGTTAAAGCCCACATCAAGCATCAGCGTGCCGGGCCAAAGTATGACGGCGCAGGGTGAAATGGCCGAAGTCGTCACTAAGGGGCGCCACGATCCCTGTGTGGGGATCCGTGCGGTACCGATCGCCGAAGCTATGCTTGCTATTGTGTTGATGGATCACCTATTAAGGCACAGAGCGCAAAATCAAGGTGTTTGTAGCCAAACCCCCATTCTCGGTATGAGATAGGCGGTATGCGATAATGAATGCGATAAGTGGAATGCGTTAATGTCAACTCCTTCTAGCACAGGCCGGCAATTGCGCTGGCTTTGTGCCTGCTATTTTTTCTTCTTTTCGATTCTCGGCACTATGATCCCCTATCTTGGGGTCTTCTTCGAGAATCGCGGTTTTAATCCCCAGGAGATTGGTTTTTTACTCGCCATTCTGATGGCGACGCGCATCGTTGCACCGAATGTGTGGGCCAAGGTGGCTGATCGCACCGGCATGCGTGCCGAACTGGTTAAGATGGGGGCATTCGCCGCGGCACTGGCCTATTTAAGCTTCTTTTACCATGGCGGTTTTGTGTATATGGCCCTGAGTCTGGCCTTATATACGTTCTTCTGGAACGCGATCCTCGCCCAGCTTGAGGTGATAACCTTAGAAACCTTAGGCGAAAATGCCAGTCGTTATGGCCAAATTCGCAGCTTTGGCAGCATAGGTTATATCTGCCTTGTTGTCGGTGCTGGCTTTGCGATTGGCCAATGGGGTACCGAAGTTTTACCTTTTATCGGCTTGGCATTATTTATCGGAATGCTGTTTAGCGCTTTGCCACTGCCCGCCAATCGGGTGGTGCGCCCCGCAGGACAAGAGCGACAGCCGCTGAAATGGACTAAACCCATTGTGTGGTTCATGATTTCCGCCATGTTGCTACAAATGAGCGCCGGGCCTTTCTACGGTTTTTTCGTGTTGTATCTTAAACAGGCGGGTTATTCGGAGGCTTCGGCTGGCATATTTGTCGCCCTAGGGGCTATGGCCGAAATCGTGATGTTTATGTTTGCGCCGCGTTTGCTTGGACGATATGGCGTTAATACTTTACTTATTGTCAGTATTGCCATAACGGCGGTGCGTTGGTTATTGGTGGCCTTTGGGGTCGAGAGTTTGTTGTTATTGGGCTTAAGTCAGGTATTACATGCCTTTACCTTTGGTCTGACCCACGCGGCATCGATTCAATTTGTCCATAGACATTTCGATGCGAGCCATAGGAGCCAAGGCCAAGCCCTGTATGCCAGCTTAAGTTTTGGTGTCGGCGGCGCGCTTGGTACTTGGATTTGCGGCTATATTTGGGGCGATGGTAGCGGGGCTGTTTGGTCTTGGGTATTCGCCGCCGTGTGTGCTTTTACGGCAATGTTGGCGGTATTGTTTATTCCTAGGGATAAACCAGATGCCAATCTTCAAACGGCCTAGCCATGTCTATAATGCAGCAGCGTAACATAACTGCGTAAAACAACAGTGTAGAACACAATATATAACAACAATCCGATTGAGCTTAGAGAGGTAAAGGTGGTTCGGTTTCGTTTAGGGTTAGTGATTAATCCATTGGCTGGCTTAGGCGGTAGTGTCGGTCTTAAGGGCAGTGACGGTGTTGCAGAGCAAGCACTCGCATTAGGCGCTGAACCCAAAGCCCCTTTGCGCATGAGGCAGGCCCTTGAGGTCATTAAAGATTATGCCGATGAGATTGAAGTGATCACCGCCTCGGGTGTGATGGGCGAGGATGTCGCTAAAACGCTCGGTTTTACGACGCGCGTGGTGTATCAAACCCCCGATAGAACACAGGCGCTGGATACTCAGGCTGTTGTGCGGGCGCTGCTGGATGAGCGGTTGGATCTATTACTCTTTGCCGGCGGTGATGGTACTGCCCGCGATGTTTATTCGGTGTTTGAACAAGCCACTATCGACGACAAATTGCCCGTACTCGGGGTGCCTGCTGGGGTGAAAATTCATTCCGGTGTTTATGGTATTACGCCCCATGCCTCTGGCATGGTGGTTAAAATGTTACTCGATGGCGAACTTGTCAGTTTGATGTCTGCCGATGTGATGGATATCGATGAAATAGCCTTTCGTCAAGGCACAGTGCGCGCTAAACGTTTCGGTGAACTTTTAGTGCCCGCCGAGCCGCGTTATGTGCAAGCGGTGAAGATGGGCGGCAAGGAAGTCGATGAACTCGTGCTGGCCGATATCGCCGCCGATGTGATCCATCAAATGGAAGATGAGCTGTACATCATGGGCTCCGGCAGTACAGTGGCTTTTGTGATGGAGGAGTTGGGGCTGGATAATACGCTGCTCGGTGTTGATCTTATTCAAAATAAAAGTCTTGTCGCCTCTGACTTAAGCGCAAAACTGTTACTCGAGCTCACTCAAGATAAGCCGACCAAATTGGTGATTACCTTGATTGGCGGTCAGGGGCATATCCTTGGGCGTGGCAATCAACAACTGTCGCCTGAGCTTATTCGGCGCATAGGAAAAGACAATATTATTATCCTTGCCACTAAAACTAAGCTAAAAGCACTTGAAGGACGCCCATTAATTGTGGATAGTGGCGACCCTAAATTGGATAGCGAGCTGTGTGGCTATTACAAAGTGACCACAGGTTACCATGATTATGTGATGTATCAGGTAGCGAACCCTGATTTATAGACACGCAAAAAGTACCCGTGGTTTATTGAGTGCCAATGATTTTGAGTGTTAACGGCCCGATTGAGTATGAGCGGTCCTATTGAGTATTTAGTGGAGAGTTTGACCCCATGTTAGAGCATTACGAAGACGCATTAGAGCAGTGGATTGCAACGGTTGTCAGCCATGGTGATGACGACGCTTTATTTGCCTGTGGCTATTTGCAGGGCCATGTGGCGGTAGTGTTATCACAACTCGAAGCGCTGGGTGAAACCTCACTCGATGCGCTGATGCTAAAAATGGCCGATTGCTTAGCCCTCGCGCGCCAAGAGTTAAACGACGCCGATTACGCCTTGGTTGAACAGGCATGGTCACAGTTGCATGCCAACATTGTCAGCCCGTTGGCGACTGCTTAAGTCCAATGCCAACTTCAGTATTTGCATCGCAGGCAATGGACGATACGGCGCGCAGTAGCAACGCGGTTTATATTGGTTTAGTGAATCCAAAAACCCCCATCAATGTGGGCGGTATTATGCGCGCATCGGGTTGCTATGGTGTCGATGGGGTGTTTTACACCGGCAGACGTTATGAATTAGCGGCCCGTTCGGGTCCCTTGCAATATAATGCCGATACCAAGAATGCCGGTGAACGTATCCCACTCACGGGCGTAGCCTCATTGTTAGCAGCTATCCCAGCCGATACCCAGCTTATCTGTGTGGATTTAGTGGTTGGCGCAACGCCGCTGCCAGATTTTGTCCATCCCCCTAAAGCCTTTTATGTGTTTGGTCCCGAGGATGGCACTATTGGCCAAGAGATTATCGATAAAGCCGATGCCGTAGTGTATGTACCCACTGTGGGCTGTATGAATCTGGCCGCCTCTGTCAATGTGCTGTTATACGATAGGCTGGCGAAATCCCACCGCGGGGCACCAGATCTGCTACCCCGCGAGAGTGGTGATGCGTTAATACGTCAAAGCCGCGATAACAATAATCGTACTCGAGTTAAAGCGCCTTCCCTTTGAGTAACTTACGTAACCACATGCGATTAGGATTGAGTTTGCACAGGGTTTGCCAATCCAATGGCAAGGGTTCCCCACACAGTTGAGCGGCAAGGCATTCGGCGGCAAGCGGCCCTGAGCTTAAGCCTCGAGATCCTAATCCGCCGAGTATAAAGAGCCCAGGCAGTACAGGTGCTGGAGTGGTTTGCCAATAACGGCTGCTTTCCTTTGTGAGTTGATGTTGTTCATAATCCTTAAGAATTTTAGACACATCTGGTGCACAACCCAGCATGGGGAAATGATCCCGCGTCACCATCCGCACGCCAATCCGGGCACTGTTGTCACTGATATCAATATCCTCAAGCCAGGGCTGGTTGGGGTAGCTTTGGTGCATTTTAGCGAGATTTTCCTGCTGCTCCTGTGGACAAAACTCAAGATGCTGGGGGGATTTAACGTAACTGGCGCCAAGGCAATGACTATCCATATGACGGGGCGTTAGATAACCATTTGCGCATAGTACAGTTGCCAATTGACTCAGTTGGAACTGGGCTGGTACATGGCTCACTTGACCGCGAAAGGGGCTGATCTGCAATCTATGGCTGGCATCGAATTGGGTGAGATCTGCGCCATTGGCGAGCACTAGCTGACTAAATGGGCCAAATCGATGTTCGGTGGCGATTAAATACCACCCCTCACGTTGATGCTCAATTTCAAGGATCTCCGTATCCAAATGGAGTTTTCCCTCGGTAAGCTGTTGTGCTTTTTGTAGTGCGGCTTTGGCATATTCGAAGGGACAAACCCAGCCGCCGAGGGGGTAGAAAAAACCCGATTTATCAATGCCAATATTGGCGATTCGATTGGCTTCATTGGTATCTACACTATGGGCAATTTCCCTCGGCCATGGTTGGCTGTGGATTATTTTATCGAGCCTTTGTTGGCTGCGCTCATCATGTCCTGTCTGTAGCACACCGCAAAAATCATGGGAAATAGGCGTCTGATTTTCGCAGGGAGAGTTTGTTAGCGATTGCACACGACGGCGACTAAATAAAAAAGCCTGTTGGAAGAAGCGGCTTAACTCATCATTTTCAGGGGTGAGTAGCGGATAAATCGCCCCTTGACGGTTGCCCGAGGCGCCTTGCCCTAGCTCGCTGTCTTTGCAAAACAGTTCGCTGGTTTGTCCTCGCTCGGCTAATGAGAGGGCTAAGTGAGCCGATGCGAGTCCACCACCAATAATGGCGATGGGAGATACTGGATTTGCAATAGACTTAGGTAAGGGATTAAAAGCATAGGCCTTATCCATCTTATGGCGCAGAACGTGACGTTCGTGCAGTAGAACTTCATCCCTAGAGGTTGGCGGGATAAATGGCTCCGCCACACAAGCCGATGGCGTTTGCGTTAAATTTTGTAGCCCAAAACCGCAGGCTGTGATGGCATTTTGAGTTTGCTCATTTAACTCAATACCTAAAATACTGGCATCGTCGGCGCTTAAGCGCGCCATTTGCCAAAGGTGAGTCTTGACTAACTGTTGTTGTAGATGGGGCAAGACCAGCCAGTGCTCAATAGGATGTGATAAGCAGTGTGGCAGGTTACTGAGTTGGTCTGCCATATCACCAAAATGCAGATCTAAGGTTATTTGAGCGTCATCAAAGATTAATCTCTGGCAGCCTACAATGCGTGCGGGCAGGGCATGGATGATCGCTTCGGCAATAGGGATTAAATGCGGCCGTGTAATTAAGCTTTGCGATTGATCCCAAAGTGATTTAAGTTCGTACGCATTGATGGGATGAGGTTCAAACACTTTGATAAGCAGGCGGCTGTGATGTTTTTCTTGCCACCCATGGATAAAAGAAAGCAGTTCTAGTCCATTGCCAAGGCCAATTTGTCCTAACACGAGCAATGTTTGTTGGGATTGGGTGATACACCAATCCTGCAGTTGATGGTTCAACTTGCTTAGATAGTGCTCATTGGCGGGAGCTGCTGCGGGATAAAGGTTGATTAATTGCTGGTAATCGCGCTTAATTTGGCTAAATTTATCGGGCTGCACGGTCAAAGAAATATACTCTCGGTCTCATAATGGGCATTATTTTACTCGCCTTTATGGAAAGCTGACCACTTAATTGAGCCAAAACAGATACTATTGGCGCAGCAAAAGTAGGTACTGACATGTACACAATGGATAGCAATAAAATGAAAAGAGTCGTGATCACCGGAATGGGTGTTGTTTCAAGTATCGGTAATAACAAGCAAGAAGTGACCGAGTCACTTAAAGCGGGCCGCAGTGGTATTACGCATTCCGCTCAATTTGAAGAAATGCAACTTCGCAGCCACGTATGGGGCAATATCAAGTTAAACCCAGCTGAGCATATCGATCGTAAGGCTCTGCGTTTTATGGGTGATGCTGCTGCCTATGCTTACATTGCAATGCAGGAAGCTATTAGCGACGCTCAATTGACTGAAGAGCAGTATTCAGATCCGCGTGTTGGTTTGATTGTCGGCACTGGCGGTGCATCATCGTCTAACCAAGTACAATCTGCCGACACGCTGCGTGAAAAAGGCGTTAAACGTGTTGGTCCGTATATTGTGCCTCGCATCATGTCGAGCACGGCCAGTGCTTGTTTAGCCACACCATTTAAAATTAAAGGCATGAACTACTCTATCAGTTCAGCCTGTGCAACTAGCGCCCACTGTATCGGTCACGCCGTTGAACTTATCCAAATGGGTAAGCAAGATATGGTGTTTGCCGGTGGTGCTGAAGAAGTGGATTGGACGCTGACCATGGGCTTCGATGCTATGGGCGCACTGTCAACTAAATACAATGCCACACCAGAAAAGGCCTCTCGTACCTATGATGCGGACCGTGATGGTTTTGTGATCTCTGGCGGCGGCGGTATTTTAGTGGTTGAAGAGTTAGAGCATGCTCTGGCCCGCGGCGCAAAAATTTACGCTGAAGTGATTGGTTATGGCGCGTCTTCAGACGGTTATGACATGGTAGCACCATCGGGTGAAGGCGCTGTGCGCTGTATGCAAATGGCGATGGCCGATGTGGATACCCCCATCGATTACATCAACACTCACGGTACTTCAACGCCAGTGGGCGACGTGCGTGAATTAGAAGCGCTACGTGAAGTCTTTAAAGACAAGTGTCCACCGATTGCGTCGACTAAGTCTATGACGGGTCATGCATTAGGCGCCGCTGGTGTACATGAAGCGATTTACAGCTTAATCATGATGGAAAACAGCTTTATTGCCCCAAGTATCAATATCGATAATGTCGATGAAGCTGCTAAGGATATGCCAATCGTGCGTGAATACCGCGATGCAGAGCTGAACACTGTGATGAGCAACAGCTTCGGGTTTGGCGGCACTAACGCTACCTTAGTGATGCGTAAGTACAAATAAGTTTGCCAACCAAACGCGATAGAAGGGGAGCTTAGGCTTCCCTTTTTTATGGGTGTTTTTTGTGAACCTGTTGCATAGACAAGGATTTATCCATTCGGTCTTGTTAGAATAGCGCACATCTTGATGCCTTCTTTCGCCACTTTCTTACCCGTTAAGGTGCCTATGAAAATTCTAGTCGATGAAAATATGCCCTATGTTGAGCCGCTATTTGGCGATCTTGGGGAGATTATTCCTGTTAATGGTCGCACATTAACCGCAGAACAAGTGCGTGATGCCGATGTGCTATTAGTGCGCTCGGTCACCCAAGTAAATGCTGAGCTGCTCTGTACTAATCATCAACTGAAGTTTGTCGGCAGTGCCACAATTGGCACAGACCATGTGGATTTAGCCTATCTGACTGGGCGTCATATTCCCTTTTCCAACGCGCCGGGTTGTAATGCCATTGCCGTGGGGGAATTTGCCTTTATCGCTATGCTCGAGCTAGCTGAGCGTTTTGATTCCCCACTTAGGGGCAAAGTCGTTGGGATCGTCGGTGCGGGCAATACGGGATCTGCCACCGCAAAATGCCTCGAAGCCTATGGTGTTAAAGTGTTACTTAACGATCCCATCAAAGCGGCTGAGGGCGATCCGCGCAGTTTTGTGAGCTTAGAAACTATTATGGCGCAGGCTGATATCATTAGCTTACATGTGCCAATCACGCGTTCGGGCGAACATAAGACGCTGCACTTATTCGACGAGTCTCGGTTAACATCCCTCAAACCGAATACTTGGCTACTCAATTGTTGTCGAGGTGATGTAATTGATAACAAAGCACTTATCAACGTTAAACGTCAGCGTGATGATCTCAAACTTGTGCTCGATGTCTGGGAGGGAGAGCCACATCCGATACCTGAACTGGTATCATTGGCCGAATTTGCCACGCCACATATTGCAGGCTATAGCTTAGAAGGCAAGGCGCGCGGCACCTTTATGCTCTACCAAGCACTTTGCCAACAACTGCATATTCCGGCCACGAAAAGCCTCACTGACCTATTGCCAGCTTTTAATATTAAGGCTGTTGAACTGGCTGTCATGCCGAATGAAAAAGCGTTATTGCAGCTTGCGCGCTTTGTTTATGATTTGCGTGACGATGATAGAGTGTTCCGTAATACCTTTTTAAATGCCAATGGTTTCGACACTATGAGAAAAAATCACCGTCATAGACGCGAATTTAGTGCATTGGCGCTGGCTTATGACGGCCAACTTGAGGTAGATTGGTTGTCCAATTTAGGTTTTTCAGGAGTCGGTCAGTAGCTATGTCACAGGAATTTAATGTTGTCGTTTTAGGTGCATCGGGTGCAGTGGGTCAAACTATGATTGAGATCCTCGAAGAACGTAATTTCCCGGTTGCCAATTTGTACCCTTTAGCCAGTAGCCGTAGCGCCGGTGAAACGGTCAGCTTCCATGGCAAACAAATCACCATTCTGGACGTAGAGACCTTCGATTGGACCCAAGCCCAAATTGGTTTCTTCTCCGCTGGTGGCGATGTGTCTGCTAAGTGGGCGCCGATTGCCGCTGAAGCAGGCTGTGTGGTGATAGATAACACCTCACATTTTAGGTATGACATTGATATTCCGTTGGTTGTACCCGAAGTCAATCCCCATGCCATCGCGGATTTTCGCAACCGTAATATCATTGCTAACCCTAATTGCTCAACCATCCAGATGCTGGTGGCACTGAAGCCTATTTATGATGCCTACGGCATTAGCCGTATTAATGTCGCGACCTATCAGTCCGTCTCTGGTACGGGTAAGAAAGCCATCGAAGAGCTAGTGAACCAGTGCACTAAACTGCTGCAAGGTTTACCGGCCGAAGCCGAAGTCTACCCTAAGCAAATCGCTTTTAACGTGTTGCCACAAATTGATAAATTTATGGATAACGGTTACACCAAAGAAGAAATGAAAATGGTGTGGGAAACCCAGAAGATTTTCGGTGATGATGATATCCTCGTCAATGCGACGGCTGTGCGTGTGCCTGTGTTCTATGGGCATTCGGAAGCCGTGCATATTGAAACGCGTCAACCCGTCGATGCAGAAGAGATTAAAGCTTTACTGCGTCAAGCCGAAGGAGTGGTATTGTTTGAATCCGATGAGGACTACCCAACCGCAGTGACCCACGCCGCAGGAACCGATCCTGTTTATGTTGGTCGAGTGCGTAAGGATATTTCCCATTCCCATGGAATTAATCTGTGGGTTGTGTCGGACAACATTCGTAAAGGCGCAGCATTAAACAGTGTGCAAATTGCCGAGATTTTAGTGAGAGATTACTACTAAGTCTTAAGGTGCATTCCTTGCCCATTGAAAAAGCCTGCTGCCAGCAGGCTTTTTTTGTTTTACACTTGTGAACAGTAGCAGGGCGGAGATTTCTAGTTTATAGTAATCTCAATAAATACAATTGCCTAAAGCCTGTTATCAGCGAGATAACTTTATAGCGCTTCAAAGGGAAGGATTGATGAAATTTCGCACTTCGTATCTTGTGGGCCTGATGGCCACCGTTTTAGCCGTTTCCTCCACGACTTATTTTATCGATCCCGCCGTTGCCGCCGATACACCCAAAGTTAAACCCTTGAAAATCATGGGGCCAGATGGACAGATCCGTCAGTTGAACCATCAATATGGCCCAACGACCTCAAAAGATACTTTTTGGAGCATAGCGCAAAAAGTGCGCCCCGATCCGAGTGTGAGTGTCTACCAAGTCATGGCAGCCGTGTTTGATGCCAATCCCCATGCCTTTAACTCTGACAATTACAATAGTCTTGAGCGTGGGATGATTTTACTCATTCCTTCGAAAGAAGTGATGTTAGCGATCCCCAATAGTCTCGCCATAGCGAGGGCCGAGCGCGATGATAAGCAGGCGCGTAGCGCGGCAAAAGCCACCACAAAACCAGCAGTAAAGCCCACGGTTAAAGCGCCAACGCCTGTAGTTGTCGCTCCCGTCGCCGAAGTTACACCTAAGGCCGAAGTGAAAATGCAAGCCGTGAAAACCGAGCCTGCATCAACACAAACCGCCACTACAACAGAACCCAAGATGTTGAGTTCGGATGCTAATGCGCGCCTTGAGGCCGCTGAGAGCAAAAATTTATCGTTAACGGATGAATTGGCTCGAACCCAAGATCAGCTATCGGTTAGAAATACGGATGTCGAAGCACTAAAAGCAAAAGTTGAAGAATTAAATCAACAAATTGCCATGTTGGAAGAAACGCTTCAGGTCACAAAACAGCAGAATCAAGCCTTGAAAGCCGATGTCGAGGCGGCACAATCCCCCGTTACTGCTGAGCCTGAAACGCCCAAAGAACCAGATGATTTATGGCGTACTTTGATGGAGAGTCCCTTACTCTTAGTCGCTGCAGCGGTGATCCCAGCCTTATTGATCTTGTTCTTAGTATTTTGGGCACTACGTCGCAAACGCAATAAAGAACGGCTCGAATTAGAAACGCAGCAAGCGGCGATGGCGGCCGGGGGCGCGGGTATGGCGACGGGAACCTCTGTGCTGGCGATGGATGATGATCTCGATGATATGGCCGTGCATTTAGATACAGATCATGCGGATTCTATCGATAGTCTATTAGATTCAGGGAGTGTGAGTCTTCAACCCGAGCAGGACATGGTCGATATCCATGAGCAAATGGATATGGCTGCGGACATGTTTATCGATCAAGGGGGCGTTGCACCGGAGCCTCAGTTTGAAGAGGAAGAAGGTCAATCCCTCGACGATTTGTGGGCTGAGGCTATGGGCGATCAGGAAGAGGCCTTTGCTGAAGAAAAAAACAAATCGGACAATATTCTTGAGGAAGAAGATCTTGATGCCTTGCTTGCAAACCTTGGCTCGGATGATGGCGCTGAACAGTCCCAAGACGAGACCAATGCCTTGGCGGATAACTTGGCCGAAGAGTGGGTTGATGTCGATGATTTAGCTGATATTGAAATGCCCTCGGATACCAACGTCACTCAACCTTCTTCCGATGATGATTTGAGCACAGCGATTGCTGCCGAACTTGAGGCCGATACCGAGCTTGATGGGCTCAATGTTCAAGATAATCTGGATATTGACGCTTTACTTGCCGACTTTGATAAGCCCGCGGAGGTACAAACAGAGCCCGATCTCGGTGATGAAATTGCAGCCGAGCTTGACGACGAGTTAACGGCTTTAGGTGTTGAAGATACCGATGATATCGATGCTTTGCTTGCCGATTTTGATAAGCCTGCCGCACCAGAACCCGATTTAGGGGATGCCATTGCCGCAGAGCTCGATCCTGAACTCGATGCTATTGGCATTGCTGAAACCGATGATATCGATGCTTTACTTGCGGGTTTTGATACTTCGGCGGCGAAACCCTCCGATGTGGCAGAGGATGTTGTAGGGACGATAGTGGTAGCACCCGAAGCAGAGCTTGATCCTCTACTACCTGAAGCGGATGAGGAGCTTGACCACCTGCTTGTGGCAGAGCGAGAAGCATCACTGCCTGAAGATTTATCGACCACTGAGAATGATCTCGATGCGCTTTTAGCCGAGTTTGATGTGCCTGAGCAGGTTGAAGCGGATGCCGATGATTTTAATTTCGACATGGAAACGGCATTATCGGACACTGCAAAACCAGCGGATGAGGATGAACTACTTAAAGGTATTGGCGTGGCCACTGCCATCGATGGCAGCGAAGATACCACTGCACTGGCACAAACGATAAATAAAGAGAATGCTGCGTTAGATGAGGTTGTATTTAGTGGTTTTGATGCCGATGAAGATGTCGACGATTTAGCAGTGTCCGCCGCTGCGGCAAAAGTGGCTGCTGCGGCTAAGGAGAGAGAATCTTCTTTCTTCAATGATTTAAAAGCGAATAAGAGCAAAGATCCCCATGTACTCGATTGGGACACAGAGCTTGATTTTGCACCTGCACCTAAGGTTGAGTTGACTCCCTCTGTCGACGTATCGGCCCCAGCGAATACCGATGCCGTAGCAACCAAGCCGGGTTCACTCGCAGGTACCGAAAAGCGGGACCTAAAAGCGACTGAGACCAAAGTGGAGTTATCGAGTGCAGAAGATAGCCTAAGTGATGACTTTGATTTAGGTGCAGATCTCGATTTAAGCGCCGATGTCGATTTGAGTGACGACAGTGTCTTGGCGGCCTTTAGTGCCAATGCTGACCTTGATGACGATGATGTGTTAGCGACAGAAGACAGCTTCAGCCTCGATGATGATCATACTCTGACAGTGGATGAGGCATTAGCGGCTCTGGATGCCCAGGAGTCTCGCAAGTCAAAGCCATTTGTAGCGGATCATGATCTGACGAGTTTCCAAAATGAACATGGCTTTATCGATATCGATAAATTGCTCAACGATGCAGAGCAGGATAGCCAAGAGGTTGATTTATACCCTGACGTCGATGTGGAGATGAGTGATGTCGGCTCCTTGATTGGTGATGCTGCGATGATCGATGTCGATGATGAAGAAAACTCGGTCAACGCAAAATTGGATCTGGCCCGTGCTTATATCGAAATTGATGACAGCGACAGTGCTAAAGCACTGCTGAAAGAAGTCCAAATCGATGGTAATGCGCGTCAGCAGGATGAAGCTGCCAAATTGCTTAAAGAGATAGGTTAATCCTATTTATTCGAATTAACCCCAACGGCGCTCTAAGCGCCGTTTTTTTTATGGTCTGCTGTGATAAAATGCGCCGCTTAATTAACAAAGAGGGTGTGTGATGCGGATTGCATTGGGTATTGAATATGACGGCAGTGGTTATTTTGGGTGGCAACGTCAAGCTGAGGTCGATTCAGTACAAGGGCAATTAGAACGGGCGTTATCTGTGGTCGCCAATGAACCTATCAGTTTATTTTGCGCGGGGCGTACCGATGCGGGAGTGCATGCAACCGGACAGGTGGTGCATTTTGAAACTAATGCAATTAGAAATGAAGGCGCATGGACACTAGGGGTGAATGCAAATCTTCCGGATAATATTGCAGTGCGCTGGGTGAAGGAGGTCGATGACAGTTTTCATGCGCGCTTTTCCGCGACGGCCAGACGTTATCGTTACGTGATCTACAATCATAATTTCCGTCCAGGCATTCTGCGCCACGGTGTCAGCCATTACCACGGTGATATTGACGCCCAAAGGATGCACCAAGCGGCACAGGCACTTTTAGGGGAGCAGGACTTCACCAGTTTTCGCGCAGTGCAGTGCCAGTCAAAAACACCGTTTCGCAATGTCCATAGCGTCAATGTCACGCGCCAAGGCATGTATATCATTGTCGATATTGCCGCCAATGCTTTCTTACACCATATGGTGCGCAATATTGTCGGGTCATTACTCGAGATTGGACTCGGTAATCAGCCCTTAACTTGGATGGGTGAGTTATTGGCGTTGAAGGATAGAAATCAAGCGGCGGCCACGGCGAAACCCCATGGACTTTATCTTGTTGACGTCACCTATCCAGAACAATATCAGTTGCCTAAGTTGGCCCTTGGGCCATTATTTATGGTGGATTAATGCCGTTGGGACTATTCGTCCAACGTCTGAAGATGATTATCGCCCGTTATCGAAGGAAGGAAATAACAGATGCTAACAGTACCGACGGCAAATGCAGCATTAGAACCGTGGTTGGAATATTTGCTGTCCATTCATCCCAGTGAAATTGACATGGGGCTCACGCGTGTCTCTAGGGTAGCACAAAGGCTTGGACTGTTAGACTTAGGGCCTTCGACTGTCGTGACAGTTGGTGGTACTAATGGTAAAGGCACGACCTGCGCTATGCTGGAAAATATCCTGCGTTTATCGGGCTTGACCGTTGGCGTATATAGCTCGCCACATATGCTCAACTATAATGAACGGGTGCGTATTAATGGCAATGATGCCAGTGATAGTGCCTTGGTTGCCGCCTTTGAACAAATAGAAGCTGTAAGGGACGATATTTCCTTAACCTTTTTTGAATACGCCACACTGGCGGGATTAATGTTGTTTAAAGCCGCCAAACTCGATGTCATTATCCTTGAAGTTGGATTAGGTGGCCGGCTAGATGCCACCAATATGATCGATGCCGATATCAGTGTGGTGACCTCTGTGGATTTAGACCATGAAAGTTATCTTGGTAACACCCGTGAGCTAGTGGGCCGTGAAAAAGCGGGCATTTTCCGCCGTGGTAAACCGGCCATTGTCGGTGAGCCCAACTTGCCCAATACAGTCAATGATGTTGCCAATGACGTTGGCGCAATATTGTATCGAGTCGGCAACGAGTTCAGTTACCAAGCCCATGGTAATTTGTGGGATTTTCAAGGCCAAGTGCTTAAGTTGCGCGATTTAGTTTTACCAAGCTTACCATTACCAAATGCGGCGACAGTGCTTGCGATCATCGAACAGGGCTGGCCGGATATTGCGCCTGATATTATTGCCAAGGGCATTAGCACGGCTCGCTTAACGGGACGATTAGAGCGAGTGAATGAACAGCCATTAATCTTACTCGATGTGGCCCATAATCCCCACGCGGCCCGTTTTTTAGTGCAGCAGCTCAAGCCCACTGTTGCGGGCAAGCGGGTTTTTGCCCTGTGCGGTATGTTAAAAGATAAAGATATTGCGGGTGTGTTGCCCGTGATTGATCCTCTGGTTAACGCTTGGTATTTAGTGAGTCTACACACAGAGCGTGGTGCCAGTGCCAGCCAGTTGCACCAAACCTTAGCACCAGAGGCCAATGTGGTTGAATTTGAGCAGATAGATGCGGCATGGATGGCATTAAAAGCGCAAATTCGACCCGATGATGTGGTAATTGTGTTTGGCTCCTTTTACACTGTGGCAGGATTTAAGTCTCTCTTTAAGCAGGATGTCAGTTTTGTCTAGCCAGTTTCATAATCGTTTAGTCGGCACTGTGGTGCTGGTTGCCCTTGGGGTGATTTTTCTGCCGGATATTTTGGATGGTAAAAAAGATCGTCAAGAAGAGCAGTTTGCGGAAATTCCATTACGTCCTAATCTGATCGAACAGCAGAAAAATGCCGATGATATGTTTGAAGTCCTCTCGGCACAGGATGTGGGGGAATTGAGCGGGGCGCAGGTCGAATTAGTCGAGTCTCAGCCAAATGATGAAGCCGCCCTTGCACAAGCGGTGAAATCTACCCCGCCGAAGGCCGAATCTGTTAAACCCGATCCAGTAAAAGAAGCAAGCAAACCACAAACGGCGAAGGTTGAAAGCAAATCTGAGCCGAAGAAAGAGCCTGCGAAGGCTACCACCAAAACTGAGTCAGTGAAGAAGCCTGAGCCGAAACCGACCACAGTAGCAAAAACGGAAAAGCCTAAGACTGACAGTGCAAAACCGAGCAAAGATGAAATTAAAGTCGTTAGCCGTGAATCGCTAAAGCCGGGGCTGACGCTGCAATTAGGTGCCTTTAGTAATGCTGCCAACGTTAAAGCCTTGGTCGCCCAGCTGCGTAAAAATGGTTTTAAAGCGTACACAATTCCAGACAATCCTAAGGATGGTGTGCTGACGAAAGTCTTTGTCGGTCCCGATGTCTCAGAGGCCAAGCTGAAGAAGATGCAGGAAGATATTGAAAGCCTTACGCGCCTTAAGGGAAGGATTGTCCCCTTTAACCCGTTGGAATCTTAATGGCGATGAAAACCCGGGACTGAAAATAATTTATTTACCTCTCTAGGGGTGAGAATCGTTTCAGTCTCTGGTAGAATCGCGCCGTCTTAAAGCCTATGTCGGAAAGCCATCTCAATGGTTTGGATTGATTACGCTATCATATTCGTCATCGGATTATCGACTCTCATCAGTCTGATCCGCGGATTTGCCAAAGAAGCCATGTCGTTAGTGGTATGGTTTGCGGCTTTCTTTGTTGCCAGCCAATTTTATCAAGATCTTGCCGTTCACTTAACACAGATGAACGACGAGATGCTGCGCAATGGGGTTTCCATTGCCATTCTTTTCATTACTACCTTGATACTCGGCGCCTTGGTCAATTACATCCTAGGGCAACTCGTGGTTAAAACGGGATTATCAGGCACTGATAGACTCTTAGGTCTGTGCTTCGGTGCTATTAGAGGGGCGCTCATTGTCAGTGCCTTGTTATTTTTTATGGATGCTTTTACGGGTTCTCCCAATGCTCAGTGGTGGAAGGATTCTGTATTAGTGCCTGAATTTGGCGTTGTCATTCAATGGTTTTTTAACTATTTGGAAAACACCTCCAGCTTTGTACCCAAACTATAAAAAGAAAATACATTTATCCTAAGTGATGAAATAGAAGTGTGTTTGTTTAGGTTTCTTCGACATCGCTCGCCTTGTTAAGGTGAGTGGACAACAAGGTCTGAACAGTACTCAAATAAGGTGAAATCTGACCAGGGTAAGATCTGGGAAGTTATTTCATTTTTTACTTATATTTCAACATGAAAGGGCATAGAACATCTTACAATGAGGAAGCTTACCCATGTGTGGTATCGTCGGAATAGTTGGCCAATCATCGGTTAATCAGACCATTTATGATGCACTGACAGTGCTCCAGCACAGAGGTCAGGATGCGGCAGGTATTGTGACCGTTGATCGTGGTGCTTTCAGACTACGTAAAGCTAACGGTTTGGTAAAAGACGTATTTGAAGTCAAACATATGCAGCGCCTACAGGGCAATGCGGGTATTGGCCATGTACGTTATCCAACTGCGGGCAGTTCAAGCGCGTCAGAAGCGCAGCCTTTCTATGTTAACTCGCCATTTGGGATTTCGTTAGCCCATAACGGCAACTTAACCAACACAGTTGAATTAGCCGAAGGGCTGATCAAAAAACGTCGCCATGTGAACACCACTTCGGATTCTGAAGTCTTGCTTAACCTGCTGGCGGACGAACTGCAAAAAACCACTAGCTTGACCTTGTCGTCGGAAGAAGTGTTCGATGCGGTCGCTAACGTACACCAGCAAGCTCGTGGTGCCTACGCGGTTGTTGCTATGATTATTGGCCAAGGCCTAGTCGCGTTCCGTGACCCCTTCGGTATTCGCCCCCTGGTGTTAGGTAAGCACGAAACGCCAACGGGCACTGAATACATGGTCGCTTCTGAAAGCGTGGCACTCGATGCCGTCGGTTTTGAAGTGATGCGTGATGTGGCACCAGGTGAAGCCATTTATGTGTCAATTGATGGCCAGCTGTATACCCGTCAATGCGCGGCAGAACCTAGCTATGCACCTTGTATCTTCGAATTCGTTTATTTTGCCCGTCCAGATTCGACGATCGATAAAGTGTCTGTTTATGCCAGTCGCGTCAACATGGGCGCTAAGCTTGGCGAGAAGATTAAGAAAGAATGGTACGACCACGACATCGACGTGGTGATCCCTATTCCTGAAACTTCTTGCGATATCGCGCTAGAAATTGCCCGTTGTATGGACTTACCGTATCGCCAAGGTTTCGTGAAAAACCGTTATATTGGCCGTACCTTTATCATGCCCGGTCAACAGGAACGTAAGAAGTCAGTACGTCGCAAGTTGAATGCAATTAACACTGAATTTAAAGGCAAAAATGTGTTGCTGGTGGATGACTCAATCGTGCGTGGTACGACGTCTGAGCAGATCATCGAGATGGCCCGTGAAGCCGGTGCCAAGAAAGTGTACTTTGCCTCTGCCGCGCCGGAAATTCGTTTCCCGAACGTGTATGGTATCGATATGCCAACGTCAAACGAGTTGATCGCCCATGGCCGTGATGCCGATGAAATCGCCAAGTTAATTGGTGCCGATGGTATTATTTTCCAAAATTTAACCGACTTAATTGAAGCGGTTAGAATGGAAAATCCTGAGATTAAACGTTTTGAAACCTCAGTGTTCGATGGTCATTACATCACTAACGACGTAGATCAAGCGTATTTGGATCATTTAACGCAATTGCGTAACGACGATGCCAAAGCAGACCGTAACAAAGATATAGGCACTAACCTAGAACTGCACAACGTCTGTCATCCATAATGGTCCGCGGGCTATAAATAAAAAGGCCAGTGAGAAATCACTGGCCTTTTTATTTGGCTTTTGACCCGTCCTAAATCGCTATGAGATGTGGCGATTGGTCTCTGTCGTTTGGGGTGTTTGCACTGGCAGAATTTCAGCCGCATTTTTACGTTCGACCCAGTAATCTGCATTCTTAATACCGAGCTTTTCTGGATCAAACAGGGGCTCAATCCCTTGGCTCTGTTGTGATTCATAATCCTTAAGGCAAGTAAAAGCGGTTTTTTGCAATAGGATAATGGCGACAATGTTGAGCCAAGCCATCAGGCCGACACCTATATCACCTAATCCCCAAGCCAGATCCGCTGTTTTTACTGTGCCGTATACGGTTGAACTCATTAAGGCGACCTTGAGCACAACCGTTAGCCAAGGACGATTCACCTTACGATTGATATAGACAATGTTAGTCTCGGCAATATAGTAGTAAGCCACAATAGTGGTAAAGGCAAAGAAGAACAGGGCAACTGCTACAAACATATTACCAAACCCTGGCATCATACTTTCCATTGCCGTTTGTACATAGCCAGGACCCGCAGCAACGCCGGCAATACCAGTGTAGAGCGCCACACCGTCAGGCCCTTGTACATTGTAAAGGCCAGTGATAAGCAGCATAAAACCTGTGGCAGAGCACACAAATAGAGTGTCAATGTACACTGAGAATGCCTGTACTAACCCTTGTTTTGCGGGGTGGCTTACCGCCGCTGCAGAGGAGGCGTGTGGTGCTGTACCTTGGCCAGCTTCGTTAGAATAAATACCGCGCTTTACCCCCCACATAATGGCTAGCCCTAAAATGGCACCAAAGCCCGCATCAAAGCCAAAAGCACTTTTGATAATTAACCAGAGAATGTTGGGGAGTTGGCCGATGTTCAGTGCAATGATCACGCAGGCAACAATGATATAACCCAGCGCCATAAAGGGGACGACGGTACTAGCAAAGTGGGCTATACGCTTTACACCACCAAAAATGATAAACCCGAGCAGCATAGCCAATATTGCCGCGGTGACATTAGGATCGATATCGAAAGCGGTTTTCAAGCTCGAGCCAATGGAGTTGGCTTGCACTCCGGGTAATAGGATCCCGCAGGCAAAAATGGTCGCAATGGCAAAGACCCAAGCATACCATTGCATGCCTAAGCCTTTTTCGATATAAAAAGCCGGTCCGCCACGGTATTCGCCATTAATTTTTTCTTTGTAGACTTGGCCTAAGGTGGATTCGACGAAGGCCGAGCTGGCGCCGAGAAATGCCACCATCCACATCCAGAATAGGGCCCCGGGACCACCAAAAGTGATCGCAGTTGCAACCCCTGCAATGTTCCCTGTACCGACTCGACCCGCTAGTGTCATCGCTAATGCCTGAAAGGAGGACACCCCAGCATCGGTGCTTTTGCCATCAAACATCAGACGGATCATTTCGGGGAGATGACGTAACTGGAGAAATCGGGAGCGAAGGGAGAAATAGAGCCCAACACCTAGACAAAGAAACACGAGCGCAGGGCTCCAAACGACACTATTGATCGCATTGACAATCTCATTCATATACACCAACTCCTTTATTCTGTTGTTTTGGCAGAGTTTTTAGATTTACGGGTTTAAAATTTATTGGAAGAAGTGGCATTGATTGACGATTAACGCTTTTGCCAACGTTCAAGGTACTCAACATAACTATTTTTTGAGTTGCTTCATAGTCAAAAGTGTTAAATATTTGATAATTCTGTGTTTGGGAATTGATTTGTGCTCTGAGCAGAATCATTTTCTACAATCCAGCTTATTTGTCCGATAAACCAGAGCCGCATCCAGAGTCCAACTAACCCGATTAAGCGATAGCTTGCCATGCTATGTTCGAGTTGTTGAGCATTGTTAGCCATTGGATCTGTACATCGCCGTGAGCATAGATGAAGGAAGCCATATTGGTATTTGCACTCTAAGGAGCTTTGGGCTAAATTACACTGTAATTATATCCAGTGTTTGGTGTTTGTATGATCCTCTATATCGCAGAAAAACCTAGCCTAGGGCGGGCCATTGCCGATGTATTGCCTAAACCCCATAAAAAAGGCGATGGATTTATCGAAGCTGCCAATGGCGATTGTGTGTCTTGGTGTGTCGGTCATTTGCTCGAACAGGCGCAGCCCGATGCCTACAACCCAGAATATAAGTCTTGGAAATTTGAACATTTACCAATAGTGCCGGACAAATGGCAACTAAAACCAAAGGCGGCGACCCGCAGTCAACTCTCAGTGTTAAAAAAGCTAGTAAAACAAGCCAATACACTCGTTAATGCGGGCGATCCAGACCGCGAAGGCCAGCTGTTGGTCGATGAAGTGATAGCCTATCTTGGGGTGACTGGCGATAAATTACATCAAACCCAGCGTTTATTGATCAGCGACTTAAACCCACAGGCTGTAAAACGGGCATTAACCCAACTTCGTAGTAATCGTGAGTTTATTCCTTTGTCTACCTCGGCCTTAGCCCGTAGCCGCGCCGATTGGCTCTACGGCATGAATATGACCCGCGCTTATACCATTCAAGGTAAAAAGGTCGGCTATCAAGGCGTGTTGTCCGTCGGCCGAGTGCAAACTCCTTTACTCGGGCTAGTGGTCCGCCGTGATGAAGAGATTGCTAATTTTCAATCTAAACCTTTCTATGAAGTGTTGGCCCATTTGGCAACAGAAAAGCAGGAAACCTTCAGTGCCAAGTGGCAACCCAGCGAAGCCTGCCTGCCGTACATGGATGAAGAAGGACGAGTGTTAGCCAGAGGGTTAGCGCAAAATGTGGTGAGTCGCATCAGTAATAAACCCGCCTTAGTGACGCAATTGGCCTCTAAGGATAAGAAACAACATCCGCCTTTACCCTACAGTTTATCTGCATTACAAATTGATGCGGCGAAACGTTTTGGCATGAGCGCTAAAGACGTGCTCGATACCTGCCAGAGCTTATACGAACGCCATAAACTTATTACCTATCCGCGCTCCGACAGCCGTTATTTACCCTTAGAGCAACATAAGCTCGCACCAGCGGTGCTCAGGGCGGTGAGTCTGGGTGCTGGCGAGTTATTGCAAGGTGCTGATGTGCCCGATCCCCAGCTTAAATCTAAGGCGTGGGATGATAAGAAAGTGGATGCCCACCATGCCATAGTCCCCACCGAGAAAACCGCTAATCTATCGAGCTTAAGCCTGCGAGAAAAGCAACTTTACCTGCATATTGTCCGCCAGTACTTAGCCCAGTTTTATCCGGCCTATTGTTACAGTGAAACCACAGTGCAAGTGACTATCGAGGGTGGCTTATTTAATACTAAGGCACGCCAGGATCAGTCCCTAGGCTGGAAACAACTCTTTGCCCGCCAAGAGCCTAATGGCAGTAAGACGAGTGGCAACGAGTCAACGCAGGGAAGTACTGGCAAGGACGATGAGGATAGTGATGAGTTTATCGGCCAGTTACCGCCTCTGAAATTGGGGCAGGCTTTGCATTGTACTCGAGGCGAATTGCTGGAGAAAAATACCCAGCCACCGAAAGCCTTTACCGATGCCACCTTACTCAGTGCCATGACGGGGATCAGCCGTTATGTGACCGACCCTGAGATCCGTAAAATTCTCAAAGAAACCGATGGATTAGGCACTGAAGCTACCCGTGCGGGTATCATTGAACTGTTGTTTAAACGTGGTTTTTTACAACGCTTAGGTAAATCCATCGTCTCGACAGATGTGGGTAAGGGGTTAATCAACAGTCTGCCGGCGAGCGCGACTACGCCAGATATGACGGCGCTTTGGGAGGCAAGCTTGAATGGCATTTGCCATAAAGAAACCTCCTATCAAGCCTTTATGCAGCCACTGCTCGGCACATTATCGACACTTATCCAGAATGCGGGGGAACAACTGCCAACAGCGCTGAATGGTTTAAAAGGCCAAGGTTATCGTAAAACGGCTGGGAATAAATCTGGTTATCGCAAGTCGCCTTACCGTAAAGCCTCTAGCTCTGCAAAACGCACTGGCACGGCAAGTACCGCTAAAACAAGTACAACGACAAGTAGCAGTGCGAAAAAGTCGAGTGCGAGTTCAGGGACTCGGAGTCGAACACGCAAAGTGGCTGCTGAGGTTTGATAGGCACGAGTGTCATTGGTTTTAGGGGAATTTCCGGCCATTAAACAATAGCTGGAAATAGCCATAAATTTTGGTAAAAAAAGAGTAAACCAAAACGGTTTACTCATACGGAAATAGGTCGTTGAAACTAGCCAAAATCACTCAATAGATGAGGAGCAGGTTTATAATGTCAGCGTTAACTTAATTAACCCTTAAAATTAACATTTATCTTAAGAGTTCACCCCGATTCAAACTGATCAGTTTATCTAAAATCCGCTCGCCATCCATGCGGATCCCATTATGTTCATATTCCGATGTGAGCCAATATTTTAGCTGGCCGATTTGCTGGGCGGACTCCAGGCTGTATTGCATTTCGACAAACATATCCTCGCTGTAAATGGCGGCAGCAACGGGCACACGGTTATGGCTCAGTTGCTCAAGATTATACAGCGCTGGCCAGTCGGATTTGCTGGCCAGAATTTCTGCCGCGGCTTTGAGTGGCCTGAGGTGGCTAAATTGGTCGAACATCCAAGGGTAAATCATTTCGCCAGTGAAAAGGAAAGGCTTACCGACTTGGTAGTTAAAGGCGGGAAATGCTTGTCTTACCCTGTGCGCCGCCCACTGGGATGCGCTCTGCTGGCAATAGATGGCCTCGTGTAGCAGGGCAAAAATCGGGTTAGTGTTATAGTCGAGTAGTTGGCAAAAATGATTTAAAAATAATGGATTAACTTCTATACCAGAGGGGGTATTGATCAGGGCTTGCTCTAGCAGATAATAGACAGACTCGGGACCTTGCTCCATGCCTAAGTTAATGCCAAGCAGTTGCAACATTTCAACGGTGAGACGTTCCCCCGTGGCTAAATACACTTCATTGTCAATTAAGTGCTTCGCTAAGCGTGTGACTAAATGTTGGGCATCGTGAAACCGCTGGAAGAAAGCGTTGTTTTTTGCGAGCACACGTTGATAGGTAGCTTGATACACCTCATCACTGTGACGGGTTAAAGATGGAATCCCCCCTGTGATATAGGCTTCACTCACGCCTTTAGGGACAGCACTCAGATAATGCAAAACGCAAAATCCCCCAAAACTTTGGCCGAGAATCGCCCATTTATCGGCGGGGCAAAGCTGGGCTCGAATGGCTTCTGCATCACGAATGATATTGTCGGCTCTAAAGTGGCCGAGGTATTGCGCCTGTTCTATGGGGGTTAAATGTTTAAGGCTCTGGTAATTAATCGGTGTCGATAATCCTGTGCCGCGCTGATCGAGCAGTAGTACTCGATATTCTTTTAGTGCGCGGCGGATCCAACCACTATTACTGGCGGGACGCATGGCGGCAAACCCTGGGCCGCCTTGGAAGAACACTAAGTAGGGAAGCTTTTTATCTTTATTTTCAGTGCTACAGAGTTCTCTGGCAAAAACTTTAATTTGGGTGGCGATCGGATGCTGATAATCGAGGGGTAGGGTAAAGGTATGTTTTTTGGCAAGCACACCAGCAAGAACAATATCGGGTTTCATCAATCAACCTCTAAGGGATGGCTTTGGGGATATTGGCAGATTGTATACAAAAGCCCTGTTCCTGCAAGTTGGAACTTTTTGATTAGGCTTTGGTTAAGATCAATTTTAATTTGAAAAAATTGAGCCATGATGAGCCTCTTAGCGTAATCTATCGCCTATGGATAACACGAGATTGAAGCAATGAAGTATCAAATTATTCCAGTGACACCTTTTCAGCAAAATTGCAGTTTGATCTGGTGTGAGAAAACCAAATGCGCGGCGGTCGTCGATCCGGGAGGGAACATAGATCGCATTCAAGCAGAGGTGGCTAAACTAGGGTTGACGCTGAAAAAAATCCTTCTGACCCACGGGCATATCGACCATATAGGGGGGGCAAAATCCCTTGCCCAAGCGGAGAATATTCCCATTATTGGCCCCCATATTGCTGATAAATATTGGATCGATAATTTACCTAAACAGAGTCAAAACTTTGGTTTTCCCCATTGCGAGGCATTTGAACCGGACCAATACCTCGAGGAAGGTGATCTTGTTACCCTAGGAGAACAAACCCTGTCAGTGCTCCACTGTCCTGGGCATACACCTGGGCATATTGCCTTTTACTCTGCGCCATCAAAATTGGCTTGGGTGGGAGATATTCTCTTCAGAAGCTCCATTGGTCGTACCGATTTTCCCCAATCAAATCATCAGGATTTAATTCATTCGATCACCGAAAAACTGTGGCCCTTAGGTACTGATGTCGAATTTATTCCGGGTCATGGTCCTATGTCGACCTTTGGGGAAGAGCGCGAGCACAATCCTTTTGTGGCCGATCAGCTACTGCTCTAATCAAAGCGTGCAGACACCTTTGGCGGTGACGGCGATTTTTGTGTCACACTCATAGCCTTGTTAACGAGAATACCATTGCATCTCGATAGGTATATGTCCTAAGCATTTCGTTAAGTTATCATGGTTTTGCGAGTGAGAATTGCTCGCAACTACATAGATTAAAAGAATATTCCTGTATTTTTCCCTCGGTTTTAATACTTTCCACCTAGACTTAAAGTTGTCCTTCCGTCTCTTAATTGAGGAAAGTATGAAAACAAAAACAATGATGACTATGGTATTTACAACCATAGTCGCTAGTGCGCTGATAACGGCATTACTGAGTTTTAATGTAAAGTCTAGAATTGAACTCTTTAATGATGCAGCCAGTATTCGTTATCAGTCCTATCAAATCGCCGATGAATTAAGGCAAAGCTCCGATGACCTCACCCGGTTCGCACGAACCTACGCTGTTACGGGTGATGAGAAGTACGAAAAAATGTATATGGATATTTTAGCCATTCGAAATGGTGAAAAACCCAGGCCTGAAAAATATCACCAGATTTACTGGGACTTAGTGCTTAATTATGGTGATAAGCCAAAGCACGATGGTTCCAGAGTTGCGATAAAGACCCAAATGCAATCCCTTGGTTTCTCAGATGAAGAATTTCGTTACCTCGAACAAGCCCAACAAAATTCAGATGCGTTAGTCGCCCTCGAAGTGAAAGCCATGAATGCCGTTAAAGGCATTTTTATGGACCCTAATACCCAAACCTACAGTATAAAAGGAGAACCTGATCTCGCCATGGCGAGGGAACTACTACATAGCGATCAATACCATAGAGAAAAAGCCAAGATCATGCAGCCCATAGATGAATTTTTTACGGCGCTGGATAAACGTACCGAGAGCGAAGTGAACAATAGGCTAGACTTGCTCCATGCCGCGTTGAATTGGTCACAACTGGTATTGTTCATTGTGATTTTAGTCGCTGTTGGTGGATTTTTTATCGTTAAAAGCCGGATTGTTACACCGATAGTACAAACCTGTAGGGAGTTGCTCGATATCCAGCATTCAAAAAATCTTGCTCGGCGGATTTCGGTCTCGACCCAAGGTGAAATAGGCGAAATTGTTAGTCAAATCAATTTGTTTATTGCCTCACTTGCCAGTTCTCTCTCCACGACAGATGGCATTGCGAAGGAGGTCGCCGAATTAGCAAAACAGACAAAAACATCAATTCAAGTTTCACGGGAAAGCTCAAATCGGGTGGCGAAAGAACTCGATGCCAGCGCCAGTGCAATGGAGGAAATGACCACCACCTTAGTGCATGTGAGCGAGAGTACCTCTAATGCTGAAATGCGCGCTGCGGAGAATGAGACCCACGTGGGTGTTGGTCAGCAAACCGTTGCCGAGGCACTGAGTGCTATGACAGTGCTAGAAACTGAGTTCACTAATACTCAGGAGTCTATGCAGCATCTGGTCAGTCAAAGTACGCAAGTCAGTAATGTACTCGGTGTCATTAAGGCCATTGCAGAACAAACCAATTTACTGGCACTGAATGCGGCGATTGAGGCTGCGAGAGCGGGGGAACAAGGGCGAGGCTTCGCGGTGGTGGCAGATGAAGTGCGTTCGTTAGCCCAGCGTACCCAAGATTCCACTAAGGAAATCGATGATATCGTCGCCAGTCTGCAAAGTCGCACCAATCAAGTGGGCACATCGGTGACTCAAGCTGCGACGTTAATGCAAAAGGCCAGCACAGAGTTACAACGCATAGTGACAGTATTTGAGGATATTCGCCATAGCACGGCCGCTATCCATGGGATCAATTCTCAAGTGGCGACGTCAACCGAGGAGCAATCATTAGTATCCAAAGAAATTGCGACGAGTCTGGTGGTGATCCGCGATAACTCCCGTGAGGTATCACAAATCATCGAACAGATTGAATCGACTTCCATTAGCCTCGACAATCAATCCCAAATGTTGCGCACTAAGGCGGGGGAATATCAGTTCTAATTTGCCTTTACCCAGTGCGAAGATAAACCTAACAGCCCTCTAATACGACACGGATGTCAATTCCCGTCCAATTCATTCAGCAATTTCTAATGCGACACTTTTTGTAAACTATTGCCCCTATCAAAATAGAAACGTCTTTGCTAACGTGTTACTGCAACAGCCTCATTATTGTGCCTAAGCGATACGAGGTTTAATTTAAAGATGATTTACCCCTTCTTAAACATTTATCACCCAGCGGAGCCCTGCGGATGGATCACCAAATCGAAGATTTACTAGAGCATTGGTTACCGCTGGCAGATGACGCTTGGGTGTTGGCGGTGATCACGGCGATTCAAGGCTCAGCTTACCGTAAACCCGGCGCCATGATGTTGTTTCACGAATTTGGTCAGGAGGCGGGAATATTAAGCGGTGGCTGCTTAGAAGCCGACCTACGCCGCCATGCTCAACATGCTATGCAGGCTAAGCAAGTCATGTGCGTGACCTATGACGCCAGCGATGAGTCCGATGCGAGTTATCGACTCGGTTGTGGCGGTATCGTAGATATCATGTTGATCCCATTGTTAAAAGAGAATCACGATCTCGGCCTAATTGAACTCGTGCAGGCATTTCGCCATGGTCAATCGGGGTTCTACCAGCTGCCGTTAGTGAAATCTAGTGCGGATGCGCGCCTGTATCATGCCACCTTCTATCCTGAAACTGCGGCGCCGTTCCCCACCAGTGATTTTGTGCGAACGGGCGTCTTTACCCAAGGGGAGGAACAGTCGCTCGTGATCCCACTAAGGCCAAGATTCCACCTCGGGATTTTTGGCGGTGGTATCGACGCTAAGCCCATGGCCAACATAGCCCATACCTTAGGCTGGCAAGTGACCGTTTTCGATAGCCGCACCGCCTATGCCAGAACGGCGGATTTCCCCCATGCCCATATAGTGAAACTTAGTGCGGAGGAATTAACCGCCAATCATATCGCCCAATTGGATTGCGCCGTGGTGATGAATCATAACGTGGGCTTAGATGCTGCGGCATTGAAGGTCATTCAAGCCCATCCACTCGCCTATGTCGCCTTGCTTGGTCCTGCTCACAGGCGGGACAAAGTACTAGGGATGGCGGGGCTCAGTGCTGAATCTTTTTCTGGGGTGTTTTCAGCCCCCGCAGGGCTTGCCCTTGGCGGCGAGTTACCGAGTGCAGTGGCCTTAAGTATTTTGGCCCAATGCCACGGCGTGCTCCATGGCGCGACCTTAAAACATCTCGATGAGATAATGCGTTGATGACATTGCCGCCAGTGCAAAAGTCTGCTGCACTAGCGTCGACACTGCCCGGTTCGACAGTGCCAAAGTCGGCCGCGCTAACGTTGACAGAGCAAGCGCCACTTTTATCCAAACGACTGCTGATTGTGGTACTCGCGGCGGGTGAGAGCCGGCGCTTTGAGGGAATTAAGTTAGCGCAACGTGTACCATCACATAGTGCGATTGGAATCAGTGAACAAGCCATCATCAGCACCCATGTTGAGCGTTTACAACAGCTTTATTGCCAAGATCTAGATTTGGAGTGCCAAGGCACTCATTCTCCCCAGCATATGCCTCTGTTAGTCATACTCGGTGCTCACCAGCACATATTGCAGCCATTATTAGCCGAACTTCATTCCCGTCAGCCCTTTGATATTTTAGTCAATCCACAGTGGCATATGGGGTTGGCCTCCTCTGTGAGTTTGGCGGCAACTTATGCGAAGGAGCAAGGCTTTGATGCCATGCTGCTGACGCTCGCTGACCAAGTGGCCCTGAGCACCGATGATTATCGACAACTGATTTTGACATGGTATGAAACGGGTAAAGAGGTTGCCGCCCATTATTTGGGTGATGTGGGCGTACCTGCTATTTTTAATGCCGCAACATTGCCTCTGCTCACTCACTTGAGTGGTGATCGCGGAGCGAAATCTATTTTAAAACAACAAGCAGAGCAGGGAGCGTTAGTCGCTATAACACTACCCCGCGCCGCAATTGATATTGATACCCAAGCCGATCTTGCGTCGTGGTTGGCACTTAAGGAGTGAGTTATGGCAGAAGTATTATCCACCCAAGCCGTCGTCAAGGAAGCCAGTACCATAGCTTCCACCCAAACACTTTCCATCAACGGTAAATCATTTACCTTAGATGCCGATCCTAAGATGCCAATCCTGTGGGCACTACGGGATATGTTAGGCCTCACAGGCACTAAATATGGCTGCGGTGCAGGGCTATGCGGTGCTTGCACTGTGCATTTAGACGGCCAACCCGTACGCGCTTGCTTAACCAGTTTGGGGCAGGCACAGGGAAAACGACTGACAACGATTGAAGGGCTTGATAATCAAAAGCTTAAAAATGCTTGGGCCGAACATAACGTGCCCCAGTGTGGCTATTGTCAGGCGGGCCAACTGATGTCGGCTGCGGCGTTAGTGGCGCAGCATCCTAAGCCCACAGAGGAGCAAATCAACTCGGCCATGTCGGGGAATATCTGCCGCTGCGGCACCTACCCACGGATTAAAGCGGCACTGCAAGACTATGCCAAACAGGAGGGCTAATATGAGTACTTTTACTGCCGTAGAAAATTTAAGCCGCCGCGATGTGTTAAAACTGTTTGGTGCAGTGGGGGGCGGACTCGCCTTAGGGGCGAGTGGATTAACCTGGAGCCCCATGGCGCTGGCTCAGGATAAAGAAGCGCGGCTGAATCTGTTTATTGCCATTGGTGAAGACGACAAAGTGTATCTCACTTGCCACCGTTCCGAGATGGGACAGGGGATCAGAACCGGCATCCTGCAAGTATTAGCCGAAGAGTTAGAAGCGGATTGGGATAAAATTGTCCCTATTCAAGGCTTAGCCGATAAGCGCTACGGCAGCCAGAATACCGATGGTAGCCGCAGTATTCGTGAAAATTACGACCGCATGCGTCAGATGGGGGCGATGGCAAGAACCATGCTAGAGCAAGCCGCCGCCGCGCGCTGGAAAGTCCCCCTGAGCGAGGTGCATACCGCCAGCCATAGAGTGCTGCATGCTAAATCGGGCCGCTCGGCCAAGTTCGGTGAGTTAGCGTTAGCCGCATCAGAGCAACCCGTACCCGCGCTTGAGTCGTTAACCTTTAAAGAGGTTAAAGATTTCAAGCAGATAGGTGCATCGCGCCAAATCGTTGATATGGATGCCATGTTAAGCGGCAGTGCAATTTATGGTTACGATATTAAAGTCGATGGTATGCTCTACGCCAGCATCATGCGCCCGCCTGTGCTTGGGAGTGATGTGGCAAGCTTGGACGATACCGCGACGCGCAAAGTGGCCGGCGTAGTGGATGTATATCGTTTGCCAACCCCTCAGGGCGCACCCGCGTTTCAGGCTTTGGGCGGCGTTGCTGTTATCGCCACAAATACTTGGAGTGCCCTTGAAGGGCGCAAAGCATTAAAGGTCACTTGGACTCAGGCCGGCAACAGTCAGCATGATTCAAGTCTTTATTTGAAGGAGCTTGTCGAGCGAGTTCAGCAAAGCGGTAACGTCGTGCGCCAAGCTGGTGATGAGATCACAAACTGGCCCGAGGCGAATACGTTAAAGGCGGTTTATACCGTGCCTTATTTAATCCATTCCTCTATCGAGCCGCCTGTTGCCACCGCCCATGTGACTGAAAAGAGCTGTGAAATCTGGGCGTCGACCCAAACTCCCCAAAGCACACAACAAAATGTGGCCGCTGCGCTGGGTATGGAAGAAGAGGCGGTTAAAGTGAATGTCACCCTATTGGGTGGCGGTTTTGGGCGTAAATCTAAACCTGATTTTAGTGTCGAAGCCGCGCTGTTATCGAAGCAATTCAAGCGTCCAATTAAGGTGAGTTGGAGCCGCGAGGATGAGATCCAAAACGGTTATTACCATGCTATCAGCGCCCAGTCCTATCAGGCACTGTTCGATGCCAACAACAAACCGACCGCGCTTTTAGCCCGTACGGGGTTTCCATCGATCAGTTCAACCTTTGCCGAAGGGGTGGAATATCCCTCTGGTGGTGAGTTGGATTTAGGCTTTGTGGATGTACCCTTTGCTTTGCCGAATTTAAGATACGAAGCGGTAAAAGCGCAGGCGCATAGCCGTATTGGTTGGATGCGCTCTGTGTGTAACATTCAGCACGGTTTTAGTGTCGGCAGTTTTGTCGATGAAATGGCTCATCGTTCTCAGGTTTCTTGCCCAGCAATGTGGCGTAGCCTGTTAGGTGAAGCAAGGCGTGAGACCTTTACCGACCAACAATTTAAATACGGCAACTATGGCGAAGATCTTAATCGTCACCCCGTGGACGTGAGCCGCTATTTTGGGGTAATCGACGCGGTCGAAAAAGCCCAAGCTAAGGCACCCAAGGCAGGTAAAAATCAGGGCTGGGGTTTTGCCGTACACCGCAGTTTTGTCAGTTATGTCGCCGTGGCCATGCTGGTGGAGGTGAGCGAAGATAAACAGCTTAAAGTGCTGAATGCCATCGCTGCTATCGATGCGGGCACGATAGTTAACCCCGATAGGGTAAAAGCGCAGACTGAAGGCGCAATTGTGTTTGGTCTGAGTTTAGCCTTGATGGGGGAAATCACTTACAAAGAGGGCAAAGTGCAGCAATCGAATTTCCACGATTATCCTTTGCTGCGGCTCCCCCAAACCCCCGCTATTGAGGTAGTCATTATCGAGTCTAATGCTGCGCCTGCAGGCGTAGGTGAGCCGGGTGTGCCGCCCGTCGCCCCGAGCTTAACCAATGCAATTTTTGCGGCGACGGGGCTGAGGATCCGCGATCTTCCCGTGAATAAACTATTGCGAGTGTAAGTACTGCAACAGGGTTAACTGAAATCGGTTTGAACAAAAAAGCGCCTAATAAGCGCTTTTTTCGTTTTTTACCACAAAAAAATTGCTTGTTAGCGATTTTACGGGCATTAATGCCGAAAATTAGCAATAGATCAGGTTTTTGTTACCAAAATAGAGGTAATTTAACCAACAGATAAACTTCCGTGAATAGAAATATAAAGGGGTCATCCATGGAAAATCGTTGGCAAGTCGCTATTTCTGCCGGCCTATTGGCGGCAATTTGGTGTGGCGTCGCAGATGCTTTTCATCTGGTCACTTGGATTGGCTTTTTAGGTTGCAGTACTTTTTTTGCTCAACCCAAGGCTGGTTTTCAAGGCGTGATGATGGCGTGGTGTACAAATTTGTCCGGTGTATTTTGGGCTTGGCTCATCATCACTGGCAGCAGTTTTTTTGTTTCGCCCGTATTTGGGTATATTTTTACCGGCATAGCCACCTCGGCCATGTGCTTACAGGCGAGTTATCAAAAGCTGAGTTTTATCCCCGGCGCCTTTATTGGCTGCTGCATTACCTTCGCCATGGCGGGTGATGTTGCCAATATAGTGCCACCCTTGGTCATTGGTGGCTTATTAGGTTTTAGTATGAGCCTATTAACGGGGCAATTAGTTACCTTGACACAAAGGTGGTCGACAGCTACCCGTAACCAAGTGGCTAGCGCGGATTAGCAATATCTCTGCTTGGATCTTATTGCTGACATCTTTGTCGCGGCGATCTGAGCTATAATGTTGATTTAGTGCCAAATAGCATTTTGCTCTTAGGAATTATCAAGATGAAACAAATCCAGTTTCGCACCATTGATGCCATATTGATCAAACTCAGCCTTAACGGAAAATTTTGGGTTGTTTGCTCTATGGTGGCGCTGATCACGGCTGCCGTGGCACTTGTAAATTACCAACATGCCCACCGTAATCTCGAAGCCGCCTCCCTCGCTCAGGTACAGGCGACGGTCGATGCCTTTGCTCAAGTGGCCAGTTCGCAGCGGCTTGAAGGTGACACTCTGACCCAATTCGCCCGCGATAACGGGCTGACATTAATGCCACGCCAAACAGAAGCACAGCGTAAAGGCGATAGTGTAACCGCTAGCGCAGCTGTGGTCGGTGGTCAGGCTTTGCAGCTTTCACTGAATGCTAAGCAGTGGGAAAGCGAGGGGCGTAGCGATGCTAATTTGATGTTTTGGCTTGCCCTCGCCGGTCTATTGCCATTATTTCAACTAAGCTATTGGATTTCGACCTCCCTCGGTGGTGGCCTGTGGGATATGTATATGGCGATTAAACGTCTCGCCGATGGCGACTTGAGCTTTAGATTAAACTTCTTCGGTACCGACGATTTCAGTTTGATAGCTCGGGAAATCGATCGCTGTGCCGACAATATGAGCGAAATGGTGTCAGCCATTGGCAAAAATGCACAAACCTTGTCGCTTGCATCCGATGAGTTTAATCAACAGGCGAGCACCAGTGACGAACTGATCGGTTTCCAGCATCAATTCCTCGACTCGGTTGCCGTTGCTATGGCGCAAATGACCTCAGCGATTGAAGAAGTCTCAGTTAATGCCAGTAACACTTCACTGCACACCAAGGAAAACTCCAGCCAAATGTCGGCTAGCCAAGGGCGTATTAGCCATACGGTAGACAGTATTGGCTTACTTTCGACTAAGATTGGCGCGGCGTTTTCATCGGTGGAACAATTGTCTAAGGATGCGGCGAGTATCGATGCTGTGGTGACGACGATTAACAGTATTTCGCAGCAAACCAACTTGTTAGCCTTAAATGCGGCCATTGAAGCGGCCCGTGCTGGTGAGCAGGGTCGCGGCTTTGCCGTGGTCGCCGATGAAGTGCGAACCCTAGCGGGCCGAACTCAACAGGCCACGGTCGAAATTCAGGCCATGATTGAAGGCTTACAGTCTGGCACGAGTCGTTTATCTAGCATTACCATGGAGATAGTCGATCAGGCCGATGAAGGCCGCAGCGCGATTATCGCCGTCGGTGACGATGTCCAAGGTATGGCGCAATCGGTCAATGCGGTATTTGATATGAGCAGCCAAATTGCCGCCTCGGCGGAGGAGCAGAGTGTCGCCGCGCGTGACATTGCCGGACAATTGAATGAAATCCGCCATCAGTCGGAAACCATCAAACAAACGGCCCAGCGCAGTGTGACGTTAGCGCACGATTTGCATCAGGCATCAGTTGAGCTAGAAGGGATCTTAAAGCAGTATCGCACTAGCTAACCTCACCTTCAATGTGAGTTGCCAACATGGCCAGTTTCCAGCGTGGGTAGTTGAACAATAAGCCCGATACTGAGTCTCACATTGAGCATTAGCGTATCATCTGAAAATGGCGGAAATTGTAGATTTCCGCCATTTCATTCTCGAATATCCCGGAGCAGATAACTGAGTTGCATAGCATTAATTGCCAGTTGTGCAGTATTAGCTGTCATTGTTTTCCCTGTGATTCGCTGTTTATTTCTTTTAAAGAAGTATCCCTGACTGCTCTATTCAAACCCCCTTGTTTTAGAAGATTACCAGTACAACAATGCCAACCCTAACTATCCTTTCGCTGTTCGTTTAGCTAAAAAGCTATTGCCCTGTTCCGTGTTTTTGCTTGTTAGCTTAATCGAAAATTTCCGCATGAGTTGCCCTACAAACCCTCATCGATTTACCCAATGTTTGGCCCTACTGCAAAGCGGCTAACGATGTATGGCTATCCAGTCGTATTTAAATTTAGAGGCTTTTAAGTGTTTTTTGAGACAACATTAGTGCGCATTAACTCAACTGACAATAAGTAAAAACACATAAAATCAATTAATTACAAAAACTTAATCTTAGTTAATAGATTTGAAAAACGTGCATGCGCGTTTTCCCAGATGGTGTATTTGATGAAAAGCTGATAAGTTCTTTGCATACAGATAGTTAACTATGCGCGTTTTTGCTGGTCTAATGAGGTAAACGCGCATACGCACTAATAAAATGTTAAGAGGCAAGAATAGTAGGTGCAACAATCTCAGATTATGGAAGATAAGATTATTTCAGCAGTGAGAACATTTTCTAGCTCGATAAGCTCAGGCAGCAAAGTAGTTGCTGATATGTCTGAACTAATTGAAGTTACGTCTCAGTTGCCTCTTTCTAGTTTTGACTACTGGGAACGAATCATTCGTTCGGAATTTTCTTCAGCTATAAGGGAATCTATTCCCCCTAAGTGGAAGGTGTGGTCAAAGCCTAAGGAATTAGTAACTTGGATTGATCTTATTAGCCGGGATGGCTACAAACGTGAAAAAGCACTTCGGGCCTTATCTGGGGCTGCTCCGAATACTTTCTTTTTTTCTCTTACAGTTCGTAGACTCAATGATTGGGTGCCACAGGTTCGTAAAGCAGCGAGGGAAAAGCTCCCTGAGCTAGCAAGGTCTACTGATCCTGAATATGTAGTTGAGGCATTATGCGTCGCGCTTTCCAATTGGAATTCGTGGGGTAGGGTAGAAGAAGTAGATAAAGAGGTACTTCTGAAAATTATCTGTGAAAAGGATATAGCAAAGTCCCTTCGGTCTAAGTTAATTATGTCTGCTTCAGGGCCTATGCCATCACTCTTTTCTCAGCTTGGGCGTACTACGATACTTGATGGGCAAATTGAAGAAATAGCTAGATCCGCTATTCAGCCTTCGGTTCGAGCTAAGGCATACCGCAGCTTATTTGAAGGGCGGATTGTATGGATCGAAGGACGAAAATGGGTGTGGACCGATATAAGGTACTGCGAAGGCAGGCTAAAGCCTATCGTTGGCGAGCGGAAGTTAGAAATTGACACTCCGCTAATAGACTTACTAAAGAGGTCATCTGAAGATCGTTCATCCATCGTTAGGCGTGTTTCAGCAGAAATTCTAATACGAGAAATGGACAATCTAGGGATGAAGGCCAGAGTTTTTGCTGAACGCTTTGCTTCAGATAACTCACACCCCGTATCTGAACGGGGTGATTTTGCCTTAAGGAAAATTGATGAGGCTGAGCGTGCCAATGCCTCTTAACAAGCGCATGTTGCCGGACTGGTTTTCCGCTGCGCTCCAAACCAGCCACAAATGCGGGCGTTAAGACAATGAGAGATCACATGGATAGATACATTGTTAAGAAATCTGAAATTGAAGAAATGGAAGGCTTAAGTAAGACACATTACCTCAATGACAATGCTGTTCGAGTGAACAAATCTCTTGGAGATTTAACAGGTCTTAAAGGTTTTGGCTTCCATATTATCGAAGTTCCACCAAATAGAGAATCAACAGAGTTTCATTCTCATAAGTTTGAAGATGAATGTGTTTACGTATTAAGTGGTAGCGCCACAGCACAGATTGGTTTTGAAGAGTTCGAAATATCCGAAGGGGACTTTATTGGTTATCGAGCAAATGGTTTAGCTCATACGATTTTAAATACAGGCAATGAAGTGTTACGCTGCATTGTAGTTGGTGAGCGGTTAGCCCACGATGTTGCAGATTATCCAAAATTAAATAAAAGACTTTATCGTAACAAAGGCGAAATTTGGGATTTGGTTGATATTAATAATGTTCAGCACCCTAACGCTGGAGGTAAGTCATAACAAGCGGCAGCAACGGACTTGTCAACCTATCACTCAAATTGCTGCGCAATTACGTGCCAAGTTACTGACAAGATTAAATATCCCCCATGACAATTGGCTTAAGCTCACTACTGAGTTTGGTAAGCTATTTCATGGCCCAGTGGGTACGCTGCAAGAACTGACCGATTACTGCGAACACTTAGAAAAGCGACGACACTTTGCGGCAAACTGCCAGCACTTTCACAGCAATTAACGGTAATCCTGCTTAACCAAACCAATCACTGCCCATTTGTTTTATTGGGAGGTTGGTATGTCTGAAATACGCCGTTTTTTAAGAAATTAGCTCGATTTTTTACCTCAAATGCAGTCCAGCTACTTTTGATACCTCTTATTCAAGTCATTTTAGCCAGAGTGTGTTGTCGGCAAATCGAAAGTGCATTATGTTGTTGGTTTATAATGGGTGGCCAGATTTATTTTGCTCGCGTCTGTGGCGGGCGTTATGCGCACCGAAAAACGAAGGTTTAAAAGGTATAATTGTGGATGATTTTTATATCAATCAAAAAGGATTGGCAGCATATTTCGAAATGCAATGGCTTGATAAACTTCGTGAAAATGGCGTAACTGAACAATTAGATAGTAAGTCTAAGCGTGTTCCTGATTCGTTTATATCTTCAGCGCATTCACAAAATGTAGCCCGATTTATTATTAATGCTCTCGGTTGTGAAAATATATCCCCTAAAACAGTAATAGAAATAGGGCCAGCTCTTGGAAGAAATAGTTATGAGTTAATAAGTAATGTCCCGAGTATAAACTCGGTAACTGTAGTCGAGCCATCTCAACGATTACTTTCAAACTTTAAAAAAATACTTATAGATGGGGCTAAATGTAACTTTCCCTATATTAAGAGTTTGGACGAGTTGGGTAATTTTGAATTTGACAGTTCGTCAATTGCAGAAATATGTGCTCATGTGGATTTCACGTTGATAGAAGCTCCTTTTTCTCACGGTGTAGTTGATGACCATTTTGATTTAACTATTTGCTTAAATGTCTTGGATCAGTGCGAGTCACCTAAAGGCTTGGTCGAGGCTTTAAAGAATGCGACAGCTTTAAATGGGGTATTAATTTTATCATGTACTTATCAGTGGAGTAAAAAGCACTTAAAAGTAGATAGTGAAGCTGTTGATGATATAAACGACTATTTTGGCGACGGTTGGGTGCAGTTATCAGAAGATGAAAATGAGTACAAAGTAAGATTTAACGAAAGGTATTCGTTGTTATTTCTCTCTCATGTAGTTGCTTACAAAAAAATTGGCGTATTGTAGTGGTATAGTGAATTTGGTCCCTGTTGTGGGTGTTATAACTGCTGTCGGCATGAGAGAAACTCAGGCTCTTGTGTTGGATGTTAAACTCCTGAGGTTTTAAGGAATGAAACCATGAAAGTTATAAAAATCTCGACAGTTTTGTTGTTAATTTCACTATTAGCTGCTTGTGCTACTCAGACGCTTGTACCAGTATCTGTTGTTCTTGGTGGTAACGCTGATAGTTTAAAAAATGAATATTTTCCGATAGAGCCACTTATTGCCAAGAGCCAAGTAGAAATTTCGGAAAATGGGCAAATGGTTGAAAAAGATATTAGAACTCTTAGCAATGCTCAAAAGTTGGGATACTTAGGAGATACTAGGGTAGTCGTAACTTTAGCTAAAGAAACAGCTTCCGGAGAGCTTTCATATTTAACAGGAAAAGTTACGGGTGAGAAAGGAAAATATGTTGCCTTTATGGATTACGCAAACTTTTTCATAGATGACCTGTCTGATGGTTCAACTGTTATTGGAAGAGCGCGAGTAGGGGTTGGCCTCAGGCTGGTTGCACGCATTCAAACCAATAAGAAGGGCATTGATCTGGGTAGTATCCTCAAGATAGGGTTTGCGGCAAATAAGAGTGAGTTATCAGGTGAACTAGAGGTTAGAGCGATAGGCGTCACTTCAAAAGAGATTCAAGACTTGCTGCCGGGTTCACTCCCTAATCTTGATGAGTCTTCCATACAGCGAGCTTTAGAAGCTATGGCCGCTGTTAAAACCAAAATCCATGACCCAGCGACCAGTGTTCAGCCGAGAATTATGGCCGTCGCGCTGAATGAAACAAATATGCTTGATAAGGCAGGAGTTAAGCCTGAAAAAGGATAAGTTATAACAAATCAATGCAGCCGACCACTAGCGCGTCGGCTGATTAGAGCGTTAATTCATAGAAATCTTAATCCGAAACCCACTGAGTAAAAAACTAACTCACTTTTGTCCCTTATTCCTTTAGTGGCACAAACAGAATCAGCGGTTGTTAAGATTGGCATTGGGGCACCAGTGACCGTTGGCGACATGGTCGTTCTTTCACATCTATGTGAACGCGGCATTTACACTTCCGTGTGCTGCAGATGTCGTCGTCGAGCCTATAGGGATATATTCACGGCGAATCACTGGGGAAACAATGACAATAAATTCCATGAATAGAAAAACGACTATTTAGCTTTTGTCCAAAATGCATCTTATTTAGCTTAAGAACCAAACAAAAACATCGGCCTAGGCCGATGTTTTTTATGTCTACAAGATAGTTAATTCTAGCGAATTAAGCTTCTTTAAACGTGCTCCAGATGGGCGCGTGATCTGAGGGTTTATCTATGCCGCGCAGATCGTAATCGACGTCGGACTCGACTAAACGCGCTGCCAGTGAAGGCGTGGCTAAGATCACATCGATGCGCAGGCCGCGGTTGTCATCGAAACCTTTGCTGCGGTAATCAAACCATGAATAGCGCTCGGTACGCTCTGGGTGTAATTGGCGGAAAGTGTCGACTAACCCCCAATCCTGCAAGGTTTTGAGCCATTCGCGTTCTTCCGGTTGGAAGCTACATTTGCCGGTTTTCAGCCAACGTTTACGATTCACTTCACCGATACCTATATCTAAATCGGTCGGCGAGATATTGATATCACCTATGATGGCGATATCTTCGTCGTTGCTGTGGTTTGTCTGCAAGTAGTGCATTAAATCCTGATAAAACTTACGTTTAGCAGGATATTTTGTTGGGTGATCTATGCTTTCGCCCTGGGGGAAATAGCCGTTGAACACAGTCAATGGGCGACCATTCGCTTGGGCAAATGTGCCGATAATCATCCGACGCTGGGCATCTTCACCATCGTTTGGAAAACCTTTTTGCAGTTTTTCTGGTGCGACTTTGGAGAGCATGGCCACGCCATAGTGGGCTTTGCCACCGTGGTAATGCACCTGATATCCCATGGCTTCGACTTCGGCTAATGGGAATGCCTCATCGTGCACTTTAGTCTCTTGCAGGCCAATAATATCGGGTTGATGGCTGTCGATTAAAGCTTGCAGTTGATGCAAGCGAGAGCGTAGTCCATTGATATTAAAAGAAACTATTTTCATTAAGGCAGAACTCGTTTGAAAGGTTTAACCACAACACTGTGATAAACACCCGCCGCAAAGTAAGGATCCGCATCGGCCCAGGCTTGTGCCGTCGCTAGAGAATCAAAATCCGCCACCACTAAGGAGCCACTGAAACCAGCATCGCCAGGATTTTCACTGTCGATAGCTGGGTGTGGACCAGCGATCAGTAAACGGCCTTCATCGGCCAATTCTTGTAAGCGAGCGAGGTGGGCTGGGCGTGCGGCTAAACGTTTTTCTAAACTGTTTTCAACATCTTGAGCTGAAATCATATACCACATTATTTGAGTTCCTTGCGTTGATCTTCGGGAAGGTGTTTATAAAGGTAGAATACAGTTATTACAGTATTGAGTAAGGTTAAGGCGGTGAGGCCAAACACCTTAAAATTCACCCAAGTTTCTAACGGTAAGCTAAAGGCGACATAGACATTCACTAGGCCGCAGATGGCAAAAAAGCTCACCCAATACCAGGTCACATGGGCCCAAATATTATCTGCCACTTGCATTTCTTTACCTAACATCGACTTTAATATCGACTTATTCAGTATTTGGCTCACGGCTAAGGCTATGGCAAATAAAGCATAAATAATTGTGACTTTCCACTTAATAAAGGCATCGTCGTGGAATACTAAGGTGAGAGTGCCAAATACAGTCACCATCGCAAAGGTGATCAGGTGCATCTTCTCCAGCTTTTTGTACAGGGCATAGGTCACGATCAATTGCAGTGCCGTGGCGGCGATCAAGGCACCACTGGCAATATAAATATCGAAAAATTTATAGACAGCAAAAAGATAACGAGTGGCAGAAAATCAAGCAGTTGTTTCATAAATAATCGTGATAAAGAGACATGGACTTGAGTGTAGCACGCGAGGCTAGAGGGAAAAAGCCATCATAGGCACCGATTGCGATCTTGCCCGTGAAACCGTCTAATCTTGATGCTAAATCGCGGTGCAAAATTGCAAAGCCCGCGTAGGCTTAGTCGCTTTTGGTTAAACAGACCAACTGGCCGTAAACGTGGAATTGGGTGAAGTACCGCCGTTATCCCGATGCTCGCATTTTTGCTTTGGAGTGTTGCATAAGAGGGCAATCGTGGCATTGGCCCGTATTGGCGAGTTGATACCTTAAACAGCAAGTACGACGAATGCATTGGCTTGGTTTTATGCTCGAGTTTGCGCTGCCTTGCTCCGCTTCGATAGGCAAGTTAATGCTGTTATACAGCGGGTTTGTGCTGCCATCTAAAAAAGTTTGGCCGACGAAACAGGGTGTGCTTTAGCCGTTGGTTTTGATGCTCTGTGAGCCCCAGCTCCCCAAGATACCAGTGGATGAGATAGCCTAAGTGACTCCAATATAGTTTGGCGGGCACAGGGCTCAGAGTAAGCAGGCGTTCAACACTCGGTTGCAGTAAGTTTAAGATAAAATCTTGTAGGGCGAGTTCTTTATCAAGTGGCGGCTCATATGGGCTTAATGGGGAGTGTACCTCCGTGTCCGTCTTGGTATTTGGCTTAGTGTTGGTTTGGGAAAGAGGCTCGATACAGCTTGGTTTTTTAAAGGTCAAAGCTGAGGCTGGCTCGGGCTTTGCGATCTTAAATTCAAATTTTTCCACTCGACCACTGGTGTGTAGCTGCATAAAAACGGACTGTGGCTGCCAGAGGCAATGCTCAAATACGGCTTGGGGAGCATTAAAAATCCACTCCATCATAGGCGGGACTAATAGGCCGAAATACCATTGGCCCCAAAGTGAATGCAGCGCTTTGCGGGTGTCTTTTCTACTGGCCACAGCGTTTGTACCGACCAAAGCGCTTTTACTGGCGAAAGCGGGCGCTCGATTGGTTGTCGGTGTTTTATCTGTCTCGGTTTCAGTCTGAGTTTTTGCGCTAGGGTGCGCTATCGCAAAACGTGCAATGAGTTTTTGATAAGTATCGGCGCAGCTCCATTCATCGAAATTGAGTCCCGTGGGTGACTGCGTTGCGCTAAGGTGTTCGCCATAGAAGGGGGCTCGCTCATGTAACAGCTGATTGAGTGTCAAAATGGTGTGATTCAACGCGTCGTGGTTTGGCGAGGTATCGCGCAATATTGGCAGTCTGCTGTCTCCTCGTTGGCTTGCCATAGTGACTCCTTAATGGCCGTGATTGATTGCCGCTGTGATTGATAAGCCCCGCTATTATTGATAAGTCCAATAGATGAGGACCTTGTGAGCCCAAGATTTGGGCTCACAAGGGTTTTCGAACTATCTCAATAAAAGTCTGACTTAGAAGCGATAGTCCAAGGTTAAGCTGGCACTTCGCGGCGTACCGTATTGGAACTGACTATATTGACCAACTTGGCTGTAGTAGCTTTTATCTAAGGCGTTGTGCAGGTTGGCGCTAAGCTTTAGTTGCTCGGTGAAGGCATAGCTTGCCATCAGACTCGCCAGTGCATAGGAGTCTTGTTCTACTTCGATTTTGCCAAGTGGTGAATTGACCGTTTGGTAGACGCGGCTCTGCCAGTTAACCCCGGCACCCAGTTGCAATTTATGCCAATCACCGCCAAAGGTATAAGTGGTGAAGAGTTTTAATTGCTGACGTGGTGAAGTGGTATTGATGCGTTTGCCATCAGGATCTTCGGTGGTGAACTGGGTGTAGCCTAAGTAAATATTCCAGTCATCAGTGATTTTACCCGTCGATTCAAATTCGAATCCCCGTGTTTTTGTGCCGTTTACGCCCTCATACACTTGCGTTGTGGTACCTGGGATCACATCGCCAGTGCTGACTCCGACATTGTCTTGCCTGATCTCAAACACCGACAGCGACATATCTAAGGCCTCATCGAACAGGCTCGCCTTAATCCCGCCTTCGTAGTTTTTTCCTTTGACCGGATCTAGGTAGCTTTTATCGATTCTTTGCTTAGTTTGCGGCGCAAAAATGTCCGTATAGTTGGCGTAGAGCGAATATTGCTCGGTCAGGGCATAGGTGAGGCCTAAGTAAGTGGTGAGTTCGTTACTGATGTTGAAATCGTACAGGCTGCCAAAGTTATCTTGGTCGGTTTCCCACTCATTGAGGCGCAATCCAACGAGGACAGCTAAGGCATCGCTGAGATTAAGCTGAGTCGCCACATAGGCGGCACTCTGTTCGGTTTCGCCAAATGAACCCGTGGTATAGGTTTCCTTCCATTGAGGTTTAGGGTATTGGAAGTTTGGATCGCGAAAATCCCCCAGTGGTGGCACAGCAGCTGTGGGGTAATAATAGGGATTGGCGAACTCTTGTCGCTGACCATTCCAGCCAAACATCAATTGATGTTCCTGACCAAAGAGTTGGTATTGCCCTTCGGCGCGTAAATCCACATTGTGTTGGGTGCGACTGCCGTCGACATAGGCGATAGAGCCTGCGGTTGCGCCGATATTGGTCATAGGATCGGGATAGCCCGTGGCCCATAGCACATCGAACTCAAGTGAGTTGTCGCCATAGGTGTAAGTCCCTTTTAGGTTCCAGCCATTATCAAATCTGTGTTCGAGACTCGCAAAGGTGTTGAGGCCTTGGGTATGCGCCGAGCCCCAATCGGGCGCCGTTGAAGTGGCGCGATCATAGTTAGTACGGCTGCCGTCACTGTAAAATAGTGGTAAGCCGCCCGACATAGTGCCGCTCGGCGTGGCATCTTGGTAATCGACACCAAGGGTGAATAAGGTGCTATCGCCAATATCGGTTTCGACTATGCCGTATAACGTGGTGCGCTGCTGCTCGTATCTGTCTTGGAACGAATCTTTATCCTGATAGGCGGCCACTATGCGGCCGCGCACCGAACCCGAGTCATTTAAACCGCTGGAAAGATCGACCATACCGCGCACATTATTCCATGAGCCCACACTTAACGATGTGCTGCCCATAAACTCTTGGGTTGGGCGTTTACGGATAAGGTTAATGGCCGCCGAGGGATTACCGGCCCCCGTCATAAGGCCAGTCGCACCGCGTACCACCTCAACGCGCTCGTAGATGGCGGTGTCGATGAGATTATCGCCATAGTTGAAGCGGGTGTCGTAGGTGGTGGGCACGCCATCGTACAGTATGCTGGTCACGGCAATGCCGCGGGCACTAATGCTGTATCTGTCGTTATCCATAGGGCGGGCATTGATCCCGGCGACGCTGGTCATGGCATCAATCACGCTATTAAGCTGTTGATCGTTCATCATTTGACGGGTGATGGACGTGACCGACTGCGGCGTTTCTAAATAGGATAAATCGAGCCCAGTTGCCGTGTTCATCGCTTGGGTTTTATAGCGATTGTCGTGTAAATCCTTAGCGCCAATGACATTGATGATTTCAATCTCTTTTTGGTGCTTCTTGGTTTTACCATCCGCATCCACAGTGTCTGCTACGGCATGGGGGACACTGGCTAACATGGCTGAGCACAGCAATAGCTTCGGGTTAACGATGGCTTGTCTGCAGACGAGTGCGATGCTGGAGAGAGGAAAAGTCTTCATAATGGTGATCTTTAATTCCATTTAGGTTGGGGGTTAAACAAGCTGGGTCAACATTGGCCTAGGCTAAAGTTTCGGGTTTATCCACTTGGTTACGCGTTAACGTGTCCTTTGCTCAGCGCTGCCAAGCTTTGGGCGCTTAAAGGCATGGCTTTGCCTAAAGGCCGCCAAGGGATTGTCGATGCCGCCAGCGAAGCGCAGGTTTTTCTCCCTGTCTGCGAGGTCTATCATTTGTTGGTTATTATTCAATTGGATACGATTGAGGCAGGTGCGGACAAAGCTGTCCTTAAACAGATCGTATTGGGCAAACTTGGCAGCCAAATGCGGATGCTGAGCTTGGTAATCACGTACATTGTCCGCCACTAACTCCCAGAATTGGTTTTCACTGACACTGGTTTGCTCATCGAGCAGCGGTGCTAAATAGCGGAAAATACAGTCAAAAATATCCAGTAAGATGTAGTTCAGCTTCATCTCTTCCTCAAGGCTCACCGCAAGGCGTTTTACATCATCAGGTAGCGGCTTCGCGCCATTGAGTACCGCGACTTCTTCGCCTATGTCTTTCATCAAAATCTTGACCGGCACATATTCATCCAGCACTAAGATCAGGTTTTCACCGTGGGGCATAAAGACCAGATCGTAGGCAAAAAACGCGTGTAATAAGGGCGACAGATACAGGTTGAGGTAACGACTGACCCAATCCTTTGCTGGTAAGCCAGAGGCGGCTATTAAGGCTGCAATCAGCGCTTTATCTTCATGATCCGTGTGCAGCAGGGCAGCCATGGTCATCAGATTCTGCTTAGGCTCAATGTGCGGCAGTGGGCTTTCGCGCCACAGGGCTGAGAGCATTTTCTTGTAGGCGCTGTCTTGGGTGAGCGCCTGCTCGTAATAATGGTGGTGATAACCTATGGCGGCAATTTCTTTAAGGATCACAAACCCTTGCTGAGTAAAGTAAGGGTCGCTCTCAATCAAGTTCGCCACCCACGCATTAATTTGCGGTGTGCAGCTCATGTAAAGGGGCGACAGGCCGCGCATAAAGCCCATATTTAAGATGGAAAGCGCGGTTTTGACATAGCACTTTTGTGGCGATGACAGATTGAAGAAAGTGCGTATCGATTGCTGTACTTGGTACTGTTCGCAGCCTTCGCCAAGATAAACCAGATCGCCACGGGCTATGTCGCCGGCAAAGACGCGGGCGATTTTTTCACGCCACTGCCAAGGGTGCACTGGCATAAAGTAGAAGTCCTGTGGATCATGCTGCTGGGTTTTAAGACGTTGTTGGAAGTCAGTGAACTGCTGGCCAAGCTCTTCCTTTAGTAACGCGTCGTGACTCAAGTTTTCGAGGGCGGCAAACGTGGTCTTACTCCTGCGCACGCCTAGCCAGACTAACTGCATCGGCGCCGCACTTTCTGGGGCAAATTGACGGTAATCCTGCATATCGAAGCCAATCCGACCGTTATTGGCAATAAACACCGGATGGCCTTCTGTCATACCCGCTTCTATGCTCTGATAATCGGCTCGCGCCAGTGTGGCGGCGGGGATCGCCTGATGCGCTAACTTGTACGCCTTGCTGTAGAGGGTGCTGGTGATTTCCTCTAAATACGTGGGCAGTAGGGCTTCGCTGATCCCTAAGTCATTTTTAAGTGAAATGATCAGCGACATCGCATCGAGGGTTTGTTCCTTGCCCGTGTTAGAAACGCGGATGGAATTAGCATCGATAGCCAGATGATCTAACTGATAATGCCGCGCACTAAAATAGTAAGTGCTGTCTTTGAGCCTGAGTTCATAGTGGTTGAGCCCCGCTTGTTGCCCGTATAGGGTCGGCGTGATGATCTTCTCATGGGTGAATTCACAGAGAATTTTCTTCACTAAATGCCGATTAGCCGCTTGCCAATAGGCGGGGGTTAAATGCTCCGGCATAGAAGTCGTCGAGGTTGTCGACAGCGCAGGGTTAAGTTGAGTTGCCGCTGCGTGAGTTGGATGATCCAGTGTTGGTAATGGATTAATGTGTAAGGCTTTTGTGGGTAAGTTCATCTCGTTCACCTAAAGAGTCGATAATGTCATGGGAGAGGTTAGGGGGGCTTTGAACGAGCTTGGCTGAGCTAAGGTTTGTTCTGCAGCTAAGCGCGTCGAAGAGGGCGTGCTCGATGCCAGCTGGCGCTGGGCCGCAGTGCAAAATCCGAGGAACGCGGCTTTAGTGCTTAATTGAATCGCCTTTTCATAGCGAATGCCCACTCGGCTATTTAAGCGATGAATTTTGCTATTGAGTTGATCGGGTTCAACCACGAGGCGGTTAAAGGCCAGTCTTTCAAGTACGAGCTGCGCTATCGCATCCATCACTTTGAAGGATAAGCCGCTGACGGGATTGCCATCGGGCGGCGCGATAATCAAATGCATTCCGCAGTCCCCCTGCGCAACAGGATAGTGGTGGCCGACTTCATCGTGGGCGGGATCGTAGAGCTCCACCATAAAGAGTGATTTGGCCTGCCATTCGCCCATCAAGGCAAACTTGTGCTCTGTGGCTGCCATAAGATTCTCTATGGCGGCGAGACTCAAGCCCTGCATGCCCCAAAACTTGGCGTATTCTTGGTTAAACCAAGACTGCAGTGTTGGTATGTCTTGCTTTAGATCTAACGTTCTGAGTTGGAAACCATTGATGTTTGTAATAGCCGATAGCTGCGTTAAACAATGGCTGCTAAATTGACTCGCCATTATTGCGCCTCCTTGTTTGGCGCCATCAAGACCGACATCTTGCTTCCCGCGCCTGAACTCACGTTTGGAGTCGGCGTTTGGGTTGGATAGCGATGCGGCGGCGCATCAACGGTATTGCTGTGCGGCGACGCCTGAGGGAAATGTTTAGGGTTAAGATTCAGTGGGTTAACCGCATTGGCGCCACAGGGCAGATGATTGGCAAATTTAGCGGGGTCGAAGGTTTGAAAGGCGATGTGCTCTTCAATGTGGTAGGGCGCATAGCCGAGCACGGCTTTTAAGATTGTGCCGTTGCGATAACAGCCCATACCAAGATCCGGCGAGCTTACCCCATGGGTATGCAAACCGACATTCTGGACAAAAATATCACCGCGAATATCTATGCTGTAGTCGCGCTGCACCGCAAGTTGTCCCGCCTCATCGAACTCGAGCTGTTGCTTTATATTTTTGATAAATTGAGGTAAACGGTAGTGATAGCCAGTGCCTAAAACCACTGCTCCCGTGGTTTGACTCAAAGGAATATCTTGTTCTTGATGCTGGAAATGTAACTTGAGTGCATCTGAGTCAGTTTGGATACGGGTTAACGCCACATTGGTCATCAATTGGCACTGGAAATTCGCAATCAAGCGCTTTTGATATAACAAGTCATAGATGTCGTTGATAAGCTCTGCATTAATGCCCTTGTAGAGCGATTTTTGACTGGCGATCAACGCACAGCGTTTTTCCGGTGCTAATTCGTGGAAGTAATCGACATAATCTGGCGAGGTCATCTCCAACGTTAGCTTAGTGTATTCCAAGGGATAGAAACGTGCAGACCGCGTCATCCAATTGAGTTGATAGCCATAGGTATCAATATCTTGCAGTAGATCGTAAAACACTTCCGCCGCGCTCTGGCCACTGCCAATCACAGTGATGGCATGTTGGCTTTGCAGGTAGGTTTTTTGCTGCATATAACTGGCGGTATGCATGACCCGCGGATCTTGAATGGGGCAATCCTTTGGCAGATAAGGCTCTGTCCCTGTGCCTAACACTAGCTTTCGGCATTGATAGGTATGGGTTTTACCACTGCGTCTATCAAAACCTGTGACTCGATAAATCCCTTCACCCGCGTTGTAATCCACTTGAGTGACCTTAAAACCAAATTTGAGATTGCTGAGTTGTTGGCTCACCCATTGGCAGTACAAGTTGTATTCGTGGCGGGGTAAAAAGAAATTCTCGCGAATATAAAAGGGATAGAGTCTGCCCGTCTGTTTGGCAAAATTAAGGTAACTGTAACGGCTGGTGGGATCGGCCATAGTCACCAGATCCGACATAAAGGGGGTTTGTAGTCTTGAGGATTTGAGTAGCATGCCTGGATGCCAGTCAAAGCGGGTTTTAGCATCTAAAAATAAGCAGTTAAAGCCGTCGATAGGTTCTGATAAGGCGGCGAGGCCAAGATTGAATGGGCCAATACCGATGCCGAGTAGATCAAAGATTTCGCGATCCATTTCCCTTTGTTGAGTAGTCACTTACGCCTCCTTGGCAACATGCCGTTGCGTGTTGCCGATCCAGTAATCCGTTGCCTAAGGACGCAAATCAAAGTGAATGCGACGATCAAAATAGCCTGTTTGGCTATCTATCTTGCGGCGATTAACTCGCTAGTTTTAACTCAGTCCCTAGGCGATTTTCCTGCTGTCTCTGTCCCGACAACGGCGAGTAAATTAGCACGTGAAAATATTCAAATGCAAATCATTCTCATTTAAGTAATGGCGTAGGTTAATACTTTTCCCCTATAAATAAGCGGTGTTTGTGCGGTTAATGGCATGCATAGTGGTCGATTTAGCGAGGGCTGACAACATCGCTCATGACGGCTGAAAAATGAGAAGCGTGAGTTTGAAAAAACTCAAATTTATTGATTTATATCAAAGTATTGGGTGTTTTATTGACAATGCGGTTTGGGATAAATGTGAGCTTAGATAATACCGAATTCAATCGGTAAAGGGGGTTGTGAGGATGTTAATGTAAATCCAGTGTAAATCGCCACCGAGCAGCGATTATGCTAAGTAGTTGACCAAGAGATTGAACTAAGCCATTGAACGAATGATAAGGGTATTTACGCTAAGATTTGCATAGGATAGCAATACCCTATGATGGAGCATGCTTAGGATCCATTGATTAGGGTAAATCAACAAAAGCTGCCGTGAGTTTTCGTACTAAAGGCAACACCAGCAGCAGTGTCGGGAAGGCAACAACCCAAGAGATCAGCCAAGCGCTCAGCCAGAGCTCGATAAACTGTGGTGCAGCGCCTACACCATTAAAAGTGCTGATCGCAGAAACGATACAACTCATTAAAATAGATAGAAAAAATGGCATTACAACCGTAACATACTTAGCGGGTAATTTAGGTGTCCCCAGGAAAGTACGAGACTTAGCATCGGACAAAGGGTTAGAAGCTGACATGGTATCCTCTTTGGTAATTTATTAGGCGAATGGCGGGTGAATGACTATTCGCGGCTATGCAATCATTAGAATCAAGCGGCACTTTGTCAACAAGGGCATCAATTAAAACTTAATCAAGCCAATTAGTAACCCAAAGCTCGCCCGTCACATTGACCCAGTGGCCGAGGGAGATAGGGGATTTTCCCAGTTCATTATCAAACAGCAATGGGAAACTTGATTGCAACAGATAAACCCTATCTTCAGGCGTTTGGCTGATGTCGACGATTTGCCCTGAAGCATCAAAGTGACAGTTATGCAGCGGAAACTGCAGATGCTGGCGTGGTGCTTGCTCAATGATATTAACTTGAGGGTTCGCACTCGCCAACCGACCCAATAATTCAACCGTCACCCATTGGTTAAGGGGAAAACGCGCTTTTGCCTGCTGATCGCAGCCTTGGTAGTAAAACCAAATTGGCGCGCCATTGTCGCATTTTGCGGCCACTTCCCCTTCAAATCCACAGCCCCATGGTGTTAGTTCGAGAATATGAATTCGATACAGCATAAAAAGTCCGTTTTATTTTCGAGGCATCCATGCTACCGAGGAACTGTGACTAAATGAATACGCAGTTAGTTTAGGTTGCAGCTTTCATGGCGCGCGTAAATTCCCCCAGCGTTGCAAGTAGCTTAGCTTCATCGTGTTGGTGAGTTTCGATGATTTTCACGACGGCAGAGCCAGAAATCGCCCCAGCGGCGCCCGCTTTGATGGCGGCGCTCACCTGTAAAGGTTCGGCAATGCCAAAGCCGAGTAGCGGTGGCGGCGCGTTAAAGGTTTTTAACTTAGATAGAATCTCTTCCACCGGAACGCCCGCTTTAGTGTCGGTGCCTGTCACCCCTGCGCGGGATAAGAGGTAAGTGTAACCTTCACCACTTTTACTCACTTGCTCCAGGGTTTCACTGTCGGCATTAGGCGGCGCGATAAAAATCGGTGCAATACCATGGGCTTTAGCGGCGGCACTAAATGGCGCCGATTCTTCCACTGGCACATCGGCGATAAGCACTGAATCCACACCCGCTTGCTGCGCTTTGGCGTAAAACGCATCTATGCCGTTAGCAAAAACTAAGTTCGCATACAGCAGCAAACCTATTGGCAGTTCTGGGTATTTTGCGCGCACTTGCGCCAGTAATTCAAAACATGCCGTTGGGGTTGTGCCCGCGGCGAGAGAACGCAGGTTTGCCCCTTGGATCACAGGGCCATCGGCCAAGGGATCGGAAAACGGAAAGCCCAGTTCTAAGGCATCGGCACCGTTTTGCACTAAGGTATCGATGATTTTCAGCGATAACTCAGGGCTAGGATCGCCAAGGGTGACGAAGGGCACAAAAGCGCCACGGCCTTCGGCGTTGAGTTTGGCAAAGGTGGCTTGGTAACGGCCTGCATGCGATTGAGTTGTAGCGTGAGCTGTAGACGTGTCACTCATGTTTATTATTCCTCTTTACCATTCAAAATGTCAGAAACGGTGAAAATATCTTTGTCGCCACGACCGGAAAGATTGACCACTAAAATGGTTTCCTTAGTGCACTCGCGCGCCATTTTCACGGCATAGGCGATAGCATGTGCCGATTCCAATGCGGGGATAATCCCTTCACAGCGAGCCAGTTGTTGGAAGGCTTCTAAGGCTTCATCGTCGGTGGCGGATTCATAACGGGCGCGGCCAGTGGCATTAAGATACGCGTGCTGCGGGCCAACGGAGGGAAAGTCCAATCCGGCTGAAATCGAGTAGGATTCTTCGATTTGACCTTCGCTATCTTGCATCAGAGGTGCTTTCATGCCGAAGAAAATCCCTGTTTTACCGTGTTTAAGCGGCGCGCCGTGCATCGGCGTATCTATGCCTTTACCCGCAGGTTCGACACCAATCAGTTCGACACTTGGCTCGTCGATAAAGTCAGCAAACATGCCGATGGCGTTGGAACCGCCGCCCACACAGGCGATAACCGCATCGGGTAGGCGACCTTCACGTTCCAGCATTTGTTTCTTAGTTTCTTCACCTATCATCCGTTGGAATTCACGCACTATGGTTGGGAACGGATGTGGCCCCGCGGCTGTGCCGAGTAAATAGTGGGCCTTTTCGTAGCTACCAGACCAGTCGCGCATGGCTTCGTTACAGGCATCTTTTAAGGTGGCAGAACCTGAGGTGACAGGAATGACTTCTGCGCCCATCAACCGCATTCTAAATACGTTAGGTGATTGGCGCGCAACGTCTTTTGCGCCCATATAGACTTTACATTTTAAGCCTAACAGCGCGCAGGCAAGGGCGGTGGCAACGCCGTGTTGCCCTGCGCCCGTTTCTGCAATAATTTCCTTTTTACCCATGCGCTTAGCAAGCAGAGCTTGGCCTAACACTTGGTTAGTTTTATGGGCGCCGCCGTGGAGTAAATCTTCCCGTTTGAGGTAGATTTTAACCTGTGGATTGGGGCTTAAATTGCGGGTTAAGGTGAGTGCTGTTGGGCGCCCCGCGTAGTTTTTCAGTAAATCGGTAAATTCGGCTTTAAAGTCGTCATCTTCCTGCGCTTCCACAAAGGCAGTTTCTAATTGCTTAAGGGCTGGCACTAAAATCTGTGGCACATACATGCCGCCGTATTCGCCGAAATAAGGGTTAAGCTTTAACGTTGACATACCTTTTTCCTTATCTTATCAATCAGTTTGTCAGTGGCTTGATGGTGCTAGCAACGTCTTAGTGTTAACCGTTTTATAGTGTTAACTGAGTCGTTATCTATTTGGCCACTGGCATTAATAGGTTCATATTTTTTGAGCATCACGCTTATCGAGCACCAACTGCATCTAGGGCTTCTTGCTTAGCGCGATAGGCTAGAGGCGTAAATTAGTAAAAGCCGTCTGGATCAGCAGCGCAGATTTAATCCCTGCGGCGGTTTCTAGGCCAGAATTAAAATCTAAACCGTAAAATCCTTGGGCATTGGCACTCATCGCATTGCCTGGATTGAGTCCGCCCGCCAACATGGCATGGGCCTTTTGCGGGCCTAAGGACTTCACATCAATATTTTGCCAATTAAAGGCTTGGCCCGAGCCGCCAAATTGACCTGCCGTTTTACTATCAAAGAGATATCGCGATGCTCCCTGAGGTATGTTGCCCATTTCACCCGTTTGCGCATCGACGCTGACGGCTTTCCAAATTTGGGTGGTGAGTCCCGCTTGCTCAAGTCGCTCTGCGAGCTGTGCAATTTCAAGTTCTGTTTCAGTGCCGTGCAGCTGTACGGCAGATAACTGCAAACGGGCGGCGATATCACAAATGGTTTCTGGCGCGGCATTAACAAACACGCCGACAAATTCGATGGCGGAGGCATCGGATGCGCGGTACTCCCTGAGCAGTTGTTCTGCTGCATCAAGGGTTAATGCACGCGGGGATTTTTCAGCAAAAATCAGTCCGCCATAGACAGCGCCTGACGTTGCTGCGGCGCGAATATCTTCCACACGGGTGAGGCCGCAGACTTTATTGTGACCGAAGATCAATTTACGGCAGGCCAGGTCGATATCAGCCTCGGCCATAATCGAGCTGCCGACGAGGAAGCCATCGACCAGTGGACTCAGGCGGCGCACTTGCTCATTGTTGTAGATGCCAGATTCGCTTACCACCACGCGGTCGCTGCCAATGTGTGGCGCTAAGGCTTCTGTGGTGGCGAGATCGGTACTCAAATCCCTTAAGTTACGGTTGTTGATCCCGATAATCGGCGCATCTAATGCGATGGCGCGCTTAAGCTCTTCTTCATTACTGACTTCGGTCAGCACATCGAGTTGATACTTAGCGGCTTCTTTCGCTAGACGTTGATATTGTTCATCATCGAGTACGGACAGCATCAACAGAATCGCATCGGCGCCTTGGTGGGCGGCGAGTTTGATTTGGTATTCGTCCACAAAAAAATCTTTGCACAGAATCGGTTGCTTAACCCGAGCGCGCACCTTAGGGATATAGTCCATATCCCCTTGGAAAAATTGCTCGTCGGTTAATACCGAAATACCCGCCGCATATTTACCGTAGATATCGGCAATGGCTTCTACATCAAACACATCGCGGATAAGCCCTTTGGAGGGACTGGCTTTTTTACATTCTAAAATGTAACCGGCCTTGGGCGCCTTGAGTGCCGCAAATAAACTGCGATCAGAGATTTTGGGTGACAGACTCGCCTCTGGGAAGCGCAGCTTCAGGGCGGCAATATGGGCCGCTTTGGTATCGACAATACGGGTTAACACATTACTTTTTGGCATAGCGTTTGTGGCTGCCTCTGGCTGAGTGCGCAGGTCTTGAGTCATCGTTGTTGGAGTCACTTCTACTTGGGACATTCGCTTATCTTCCTCTTTCTTGACCGTTGACTTGGGCTTCCCCGCTGACTTTTGCGAGCTGACTTAACAATTCAAAGGCTTTGCCGCTTTGAATGGTAGCGAGCGCAAGTAAGGTTCCCGCTTTGACTGAATCAGCAATCCCACAGACATATAAAGCACAACCGGCATTGATGGCGACCGCATTGGTATGTGCCTCAGTGCCATTGCCTTTTAAAATCGCCTCGGTGATCAAAGCATTTTGCGCGGGCTCGCCACCTTCTAAGTCGGTTATCTGCGCTAAAGGCACACCTAAATCGGCGGGCGTGAGTTGATACTCTATGATATCGCCGTCTTTTAACTCAGCAACTTGGGTGTTGCCGTGCAGCGCGACTTCATCTAAACCGCTGCCGTGCACTACCATAGCGCGTTTTGTGCCAAGTGCCTTTAATACTTTCGCGATCGGTAAGACTAACTCAGGACTATACACGCCAAGCAACATAAACTCAGGTCGTGCTGGATTGATTAGCGGCCCTAACACGTTGAATAAGGTGCGGGTTTTCAATGCTTGTCTTACGGGCACCGCATGTTTTACCCCGCCATGGTAGTGGGGCGCAAACAAAAAGCACAGATTCAATGCGTCGAGGCAACGACTGGCAGTCTCTGGCAACATAGTTAAGTCGATGCCAAACTGCGCCAAAAGATCCGATGACCCCGATTTACTCGACACGCTACGATTGCCGTGTTTGGCGACCTTAGCGCCTGCCGCCGCGGCCACAAAGGCTGCCGTGGTGGAAATATTAATGGTATTAAAGCCATCGCCACCGGTGCCAACTATGTCAACGATTCCATTGCTAAGGCTATCACCATTCGAATAGGGAAAAGCCTTGGCGGCGGCGCGCATGGCATCGGCGGCGCCACTGATCTCATCAATGGTCTCACCGCGCATTTTCAGCGCAACTAACATTCCCGCCATCGCGGCTTCACTCATCTCACCGCGAATTAACGCGCTAAAAATCTCAAAGGTTTGCTCACGGCTTAAACTCTTACCTTGGTATAAAGCGTCGAGCAAAGGCTGAATATTGTTGGTACTCATGCACTTACTCCTGTTGTCATGTCTTGGGTAAGAAAGGCCAAGGTTTGAATGAGCAGTGTGCTACCTAAGGTGGTGAGAATCGATTCTGGGTGGAACTGAAAGCCAACGGCTCTGTGCTCAGGGTGCAAAACGGCCATCGGCATAGCGTCAGTGGTTGCGATCACTTGCAAACAATCAGGCACTCGAGTGGCGACGAGACTGTGATAGCGGGCAACGGGCAGGGGAGAGGGGCAAACCTGCAAATACGCCAGTGCCATCATGGAAAGTCGGGCTTGCCTTGCCGTGCACCACAAAAGGTGCGCGCGCCACTGTGCCGCCGTAATATTCCACCATGGCTTGATGGCCAAGGCAAATACCCAGCATAGGCACCTTACCCGCGACTTTGGCGATAAGCGCCATCATAGATCCCGCCTCATGGGGCGCACCTGGACCGGGTGATAACACTAGGGCTGCGGGTTCTTGTTCACTAAGCAGTTTTTCGGCGATAAAGTCGGCGGCAACATCGTTGCGGTAAATCACCACTTCACAACCTAGGCTTCTAAATTGATCCACTAAGTTGTAGGTAAAGGAGTCAAAGTTATCGAGTAAATAGAGTTTCATATTAGGCTCCTTATCCTTGCTGAACTGCGGTTGCTTGAGGGCTTATCGGTAAACCTGCCCCCATTTTGATAGCTGAAATCACCGCTTGTGCTTTTTGGCGAGTTTCGTCAGCCTCACTTTGGGGATCTGAATCGAACACGACGCCTGCACCGGCTTGGATATGGGCAATGCCATTTTTAACAAAAGCCGAGCGGATCACAATACAAGTGTCCATATCGCCAAGGGCATTAAGGTAACCCACGGCGCCGCCGTAGCTACCGCGGCGCGCTTTTTCCGCTTGGCGAACCAGTTGTGATGCGCGCACTTTAGGCGCGCCCACAAGGGTGCCCATATTCATACAGGCCTGATAGGCATGCAGCGCATCTAAGTCTTGGCGCAGTTGACCCGTTACACGGCTGACGAGGTGCATCACGTGGGAATAACGGTCCACTTTCAATAACTCGGCCACTTTACGGCTGCCGCTTTGGCTGATGCGGGCGATATCATTACGCGCTAAATCGACCAACATTAAGTGTTCCGACAGTTCTTTTTTATCTAAGCGCAGTTCAAGTTCAATGCGGCTGTCTAAGTCAAAATCAATCTCGCCTGTGGCGGTTTTGCCGCGTTTGCGGGTGCCAGCAATTGGGTAGACTTCGACCTGATTACTACTGGCATCAAATTTAAGTGCGCTTTCTGGCGAGGCGCCAAAGAGGGTGAAGTCATGGCCCCTGAAATAAAACATGTAAGGGCTTGGGTTAGTCAGGCGCAGGGCGCGATAAGCCCCTAAGGTATTCGGGCAAGGTAAACTAAAGCTTCGCGATGGCACCACTTGGAAAATATCGCCCGCTATAATGTGTTCTTTCAAATCGATAACGGTTTGTTTGAACACCTCATCGGAAATATTGACTCGCTCAGTTGCGTCGATGGCGACCAGTGTCGGTACATCGGCAAGTGAATTAGGGAGGTTTTTACAGTCTGAGGTTAATGTCTTTACCCGTTCACTCAGGGCAGTGGTGATCGCGGCACTTTGATCCGAATCACGACTGAAATTGTGGGTAATAATGTCCGCTTGTTTCAGTTTATGGTCGATAAGGATTAAGGTTTCAGCGAGGTAGAATAAGTAGTCTGGGCAATCGTTATCGCGGTTTGGCACGGCAGGCAGCGGTTCGACGGTATCAATCAAGTCGTAGGCTAGCACACCACCTAAAAACAGATCCTCAAAGGCGGGTTTAGTCTGGCTGTCAGTATGAGCGCCACAATCAATCTGCTGGATAAACATCCGCAGACCATCGAGCGGCGAGGTGGATTTTAAGCGTGCATCTTCATCCTGCAGCTTAGTGTCTTTTTGTAGCGTCACCACTAAGGTCAAATTATCTCGGATCACATTAACTGCTGTACTGAAAAAGAGCGCGATGGGAGCGAGTAAGCTTGCGCCATTATCGGTCAGTGCGGTGAAGGTCAACTGATAACCATCGCAGCGGATCATCATGGCGGCATGGGTCATTACCATGCTTTTTAAATGATCTTTACTGTCGATTTCGGCCGACTCTAGCAGCATAGTATGGGGCGCATCTTGGGTAATGTGCTGATACAAGCGCAGTGGATCGCTGTGGTAGGTTAATGCCGCCTTGAGTGTGCTCGAGCGTGCGAATGTCTGTTTGGGCATGTTCATACTTCAGCTACCTTATTAAATGTCTTTAACATCATGAGTTATCTCACTTTCTTAATCTTGTTACCCGAGTCTGCCGACATTTTTCGCACCTAACAAAAAAGCCCGCATTTCTGCGGGCTTCTTGTTGATTCTGGTCACTTTCAAATGAGCACAGAGCTTCACACCACCCGCTACGTTGGGAAGTGCCACCACCAAATGATGTTTAATGAAGCGTTAATGTGGGTCATTCAAAAGGGTCTCGCTAATTCGTCAATGGACCTATAGAAAACATGAGCCGAGCAATAATGTCAATTGAATATTTTTCAAATTGGCTCATTTGTGGCCAAAAAATCCCAAGGTTAAATAGGCAACCCTTGGCATAAAGTGTGAGATAACTGCACATTTCTTAACAAATTCGCGTACAATGGCCCCATGAATACTCAAAGCATATTGGCTGATTTACACAGCCACACGACCGCGTCCGATGGTCAGTTAACTCCGTCTGAATTGGTGGCCAGAGCCCTTGAGAAGGGCGTGCAATTATTTGCCATTACCGATCACGATACGGTTGCAGGTTTGGCTGAGGCCCGTCACTTTAATCAGGCTCAGGCAAATCCGCTTAAATTGATTTCAGGGGTGGAGATATCGACTCGCTGGAACAGTTATGACATTCATATTGTTGCGCTTAACTTCGATGCGGATAATCCTGCATTATTAGCATTTTTAGAAAACCAGCGTGAATTACGTGAATTACGCGCCCAAGAGATTGGCCACAGATTAGCGAAGGCGGGCATTGAAGGGGCCTATGAAGGTGCCAAGGCGTTGGCGGGCGATGCGGCTTTAAGCCGTGGTCATTACGCCCGCTGGATGGCTGAAAATGGCCATGCTGTGGATATGCCGAGCGTGTTTAAACGCTACCTTGCCCGGGGGAAAACGGGTTACGTGCCCAATAATTGGGGCGATATGGCAAGCGCGATTGAGGTGATCCACAGTGCCGGCGGGCTAGCTGTTTTAGCCCACCCTAGCGGTTATAAGTTATCCGCTAAGTGGTTAAAGCGTTTAGTGCGCGAATTTAAACAAGCGGGTGGAGATGCCATGGAAGTGGTGCTCGGCCAGCAAACAGTGGACGATAGGGCAAATCTTGCTGCTCTTAGCGTTCAAAATCAGTTGCTTGCATCGATAGGGAGTGATTTTCACTTTCCAAGTAATTGGATAGAATTAGGTAAAAATCTGTATCAGCCCCAAGGTATTGATTGGGTCTGGCAATCGGGATCTTGGATGGAACGACCATGAGTCAGTTTTTTTATGTACATGAAGTAAATCCGCAAACGCGGCTTATCGGCCAGGCCGTTGCCGTATTGAAAAACGGCGGGGTGATTGTTTATCCCACCGATTCGGGCTATGCCTTAGGTTGCTTGATTGGTGAGAAAGACGCGATGACGCGGATGGCGCGTATTCGTCAAATTGAGAACGATCATAATTTTTCCTTGATGTGCCGCGATTTATCCGAGCTTGCAACCTACGCCAAAGTGGATAATCAGGCCTATCGCATTCTAAAAAGTTGCACACCTGGGCCCTATACTTTCATTTTTAAAGCGACCAAAGAAGTACCCCGTCGTCTGCAAAATGACAAGAAAAAGACCATAGGTATTCGTGTGCCCGACAATGTGATCGCTCTGGCGTTGCTCGAAGCCTTAGACGCGCCGCTGATGTCGACCAGCTTAGTGATGCCAAACTCTGAATTTGCCGAGTCCGATCCCGAGCATATTCGTGATCTCCTTGAGCATCAAGTGGATGTGATTATCCATGGCGGTTATTTAGGCGAAAAGCCGACCACAGTGATCGATATGTCCGAAGACGGCGCCGAAATTTTGCGTGAAGGGGCGGGGGATATCAGCCCTTTCCTGTGATAACGGCAGACTGAGAAAACGGGTTATCGGTTTACTTAGCGGCATAAAGCGCCCATTTGGCAGTTTTATCGCCGCTCATTTACGGGTATAATCGCGCGTTTGGCGTAAGGCCAAGAGTGATTGTGTTCAATCTGTGGGTGTGACACGGGGAAAATAGCGGATGCTGGGCACGCAACAGAGTTTACCCTTAGCCGTTATTCGCGGTCAGGCAATGACCGAAATGCCGCAGGATTTATTTATCCCGCCCGAGGCATTGGAAGTATTTCTTGAGTCCTTTGAAGGGCCCTTAGACTTACTTTTATATTTGATCCGTAAGCAAAAATTAGACGTTGTCGATTTACCCATTCAGCAAATCACCGCACAGTATTTAGAATACATCGCGATGCTGACTCAGGCGCGTATCGAGCTTGCCGCCGATTATTTAGTGATGGCGGCAACCCTTGCCGAGATTAAATCCCGTTTGCTGCTGCCACGTATGGTGGCTGAAGATGAGGTTGAGGAGGATCCTCGGGCGCAGCTGATCCGTCAGTTAAAAGCCTATGAAGTGATTAAAGAAGCGTCGCAAAAACTCGATGATTTACCGCGGCTCGAGCGGGATGTATTTCAAGCCAAAGCGGTGGCAGCACCGGATATTAAGCCGTTAATGATCCCGCCTGAAGTCTCGTTATTCGAGATTGCCCGCGCCTTTGGCGATGTGCTCAAACGTATTGATGCCAATGAAGATCATCACGTTAAACGTGAACAGTTATCGACCCGCGAGCGCATGAGCCAGATTTTAGCCATGTTGAACTCAGAAGATTTTACGGCATTTGAACGCCTATTTACCTTTGAAGAAGGCCGCGCAGGTGTGGTGGTGACCTTCCTCGCTTTGATGGAATTAGTCAAAGAGTTATTGGTCGAATTGTACCAAACAGAACCGTTTTCAATTATTTACGTAAAGGCCTATTAATTGATGCAGATAAATCCAATTCAATTAAAACAGCTGATTGAAGCGAGCCTGTTTGTATTGGGGAAACCCTTGTCGGTGAAAATGTTGAAGGAAACGGTTCTCGTGGATTTCTCCGTTTCCAGAGACAAAATCAAAGTCGCATTGGACGAGCTGCAACTGGATTATCAGGAAAGAGGTGTTCAACTTGTGAAAGTCGCTGGAGGTTATCGCTTCCAGACCTTAGACGTTCTGAGTCCTTTTTTGCAGCCCCTGTGGCAGGAAAAGGCGCCAAAATATTCGCGCGCGACATTGGAAACTTTGGCTGTGATTGCCTATCGTCAACCAGTGACCCGCGGGGATATTGAACAGGTGCGCGGTGTGGCCATTAGTAGCCATATCATCAAAAGTTTGTCGGATAGACATTGGATTAAAGTAGTTGGCCACAAAGAAGTCCCGGGGCGACCCGCACTGTATGCCACTACCTTAGAATTTTTAGCATATTTTGGCTTAGACACCTTAGCGGATCTTCCCGCGCTTACGGATGCTGAGTCATTGCAGGCGGTTTTTTCAGGACTGAAATCAGCGCCAGAACAGTCAGAAGAGCAAAATACTAATGAGTGAAAAGTTGCAGAAAGTCTTGGCCCGTGCAGGCCATGGCTCCCGTCGTGAGATGGAGGCATGGATTGCTGCAGGTCGAGTTAGTATTGATGGCGTCATCGCTAACCTTGGTGACCGTATCGAAGCCGACGCAAAAGTGCGTATCGATGGTAGAGCGATTTCGCTTAAATCCGCCGATGATGTGATTTGCCGTGTGCTGGCATACCATAAACCCGAAGGCGAGATTTGTAGCCGTAAAGATCCTGAAGGCCGCCCAACGGTATTCGATCGCTTACCTAAAGTGCGAGATTCACGCTGGGTAGCCGTCGGCCGTTTAGATATCAACACCTCAGGTTTATTGTTGTTTACCTCCGATGGTGAGCTAGCAAATCGCCTAATGCATCCATCTAACGAGGTTGACCGCGAATACGCTGTACGTACCTTCGGTGAAGTACCTGAAGCGACGGTCCAGCGCCTACGCACCGGTGTGATGTTAGAGGATGGCCCAGCACAATTTGATAGCATCAAAGCCGCTGGTGGTGAAGGCATGAACCAGTGGTGGCATGTGTGTTTACGCGAAGGTCGTAACCGCGAAGTGCGCCGTCTGTGGGAATCCCAGGAAGTGCAGGTGAGCCGTTTGATCCGTATCCGTTATGGTATGGTCGAATTGCCAAAATCCTTACCCCGCGGCGGTTGGGTTGAATTGCCAATAGAGCAAGTCAACTACCTGCGTCAGTTGGCGGGTCTTGAGCCCGAAACCCGCACTATGCTTGCTGCCGATAAACACAGTGTGGCCCGTGCCCAGGTCAAAAGCGCCAAAATTCGCCGTGCCGTGCGTAAGCATAAAGTCACTGGGGCGGGAAAAGCCAAACCAACGCGTCAGCGTAGCTAAGTTGTTTTATCCTAATGAAAAAGGCCGCTTAGCGGCCTTTTTTGCTTTCTGTGACCGATGGTTATGTTATAACAAGGGAATTGGGCGAAAGGAGGTGAGCAATGGAGTTAATTTCAGTTAAGCGAATTTGGGAACTGGGGGAGCACAACGCTTTTACCGACTTGATCCTATACCAAGGCGCATTGTTCTGTGTTTTCCGTGAAGGTTCGGCCCATATATCCCCCGATGGCGCCCTGCGTATTCTTCGCTCCGTCGATTCTGGTGATACCTGGCAAAGTGTGGCATTGCTCCGCTCTACTCAAGCCGATTTACGCGATGGTAAACTGATCGAGTTTCAAGGAAAACTACTGTTATTGGGCGGCGGCGCTCACCACGATAAGTCCGGTTTACAGTCGTACCTTTGGCGCTCTAAAGATGGAGTGAATTGGTCTGAACCACTTGAGATAGCGGATAAAGGCTACTGGTTATGGCGCTTAACGGCACATCAGGGTTCACTCTATGGGATTGGTTATCGAGCAGGCCCCGATGGCGATACACGGTTATATAAAAGTGATGATGGAACAGTATTCAACACTTGGGTGAATATCTTTAATAATCAGGGGTATGTAAATGAAAGCTCTCTCGTGTTCCATGAAAATAGCGGTTTTTGTTTATTGAGACGCGATCCCGTATGGGGCCCAGAGTTTGTGGGATTATTAGGCCAAAGCTCACCGCCCTTTACTCAATGGCAATGGCAAGCATTAGATAAACGTATCGGCGGACCCGTGATGTTTATCTATCAGTCCCGTCTATTGGCTGTGGTGCGCCTGTATGAGGGGCAGATCCGCACGGCGCTTGTCGAGATAAATAGGGATACAGGCGCTATTCGTGAATGGTTAACCCTGCCATCTCAAGGAGATACGAGTTATGCAGGCGTGGTGCTTTGGGGAGATACCCTATGGGTCAGTTACTATTCTAGCCATGAATCTTCGATTGCATCTCATGCTGAGGGGCCCAAAGAACAAGATAAGCCTAAAACCATGATTTATTTTGCTCAAATTAAGCTTGCGGGTGAGTTCTAAAAGCAAAAGGAGCCATAAGGGCTCCTTTTGTTTAATCGCTCTTTCACTTATTGAGCGTTAAATTGCTGACCGTTGACTGCGCTTGAGTCCTGCCCCATTAAATATAAATAGGTGGGCATAATTTCTTCCGCTGTTTTCAAATCTAACGGATTTTCAGCTGGATAGGCTTTTGCACGCATTTCGGTGCGGGTCGCCCCAGGATTGATGCTGTTAACGCGTACTGATGTGCCATCACATTCGTGGGCGAGTACTTGCATCATGCCTTCGGTGGCAAATTTGGAGAAAGCGTAGGGACCCCAGTAAGCGCGGCCCTGACGGCCAACACCGCTTGAGGTGAAAATAATCGAGGCACTCGGTGCTTGGCGCATGATGGGTAGCAGGGCTTTAGTCAGCATAACTTGGGCCGTCACATTCACTTTGAGCACATCTTCGAGGGACTGGATATCAATATGTTCGAATGGGCCTAAGGCGCCGAGCAAACTGGCGTTATGCAGTAAACCATCCAAATGACCAAACTGTTCGCTAATGGTTTCAGCCATATCACGGTAATTTTGTTCGGTCGCACCTTTGAGATCTAAGGGCACAATGGCGGGTATTGGATAACCAGCCTGTTCTATTAGATCGTAAACCGCTTCGAGTTTTTTCACGGTTTTACCGAGTAAAATCACAGTGGCACCATGTTTTGCAAACTCAATGGCGGCCGCGCGACCTATGCCCGCGCCTGCGCCTGTGACCAGAATAGTTTTACCTTGAAGTAAATCTTTCGCTGCTTGATATTCCAACATGAGTCTCTTTTTCCCCTTGGCGAGAATGCCCGCCACTTCTAGAGTCGCCGAATTGCTAAACGCATGTTTCAAACAAACGAATGAAACTTTGTTATCAATAGCAAAAATGTTTGTGACAAACTTGTGGCTAACTCAATATTTTTACGTTAACTTGAAACGAGTTAGGGCTAACATAAGCCCTATTAGTCATAGAGTTCGCGCTATTGTGACTAATTTCTTGGGGAAAACAAAATTATTACAACAAGATTTGGGGAAAAAAAATGAAAAGACTCATTTTGTGTGTTGCGATTGCATCAGCACTGGGCCTCACAGGATGTGGCGAGGACAGTTACAACGAACTCAAGGATAAGACGGAGCCGCTCATCCCTGAATCCCATATGGTGTTCGACCCTGCTAATTCCAAGGTACCTTTGCCAAACGATTTACTCTTCAGTGGTACGACCGATGGCACATTATCTATTCCGGGTGAAAGCTCAGGCAACTATGTCGATCCACAAATCGCACTTGGGGCATTAGATGGTTGGTCGACAACATCACCGATTTCTATTGATATTGATTTAGCGAAAAACCACGATGGTACACAACTGACCTTAATGGCGGCCTCGGTAGCACAGCCGGGGGCGGTGAGAATGTTTGAGGCCACTGTGGGGGGGCCATTGTCTTCCGATCCTGAGTGTAAAACTAAACCGTCGGTTTCAGCCTGTAAAGTGGGAGCCGAGTTACAGTTTGGTGTTGACTTTGTATCGACGGCTTCTGGTAATAAAGTGGTCCTAGTGCCTCTCAAGCCTCTTAAGGCCGGGCAGTCTTATATTTATGCCACCACTAACCTTATTCAAGACTCTGAAGGCCGCGGAATCGCACCTTCAACAACCTATGGTTTGTTGAAGATGGATATCAATACCTTACCTTTAGAAACCCCTGATCAATTAATGTTGCAAACCTTAGTCAACAGCTATGAAAAAGGGATCGCAGCCGCACATAATGTGGATACTTCAACCATTAGTTATGCGGGGCTATTTACCACGCAATCGGTTGCAAACGTCTATGAAACCACAAAACTGCTGATGGCACAGGGCGCGCCCTATGCGCCAAGTTTTGCGCAAATGCCAACGCCAGCAGGTTATACAGTTGCAGATGCAGCGGGTTTAACACAGGCTGACGGTGCAGCCTATGTTGTGTCGAGTTTAGCCGATGTCTATACCGCAAAAATTAAGTTACCGATTTACGGTGATTGTTCATCTGTGAGCTGTTTATCTTCAACGGGCCAGCCCTTGATCAACGGCCACTGGAAAGCACAAGGTGATAGCCCCGTTTCTGTGTTATTAGCGTTGCAAGCGGGTACTTTGAGTCAAACCAACTTTGGGATGCAAGCCGTGGCGAATGGGATTGCTAATCCCGCCGATGCTTTAGCGAATCCGGCGTTGATGGCGGGTAAAACTTGGTTGTTAGATGATGGCACTGCTGCCGATAAGACCAAGCATTTAACTAAGTTTAACCCTATCCCTGCAATCAAAGGTTATGAAACGGTTTCTGTACTGATTTCAATGCCTAATGCGGCTAAATTAGCCGCCTTCTATCAACAGCAAGGTTTGACTTTCACGCCGCCAACATCAGGTTGGCCAACCACAATCGCACTGCACGGCTTAGGTGGTGGTAAAGAAATGTCACTGGCCTATGCGGGTACCTATGCGGCAATGGGCGTTGCAACAATTGCCATCGATATGCCACTCCATGGAGCGCGCTCATTCGATGCTAACAACGATGGGATTTATGAAGTCTCTGCGACAGATCCATCGTTCCCAGCTCCTCCAGGTAAACCTGATGCTTATAAAAATGGTAATCCGTTAGTGTTTGTGAATATTTCGAGCACTTTGTCGGTGCGAGATAACTTCCGTCAAGCGACGATGGACCATTTAGGGGTGCGTCTTGCTCTTACTGGATTAGCACAGGGCTTAGCACAAGCTGGTCAGCCGCAAGTATTTGATGTGACTAAAATCAGTGCTCAAGGTCTGAGCTTAGGTGCTATCGTTGGAACTGACTTTGCGACCTATGCCAGTACTGGCCTCAAACATCCTGCGACGGGTGAAACTTTGCCTAATGCCTATGCTATTAATGCTGCGTCATTAGTGGCACCTACAGGAGGTTTAGCGGGCTCCTTTGCTGGTTCTGCGACCTTTGGCCCTGTGCTATTTAGCAATATCACCGCATCAGAAACCTTCCAAGCCCTAGTCGATAAAGCCAATACCGCAGGTTATGAGCCGGGTAGCCCAGAATATGCGGCATTAGTACAAGCGGTTTACGCCCAGTTTATTCCAACCTTTGCCTTTGCGGTGCAAACGGCGGTGGATTCGGCGGATCCCGTGAACCATGCGGCTATGTTAAAAGCGACGGGTTTACCCGTTCATTTAATTGAAGTGGCAGGGGATGGCAACGGTAACTTACCGGATCAAGTGTTACCTAATCGCGTGGATAACTTCCCGTTATCGGGTACTGAACCGCTGATCTCTGCTATTGGTTTACCTTGTGTAGACAGTACCAGTAAAGGTCCTGGTGCCGTGCGTTTCTCGAAGGGACACCACAGCTCTATTGTTGACCCAAGCGAGAAGGACTCCACCGATGGTATGGCTGCAGCGGCGACCGTTGAAATGCAGACTCAAGTGGCCACTTATGCCCTATCTGCGGGCAAAGGGGATGCAACGGTTTTAGTCTCAGACAGTGGTGTCATTGTAACTTGTCCTAACTAATTCCTATTTAATCCAGAAAACCCAGCCAATGCTGGGTTTTTTTATGGGCCATTAGGCTGTTAGAATAGCTCGCAATAAATTCAGTGAAGATACACGCAAATATGCGTCCCAATGGAGATCGCTTTGGAATTTTTATACGAGTATGGAATGTTTTTGGCGAAAGCCGTCACTATTGTGGTCGCTATTATCGCCGTGGTTATTGTGGTGCTGGCTTCTACTGTAAAGCATAAGTCAGACAAGGGGGAACTTAGGATCACTAACCTGTCTGAAGAGTTAGCCGAGCTTAAACACGATTTGAAAGCAGAGTTGCTGTCAAAGAAACAGTTCAAGGCTTACGAGAAACAATTAAAGGCTGAAGAAAAGGCGAAGGAAAAAGCCGCCGATGAAACTCACAAGGGTAAAGTGTTTGTGGTTGATTTCAAAGGCAGTATAGATGCGGCCGAGGTAGCTTCACTGCGCGAGGAAATCAGTGCCATTTTAGCCATCGCCGAAAAAGGCGATGAAGTTATCGTCAATGTCGAGAGCGGTGGCGGTATGGTTCATGGCTATGGGTTAGCTTCCAGCCAGCTAGACCGTTTACGCCAAGCCGACATTCCTCTGACCGTCTGCGTTGATAAAGTGGCGGCCAGTGGGGGTTATATGATGGCCTGTGTGGCCAATAAGATTTATGCAGCGCCCTTTGCTATTGTGGGGTCTATCGGTGTGGTTGCCCAGTTGCCTAATTTTAACCGGTTGCTGAAAAAGCATGAGATTGACTACGAGCAACATACTGCGGGGGATTTTAAACGTACTCTGACGGTATTTGGTGAAAATACCGATGAAGGCAGACAGAAATTCCAACAGGAACTGGAAGAAACCCATGTGCTGTTTAAGGCTTTTGTGGGTAAGTATCGCCCTGAATTAGATTTAGCTAAAGTCGCTACCGGCGAGCATTGGTACGGTCAGCAGGCCATTGATTTAGGGCTTATTGATGCGATATCAACCAGTGATGATGTTCTCATGTCGCTGGCGGGTGAGCGCACTGTGTATAAGCTGCATTATCAGGTTAAGAAAAAGCTCACCGATAAAATTGCCCATGGTGTATCGCTATCTGTCAATGCGATTTTTAATCGCCTCATTGAGAAGAATCGCCCGATGTAAGGGCAAATGTCACGGCCATGCCGTTTAATGCTGAACTCAAAACGCCTGCTATTTGCAGGCGTTTTTTATGAGAAATATCGATGCAATAAATTTATACATTTTTTTAACATTAAGTTGAAGTTAAGGCTGTTAAAAATAAGGTAAATCTTATACAACTATTGGATAACGGATAACGGATAACGGATAACGGATAACGGATAACGGATAACGGATAACGGATAACGGATAACGGATAACGGATAACGGATAACGGATAACGGATAACGGATAAATCTAAGATGAGGAGGTTTCATGTTACAACGCGTCGATTATAAAACGAATATGATGGTTGGAGATCAAACCTATCCTGCATTTGAACTGCGAAATATTTTGGACTTTACTGCTTTACACTTGGGGGAGACTGCAAAAGAGGAAGTCTGTTTACATATTGGTTTGGGTCATCAGGAACTCGCACACTATCAGTTTGTTTATGTTTGGCAAGTTGAATATGCCATGGAGTTTTTGCGTTTACAGAGCCAAGATCCGGATATTGGTACTAAGTTAGGCTTAAGTTATACCGTGAGTAGCCTAGATGTAGTGTTACCGCATTTGGCGCAGTTAACCACATTACAAGCTTGTCTGCAGTTTGTCGTCAATCACCCTAGATTAGTCGGTAGCTTTACCGATACCTTAATGCGGCTCGAAGACCAAAGCATTTGCATCCGTTGGTTGAACACGGGACGCATTGAAAAGAGTCAATATAGCTTTCAGTTTCTTCATAGTATTGGCTCTTTGCTTGGGCTGGCGCGTGAGTTGACGGGGCAGATTGTCCCTTTAACCAAGATTAACTTGGCAGAGCCTGCACGTGATAGCCGATTTTTAGCTCAATCAACGGGAGCCGAAATTTGTTTTGATAGTGAATATTTTGAATGGCGTATCGATTTAAGTTGGCTGTCATTACCGGTTATTTACGCTTTTTCCGATCATCAAATTACCGCGAGTGAGGTCCGGGCGGTCTCTTTTATCGACACTGTGCTTGATGTTATCCGGGAGCGTTTTCCCTGTGTGCCAAACTTAGATGCCATGGCCGCTCAGATCCATATGAGTGATAGAAGCTTCAGGCGAAAGTTGGCTCAGTTGGGCTCAAGTTACCAAAGGCTGGTGGATCAAGTGCGTTGTCAAAAGGCGATTGAACTTATTCTAGCTAATCAATTGAGTATTGAGGCGATTGCCGAAACTATGGGCTATGCGGATGTCAGTCATTTTAGGCAATGTTTTAAGCATTGGATTGGTCATCCGCCCGGATATTTCAGCCGCTTGAACTGCCATTATGTCCATAAATAAACACGCCTAGACGCAGTTACCTAAACTTGGTGCCAGCGAGTCTATCCATTGTTTTATCAGTTCCACCCCCTCGCTATGCTCAATGCTACGGCCTATGGGGGGCATTCTATCCTTAGGCTCAGACAGTGTTTGACGGTACAGCAAGATAGAGTGATCCGCATTGCCGGGGACGATATCGTAGTCGAGTCCTTTTTCACCCCCATCCCATCCCGGGGGCTGCTTGCAGATCCCATATTGATAACTGCTGTGGTCGACATAAAACCCAAGTCTGAGTCCTGAGATACTGGCAAAGCCATTGGCACTGTGGCAGTGGGCACAATTGACATCTAGGTAGCCCTTAGCCCGGGCCGTTAAGTCACTATTGGTCTCATTGATGGCAAAGGTTTTGCCTATTTCACCTATGGGCGGTAAAGAGGTGATAATCCCCTGCTGTGCCCAATGTTCCAACTGATTGATATTTTTGCCTTGATCGTGCAGATCAAGGTTGAGTAGGTGTGCCTTAAGGCCAATAGGGACGATTTGGCTGTTATTGTTTTGATTATTCTGGTGGCAAATTTTGCACTCGCCGCGGCTAGGGATGGCATAGTCAAAGGTTTGAGTTTGTCCCTGATTGGTGAATGTATGATGGACAGTGGCTCCTGCGGTTATCAGTTTGGCTTCTCCCTGTTGCCATTGATAAACAAGGCTCGTCCAGCCTAGGGATCTGTGGATTAACAGTCTGGTCTCGATAAGGGTTTCATTCGCAAAACCTGTAATGGCAGTGTCGAGCGGCAGGGTAAAGGTTTTGACGAGTACAGTGCCAACGGGTAGGTCAAACGCGTCTTGGGGTTGATATTGAATGGTTTTGCCTTCGGGCAAATAGATAAAACGGTATTTACTGGCATAGTTTGAAAATAACTGTGTCGCCAATTGGTAACTAAAACCGGGGGCTTTTGGCTGTGTGGTTGGGTTTAAAGGCTCGGTAAAGAGTCCATATTGACTTAAACGAGGGCAATCTTCGGCCATTAATGCCTGCCAGTTTACCTGGGAAGTACCTTGCTCACACAAGCCTTCGGGTGTGGTGGGCACCGTAGGCACCGTGGGTGTTTCGGTGCTGATATCTTGACTATCACTGCAACCACAGGCGGTTATTTGGCTGCTGATAATGAAGATTAAGCTACAAATTAAACGTTTTTTCATCGTAAACATCCACACAATCGGAATGGTTTGCTATGTAAAAAGGCTGGCATAGCCAGCCTTTCATCGTGCGCTTTAAAACGTGCTTTGGGTTAGTGGGAGCAACTCGCCGCAGGTAAGCGTTTGATCCATTCGCTGATCAGGGCCGCGCCTTCGCCATGGGCTAAGCTGCGGCCAATTTCAGGCATGCGATCGCCCGGCGTCGTACTTGCCATTCTAAAGTGCATAATTGACTCGTCTGCATTACCCGGGACTATATCGAACCCTAGATTACCACCGCCATAGGCGACGGGGGATTTACAGGTGCCGTGGGAGAAGCCTGCATCATCGCTGTAACCACGCCAGTACTCGAGTTTAAGGCCTGTGTTAGAGGCATTCCCTTCGGGGCGGTGGCAATGGGCGCAGTTGATGTCTAAGTAGCCCTTAGCCGTTTGCATCAGGGCGGTATCACTTAAGCTAGCAACTGTGGCTTCATCGCCATCCTGATAGGCGGGCACCTGTGGCACTTGGCTGAGGTTAGGTAATCCTTGCAGAATACCGAGGCTTTCCCACTTCAGCAGCTGGTTCATGGTGCCATCTTGGTAGCTGTAATTGCGATTTAAGTGGCGAGCCTTAGGACCTATGGGCATAAACACGGCATTGGTGTTGTCATCGGCCTTGTACTGGTGACACTGCTTACATTGGTTCATGCTGGGAACCGTATAATTAAAGGTCAAACTTTCACCTTTATGCAGTAGACTTTGATTGCTAATAGCCCCTGCTTTGGCCAAAGTTGCATCGGTTTTATCGGCATTCCAAACATAGGGCAGGGCGCTCCAGCCCGTTGGGCGATGGATCAGCAGTCGAGTTTCAATCAAGCTTTCGTTGCTAATGCCTCGTTTACTGGTGTCGCTTGGTAGGGCAAAGGTTTTGACAATGACGCTACCCACTGGGAAATCGAAGGACTCGTTTTCAGAATAGGTGGCTTTTTGACCCGCGGGTAGGTACACAAAACGGTACTTACTGGCATAGTCGGTAAAGAGCTGAGTGTTAAGATCGTAAGGGACACCGCCCGAATTAGGCCCTGCGGTTGGATTTTTAGCATCATTAAACAGATTGTAGTCCGACAGTTTAGGGCAGTTGGCTTTTAGCAGTGCATCCCAGCTGACGTTCGAGCCTGTGGCTTGGCAAAGGCTTTGATCACCATCACCGATTAAACCGCCTTCACCCTCGCCGATAGTGCCACCGCCACCGACCAGTACGCCGCCATCGCAGCCAGCGGTATTATCGTCAACACCACAGCCAAATACTTGACCTGCAAAGGTAACGGTATGCACGGGCAGACTCACCTGTGAACACTTGAGTAAGTTGCTCTGGGTCTTCTCATATTGCACATCGGCGATACTGATATCTGTGTTGCTGTTTGCATAGAGCCTGCCGTAGGACACATCACCATTATCACTGGCGCAAACATTGTCGCTACCATCTTCGGCAAAGGGCGTCTCCTTTAAGCCTAAATAGGCGGCGGTGCCATTGTTGGACAGCATTTCTCCTAAACCATCATAGAGTACGCCGGGTAAAGTGCCGTGGGTCAGAATATATGCGCGAATAATATCTTGAATTAAATAACCTTTTGGCTTGCTGCCATAATCAGTGATCAGGTTATCATGGAGATAAATATTACGTGGCACTGGGCGCCAACCGTCCTCAATGGCTTGACCGGACTGACCATAGTTTCCAACAAAGGAGGTCATGTCAGGCTCCGCAATAAAGAAGCTGCTGACGGTCACGCCTAAGGTATCGTGGTGGGTGATTTCATTATTGAAAATTTCCACATCGGCGGTGGAGAGGACAATAACCCCAGTGCCCGGTGGCACTATATGCACTCCAGCAGGGTTTGCCGAGGCATTGGCAAAGTTTGGCGTGTTATTGTCATACACTTTGTTATTGAATATTCGCACACTTGAGCCATATCTATGGTTATTAATGGGTAAATCAAAAATTAATATCCCTCCAGTGTTACCCATGGCTTCGTTGTCATACACATCGGCGTATTTGGAGTTTTCAATCTCAATCCCCGCGACGTTCTCCTTGGCGATATTGCGGCGTACCACAATATATTGGGATTGCCCCACGTAAATCCCCGCATCGGCACTGCCACGAACATAGCTATCTTCGATAAGAATATTTTCGCACTCAACCGGGTACAGGCCATAGGCACCATTATCTTTATCTAGCGGCCCCTCCCAGACAGTACCGACTCGACGCAAAATAATGCCATTGGTGTTTTTAAGCTTAATACCGTTGTTTTTGGCTTCGTTGACCGACAGATCTTGAATGATGATGTTCATCGCATTTTGCACGAAGATGCCATCGCCCGAGTTGGCTTGGGAGAAATTGAGCACAGTGTCATTCATGCCATAACCCATGATGGTGACGTTTTTGGCGAAAGTGCCATCACCGTCCACATCTCCATCGAAGAGTAAGGTCGAGTCTATATTGAAGGTGCCCTTAGGTAGCACTATCACGGCGCCACTTTGCGCATTGATCAGCGCTTCTTGAATGCGGGTCGTGAGGTTATCACCCGCGGCAATCTTAATGGCGCCTTCGGGGAAGGTCGGCCCCGTTTCCGGTGGTTGCACGACTGGAGGGGTGACTGTGGGTGCTGACTCATCATCGGAAAAACAACCGCTGAGATTAAAAGCCATGAGTAGGGCTATCCCCGTAGGCATTAGCCATGCCGCCTTACTCGACGTCTTTTTGTGGGTTTGAGCGGATGAAACCCTCAGGCTAGTAGCCTTAGGGCCCTTAGTCCTAGACGGATTAATAGTGTTATTAAACATGATTGCTCCCTTTTTGTTATTATTTAGTTAACAGAATGCGCTAGGGGCAAAAAAAGGCAATGTGAAATATGGCCAAAATGGTGCAACGTGTGGTAGGGAAAATGACGAATTGCGGTTTTCTAAAATAACAGGGCGCTCAATGCGCCCTGTTATTTAGCGGTAATCTGTACTCAATCAGATTTGATAGCTGATATGTTGATGGAAACGCACGACTAAGTCTTCGCGTTCCGGATCCAATCCTATCTCAGTCGCAAAGGCTTTCAACGCGGCTTCGACATTATTCATAAAGCGACCAAAGCCCGAATCATCGCAGTCTTTCATGCCCGCCACTATGGTAAAGTGGGCCGCTTCGACTAAGTTATCGGCATCCCAGCGACGGATCACTTGTTGCCCAGTCGCATTTGGATCGAAGCCTATCATCTGTACTTCGGTTTTGCTGTCCAACTTCTCAAACTTACTGTTACGTACCAAGGGTGTTAAACCGTTAGCGATCATCGCGAGGCGAGTGAGTTGTTTATTGGCCGCCGCTTTGAGAAAACTATCCTCAAGATGTTGATATAAAGGCGTAAAGTCAGTGGCTGAGTCGGGTAATAACCCCTGCTTGAGCTTGCGACTCAGGGGCAAACTGACAGTCACATAGGTGAGTGAGCTGGTATTTTCCGGTAACTCGCATTTTCTGGCCTTATATCTTGGGCCGATAGCGCGCAGTTTATAACCATAGGTCTCCTTATATCCCTTGGCCTTAGCGAACAGATCATAGGATAAATGCTGATGATCACGGATCTTCACCTTAAGATCCTTAATCGGTAGCTTAGGCATCAAGGCATTGAGTAACTCCCGCACTTTAATGTGAAAACTAGCGGAATTACTGCGGATATCTTCGCCTGTGGCGAGGAACACTATGCGCAATTTACGGGCGCGGTAGTTTTCCTGTGAGAATAAATTTTGGGCTTCGTGGTAGGCTGGATTGTAAAAAAATAGAATTTGTTCAGTGGTTTGGAAGCAATAGGCTTCAGTATGGTAACGTACAACGGGCAGTTTATCGTTAGTGATCACGTGAACATTACGCAGATCGTGTTGTTCTGCCAAGTTGAATATCAAACGGCTTAAGGTTTGATAACAGCTTTGATAATCGGGATATTGGCTCAGTAACTCATCCGTCACCTTGATTTCGGCGGTGATATATTGGTTGGTACGGGCTTCCTTGGGTATGTACACTTTTTGCTGATGGCTAAGGGACATATTGACTCCTTGTTGGGTTAACCATTTGCTAACACGAATTTTACTGTTTATCTATAGGGCTAATATTGCGTTAGAACACGTTTTTATCGCTTGCACATGAGTTTAGCTAAGCAAGTTGTTTATTAGCTTAAAATTGCAGCTATTTTATTGAGTTAACGCTTTTTCAATCCAAGGTCGCATCCAGTTGGCAATTTTAGGCTGGGCTTTTTCGTTGGGATGAATGCCATCACGCTGCATGAGTTCTGGATTGGGCGCGATATCCTGCATAAAGAAGGGGATCAACACTATATCCTGTGCTTTAGATATGTCTTGATACACTTGGGTGAACTTTTGAGTATAGCGAGGGCCATAATTAGGCGGTACCATGATTTCGCTTAGCAGCACTTTTGCGCCACTCTTTTTGGCTAGGGTAATGATTTGGGTTAGATTGTTCTCGAGTTGTGTTGGGGGAAATCCACGTAAACCATCATTACCACCCAATTCAACGACCACAAGGTCGGGGGCGACAGAATCGAGCAGCGCGGGTAAGCGACGCAAACCGCCAGCGGTGGTTTCACCGCTCACTGAACCATTGGTAAACTCATGTTCGGGCAGATTTTCTTGCAGCAGCGCCACCCAGCCTGACTGTTCTGCCATGCCATAGCTTGCGCCTAAGCTATCGCCGAGGATTAGCACCCGTGCCGCGTGGGATGGGGTGGCCACAAAGATACTCAATAGGACGAAGGCCCAAAGGGACCTAGTCATTGACTTAACTCTCAGCGATTGACACCAGAACGATTTATATAAGAAGGATCCTATGTCTAACGTCATCTTAAAAAACAGTGCCATCAATGTGGTTAACCTCGAAAAATCAGTGATTACTCAGGAAGGAGTTCTCACTATCCTCAATGGCATTAACTTAGATGTCAAGCAAGGTGAGAGTGTGGCCATTCTTGGCCCATCGGGTTCTGGCAAATCCACCTTACTGGGATTGCTGGCGGCGCTTGATACACCGTCGTCGGGGGAGATCTGGCTCGATGGCGTGGCGTTGTCAAAGCTGAATGAAGAGCAAAAAGCTGCGCTGCGTAAACAGAAGGTCAGCTTTATTTTTCAATCCTTTATGTTGGTAGATACCCTGACGGCGCTCGAGAATGTGATGTTACCCGCCGAGCTTGCTGGCGTAAAAAATGCCAAGGAAAAAGCGCAGGCCATGCTGGATCGAGTCGGCTTATCCCACCGTTTAACCCATTTACCTAAGCAGCTTTCGGGCGGCGAGCAGCAAAGAGTCGCGATTGCCCGAGCCTTTATCTGTGAGCCCAAGGTGTTGTTTGCCGATGAACCCACGGGTAATTTAGATGGCGTTAACGGCCATAAAATTGCCGATATGTTGTTTGAACTCAATCAGGAAAGCCACACCACACTTATCTTAGTCACCCACGATCTGCAATTGGCCAAACGCTGTCAGCGGCAGCTGGTGATGGATAACGGTCACCTACAGGAAGAGAACTCTCAGTCTTCATTTGACACCATGCCCTTAGCCAATGCTAAGGAGGCTTAATCATGGAATTAAGCTTGGCATGGCGCCTGTTTAAGCGCGAGTTACAGCAAGGACAATTGTTATTAATTATTCTCGCTATTACCTTGGCCGTGCTGTCGGTGAGTGGACTTGCGCGGGTCAGCGAGCGACTGCAAGTTGCCATCAATGGCCAAGCGACGCAGTTTATCGCCGCCGACCGGATCATCGATTCGCCGGTTAAAATTGATGCGGCAATTTTAGCCTCAGCTGAGGAGCTCGGGCTTAAGCATGTGACTAACATGCAATTTAATTCCATGGTGTATTCGGGGGATAAGTTTCAGTTAGTCACAGTGCGTGCGGTTGAAGTTGGGTACCCGCTCAAGGGGGAGATTGAACTTACCATCGGTAAAACCAAGGGCCTACCCCAAGCGGATGAGATCTGGTTTGAGACGCGTTTAGGTGGACTCTTAGGTTATCCCAAATCCATCGAGCTAGGTAACAGTGAGTTTGTGCTCAGTAATGAGATCAGCCGCTTACCCGATGCGGGTTTTAATCCCTTCGCCTCATCGCCCGTGGTATTGATGCGGATAGAGGATGTTGCCAAAACTGGGGTGATCCAACTGGGCAGCCGAGTCACTTATCTGTATCAATTTACGGGGGATGAAGCCTCGCTGACGGCCTTTGAGCAAAATGTTAAACCGCTGTTAAATAGCTCTCAACGCTGGGTCGATGTGCAATCCGGCGACTCGCCTATAGCGGGTGCGGTTAAGCGAGCGGAGCGATTTTTGTTGCTCGCAAGTTTACTTGGCATAGCGCTGGCCTGCGCCGCAATTGGGATTGCCGCCCAGCGTTATTGCCAACGTCATTACGATGTGGTGGCCATGCTGAAAACGTTTGGCGCCTCGGCAACACAAATTCGCCTATTGTTTGGGATGCATTTGCTGTTGGTGACCTTACTCGGCATTGGTCTGGGCCTGCTGGGTGGTGCACTGCTCGATTTTGGCATTAGTCATCTCTTACCCGCTGAAATTGCAGCCTATTCACCGCCCCTCACTCGACCATTATTGCTTGGTATTGGTACTGGACTTATCAGTGCCTTTATGTTTTCGGCTTATCCATTGCTGCGATTATTGGCGATTCCACCGCTACGAGTGTTACAGCGTCAGTTGGAAGGTTTACAGTTTGGCATGTGGCTGCATTTCTTACTGAGCTTAGGGGCGATGACGCTGCTAGGCTATTTGTATTCCCAAAGTTGGGCTCTGACCCTGACAGTCGTCAGTGCGGTATTACTGCTCGGTGTGCTGTTAAGTGTGCTTGGGTTTGTGATGATACGTCTAGGGCACAGTGTCGGTATGAAGACGACCAATCCCCTGCAATTGGCACTGGCGGGACTAAGGCGTCGTGCTCGGCAAAATGCGGTGCAATTGGTGGGGTTTAGCGCGGCATTGGTACTGTTATTAACGATTCTGGCCCTAAGACAGGATCTGCTCAACGAATGGCAAAAACAGTTGCCCGAAAATGCACCTAATTACTTCCTCGTCAATATCGCCCCCGATGATGCTAAGCCTTTAAATGATTTTATGATGGCTAAGGGCATAGCGGCGACGGACATTTATCCTGTGATCCGTGGCCGTTTAACGCAAATTAACGGTGAAGCACTGATTTCGAATGAGCAGGCCGAGGCGGGCGAGCAGGGTAGAGTGGGCATTTCACGGGAGCTTAATCTGACTTGGCGTAAAACCCTGCCCGCGAATAATGAGCTGCTAGAAGGTCACTTTAATCAAGCCGTCGATGAAGTGTCGGTGGAATCCGGTGTGGCGGAACGTTTAGGGGTAGTTCTGGGGGATAAGCTGACTTATGTCATTGATAATCAGGAGCTCACAGTTAAAGTTGCCAGCATTCGCGCCGTGCACTGGGAAACGCTGCAACCGAACTTTTTTATGATTTTTACCGAGGAGGCCTTAGCGCCCTTTGCTTATACCTCGATGGCGAGTTTTTATCTAAATGATCAGCTGCAAGCTACGGATGATCAAGCAACAAACGGTCAAGCGATGAATGCTGATGGTACGCCTAGGGATGCGGTGATCCTGGCACTTATTCAGCAGTTTCCGACCATATCTATCATAGATGTTGGCGCTATGGTGGGCCAGCTCAGGCAGATCATAGAGCAAGTGTCATTGTCACTGACCTTAGTGCTGGTGCTGGTATTATTCGCCAGTGCCTTAGTCTTGATCGCACAGACTGAGGCTGGTATGGCGACTCGGCAACGCGAATTAGCTGTGCTGAGAACCTTCGGCGCTTCGGGTTGGCTATTGCGCAGTGCAACGGGGTTAGAGTTTGCCTTACTTGGCGCAATTGCGGGTGTGCTTGCCGTGATAGTCGCCGAATTTGCGCTCTATCTACTCAAGACTCAAGTATTTGAACTTAATGTATATATGCACTGGCCTTGGTGGGGGATAGCCCCTGTTTCAGGTGCCTTGCTGGTGGCCTTACTCGGAGTGTGGCGCTGCCGCCAATTGCTCAATCAATCCTGCTCTGAGCTATTAAAGGCGGGCAGTTAGTGTGAGTGGTTGATTGCGCGGGTTAACACGCAAGTTGATGACAACAGAACTTAGTGCGGCTCAATGGGTCTATTTAACGGTGAATCACGGTTAGTTTGCCTTAACGCTCTTGATGATGGATCTTGAGCATCAATGCCATAGAGGGGAAAATATGTTCAAAGGAATCACAAAACTGTTTAAGGATAACCGATCCTTTCTGTTGTTTATCGGCTTAATGTTAGTGTTCAGAAGTGCCGTGGCCGATTGGAATACAGTGCCAACGGGCTCTATGCTCCCAACTATCGTCGAGGGTGATCGCATTCTGGTAAACAAGATGGCCTACGATCTCAGGGTGCCCTTTACGCATATCGCCCTAGTCAAACTGGCTGATCCCGCCCGTGGTGATATAGTGGTTTTTGATTCGAAAAAGGCAGATAAAAAACTGATTAAGCGAGTGATTGCTGTGCCGGGCGATACTGTGATGATGCGGGATAATCGTTTGTATTTAAATGGTGAACCCTTGGATTATAGATCCCAAGCCCTGAGTACCTATGCTCCGGCTGATGTCACTGAAATGCAGGAGGATTTACTCGGTATGGCACACAGTATTCGGCTTAATGCCGTTCCCTCAGGGCTTGCTAACTTTGGACCTGTCATTGTGCCGGATGCGCATTATCTGGCCCTAGGGGATAATCGAGATAATAGCGCTGACTCTCGGATCATCGGCTTTGTTCCCCGGGATGAGATAGTCGGTCGTTCAAGTTCCGTTATTTTCTCCCTCGATTATGACGACCATTACTTACCTAGGACCGAACGCTTAATGCGCGCGTTCTAGCCTGAGTTATTTTCAGCTATAAAAAGGGCGCCTCAATAGGCACCCTGTTTATGGCAAATGATGAATCGCTACTTCATAAAGCTCAGATAACCTTGCAAGACAATCAAGTTAACTATGTCGATAAAGAAGGCCCCGACGATAGGCACGACCATAAAGGCTTGGGGTGAAGGCCCCGTACGCGATACCAGCGCCCCCATATTCATCACCGCCGTTGGCGTTGCGCCCATACCAAAGCCACAATGGCCACCAGTGATCACCGCGGCATCGTAATTACTGCCCATCACCTTGAACGTCACGAAATAGGCAAACACCGCTAACACTGCAGTTTGTACTAATAAGATCACCAGTAGCGGGATGGCTAAATCAAAAATTTCCCATAACTTTAAGTTCATCAATGCCATGGAGAGGAAGAGTGACAGTGCGACAGTGCCTATTACATCGATACTCTCTGTATGGGGTTTATAGCCGCGGGTCAGTTCTGTGATATTGGCGATGAGTACACCGAGGAATAGGGCATAGACAAAGTCCGGCATTTTTAACCAAGCAATACCCGATAGCCCTACAAGTACCGTAAGCCATTTTGCGCCAGCAACACATAAGAGCAGCACAAAAAGGGTTTCTAACATGGTTTTGGCTGTGACTTGATCTTCTTCTAACTGGTCGTAAGTGAGCAATTGGGGATGCTCAATATGGTGCTTGCGCCCAATACCATACTGGGACACAAGATGGTGCTTTCCTATCAGCCGCTGTGCGACTGGCCCGCCGATAATACCGCCCATCACTAGGCCAAAGGTTGCTGCCGCCATGGCAAATTCTAGGGTGTTAATACCATAGTTTTCGGCAAAGGTTTGCGACCAAGCCACACCCGTACCATGGCCACCAGAGAGGGTGATGGAACCCGCAATGAGTCCCATAATAGGGTCTAAGCCTAATAGACTCGCTAAACTGACTCCAACGGCATTTTGGATAACGATGTAAAACGAGGCGACACCGAGGAATATGAACACTTTCTTACCGCCACTGAGCAAAAGCTTATAGTTAGCGGATAATCCTATTGTACTGAAAAACATCAACATTAAGATATTTTGCAGCGATAGACTGAAGCTGAGACTGATACGCTGGAAGTGAAGGAAGGCAACCGTGGCGGCGATAATGAGTCCTCCAACTATGGGCTCGGGAATATTATATTGTCTAAAGACACGGACATGGCGGTTGATAGCGTGGCCGATAAACAGCACGAAAATAGCAATTAAGAACGACTCTAGCTCGCCAATGGTATAAGTGGTGTGCATGATAATTCCTTACAAACTGTCTTATGTGGGAATACCTCAGTGCTGAACGTGAGCAGTGGGTGACCCATCTTGTTATTAAGTACCTGCTAATGCTGGATATGAAGCGCCGATCTTGAGGGCTGATCCTGACCAATCCCCTAATACCGAAGCAGGATGAATAAGCGCGAATGTGAACCGTAGTGGACTAACAGATCCGTATCGTTAACGAGGTAGCTCGTACCGGGGATCTCGTGGCCAGTGTGAGTCTTGCTTAGGCCAATATCGGTCGTTCGTATGAATGCTCGATATATCACTTTGGTAAGCAAGTTGCGGTGAGTTTAACAGAAAAAGTCGTGTGCGTCGTTAAATTATCTTACAAATCATATTGTTGCGATAATGTTTATCGGCTGTTGTCTAAAGTATTGTATCTATAGTTTGGGTGGATGAGCCAATGTGAAGGGGTGAGCGGCTCAATTTATGCTTTATTTTTAAGTCATTAGTTTAAACATCCCTCAGCGGATAGTGATGTCTATCGCGAGGGGATTGGCTATTTAGTTTACTTAATTTGCAACAATATTCGTCAATGCGGCCTCAAGTTCGCTGTATTTAAATGTAAAACCCGCTTCGAGTGCCCGTTTAGGCATAACAAACTGGCCCTCGGTAAGGAGTTCTGACATTTCCCCCATAGCGAGTCGCAGTGCCAGTGGTGGGGTTGTGATCAGGGCTGGGCGGTTAAGTATTTTACCTAAGGTCTTGGCAAATTCACCGTTGCTTACGGGATTGGGCGCTGTAGCATTGAATACCCCCTGGCAATTCTGCCGATTGAGTAGAAAGTCGATAAGTGCAATAACATCATCAAGATGTATCCAGCTCATCCCTTGGCGGCCATGGCCAATGGGGCCTCCGACGCCGAGTTTGAAGGGGGGTAACATTTTAGCAAGGGCTCCACCTTGGCCGAGTACTATTCCAATACGGATAATACAGACGCGGGTTTTATCCGATGCGGCGTTCTGGGCTAACTGTTCCCATGTGCTGCAAATCTCATGGCTAAATTCAATGTGGGGTTGGCTAGTTTCATCTAAGCGTTGCTCGCCTTGGCGACCATAAAAACCGATGGCTGAGCCGCTCACCATGACCTTAGGTGGGTTTGTGCTTTGTTTTATCAGTTGGCTTAGTCTTGCGGTGATATTCCAGCGACTGGTGCAAATCTCTTGTTTTTGACGTTTGCTCCAGCGTTTAGCAATAATAGGTTCGCCCGCTAAGTTCACTACCGCGTCGAAGTGATTTAAATCGTCCATATCATTGAGGTTGGTAAGGTATTGATGGTTAGCGCCCCGTGATTGTCGAGTATTAGCGGGACGGCGTGACAGTATGGTCAATCGGTGCTCGCCAGCCAACAGCTTTACCAGTTGGCTGCCAATAAACCCGCTTGCACCAGTGATCAATATATTCATGGAACCTCTCATATCGGTTTAGCTTGGGTATATATACCGAAATACGGTGCGAAGCGATCACTGAGTCTGGGTATTTTTAGGGGAATTATTTTTGATAACACAACTCCATAGAAACAGAATCGGCAAAACGTAGGGCGTGGGGTTTGTCGATTTCGACACTGGCAAACTCAACCCAGGGATGCTCACTGGCGATGGCCAGCGTTTGGCTGGTGAGATTTTCGAGTAATGAAAAACGGTTGTTCTCAATTAACTCAATCATTTTTTTGGTAATAGTACGGTAATTGAGCGCATCTTCAACATTATCACTGTTACGGGCATGCTCGGCGCAGTAATGAATGATGACATTGACTATCACATCTTGCCTATTTTGAATTTCATCTTCTTTGATACCGATAAAAGTGCGAAGTCTTAAGTTTTTAATGCGTATAATCGCGGTTTCTGGTTTCATAACGATAGTTTGCTATTTAAGTCTTAGGTGCATGAGATAATCATTTTTCTCGCGCTAGCCTAACAATTTTATCTAAGATCAAGAAGGATTTTTAATAAATGACGCGAGCTAATGCGCCCTCTGCAGCCTATCGTGGTTTTGCGGTAATGGCCTTTGTAGTGATTATTTTGGCCGGGATAAAGGCCGCGAGTCCAATCGTAGTGCCCTTTGTGCTATCGAGTTTTATTGCAGTGATCTGTAATCCTGCCATTGGTCAAATGACCAAATACCGGGTGCCTAAATGGCTAGCTGTGATCCTGCTGATGGGTTTTATTGTGTTGATGGGGTTGTGGTTGGCTTCCCTTGTGGGCAGTTCAATCAATGAGTTTTCCAAGCAATTGCCTTACTATCGCGTGCAGTTAGTCGAGCAATTTGCTTGGATATTAAATAAGTTACATACCTTAAATATCCAGATATCGAAGGATCAGTTTTTAGCCTACTTCGACCCGGGTATGGCCTTGTCTATGACCACCAACATGCTCTCTGGCGTGGGGAATGTTATGGCCAACTTATTCCTGATCATTCTTACCATTGTGTTTATGTTGTTTGAAGCTCAGTCGTTACCGAAAAAATTGCATTTGGCGTTGGACGATCCCGATATGCGTTTAAAGCAGATCGATCGCTTCTTGCAATCGGTTAACCAATATATGGTGATTAAAACCTTAGTCAGTCTCGCCACGGGGATCATAGTAGGAATAGGGTTAACCTTTATCGGGGTGGATTATGCGCTGTTATGGGCTGTCATCGCCTTTTTATTCAACTATATCCCTAACATAGGTTCGATTATTGCGGCCATTCCTGCTGTGTTGTTAGCCTTTGTCCAATTGGGCCCCGCGGCCGCGGGGGGGCACAGCTCTTTTGTATCTGGGGGCGAATATGGTGATGGGCAACGTAGTTGAGCCTAAATTTATGGGGCGTGGCCTAGGGCTTTCCACATTAGTGGTCTTTCTATCGTTAATTTTTTGGGGTTGGCTACTTGGATCTGTAGGTATGCTACTTTCCGTGCCATTGACCATGGTGGTTAAAATTGCCCTAGAATCGAGTAAGAGTGGTGGCTGGTTAGCGATCCTATTATCGGATGATGTGGACGATAAACTGGCGCTTAACCCTAGTACAGCCAATCCCGTCGGTGAAAACGCCGACACCCATTCAACAGAGATTAAGTAGTAGATAATGCAAAGTTTTATACAAGCACTGGCGTCAATTGAGTTCGGTGAAGATGCTGTACGGCTATTCCATGGTCGCGGTGGACATTATGTCGGCAGTGAACATTTGTGTTTGGATTGGTTTGCGCCAGTATTGTTATTAACCAGTTTTATTCCACTGGAAGAAGCGGATTTATCGGTTTGCCATCGAGCTATTGCTGCGCGTTGGCAAGCGTTGCATCCTTCAACCCCGTTAAACCTTGTATATCAGTACCGCAGTGCGGGCGAGACATTTTGCCAATTGCTGGAGGGAGAAGTCCCCGAGTCCCATGTGGTGAGCGAGAATGGTGCCCGTTTCCAAGTTCATTTGATGCGTGGTCAGAATCACGGATTATTCCTCGACATGGCTAACGGCCGTCAGTGGGTAAGGGCGAATGCGCGCCATAAAAAAGTGCTTAATTTATTTGCCTATACCTGTGGTTTTTCCGTTGCGGCGCTACAAGGCGGTGCCGATGAAGTGGTCAATATGGATATGAGCAAAGGAGCGCTAGCTATCGGTAAGCAAAACCATTTACTCAATGGATTTAGTGCTGGAGCACGTTTTTTAGGCCACGATATCTTTAAATCATGGGGCAAACTGAAAAAACTCGGCCCCTATGGGATTATCGTTGCCGATCCTCCTAGTAATCAGAAGGGCAGTTTTGTGGCGACTAAGGACTATGTGCGTCTTATTCGTCGTTTACCCGAGTTGCTTGCCGATAATGGTGAAGTGCTACTTTGCTTAAATGCCCCCGAACTCGACACTCATTTCCTGCGCCAGCAGGTTGAAGAAGCCGCTCCCGCCCTAGAATATAGAGAACGACTGGCCAACCCCGCTGCATTTATCGATGTGTCCGAGGAGAAATCACTGAAAGTGTTACGCTATCAATTAAAGGGGGAAGTGATAACTTGATTGAGTATGGCTTATCGCTGCTCAGCCCTAAGGCCAGTGTAACTGGCCTTTTTTATGTGTGACAAACAAAAGATTAGGAGCGGCAAGTCAGTACTTAGCCAATTATTCATTTAACACTTAGTAGCTTAGTCGTTCCGATAACAGGGACTGGCCAAAGGCTTCAATCACTTGGCTCACCTGATTTTGATCTAGATTTTTTAGTGCTGAAATTTCATCATAAAGCCTATCCTGAACATCCAGTGGGATATTCATGTGCTCCATAAACATACGGATCCCTAATATGTCGCCGTGGCTAAATAATGTCGTTAGTTTAGTCGCTTCAAGTTCAATGAGTGCGTTCATGTCTACCTCCTACTCGCATCATTAGTTAATTGATAGCAGTTAGCGCACTTTTTCCCAAGATTCTTTATTTTTAAGCCAGCGCTGTTAATAGCGTAAATGCATATGAGTTGGAAATACTCGCTGAAAGACTTTCATTGGTTAATCCTTTTTATTGACGTAAAGTGTCGCAAATCAGTGTTTTTATCTATGACATCTAAACGAAACTGAAAGTTTTATGTAATTCTGTGTTGGGCTTTGATATACTCTCGCCCACGGAAATCCCTTTCCCCTTGGGCAAAATGTCAGCATAGAACGGCATGCCTTTGCGACCTTACAAAATCGAGCAGGAGTTGTTATGGAAGTTCATGAATACGAAAATGCTTATTACCAAGTAAAAGACGATGTACTGACGTCTTTACCTGCTGAAAGCGAAGAAGAAGTGATCCAAGCCTAATTTGAGTGTTAGGCTGACGGTAATTATGAGTCAGAAATAACAAAACAAGCGTATTGAGATAGCAACCCTAGGGTTGCTATTTTTTTACCTATTTTGGACGAGCAGTGTGAATGTGAAAGGTATTACAAACAGGATCACTTTAAACCTTGCTCTATTAGAGCACGTCTTAACCATTGACTTTGCGTTTTTCGGGCATGATTTCAACAATGATCCACTGATTACCGATTTTATGTAGCCGAATCGTTCTGTCGTCTATCCAAGGTTGTCCACCTTTGAGCCCCTTCATTTTAACCACGACAATCACATCTTTAGTAAACTTACGGAAAAAGTCGATATCAATATCGTCAATCTCCATTTCGACATTAGTCATAGAGAGGCTGAGCATATTACGTTGCACCGCCGCAGCAATATAGTAATGGGTGAGCACTTCTTTAAGTGGATCATCAACGTACTGCTTCGCTTTCTCGACATCACGATCGACATAAATCGCGTGAAAAAAACCAAGGCTGACTTCTTCGGGGGTTAGCGTATGCTGATCCTTTTCGGGATCGCTGCAACCAAATAGGAACAATAAGGAGAGAAGTAATAGGGTTCTCATAGCTTTTAGTTATTGGAATTTGTTGTTAAGTATCTCGATTTTAGCGTCCATGTTCAAGTTTTGTAATCATTTAGCAGAAGCACAAAAATGGATTGACTGAGTGGTGAATACTGTGGCATATACTAAAGGATAAACTCAAAAGGTTATCCACAGAATCTGTGGAAAACTATGTTGAAGACTTCAGTGATACTTTGTAACTCACTGATATTGTCTTGCTTTATCTGCTGGTTAAAAAGTGACGTTTTTCTATTTCCCACCATAATCCCTATTTTCTTGTGGATATTTTGATCGAATGACTAACTCTATTCACAATGCTTAGTGTCATTTAACAGCTATTTACTTTGTTAAAGGCGTGTTCTTTAGTTTTTCCTTCTGTCCCATTGGGTATGTATACCATCAAGGTTTATTTTAAATACTCATATAAAAAAGCACCGACATTTGCCGGTGCTTTTTTAGGTTAATAAGTGTTCAAATCTCTTATTAGCCTTTAGTTGCATCATTTTGTGAGGCTTGGATCGCCGTCAATGCGATAGTGTAGACGATATCATCCACTAAAGCGCCGCGGGATAAGTCGTTCACAGGCTTACGCATGCCTTGCAGCATAGGGCCGATACTGATCAAGTCGGCGCTTCGCTGTACCGCCTTGTAGGTGGTGTTACCCGTATTGAGATCGGGGAAGACAAACACTGTGGCTTGACCTGCTACTGGGCTGTTAGGCGCTTTAGAGCGTGCCACGTTTGGCATGACCGCCGCGTCGTACTGCAATGGCCCATCGATGATCAGATCTGGGCGTTTTTCCTTGGCGATGCGAGTCGCTTCACGCACTTTATCTACATCTGAACCTGTGCCAGAGTTACCCGTTGAGTAACTGATCATCGCCACTCTTGGTTCGATACCGAAGGCTTTTGCTGATTCAGCCGATTGAATAGCGATATCTGCTAACTGCTCGGCATTGGGATCTGGGTTAATGGCGCAGTCACCGTAAACCAACACTTGGTCTGGCATCAACATGAAGAAGATGGATGAAACTAAGCTTGAGCCAGGCGCTGTTTTGATTAATTGCAACGGTGGGCGGATGGTATTGGCCGTGGTGTTTACCGCGCCAGAGACAATACCGTCGACTTCATTTTGCGCCAGCATCATAGTGCCGAGCACCATGTTGTCTTCTAATTGCTCTTTGGCAACGACTTCGGTTAAGCCTTTGCTGCGACGTAGATCTAGCATTGGCTCGACATAACGATCGCGTACTTCATCGGGGTCGACAATCACCACACCTTCACCAAGCACGACATCTTGCTGTGCTGCAATACGTAGGATTTCATCTTTTTTACCTAAGAGTACGCAGCGAGCTATGCCACGTTCAGCACAAATGGCGGCGGCCTTGATGGTACGTGGCTCATCACCCTCAGGTAGCACCACGGTTTTGTGGGCAGCCCGCGCCAGTTCAGTTAACTTGTAACGGAACGCGGGTGGCGACAGGCGGTGTTCCCGTGGAGAGTTTTTAGTGACGCTTTCAATCCAGCTCTGGTCGATATGGCCGGCGACATATTCCTGCACTAAATCGATACGTACCGCATCATCCACAGGCACTTCGTGGTCGAAGCGTTGGATGTTTAGTGAAGTCTGCCAAGTGTTGGTATCGATGAGGAAAACCGGTAAACCTGTTTCGAAGGCTTGTTCGCAGAGCTTGAGAATTTCAGGCTCTGGCTCGTAGCTGCCGGTGAGTAGCAGTGCGCCAATCTTAACGCCGTTCATGGCGGCAAGACACGCTGAAACGATCACATCCGAGCGGTCGCCCGAGGTCACCAGTAGGGAATCCGTTTTAATATGGTTAACCATATTGGGGATGCTGCGCGCACAGAAGGTCACTTTACGTAGGCGACGGGTGTGCATTTCACCGGCATTCAGAATACGTGCACGTAAATGCTTGGCAAGGTCGGAGGCTCGGGGGGCAACTAAATCGAGATTGTAGGGCACACTACCTAAGATACGCAGCGGGCTCTTACCTGGTAGCTGGAACATACTGGCGGCATCGGAACGCAGAGTCGCTTGGTGATCAAACACTTCAGATAAATCGGGGCGTGCACGACCTTCATCATCCACTGGCGCACCAATTTTGTTGATCACAGCGCCAATTAGGCGTTTGTTCTTTTTGCCACCCCAAGAGTTATAGGCGATTTCGAGGCGATTCATTAGGCCTGTCGGTGTGTCGCTGCCCGGTGTGGCGATAAAGATCACATCCGCATCCATGGCTTTGGCGATGGCGTAGTTAACGTCATCGGCGAAGGGATGACTACGGGTTGGGACCAAACCTTCAACAATTAACGTTTCAGTATTGCTGGCACATTCCGCTGTACGGGCAATGATTTGTTCCATCAACACATCGGTTTGATCTGCACGAATTAAGGCTTCCGCATGGGCCATATCGAAGGGCTCTAACGGATTAACTGTTGGCGACTTGCTTAAAATGGTGGTCGAGCGTTCTGGGCCGTTGTCATTGGGACGCAATTGGGAAATGGGTTTAAAGAATTGCACTTTAACCCCATGGCGCTCTAAGGCGCGCACCATTCCAAGGCTTAAGGAGGTCAGGCCAACACCTGTGCCTATGGGAATTAACATAATATTTCGGGACATAAAAACCTCTAAGTTCGATGGTTTTTGGCAGATAAATATCTGCGAAATTGCTTGTAAATGTGTTAGCTGTAGGTCGCTAACAATAAAGCCGTTTGGGTGAGCAAACGGCTTAGATCATCTTATTATTTGTTGATCAGTGTAATGGAGTCTTCGGCGATAACCCACTCTTCATTAGTCGGGATCACCATGGCCACTGTGCTGTTATCCTGAGTGATGATGCCTTTTTTACCGAAGCGAGCCGCCTTATTACGTTCGCTATCGACATGGAAATTGAATATTTCTAATAGGTTGAGCACTTTTGTACGAATTAATTCTGAGTTTTCACCAATGCCGCCAGTAAAGACGAGCGCATCTAAACGGCCCAGTGGTACAGTGTAAGAGGCGATGTACTTAGCTAAGCGGTAACAGAAGATTTCTAAGGCTAAGGTCGCGCCTTTATGGCCGTCGGCGTAACCTTCTTCGATGCCGCGGCAATCGTTGGTCAGCTCAGAGATCCCGAGCAGACCACTTTGCTTGTTCATCAGATTGTTGACTTCTTCCAGTGTGTAACCGAGTTGGTGCACTAAGTGGTAGATGATGGATGGGTCGATATCACCACAACGAGTGCCCATGACTAAGCCTTCGAGCGGAGTGAGTCCCATAGAAGTGTCGACACTCTTACCACCTTTAACCGCAGTCACTGAGGCACCGTTACCTAAATGCGCACAGATCACATTGGTTTCAGCTAAGGGTTTGTTAAGCATTTTTGCCGCTTCGCGGCTAACGAATAAATGGCTAGTGCCGTGCATGCCATAACGGCGGATACCATGCTCGCGGTACAATTTATAAGGCAGGGCATAGATAAAAGCGCGCTCTGGCATGCTTTGGTGGAATGCGGTATCAAACACAGCGACTTGTGGCAGTTTAGGGAAAGAAGCAATGGCCGCGCGGATACCGATAAGGTGGGCTGGGTTATGTAATGGTGCCAGTGATGAACACTCTTCAATGCCTTTGATCACATGTTCGTCGATAATCACTGAACGGGTGAACTTTTCACCACCGTGTACGATACGATGACCCACGGCTTGAATTTGTGCCGCTAATTCGGGTTGACCTGCGAGGATTTTATTGACGATAAATTCAACGGCTTCGCGGTGAGCGGTGAAAGCACCTAAGGAGGACTCATGCTTTTCGCCATTGATTTTCCATTTAATGCGTGAGTCTTCTAAGCCAAAACACTCGGCTAGGCCAGAGATCTGATCGTCACCTGTTTGCGCGTCAATGACGGCAAATTTGAGTGAAGAGCTACCGCAATTGAGTACTAAAACCAGTTTATTAGACATGTGTAAACCTTTTGCCATTGTGTTTAAGTTAACGATTCAAAATCTTGGGAACGCTTGAGTATTTGCCATCACAGTCTTGGGGCGTAGTGCCAGATTGTGCTATGGTAAAAGCAGTGTTCCTCTGTTGTAGGTGTCTAAAATTGAGTATCAATATTCTCAAAACCTTAGGTGACGGTCGTCGTTATATGAAGACTTGGCCTATGGTTAGACAACTGGGTTTGTATTTTCCTGAGTATCGGGTGGTACGCGCCACTCAGCTTGCCATTCTGGTGATGCCAGTGCTGGCGATTTTGGCGAGTGTGAGTCAGTTGTATACCTATGGTTGGGCGTTTTTACCCCAAGCCCTCACTATCGCGTTGTTTTTTATCAGCCTGCCGCTGCAGGGCTTATTGTGGTTAGGCTGGCGTGCGCGCCATCCATTACCGTTATCGCTGTTCGACTGGAGTAATCAGTTGAGTGCGAAATTGTCTGCCATGGGCATTCATTGCCAATCCTTGGGCGCTAAGGCGTGTTACCTCGATATGGCGCTCATCTTAAAAATAGCCTTTGAGCGCTTAGATGCCAGTTATTGGGAGGAGCTTTAAGCCTCCCTTGGCGTCCTAATAAACCGCATTTATCCCTTGCCGAGCAAAAACGGCTTTGATTTTTTCCATGGTCTCTCGGCTCGGTGGTGATACGCCATCGAGTTGATAGGTTTCTCCCATGGCTTCCCATTTGTGTTTACCGAGTTCGTGGTAGGGCAGTAATTCTACCTTTTCAACGTTTTTCATGGGCTTGATAAACTCGGCTAGCTGTAATGCCGATGCTTCATCCTCGGTAAATCCACCCACCACCACATAGCGTATCCAAGTCGGCTGATTGCGTTTGGCCAGATACTGCGCAAACTGCAATGTTCTGTGATTGCTGACCTTAGTTAACTCTATATGTTTGTCGTCATTCATTTGCTTGATATCGAGCAGGACTAAATCGGTATGGTCCAGTAACTCGTCGATAATGGGCGTATACTTACGCACAAAACCATTGGTATCTAAGCAAGTGTGAATACCTTCTTTTTTACAGGCCTTAAATAATTCGGCGACGAATTCAGCCTGTAAAATGGCTTCTCCACCGCTGGCGGTGACGCCGCCATTACTGGCATCGAGAAAAGGTCGATAGCTAATAATTTGACTCATTAACTCATCGACCTGAACTTCCTTGCCACCATCAAGATCCCAAGTATCACGGTTGTGGCAATATTGGCAGCGCATTAAACAGCCTTGCATAAAGGTGATAAACCGTATGCCTGGACCATCTACTGTGCCAAAGGATTCCACCGAGTGGATCCGACCGGTAACTGCCATTGTGACTCCTGTTTAAATTAGTGAGGCTGCAGTACATTGTACTACAGCCTTACCTAATTTAGTTTACAGACCTTTAGTGAAAGTACGGGTGATCACATCTTGCTGTTGCTCTGGCGTCAGTGAGTTAAAGCGCACTGCGTAGCCAGAAACACGGATAGTGAGCTGCGGGTACTTGTCTGGGTTGATGACAGCATCCTCAAGCATTTCGCGGTTCATCACGTTGACGTTCAAGTGTTGGCCACCTTCATGTCCTTCGTTATGGGTAAAATAACCGTCCATCAGTGCCGCTAAGTTAGTGCGGCGGCCATCTTCATCTTTACCTAAAGCATTTGGCACGATAGAGAAAGTATAAGAGATACCGTCTTGAGCGTGGGCAAATGGCAGTTTAGCCACTGAAGTTAATGAAGCGATTGCGCCTTTTTCATCGCGGCCATGCATAGGGTTTGCACCCGGTGCAAATGGTGCTCCTGAACGACGGCCATCGGGGGTATTACCTGTTTTCTTACCATAAACCACGTTTGAGGTGATGGTGAGAATTGACTGCGTTGGGATCGCATTGCGGTACATTTTACGGTCGCGAATTTTCGCCATAAAACGCTCGACTAAGTCACAGGCGATATCGTCAACACGTGGGTCGTTGTTACCAAATTTTGGATAGTCACCGCTGATCTCGAAATCAACGGCAATGCCATTTTCATCACGCACCGGTTTAACTGTGGCGAACTTGATGGCTGACAGTGAGTCGGCTGCGATAGAAAGCCCCGCAATACCACAAGCCATAGTGCGACGTACGTCTCTGTCGTGCAGTGCCATCAGCGCCGCTTCGTAGGAGTACTTGTCGTGCATGTAATGGATTGAGTTTAGTGCCGTGACATATTGCGTCGCTAACCAATCCATTAAACCGTCTAAGCGATTCATCACGTCGTCAAAGTTGAGCACTTCATCTGTGATTGGGTCGGCTTTTGGCGCGATTTGGATTTTCAGTTTTTCGTCAACGCCACCGTTAATTGCATACAACATAGTTTTGGCTAAGTTGGCGCGGGCACCGAAGAACTGCATATGTTTACCCACAACCATAGGGCTTACACAACAGGCGATAGCGTAATCGTCAGATTGGAAATCTGGACGCATTAAGTCATCGTTTTCATATTGGATTGAGCTAGTGTCGATAGACACTTTCGCGCAGTACTTTTTGAAACCGATGGGCAGTTTATCTGACCACAGTACTGTGATGTTTGGCTCTGGGCTTGGGCCCATAGTGTAAAGGGTGTTCAAGAAACGGAAGCTTGATTTAGTCACTAACGTACGACCGTCTAAGCCCATACCGCCGATTGATTCAGTCGCCCAAATTGGGTCGCCGGAGAACAGTTCATCGTATTCTGGGGTGCGTAGGAAGCGAACCATACGCAGTTTCATCACGAAATGGTCAATCATTTCCTGAGCTTGTTGCTCAGTTAAAGTGCCATTTTTCAGATCGCGCTCAATATAGATATCGAGGAAAGAAGAAGTACGGCCTAATGACATGGCAGCGCCGTTTTGGCTCTTCACTGCGGCTAAGTAACCGAAGTAAGTCCACTGGATCGCTTCTTTTGCGTTAGTCGCTGGGCGAGAAATATCGAAACCGTATTTAGCGGCCATTTTCTTCATTTGGCCTAGTGCGCGGTGTTGCTCGGCAATTTCTTCGCGTAATTGAATAACGCTGGATAAATCTTCACCCGCTTCAAACTGCGCCTGCAGTGAGCTAAATTGGGCAAATTTATCTTTCATTAGGTAATCGATACCGTAGAGTGCGACGCGGCGATAGTCGCCAATGATACGGCCACGACCATAGGCATCGGGTAAACCCGTTAATACGCCCGATTTACGGCAAGCCATAATCTCTGGAGTGTAAACATCGAACACGCCTTGGTTATGGGTTTTACGCAGTTCTGAATAGACATATTTAACGTCTTCATCCAGCACGCGATCGTATGCGGCGCAGGAGCTTTCCACCATACGAATACCACCGTTGGGCAACATGGCGCGTTTTAGCGGCGCATCCGTTTGTAAACCAACGATAGTTTCTAATTCTTTATTGATGTAGCCAGCGTCGTGGGAAGTGATGGTGGAGACCATCTTAGTATCGAAATCAACAGGGGCGTGAGTGCGGTTTTCCTGTTTAATGCCTTCCATGACCTTGTCCCACAGGCTCGTGGTCGCTTGGGTGGCACCGGCTAGAAATGATTCGTCGCCTTCATAGGGAGCGTAGTTTTGTTGGATAAAGTCACGCACATTGACTTCGGATTTCCAATCACCAGGAGTAAAACCCTCCCACGCATTGGCAAACAGTTCAGTTTTGTCGGTCATCGTACTAATACCTTCTAGTTGAGATAAAGGTTATTGGCGTTAAGCACTCTGTGGTGCGAGTAAAAGCCAATAGCTCATTCCTGAATAAAGCTCCCTTCATGATGACGCCCTATGATGGGAACTGTGTTTTGAAGTGAGGCACTTCAAAAATGCTGTTTATTGATATCCGATAAGAGGGCAAATGTTCGCGTAGTTCGATTATCGGCTATACGTAAAACATCAGTTAATTGGTAAGACCAATTGTCCATAAAAATATTAGCATAGCTCTTATTCGTCCGCACCATTATCAGGTCAGTTTGCCAATACTTAATGCTAAATTTGTTACCGAGGTAGCATTTATCCCTCTAAGTTTCGATTGCATCGCATCAAATTGTCGGCTGATGCAAAATGAAAATAGGGAAAAAAACTACCCAACAACTTAATTGATACAGGATCACGCAGGCTTGTAACGACAAGCTGGTTAACTTGTGCGTGTCGGTGTCATGTTAAGTTCAAGGGTACATAGTCAAGGGGCTTTATTATAAAAAAATCTATATAACTCAAGCTATTTGACTATGTATCATTGATATTGAAGCGAGTTATCGAGTGGAGAGTCAATCAAAGTTGACTCTCCACCCATAGGATTATAGAAGTGCAGGTATGCCTTCGATCATCCCAACAGCGAGCATAGCGGCAAGACAAATCACAAATGCCAGCCCTGGAATCACGATACGATCGGCAAATGACAATGTCTTTGGACGCTCTTTATCGCCGATAAGGCCATTGTTATCTAATAACATTGTGAGTGCCCAAGCGAGAACTGGGTTAGCCACGAAGGAGGCAAAAATACAGATCCCCGCAGCTTGACTACTGAGATTGTCTTTGACCATTTGCAGACCCGCTTCTAGCAGGGGTAAAAACACACCCACTAATAGAGCGATAGACATCACAGGGCGCCAGACGGTCACATCCATTGGATAGCCAATGATGGCCACAATGATACATAGGCTACCAAGTAAAATGGCCCCCGCAGGAATAGGACGTTTTGCGATGGCCGCTGGGATCATATATGTGCCCCATGAAGAGGTAATGTTACCTCCACCCACTGCTGTTCCTATCATTTGGCGTAGCGAGCAAGTCGTCATAGTGTCATCGACATCCATTAATACTTTTTCAGCGCCTTTAGGGTAATTCAATTCTTGGAAAATACGGTGACCTAAAAAGTCGGGTGACCACATGGCAACGGCTAGGATGGCAAAGGGCAGCGAAGCGATAAAATGTGCCATATTAGGTAAACCTAACTGCCATCCATGTTCGGTAGAACCCCACCAATAAACGGGATTTAGATTAGGGATCCCTGGTTCGGTAACAAATTTAAGGTCAAGTCCGGCCCCTAAGCCAAAGGCTAAGGCAATTGCTGTGATTGAGCACAGTGGAATGGCAAGCCAGCGCTTTCCTACTTTTGCGAGGTAAGCATATAAAATGACATTGACCAGCAAGATAGCAAACGCCACATAACCTAATGAATAATCAAGACTATGTTTTGCCTGTAGGCCGCTAGACCATTCGAAGAGTGAGCCGATTTGGCTTTTAGCACCCATAAAACCGAGGAAGACTAATAATCCTCCTGCCACACCACTACTTGTCAGGTTAACAAGCCGAGATCCTCCTTTGAAATAACTGAGAATTAAGCCGAAAACACCAATCAGGATTGCGAGGGCAAGGGGATGTGCACCCGCTAGAGCGATGGCACCAATCAAAGGTATCATCGGGCCATGGTTACCACCTAAGTTGGCGCGAGGATTAATAAAACCTGAGCTAATGATACAAAAGAGTAAAGCAGGGATAAGCATTTCGACGCGTACAACTTGGATGGCGAACTCTGCGCCTAAGTTGATGTGCTCCCAACGCTCAGTGAGTCCCGCTGCCCATGCGGCCATCACAGCTGAATACATCACTGTAATCCCAATGGTTCCTGCGAGTGCGGGGACGAGGTCTTCCCATTCAAAACGAAAATCACGACCCGGTAAATTTAATCCCCAGCGTCTGGGCTTCATGATTTTAAGTTCATGCTCTAAATAGGCTTCGCGAGAGACAAACTGAGAAGCTGGACGGTGCAGCTCTCTGTAGGTGCGCTCTGGGGCTTCACTTTCTGCTTTATTGACTGTTTCAGACATAGTTTCTCATTCTCCGAAAAGAACATTGTGATTCATCATTTGATGAAAACTGAGCGTGTTTCATGGTGTCGACAAAAACCTTTCTTGCATGCTTACAAGTGAGGAATCGCCACATTTTTATCGTCGATGTGGACCAATAGTGCTGAACATAGTCCCCATAGTATCGAAATTTATATTATCTAAATTGGTAAGACCAATTTACCTTATAAATCTTAACATAAGAGTCTAGTCCCATCACTAGGTATCAATAAATCTGAAATGGCTGTTTTAGTGAATTGGGAGGCACTTAACAACTTAGACGGGCGAATATGAAAAGTTGACGCTTAGGCACGCATATTGCGTTACCTATTGATCACATTTGTTATCCATTTTGTGTTGTTGCCCTACGAAACGATGCAAAAACGAGAGTCGTTCTGAAAAGTGACACGCTAATGAGCATTAGATCGCTATGCTTGCCGGGGTAAGTGTGATGTATCACTAAAATTGCCAGCTCGATTGAGTAAGGGCTTTTGTCTATCAGTTGGGCTGATAATGGGCTGGTATTGAGTGTATTGCCTTGTCAGTTATCCCTATTTAGACGTTGAGCAAGATAAGGCGTTATACGCGCATCCACCTTTACCCTGAGTATTATTCAATATGTTTTTGCACCCCTTACATTTAAGATTGAAATTATCCATTTAAAACAATTATTTAAATAATTTGTTGATTTTTGGTTTAATTCTTAACATCTGCTTTTATGATACGACGGTTCATCAGTGTTTTTGATGGTTGTCATCATTATTATCCAATTTTATTGAGCAAGTCTTCAGCGTATTGTTTGAGTGAACGATTCACAGAGCAATGAAATTACTGGAGAAACTTATGTTGTGTGCGGGATTTGTTAGGGCATTACTCAACGTTGGAGCGCAATAACATGAAAGCATCACACTATGATGCTCGCATGGGGGCGCCACGGCACTTAAACCCAGCGCTAGTATCGACTCAAGGTCAACGCGGAAAGAGTGACGCCGATAAGCCTAGTCTCTATCAACAAGCTGAATACTATGGCCAAAGTAAGATCGTTAAATCGGTGTGGCAATCCTTTGGGTTGGCCGCATTTGCTGGGGCCTTTATCGCTTTGGCCTTTGTGTTCTATATCACGGTCACCACAGGGGCTGCGGGAAGTGCGTGGGGGTTAGTACGTTTAGTGGGGGGATTGGCATTTAGCTTAGGGTTAATGCTGGTGGTGATCTGTGGTGGGGAGCTCTTTACTAGCACAGTGCTGAGTTCAGTCGCTTGGGCACAGAGGCGAGTCACTAGCAAACAGTTGGGCATGTGTTGGGGGCGGGTGTATTTAGGTAACTTGCTCGGTGCTATGTTGATGTTGTTGTTGATTATGTCAGCCCGTATGTATCAGCTCGATGGGGGATTATGGGGGCTTAATGCCCTAACGATTGCTCAGCATAAATTACACCATAGTTGGTTGCAGGCATTTAGCCTAGGCATCCTCTGTAACATGTTGGTGTGCTTAGGGGTATGGATGACTTTTGCCAGTCGTGATGCCTTAACTAAAGCGATTTTATTGATGTTACCCGTGGCCATGTTTGTGAGTAGTGGCTTTGAACACAGTATTGCTAACTTGTTTATGGTGCCTTTAGGCATCGCCATTCACACCTTTGCCGAGCCGTCATTTTTCACTTCGATTGGCGTTGAAGCCTCTCAATTCAATGATTTAACTATCAGCCACTTTATTCTTAATAATCTCATACCCGTCACCCTCGGCAACATCGTTGGCGGTGGGATCTTGGTTGGATTGGGTTACTGGTGGATTGAACAAGCGAAAGGAACGCATACCCCGAATATTGATCACCCTAAGTTAACCCTTGTTAATCCTTTGGCGCACCCCTCGACGACTTGCCCAGTGTCATGTACGGCAATGTCGACTCAGTGTCAGCCTGCCAATATTTTTGAGCCTTATATTCAAACTGTATCAACTGGAGAACAATCTATTATGTTAAATGCAAAAGTGACTTCAAAGCCTATCCCTAAAATGCGTGTGAGTGATGTGATGGACCCTGCGCCTATCACCCTGAACGCTGATCAATCTGTGTATTTCGGATTGAAGGTGTTGAGTGAGGCTCAAGTGCGTTGTGCGCCTGTTGTCGATAATAAACACGCTCTAGTGGGATTTATTTCACAACAGGACTTACTGCGTAGTCTTTGGGCGCAGGAATTTACCCGGGGTGTTCCTGACAAGGTCGGGGACTTAATGCAAACCGAAGTGTTAACTGTATCCCCTAAGGATCCCCTCGATGCCTTAATTGAACTGATGGTTGTCGATCGCCAGAAACTATTCCCTGTGACGGATACGGGATTGATGCTCGCAAGCAGCTACCAAAGCTACGAGGAGCGATTACGCCATGCATCATCTAGCCGACCTAGTGCATATCCTGTGATAGAGCAAGGCCAGTTATGCGGCATGATAAACCGAGAGCACATCGCTAAGGTGGTGTGTGAGGCATTCTATGACTAAATAGCGGATTCCTCATTATGCTAGATCGCAGGATATCGGACGCAGGCACGGCATTACTCTTCCCTGAGAGAGCCACCTCCATCCACGGCACAGAGGGCCTGCTGACCGATACCCTGCTCATTCTATAAAGTGATCTACAATTCGAAACGGCTATTAAGCTAGTGTGTTGTACCAATCTCGGCATTGTTATGGCAATGTCGGGATATTCGCTTTAACGCTTAATCAGCGTTTGTCTGTGCCTGATTAATCGTCTCGCTTCCGTTATGACGCAGTCGCGTAATGGATTTTCGCCCGCATCAGTTCGCCATATAAAAGATAAGTGACGTTTCATATTGAGTTGCGGTGTTGACAGAATAACCAGTTCACCATTAGCCACATCTTTTTCCACATCTAAGAAGGGAAGGCTGCTTAGATAGGGGCCATTTTTAACTAAGGCCTTGAGCAGTGGGACATGCTCATATTCTTTCCAGACATTTAATTTTTCAATGACCCCATGAATGGCACCATCAAAAATGCGCCGCGTCCCCGCACCTTGTTCTCTTAGCACCCATTTTGCCTGTTCAAGCTGTGACAAGCTGGTGCTTTCGTAGCGAGCATAGGGATGATGAGGGGAGGCGATCACCACTAAATGGTCATCTAACCATTGTTCTTGATGGAGACGGCTATCATCGTTTCGACCTTCGATAATCCCTAAATCGAACTCATAGTTCAGTAAGCCTTCGACAACGTTATCACTGTTTTCTACCATCAATTCGATGCGTAATTCGGGAAAATCAGTATCAATCTTGCTGATAAGCTCGGGTAGCAGATGCTCAGCGGCAGTTTGGCTGGAACAAAGTTTCACTCTACCACTGATTAAATGTTGCTCATGTAGACCTAATTCGATCTGTTGAGCATCCTGTAATAATCGCCTTGCCTTAGGGCGTAACCAGTTTCCCCAGTGACTTAATGTGAGTCTATTTCCTTGACGAATAAAGAGAGGTCGACCGAGCAGACTTTCGAGTTGACCGAGGGACATACTGACGGCGGACTGTGTCATGGAGAGTTTTCTGGCGGCGGCACTCACACTCTCAAGGCTGGCGACAGCATCGAAAACGGCAATTTGCTTGAGTGAGTACTTCATGTAGTGATGGGCTCCTAACTGAAAAATGCGGCAATGAAAACCATCAATTTTATTGATGGTTTGTTGGCAACGATTTTAAGTCTGAGCCGAGGTGCCTACAAGTAAAGTCATGATCTTGAATGCGGATTTTAGAGCTGCTTCACTCTTTGTTGTTAATTGTGTTGTAAGCCCTGTTGTTCCACTGGTTGGCGGTGTCGATGTTGATTCTATGAAATTTAGTTTATAGTGCGGCCTTTCAATTTCACGATAAAAATGGCGCGCTTATGACATCTCAGCCACACGAGGCAACCAAGACAGCCAATGTATCCCCAATGGCCCCCAAAGCTGTTAACTTCACCATGCCAGATACCTTAGTGATCATCTTTTTTGTGGCATTGTTCGCAGGGTTGATGACTTACTTTATCCCTATTGGCTCGTTTCAAACCCAAGAGGTGCACTATTTAGCTGAGGGTGTTGATAAAGTTAGAACCGTTGTAGATCCTAATTCTTTTGTCTATCAACTCGATGAATCGGGTGAGCCTAAACTGCAACCCGTTGCTTTATTTAAAGGTGAGGGCGGGGTTGGCTTTTTTAACTTTGCCTTCGAGGGATTAACGTCGGGCTCTAAGTGGGGCAGCGCCATCGGCGTTATTATGTTTATGTTGGTGATTGGCGGGTCCTTCGGGGTGGTGATGGCCACGGGCACCATAGATAACGGTATCTTGAAATTAATCGATAAAACCCGCGGTAATGAAAAGTTATTCATTCCGGTGATATTCACACTGTTTTCCTTAGGCGGCGCCGTGTTCGGCATGGGAGAAGAGGCGATTGCTTTTGCCATCATTATTTGCCCGCTAATGATCCGTTTAGGGTATGACGGCATCACCACTGTAATGGTGACCTATGTGGCGACCCAAATTGGCTTTGCCAGTTCTTGGATGAATCCCTTTAGTGTGGCGATAGCCCAAGGTATTGCGGGTATCCCCGTATTATCTGGCAGTGAGTTGCGCTTCCCTATGTGGCTTGGGTTCACCTTGCTTGGCATTGTCTTTACCATGCGTTATGCCCATAAAATTCAGCGGCAGCCTAGATTGTCCCACAGCTATCAATCTGATGGTTTTTTCCGTGAGCATCATGCCAATGCAACACTTGAGAGCCGATTCAACTTCGGTGACCTTTTAGTCCTGCTCACCTTAGTCTTGACTATGGTTTGGGTGATTTTGGGTGTGGTCGCTAAGGCATGGTTTATCCCTGAAATTGCCAGTCAGTTTTTTACTATGGGCATAGTCGCTGGCGTTATTGGTTGTGTATTTAAACTCAATGGTTTGACGCTTAACAGGGTGGCGCAGAGTTTTAAAGAAGGCGCAAAAACCATGTTAGAGCCAGCGCTCTTGGTGGGATGTGCCTCGGGGATTTTACTCCTGCTCGGCGGCGGGGCCCCGACTGAACCGAGTGTGCTTAATTCGATACTAAACAGCGCGGGCGGAGTGATTGGTCATCTACCCGATGCTTTATCTGCCTGGTTTATGTTGCTGTTTCAATCGGTATTTAATTTTTTTGTGACGTCGGGGTCAGGGCAGGCAGCCTTGACTATGCCGCTGATGGCACCACTCTCTGACATCGTCGGTGTTACGCGCCAAGTGGCGGTATTAGCCTTTCAATTAGGGGATGGACTCACCAATATCATAGTGCCAACCTCCGCGTCTTTGATGGCAACCCTTGGGGTATGCCGCGTCGATTGGGGGAATTGGTTGAAGTTTGTATGGCGTTTTATGTTGCTGCTGATGTTGGTCTCAAGTGTGGTAGTGCTTGGTGCACATTATCTTGGGTTTAGTTAGCTAGATAAAAAAACGGCATCCAAGGATGCCGTTTTTGTTAGTGCTAATTTAGATTAGAACTTTTGAGTATAAGTCATTGTGTATGTACGACCGTATAGGTTATACAGAGACTTATCGTATTCTAAATCAGAGTTCAGAACTGGATCTTCGTTAGTTAGGTTACGGATACCCAAGCCAATTTTACCATTCCAAGACGTGTTATAAGCGTAGCTTAAGTCAAACGTTGTTTGGGACGTTAAGTGACCGATTTGTTGATATGTCTTAGGATCGGTACGTTCTGCTTGACTGTCGATATATTGAGAAATAATCGATGCTGAATGTTCACCATAAGTCCAGTCTATTGCCCAAGTAAAACGAATTTGTGGCATGCCATTGCGACCAATTTTATCGTTTACAGGGCCGTCAAAATACTCTTCTTCGTCATAATTCAATACGTAAGTTAAGTCGTAGCTTGTACCAAACTCACCGATTCCAGTCTCAAAACCAGAATAAGTGACGTTGAAATCAATACCTGAGGTTTCAAAACCATTACCGTTTGCTTTTGGTGTTGTAGCAGCCAGTAATTTACCATCTGCAGTGTTACCTGCACGGACAATTTCACCACGGCTTAAGTTGCCATAACCTACTTTTTGTTCTTCTTTCAAGAGCGAGTCTAATGACACAAAGGTGATTACGTCATCAATCTTCAGATTGTAGTACTCAACTTTAGTGCTTAGATTATCAGTGATATCCCACACTAAACCTAAGTTGTAGAAGTCTGATGTTTCTGGATCAAGTTCTTTGTTTGCTTTACGTGTCACGTCATACTGTTTTGCTTTACAGTCAGCAACAGGCGTACCTTGTACGTCACAGTAGTGATAGTCTGTCGCAGTATCAGCACTAAACGCATCAGCAGCTAGGAGGTCTGATAGTGATGGTGCACGGAAGCCCTGTCCCCAAGATGCTCGGAAAACAACATCATCAATGACTTGGTATCTTAACGCGATTTTAGGCGTAGTCGCTGAACCAAAGTCTGAGTATTTGTCATAGCGGTATGCTAAGTTCAATTCTAAGTCTTCAGTGACTGGGATGATAGATTCTGCAAATACAGCGTAAACATCACGGTCGCCTGATGAACCATTACCAGATGAACCAATGACATCACCGGCAGCAGTTTGCGCGTCTACGTTAGCTTCGTATTTGTATTGCAGTGCTTCAGCACCCACATACCAACCAATGTTACCTGCTGGTAACTCAATGGCCTCAAAGTTAATCCCAGCGTTTAGACTTTGGAATTCCATGATGTCTTGCTTGAGTGTTTGATGCGCCATATCTGCGATAACAGAGGCTGAGTTACCTTCAGGACCGAAATTGAAGATACCGTCTTTCACATACTTCTCTACAGTCGGTCTGTGTACATAGCCAGTACCGTAGTTGCTGTTTTCAGCGAGGTTATAGTGGTAAGTCACATCCCAGCCAAAGCTATCATGGTTACCTACTAATCCTAATTGGATATCAGTGCTGTAATCGATGGTGTTGGCATCACGGGTACCGACATCGGTAAAGCGATAGTAAACACGACCCGCATTTTGGTTTTTGGTTACACCAGTCATGTTGCCTGCGGCATCATAGTTTTGAACGTCTACCTGACCTGGAGCAACGTTGAACCAACCCGCCGCCGGAGCATATCGACCGAAGGTTTCGTTACGAGCGAAAAGGCCTTGTCCTTTGAAGGTAATTTCATCAGACAGCTCATACTCGCCATTCACATAACCCGCAGTGTATGAACGTGCAGCATGGTCAGCAGCTTCTGCGGTATAGTCATAACCACAAACATAGTCACCACTTCCTGCATCATAAATGTGGCCACCGCCAACCATTTGGGGGTTATTACAAGCGGTAAGTGGTTGGAAACCACCAGTCGTCATATCTAAGAAGTTACGCGCATAGATAGACACACCAGTAGTATCATCAAACTTCGGTGCTAACACATTGGTTGAACTAGAGAACCAACGGTCACGTTGATAAATGATTTCACGATTTAAGTGTTCAAATGAGAAGGTCACGTTACCTTTCTCACCGACAGTACCACCCACAATGTGGGCTTTCCATTCTTCACCACCGTCTTGTGTCGGTTGTGTTGCTGTCGCAGAAACTTCTAGTCCTTCATAGCCTTGTTTCAAAATAATGTTGACAACACCCGCTACCGCATCTGAACCATAAACAGCTGAGGCACCATCTGTTAACACTTCAACACGCTCAATCGCAGCAGTAGGGATAGTGTTTAAGTTGACTGCAGTGCCACCTAAAGTAGGTGAACCTGGCATACGTTTACCATTTAACAATACTAATGTGCGGTCTTCGCCTGCACCACGTAAGTTAATGGTTGCTTGTGATTGAGCACTGCTTCCTGAACGCTCAGAGAAAGAACCGAATGAGTTCAAATTACTTCTTCTGAGAACATCTGTAATACTAAGTTCACCTGTTTTTTCAATTTGAGAAGCATCAATAGTTGTAACGGGTGATGAACCTTCCATATCCGTACGCTTAATACGAGAACCTGTTACTTCGATACGTTCAACTTTTGCACCATCTTCAGCAGCATAAATAGCTGAAGTTGATAAAGCCGCAGTAGTGGCACCACCAATTAACGCAAAGCGAACTGCTTTGGCTAATGTTGAATTAGCGCGCATATCATTCTCCCTTAATACTTGTTGTTTGTTTAGTTGTTATTTTAATTAAATACGGAACGTTGTAAGAAATAAGTGCCTATTTAATTAGGAACAAGATATAACCACAAGAAAATAACAAGTGCAACAGTGTGAATTTATGTAAGTTGCAACGCTTAAATGTTAGTTGTTATTTAAATGACTTTATTTTGTTTATTTACTGTGGTTTTAAGCGGGATTTAGATGGTTTGAATGGATTTTGGTAACAAATTAAGCTTTTGTTTTAACCTGTTGTTTCTTGCTTGTTTATTTTTTGTGAAAATTTAATTTTATTGTAAAAATAAAATAATTATACTTTTTTCGTATATTTAGATTTTAATTTAGACATCTGTTTTATACGGTTTTGGGTACTGTATTTATAAGGGTTGGTGTATTGAAACTATCTTAATATAATAGATGCTGTACGGTTTGGTTTAACGTTTGAGCCCCTTTTATTTAGTGACTTTCAGGTATTCAGTGTTTTCAATTTAATTTAACTGTTTTATGGAGAATCTGCTTGTAAAACACTCTAAATGTAGGTTCGTTTAATTAAATAAAATAAGGGGGTTAAATTTACTCATTTTTGTCATACGAATATTTTGTAAAATCAGATTGGGATATTAAGTAGTCAAACAGTTTCTAGCATTTTTACACTTATTGCTTAAGTTAAACCCTAGTATCGTTATGCATTCTATGAATAGACTTAGGCAGGTAATGGATGAAATACCTTATAGCGACATAAGCAACCACTAGGGTAGCTACGCCGAGTTCGAAATCGGCGAGTAATCTTACCCAATGAGTGAGCTCGCCCATTTGACTAAATTGCTCAAGCCAGTGGGCGGTTTTAAACAGTGCCGTTGCACCGATCACCATTGGAAAGGTAAACGCGGCATAGCCTGGGCTAAAAGGCAGTTGTAGTAGATGGAAGAAGGCGAGGTAAATCACCGCTGTCATCAAGACGGCAATACTCGCTAAGACGGCGACCACGGCAATCGAAGGTTGCTCGCACACGGTTAAGTAGCCCGCTAAGGATAAGCTGGCTGGAGCGGCGAGGATTGCAATTGTTGGTTTAGCCGCTTCAGGTACTGCTTGGCAGAAAATTAAGCGATAGAGCATCAGTGGCAGCATGACTAAATATGCGAGCATACCGAAGGCTAAAATCAGGTTAACTAACCAAGGTTCGCCATTGCTTGGGAAAGATACCGCAGCCACTATGATGCCAATCGGTGGCACAAACCAGCTTGGCACCATATGTTCAAGTTTAAAGTCGATAGTGCGGTAGTAGATAAACGCCCCTAAAAAGACGAAATGGATAATAATGGCGGCTAACCAAAGGGTTAATCCCGCATGGGGGAAATAATGGCCGAGCAGGTTCGATACCACCATCAATGCCATGGCAAATGTGGGGATCACGCTGCCAATTATAGGGTGGCTGAGTTCGTCCTTTAAAATGTTGGGATGGAGTAAAAATTTTCCGCTAAGCAGCACTAACAACAGCGAAGCTATGATAGCGCCTGTGAGCTGGCCCGTACCTTGGAGTGAAGGTAGCATACTTTCAAAGGCCCAACCTAAGCTAGCAATGGCGAGCGCTAACCCTGCCATAGGGCTAGGTAATTTGGCGGCTTTTGCTGTCCAGCGTTTGCGTTTTGAAGTCATTTTACTTACCTCTCAATACTGACATTGCTTAACATTGCCCCAATAGAGGACGCTGTTTTGATAATGTCAGTGTATGTCTGAGGGTTCGGTAAATAAAATTGATTAAACTTATTTGTAACGTAATTAAAATTTACTGTTTGGTTTGAGTTTACAGCGCAGTAAAGTGTGCCCAAGCCCTAAATTATCCGTATCTTCATCAACATATAACCCCGCTTGTTGCAGTAAAGCCAACACGTCCTTAGAGTGATACATACGACTATTGCCATTGGCCATAGCACTAAAATAGAGGCTAGTGGCATTTACACAGTAAGCCGAAGCCGCAGAGGGTTGCCTATCCCAGAAGGTTTCAACAATAAAAAGCTGGCTGTCTTGTGCCATGGCATTGGCGGTGCGTTTAAGAATGCTTAGGATCTGCGCTTTAGAGAAACAATCGAGGAATTGGCTCATCCAGTAAGTATCGGCACCTTCCACAAAGGGCAGGGATTCATCTAGCAGATCCGTGGCAAAGGTATGTACTCGTGATGAATATCCATACTTGGCAGCTTGCTGCGCCGCAATAGCGAGTTGGCCAGGAAAATCCATGATAGTGACTTCCACCTCAGGTTCGTATTGGCAGCAAGTGAATGCCCACTTGCCAGTATTGCCGCCGATATCGACTAAGTGCTTAGGATTATGCTTAAAGACTAATGGAATAATGGCGGGAAACGCATGATCTGAATAGTAATGATCGAAGGCAAACCAGCTTTCCTTCGCCTTCGATGGCAGATCTTTTAAGGCGGGATAGATAGTATTCCATTCCCCAAATACGGCTAATCCTGCCGCGGTTCCTTCCGCGAGGGCCTTGTCAAGTTGGAACAAACCTTGATAGCAGACATCTTGAACAAAGTTTAGATTGATTGCCCCCATATCATCATGTAACAGAAAATATCCTGTCTTATCGAGTATATAAGTTGCATCCTTTTGCCAGACCAAGCCCATGCTCAGTCCCATATCGAGCAATACACCGAGGGCGTACTCACTCATCTGGGTGGATTGGCTCAATTCCGTCAAGGTGATGCCATTCCCGCCAGCCTTATCTATTGTGGCTAGAATGTTGAACTTCATCAGGCAGTGGGCAACTTGGAAACTGATTGGCCCGAAGGCAATTTTTTGAGCTTCAAATTTAGCATCAAAAGCGTTGATATCACGGGGAGCAGAGTAAAAAGGCATAGAAACGAGCTAGTTGGCTTTAGATAATGCCTTTATAGCGAATTGAGTCACGAAAATCAGTTCGGTGTTAAAAAACTATGAACTGGGTCCTAACTTAATTTATTCATTGAGTGTCACCTAAATTTAGGGAACAGAAGTTTATAGGGATAGAGTGGATAGTGAGCCGTGAAGAGTTATAAAAAAACCCGGTTATAACCGGGTTTTTGCATGGAAAACCGACAAATTACTGAATATTTTCTTCGTCGCCAAATTGACCTTGGAACAATACCGAAGATAAGTAGCGTTCTGCCGCCGAGGGTAATACCACGACGATGGTTTTATCCGCAAATTCAGGTAATGCCGCGATACGGTTTGCCGCAACCACAGCCGCACCCGATGAAATACCCACTAAAATGCCTTCTTCTTGCATTAAGCGGCGGGCCATGTCGATGGCTTCATCGTTGGTGACTGCTTCTACGCGGTCAATCAACTCTAAATCTAAGTTACCAGGAATAAATCCTGCACCAATGCCCTGGATTTTATGTGGACCAGGTTGTACAGGTAAGCCTGCTAAGGTTTGCGCAATCACAGGAGAATCTGCTGGCTCAACCGCAACTGAAGTAATGGTTTTGCCCGCTACTTTTTTCAAGTAACGGCTTACACCTGTAATTGTACCGCCAGTACCCACACCGGCAACAAACACATCCACCGCACCATCGGTATCATTCCAGATCTCAGGACCTGTGGTTTTTCATGGATCTCTGGGTTGGCTGGATTATTAAATTGCTGTAATAAAATATATTTTTCAGGGGCTGATTGACGGATTTCCTCCGCTTTATCAATCGCGCCTTTCATGCCTTTTGCCCCTTCGGTTAGCACTAGGTTTGCACCTAGGGCCTTGAGTAGTTTGCGACGCTCTAAGCTCATGGTATTTGGCATAGTGAGAGTCAGCTTGTAACCCCTAGCGGCAGCGACATAGGCGAGTGCGATCCCCGTGTTACCCGATGTCGGCTCGATCAGTTCATGATCTTTCGTTAGCAAACCTTTTTTCTCGGCATCCCAAATCATATTGGCACCGATACGGCATTTAACACTGAAACTTGGATTGCGTGCTTCGACTTTGGCCAGTACTTTACCTTGGCTAACACGGTTTAAACGTACTAGCGGGGTGTTGCCAATAGTATATGAATTGTCTTCGAAAATTTTGCTCATGGATTGCTTGCTCCTATGTTTGCACTATTGAATCATAATCGCCTGTGGCGCATTTAGAAGTGATTGTTTGTTCTTCTTTATTCTATTTAGTTATTAAAGGTAATTCTGTTATTCGCAAAGCCCAATTGGCACTGGGTTTAACTGTGTTAACCTCTTGCTAACATCAGTAGGATTTGAAACATCAATAGGAATAACCACTTGATGTTTCGGTTATAAAAACGCTTATTAGGATTGGATTGCAACACCATGAAGCAACAACAAACGGACTTGGGCAAAGATCCAAGAACTATGGTTACCCCTAAGGCATTTACTATTGCCGAATCGGTACTTTATACCCCGCTAGCCACACCCTTTAAGCGGGCGCTAGCCATGTTAATCGACGGTTTATTTATTACTATGTTAGCCGAACAAATGGATTGGCTGTTTGTGCTCTTGGTGGTGGGGATTATTTATATCGAAAAACGCAGTCGCCAGTTTGGCCGTTTACTCAAATGGGGACTTTATGCGGCCATGCTGGGGTTAATGCTATTTAGCTCGGCGGGGAATTTATGGGATTTCCATCAATCGAATCAATCCTCCCGTGAACAAAACTCAGCACCTCAAGATATCAATAGCGTCGTAATGACCATTCCAGCCCTTGTCTCCCTTGGACTCTGTGGTGATGCAGACTGTGCCCGTGAGCAAATCTATGCGCTTAAACAGACCATGGAAGCCTCTCCCATTGAGGGGCTATCGGCCGTTGAACGTCGCGATATGGTGTTAGATACTTTAGATAGCACGGATTTATCCGAGGCCGATAAAGTGCAGTTACGTCAGGAAATCATGGCTGGCAGCCTCTGGCCCGAGGTTAACGTGTTTGAAGTGACCCTCAATTCAACAACATCGCGGTCACGGCCGGTTAATTTGGCATCGCCAAGTCCTGAGCCTGAGCAACACATGGATGGGCAAGAGAATGCTAAAACCGATGAGAAAGTTGCATTGGATAAGGGGGTATCAACAGCTAGGCCCCCCGATGCTAATACAGATAACAATACCGCGAAGAACCATACCGAAAACACGGACGAGGAGGATAGCGACACTCACAGTATTCTTGCCTGGATCAAAGGTTTTATGAGCGATATGGGCTTAGGATTTGGTTGGGCCGCCTTTTACTTCACTGTGTTTACCGCCAAATTTGATGGACAAACCTTAGGAAAGAAACTCTTGAGGATCCGAGTTATCCAACTCGATGGCGCTAAAATCAGCCTGTGGGGCGCATTTGGCCGTTATGGCGGCTATGCGGCGGGCTTCACGACCGGGTTACTTGGCTTTATCCAAATATTTTGGGATGCCAATCGGCAGGGGATCCAAGATAAAATATCCTCAACAGTCGTGATAGACTTAATACAAATGCATAAAAAGCAACAATTAGAGCAGCAACAGGCACAGGTAAAAAATGGATTAAACCCTGTGCAGACAACGGAACATGCTACGTCTGCTCACCTTACAATAAGCACTCGTTCGGAGCACCTATGAAACAGGTTGTTATTTCGGGAAGCGGTTTATTTACGCCGCCCCACAGTATTTCCAATGAAGCCCTCGTGGAGAGTTTCAATGCCTATGTGGATATATTTAACCTTGAAAATGCAGGGTTAATTGAGCAGGGTCATGTCGCGGCCTTATCCTATTCATCGAGCGAATTTATCGAAAAAGCCTCGGGTATTAAACACAGGTATGTGATGGTCAAAGAGGGGATTCTCGATCCTGAAGTGATGATGCCTTTGATCCCTGAGCGCAGCAGTGATGCTCTTTCTATGCAGGCCGAAATTGGGATTGAAGCCGCATTAATGGCGCTCAATAATGCCAATCTTAAGGCTGAGCAGATTGATCTGGTGATCGTTGCCTGTGCTTATACCCAGCGTGCCTATCCCGCAATGGCGATTGAAATCCAGCGCGCGCTCGGCACCCGAGGTTATGGCTATGATATGCAAGTGGCCTGTTCATCAGCGACCTTCGCTATTGTCGCCGCCGCCAATGCGATTGCCACGGGCTCAGCCTCTCGGGTACTCGTTATCAACCCTGAAATTTGCTCGGCTCAAGTCAACTACTGCGACCGTGATAGCCATTTTATCTTCGGTGATGTGGCTACCGCACTGGTACTCGAAGAACAGAGTCTTGTTGCCCCAGGTACTGGATTTAAGATCCTTTCAAGCCGGTGTTTTACTGACTACTCAAACAATATCCGCAGTAATTTCGGCTTCTTAAATCGCTGCGATCCCAGCTCGGCACACCAGCCAGATAAATTGTTCCACCAACAGGGACGTAAAGTGTTTAAAGAACTGTTGCCGATGATTTATCAGCATCTAGACGAACATTTAGCCGAACAGGATCTTACGCCTCAGTCCTTCAAACGTTTGTGGTTACACCAAGCAAACATCAATATGAATCAGTTTGTAGTGAAAAAACTGCTTGGGGATGAGGTTTCGCCGGAGCAGGCACCTGTGGTGCTCGATGAATATGCCAATACGGCATCTGCGGGCTCAGTGATTGCGTTCCACAAGTTTTCCAGCGACTTTAAGGCGGGCGATTTAGGCCTATTGAGTTCCTTTGGTGCGGGATACTCCATCGGTAGTGTCATTCTGCAAAAGTGCTAACCTCGGAATAAACCGATTGTTCCGCGATTTTCATTAATAAAAACAGCCTCAATTGAGGCTGTTTTTATTTTGCAGCAATAGACCTCACACCCGCGTTATTTTAGAGACGATTTGCTTCCTAAACTATTCTGGTGCTATCACAGGATTGCGGTAGGCTTCGCGGTATTTATCGACCCACATGGCGGTGGCGCCACAAATCGCTACGGGCATCACGATAAAGTTCACTATGGGGATCATCGAAAATAGCGTCACAGTCGCACCAAAGCTAAAACTGCTACCACGGGTCTGATTTAAGGCAAAGCGCATATCTTTAAAACTGACTTTGTGATTGTCGAAGGGATAATCACAATATTGAATGGCCATCATCCAAGCACTAAAGAAAAACCATAGGATGGGGGCTAAGGTTTGACCGACCATAGGCACTAAAAACAGTAATAAAAACACCAGTGCGCGGGGTAGATAGTATTTAAGTTTGATCCACTCTCGACCCAAGATACGGGGTAAATCTTTGATTAAATCGATACCAGAACCTGTGTTCAGCGGTTTGCCAGTGAGTAATTGTTCGACCTTTTCAGCCAACAGGCCATTAAAAGGCGCGGCGAGCCAGTTCATCACCGAGCTAAACACAAAGGCGAGCATAACTAACATAGTCGTGACGGCGAGTGGCCAGAGTAAAAAATTTAACCAACTTAAATATTCGGGTAGCTGGGCATTTAGCCAAGTAAACATGGCATCTAACTGGCCCATTGCCACATAAATGACGCCAGCAAACAGCAGCAGGTTAATCATCAAGGGAATAAATACGAAGGTACGCAGCCCTTTGCGTCTGATCAGGCTAAAACCGTCGATAAAATAATTAACGCCGCTTTTGGCGGGGAAGGGCAAGGTTTTCTTCTGTGTCATATCGTCTTTCCAAAAAGTTGAGCTACAACTGTATGCGATTGTGATTAACTCATGGGCAGATGACAAGCTAAAAGCCGCGTGAATTCAATAAAAAGCGTTACAAAATGCTGCTTGCTTTGTTAAAGTTGCCAGCAGAATACATTTGCACCGCTTGGCTCATTTTCGGGCCATAATTCAGAGACGCGCTAACTGGCACTATGAGATTAAAACAAATAAAACTTGCCGGCTTTAAGTCGTTTGTCGATCCCACTAAAATTCCTTTTTTACAGGCATTAACCGCCATTATTGGCCCAAATGGTTGCGGTAAATCCAACGTGATTGACGCCGTGCGTTGGGTGCTGGGCGAAAGCTCGGCTAAACACCTACGCGGCGACTCGATGAGCGATGTGATTTTTAATGGCTCCAGCGCCCGTAAACCTGTTTCAGTGGCCGGGGTGGAATTGGTCTTTGAAAACAAAGAGGGCCGTCTTGCGGGCCAATATGCCAGTTATGAAGAAATCTCGGTAAAGCGTCAGGTCAGTCGTGATGGTGAATCTTGGTATTTTCTCAATGGCCAAAAGTGTCGCCGCAAAGATATTACCGATTTATTTATGGGTACAGGGCTTGGGCCGCGTAGTTACGCGATTATTGAACAGGGCACTATTTCTCGGTTAATTGAATCTAAACCCCAAGATCTGCGCACTTTTATTGAGGAAGCTGCGGGGATCTCCCGCTATAAAGAGCGGCGTCGTGAAACTGAAAATCGTATTCGTCATACCCGCGAAAACCTCGAACGTTTGGGGGATATTCGTAGCGAGTTAGGCAAACAGTTAGATAAGCTTGCCCAACAAGCCAAGGCAGCCAAACAATACCGTGAGTTAAAGCAGGCCGAGCGCAAGACCCATGCCGAACTCCTTGTTATGCGTTATCAAGAGTTGCAAGCCCAGATGGCAAATCTGTCTGAGCAAATCACTGGGATGGAAGTACAACAAGCGGCGGCACAGTCACTTGCACAAACCGAAGAGTTGCAAGCTACTGAATTACAATTACAACTCGCTCAGTTGGCTGAACAGGAACAGCGTGCGGTCGAGGGCTATTATCTTACGGGCACCGAAATCGCAAAGTTAGAGCAGCAATTACAGAGCCAAAAACAACGCGATGCTCAGCTTGAGACACAGTTAATTCAGATTAAGGAACAGATCCAACAACATACGGATAAACTCGATGGCTATCAAACGAATCTCAGGGCGTTGGAGTTAGAGTTATCCCTACTGGCTCCCCAACATGAAGAACAGCAAGAAATACTGGATGAGCTGCAATGCCAGTGGGTAATGAGTGTCGAGCGTAACGAGCAACAGACCGAAAGCTTGCGCAAGCAAGCTGCGTTAGTTGCTCAACACCAATTACAGCTTGAGCTTAGTCGCAGCAAGCTCACACATCAGCAGCAATTGTTGGAGCATAAACAGCAACAGAGCCGTGAGCAACAGACTGAGCTAATAACACTGGCTCACCTTGAGCAGGAAGATAGACTCACACCCCTTAGCCAAGCGGTGGCGGCAATAACGCACACGCTCGCCGAGCAAGTGGAAGTAAATCATCAACTTGAACATCAAGTCAGCATAGAGACTGAAGCGTTAGATCAAGTTCGAATCGATTTTGAGCGAGTTTCCCAAGAGCTGACCTCAATGCGGGCTCGTTTTGAGTTGGTCGAGCAATGGCTGGTAAAACAGGAACAACTAACGGATAAACCGCAGCTATGGCAAAGTTTAACCGTTGAAAATGGCTGGGAAATGGCCGCAGAACTTGCCTTAAATGGCCTGATGAACCTACCCGTTGGAGTACCTGAGACTGAAGTTGGTTTTCACCTTTTTGCCATACAGCCGACAGAGATAGGGCTAAATAAAGACTATCAGGCCAAACTCCAATCCAATGTCAATCTTGCCCCTTGGTTGTCTGGGCTGCAATGGGCCCAGGATCTGCCATCTGCAAGGCTGATGTTGCCTCTACTTAAGGACAATGAGCGTATTGTCACCGCCGATGGCTATTTATTGGGCCAAGGTTTTTTAATTGCCAAGCAAGATAGTGCGCAATCCCTAGTGCAGCTCAGTAAAGAGCAAGGGCAATTATCCGAGGGGATCCGTGAGTGGGAGAGCAAACTTGCCCAGTTGCAAGCTAAGTTGGCTGAATGCACTGTTAACTTAAATCAAGCAAGACAACAGCTTATCTCTGGGGGGCAGAAGTTACATCAGCTACAGCTAGAACAGACAACTAAACAGGTGCAATTGGCTAACGCAAGCGAGCAGGCTCAGTTATCCGCCGCGAAGCGCGCTCAGCTTGAACAAGCTCTGTCGCTGAATGCGGCGCAGATCTCCACCTTAACTGAGCAATTTAACCTGCTTGAAGAGCAAGAGGTCGAACTTGAGGAGAGCCTGCAGTCGAGCCTAGAAAATCAGCAACAACTCAGTCAGGACTCCCAAACAGATTTAGTGCGCCATCAAGCATTAAAGGCTCGGATCACTGAGATTGAACGCCAGTTATCGACCCTTAGGACTAGCTTGCAATCCGTGACAATGCGAATGGCCGTCAGCAGCGAGCAAATTCAGTTGCAGCAAATCCGTGTCAGTGAATTAGCCCAGTCTCGAGAAACATTGTCAGCTCAGCTTGCCAGCGTGCTAGAGCAAAGTGGGCTGCAAAATAGTGAGTTATTGGCTGCACAATTAGCCGAGTTGCTTAATCAACAACAGCAGCAGCAACAGGGCCTTAAAATTGTACGAACGGAGCAAAGTACGCTTTCAGAGGCATTAAACCGTATAGGATTAAAGCAAAAACAAGAGCTTGGTAAGCTTGAGGGCTTGACTCAAAGCCTGAGCACGTTAAAGTTACGTCGTGAAGGATTAAAAGGCCAAGCAGAAAGTCAATTAGAGGCACTGCAGGAACAACACATTGTCCTGTCACAGATTATCGACACCTTACCCTTAGATGGGCATCCCGATAAGTGGCAGAGTGATTTAGATCAGATACGACAAAAAATCATCCGTTTAGGAGCCATTAATCTCGCCGCGATCGAAGAATTTGAACAGCAAAGTGAGCGAAAATCGTATCTGGATCATCAAGATGACGATTTAAATAAAGGACTCGCCACCTTAGAAGAGGCGATCCGTAAGATAGATAAGGAAACCCGTACCCGCTTTAAGGCGACGTTTGATACTGTTAACGAAGATCTCGGGCGTTTATTCCCTAAGGTATTTGGTGGCGGACGCGCTTATTTAGCACTGACAGAGGATGATTTGCTGGAGACGGGCGTGACTATTATGGCCCAACCACCGGGTAAGAAGAACAGCACAATCCATCTTCTTTCGGGTGGTGAAAAAGCCTTAACCGCTTTATCATTGGTATTCGCTATTTTTAGGCTGAATCCGGCACCCTTCTGTATGTTAGACGAAGTGGATGCCCCATTAGACGATGCCAACGTGGAACGTTTCTGTCGATTACTCAAAGAAATGTCACAAAGTGTACAGTTTATATATATTAGCCATAACAAAATAACCATGGAGATGGCTGATCAACTAATAGGCGTGACTATGCATGAGCCTGGTGTATCCCGTATAGTCGCGGTAGATTTAGAGCAAGCGGTGGCGATGGCTGACGCTGGATAACTAGAAGAAAGACAGGGTAACCAATGGAAGATTTGCAACTAGTTCTGTTTGTTTTAGGCGCCATAGCCATAGTTGCTGTGCTGGTGCATGGATTTTGGTCTATTAGAAGACAACAACCTAAGTCATTGAAAGATAGTTCAATGGGTAATTTTTATAAGAAACAGGCAGAGAAAAGCGAGGGTGCGCCTAAGCGGGTCGATGCCGATGGCTTTGATGCCGATGGTATCGGTGCCGTACGTGTGCGTAAGGCGGGAGAAACCAGCCATGATACGCCTGCGATTAACCCGTATTTAAAACAAGATGCCAAAGTAGATACAAAACCAGAATCTAAGCCGCTCTTCAAACAAGACGTTCAGCCAGAGATTAAACAAGAGCCTATTCTACAACAACCGGATTTTAGTCTGCAGTCACCGACAGCCAAAGAGCAACACCGTGGCCCTAAAGCTTCGCGTCAAGAGCCTATGCTCACGGGGCATACTCCGCACCTAGGCCAATCCCATGCCGCTATGGTTGCTCAAAAAGTGGCAGAGGAGCAACGAGCCCATGCACCCGTGCCGACTCAAACCGCATTATTTGATGACGAAGACGTCTATCGAGAAGAGCATAACCAAGACGAAGATGTCGAAGAAGCCGTTGAAGAAGGTTTAGGTGAGCCCCGGGATGTGTTGGTGCTACATGTGGTTGCCAAAGAAGGGCAGCAACTTAATGGTGCTGAACTGCTGCCTTGCTTTTTAACCTTAAACTTTAAATATGGCGATATGAATATTTTCCACCGTCATGTGGATAACGCAGGAAATGGTAAAGTTTTGTTTTCAATTGCAAACATGTTAAAGCCAGGGGTGTTCGACCCCGATAATATGGAGCAATTCAGCACCCAAGGCGTCGTATTTTTTATGACGCTACCTTGCTATGGCGATGCCTTAATGAATTTTTCCATTATGCTCAACTCGGCGCGTCAGCTCGCGGATGATATCGATGCTGTTGTACTCGATGGCCAGCGCCAACCTTGGGGCGAGTTTACTAAACAAGACTATTTGCACCGTATCCGCGCGAACGCTTAATATTAAATCATTCTGACATGATGAGGCCGCTAATTGCGGCCTCATTTTTGTGCTCTAAAGAGATCTGGATAAAGAATATGCAAGACATTCAACTCGATAAACTTCTTTCTGCCGATGTGTCACGCGAGAATGCGCCGCAGGTAATGCTGGCCCTCAGCCAATCACTGAACGAACACAATATTCGTTACTATGTGGATGATGCACCAAGCATTACCGATTCCGAGTATGATCGGCTGATGCAGCGTTTACTTAAGCTAGAGGCGCAGTTTCCGGAGTATATTGCTGCCGATTCGCCGACCCAGCGTGTCGGGGGAATGGCGCTGGCTAAATTTGATCAAATCACTCACCTCAAACCTATGCTGAGTCTAGATAATGCCTTCGACGAGGCAGATTTTAGCGCCTTCCACCGGCGGGTTACAGATAAAGTGGGTGAGGTGAGTTTTTGCTGTGAACCCAAACTCGACGGTCTGGCGGTGAGCATTTTATATCGTGATGGGGTGCTCGAACGCGCCGCGACCCGCGGCGATGGCACTACGGGTGAAGATATCACCGAAAACGTCAAGACAATCCGATCAATCCCCCTTAAATTGCGTGGCCATGATTTCCCTGAATTGGTTGAAGTGCGTGGTGAAGCCTTTATGCCTAAAGCGGCCTTTGAAGCGCTTAATGACCGTGCTCGGGCAAAGGATGAAAAGCTGTTTGTCAATCCACGTAATGCAGCGGCGGGAAGCCTACGTCAACTCGACAGTAAGATAACCGCCTCTCGCTCACTGGCCTTTTATGCCTATGCCTTGGGCGTTGTTGAGCCGGATACCTATCCCTTAGCCAAAACCCATTTCGAGCAGTTACAGCAGCTTAAGTCATGGGGTTTACCCGTCAGCAATGAAATTGAAGTCTGCGCTGAATTAGACCAAGTATTTGACTACTATAAAGATATTCTAACCCGTCGCAGTGGTTTACCCTTTGAAATCGATGGCGTGGTGATGAAAGTCAACGATATTGCACAGCAGCAAAGTTTAGGTTTTGTAGCAAAATCCCCCCGCTGGGCCATTGCCTATAAATTCCCTGCCCAGGAGGAAATGACCCTGCTCGAAGATGTGGACTTTCAAGTGGGCCGCACGGGCGCAGTTACGCCCGTTGCACGCTTAAAACCGGTATTTGTGGGCGGTGTGACGGTTTCCAATGCCACGCTTCACAATGCCGATGAGATTGAGCGTTTAGGGATAAAAATCGGTGATACTGTGATTATCCGCCGCGCCGGTGATGTGATCCCACAGATAGTTTCTGTGGTATTGGAGAAGCGTACTGGTGCTGAAAAAGAAATTGTCTTTAAACCAGAATGTCCCGTCTGTGGCAGTCTAGTCGAACGTCTAGAAGGTGAGGCGGTAGCCCGTTGCAGTGGTGGCTTATTCTGTGAGGCGCAGCGCAAAGAGGCGATTAAGCATTTTGCCTCTCGCAAGGCGTTAGATATCGACGGCATGGGTGATAAAGTCGTCGAGCAATTGATTGATAAAGAGTTAGTTCAGAGTCCTGCGGATCTGTTTAAGCTCACCGCTTCTATGATGACCATGCTCGATCGTATGGGTATGAAGTCGGCAGCCAATTTAGCCGCGGCGATTGAAGCGGCTAAAACCACAACACTTGCGCGTTTCTTATATGCATTGGGGATCCGTGAAGTCGGTGAGGCGACGGCGGCTAATCTTGCAGCCCACTTCACCAGTTTAGATGCGTTGCGTGATGCCACAGTGGAGCAGTTAACAGAGGTTGAGGACGTCGGTGCGGTCGTTGCCCAACATGTGGCACACTTTTTTGCTCAGCCCCATAACCTTGAGGTGATCGATGCCTTAATCGCTGCTGGTGTGCATTGGCCCGCCATTGAAGCGCCAAGTGCGGACGCACAACCACTAAAAGGCCAAACTTGGGTATTAACTGGCACATTAAACCAGCTTAATCGCAACGATGCCAAAGCGCAGTTGCAAGCTCTGGGGGCGAAAGTCGCTGGCAGTGTCTCAAAGAATACCGATTGTTTAGTCGCGGGTGAGGCTGCGGGATCCAAACTTGCCAAGGCACAGGAACTCGGCGTGAAAGTGATCGATGAGGCTGAATTGTTAGCCCTTTTTGGCTGAAAAGCATTAAGTGTACTGAGTGTGATTAAATTTACCGACAAATAAGCCTTACAAGGCTTATTTGTGCTCATCGCACATTCCACAGCGAGCTGACGAAGATACCTTTATGGATCCATGGCATTTATTGAAGGCTGCCATTGAAATTGACTGAATAGGCACCATTTAGTTGATATTCTGCTTTAGCTTCTTCTAAATGGAAACCTATTTGAATTTCAGTCACATCACTTGGCTCGATGATAAAGGCCATATCAAGCCACCTATTTTCTTGTACGCGCTTTTGGCATTTTTAGCCCGTGGCTGGTGTATTTTTATTGCTTCCTTAACTCAAGCTAGTGATAGGGCTGAATTGGTTCGCATTTTCTATCCTGAAAAATCCGATTTTTTACTGTCTCTCGCTGCGGGTCTTGGCGCCGTGTTGCTCTATTTTGTCGTGATTGCCGAACGTCGCCGTTCACCATTATGGGTAAGGCCACTTTTTGTTCACTTAAAATGGGGACTGTGGCTTCTCCTGTTGGTGGATGCCCTACTATTAGGCCAGCGATTGATCCATGGACAATTTTTGTTCCACTGGAGTCTAGCGCTCGATGCTTTAGTGCTGTTTTGGTCCAGTTTATATGTGCTTAAATCGAAGCGACTAGGTTATTACCTTGCGGATTGGCCAAAGGAAGCCTAAGCTCAAATATTAAACTGATGTGTTATCTTATTGTTATTTTTGATATTTATCAGATTTCCGTTCAAAACTGTAAGATTTATGTGTGTTATCCCTCAGTTTGATAAGCATTTTTTGACTTATAGCTTACTGATTTCTTGGAATCATCTATAGTTATATGTACTTAGCTTAAAGGTGCCTCGAATTAATGGACTGACGGTCCATTTTTCTTCTGTGCATTTGAAAGGAGTCCTACTGCGTGGCAAAAGCAGAACAACGCAAACTATTATTATCCGAACTTCAACTTGGCATGAGAGTCAAGTTGCCTTTGTCATGGACGAATCACCCTTTTTTATTTAACCGTGTCGACATCAGCAGTGCCGCTCAAATTGAAATGATCCGTGGATTAGGTGTGCCCTATGTTTTCCTGATTTCCGAGAGCCTCGGGGATGTTCAAACCTCGGATGAAGATGAGGATATTGAAGAAGCCGCAGAGACTCCCCCAGAGCGAGATCTTAAGGCCGATACCCGTAGGGCAATGCGCCTAAGCCAGAAGCGTTTTTTAGAAGACGTTAATAATTGCCGTAACGTATTTAGTAAAATTGTCAGCGATCCCGAGGGCGCTTATCGCTTATCGGCCGCACTTGTCGAGGATCTCTTGAATCATCTACAGGAGGTAGAAAAACCGTTTCTCACCTTAGTGGGGATGGATGAAAAAGATGTCAGTGTGACTCAACACGGGGTTTCGGTGGCTGTGCTGGCGATGATGATAGGCCATGCACTGGATCTCACCCCTAGGGAGCTGCGGGATATTGCCCTTGGGAGTTTATTTCACGATATCGGTAAGCTTAAAGTTCCCGACATTATTCGCCGAAAGCGCGGTGCTTTGACTGCCCATGAATCTAACTATCTGCAAATGCACCCAAACTTTGGCTATGACATGCTCAACCGTAGCGGATTATTCCCCAAAGAAGTGTTGCATATCGTTTTGCATCACCATGAATTTATTGATGGTTCTGGATTTCCCGATGGTTTAAAGGGCAATAAGATCCCCATCGTTACCCAAATAGTGAGTTTAGCAAATGACTATGATCAGCAACTGAGTGGTCAGCAAGCCTCATCTCCTCAAGTCGCATTAGGGTATTTATTTAAAAATCGGGCGAGTAAGCATGCTGAATCTTTAATCGCCGTATTGGTCAAAATCCTTGGGATTTATCCTCCAGGGACTATCGTTAAACTATCGGATGACTGTGTGGCAAAAGTCATTATGACCACTAAGGATGTGAGTCAACCGCAAGTATGGGCCTGTAAGGAAGATGGCAGTGAAGCATCGCTACGTTTTTTAAGTGATGAGGGCGTCACGGTACAAAAGGCGATAAAAGCGGAGGAGTTGACCGAAGGGGCGATCCGCACTTTGCAGGTGGATAAGGGCATTAGTTTTTATTTTAGCTCACTGCAAGCTTGAATCTTATGGGTTAAGTTCCGTATTCTATCCGCTGATTTTGACTTCCTCGGAATGACTATGGCAGATAGGGAACAACAACTGGGCGTAAAATCCAAAAGCGTCGCTGTTGTGGGGTGCGGGTGGTTCGGGTTTGCCTTGGCAAAGCAATTAGTTCAAGAAGGATATCGGCTAACAGGCTGTAAGCGCAGTATCGATGAGCTTTTGTTGCTTTCGGATGCCGGAATCGAAGCCTTTCAATTGCAGTTAGGTGCCGACGCCGATGTTAAACCCGATGCACAAGCATTACAGGAGGTATTGCAAACCGATTTTCTCGTGGTAAATATTCCGCCCAGATTAAAGCGTGGTAATGGGGCTTATGTTGAAGAATTACAACAACTCATCGCATTAACCCAAGGCTGGCAATACCAAGGCATAGTGTTTATCAGCACTACGGGTGTGTACCCAAGCCAAGATAAATCGATGACGGAGGCCGATGCTGCCGCCGAATCCTCCGATAGCCAAACCTTGTTAGAGGCTGAAGCCTTGTTTGGTGCCCAAAAAAATAGTTGTATCCTGCGCTTTGCTGGACTCGTGGGGCCTAAACGCCATCCCGGGCGTTTTCTGGCGGGCAAAACCGATGTTCCAGGGGCGAATGTAGCTGTAAATTTAGTCCATTTGGGCGATTGTGTTCGAGCCGTGAGCGCCATTTTAGCGGCGAATTGCCAAGGGAAAACTATCGCTCCTATCTATAATCTTTGCGCACCTATACACCCCACTAAGGCTGAGTTCTATCACGCCGCAGCCCTGTCCTTAGGCTTAGTGCCTCCGGAGTTTAATCAACTGACAATGCCTAGTAAGGTGATCATCGGCGAGGCCATTGTGGCCGATTTAGGTTTCAGTTACCAATATGCTTCACCGCTTGCTATGCTCGCGGCATGTTAGTGAACAAAAGTTAAAGATTTAGACTGAAGTTTTAGGTTATCTTTAGGCCTTGTTAGGCATAGTGCTATCCCTATATACAACAAATCCAACGAAAAGAGACAGTATAATGAGTGTATTAAATGTTGTTCGCCCCGTGGTCGCATTGATGTGTGGACTAATGCTGAGTGCCAGTTTTGCGCCACAAGCGGCAAACTTCGAAGAAGGTAAAGATTACATCACAGTGGCGGGAATAACCGAAGCACAAAAGCCTATGTTACGGGAGTTTTTCTCCTACAACTGCCCACATTGCTATAAACAAGAGCCGCTAATGGTATCGACGATCGCCTTACTCGGTAAGGAAGTCGCCTTTGAGCGCACTCCTGTTGGTGCGGGGCGTCCCGCTTGGGAATTGAGCCAACTTGCCTATTATGTGGCGCAAAAGCTGAAAATGACGCAGCAAGTGCATGAAGCCATCTTTAAACAAATCCACGAGAAAGGAGAGCCCTTTACTCGACCCGAGCAGGTTAAAGCCTTTTTCGTATCACAGGGTGCCAAAGCCGATGATGTGGATGCGGCAATGAATTCTGTCGATGCTAAGTTTACTGTGATGAACTATGACTCCCAAGCAGAATTGGCAGGCCTAAAAGGGGTACCAGCATTGATGGTAAACGGACGTTATATGTTAACTTCCACTGCCCATAGCCCGGAAGAGCTCGCACAATTAGTGAAATTTTTGGCTGATAAATAAGTCTGATCGCCAGATTGATTTTGTTTATGAACGAATTTTGCTCATGTTTTTGATGAATAACCCAGCTGATGCTGGGTTATTTTTTTGTTCTGTGTCCAAAAATGTTGATAAATGCGGCTCCCATCTGTTCGACATTGGTCTAACCTGCGAAAAATTTAAAATTCCATTCAAATGTAATTTAATTGTTAATTAGTTGATTTTAAGTAATATTTTGATTATTTAATTGTGAGCCTATTCACAAATTAGACTAAGGTCTTGATTGTGGTCACCCCAGCTGTTGCTAGATTAAACAAGACTTAATAATAAAACAGCACAGGGGAGTCGCTATGGGTTTTGAAAACAACGATAAAGCAAAAGGCTACTGGCGCGAGAATTTACGTCTCGTTCTTGGCTTATTAGCTATTTGGGCCGGCGTGTCATTTGGATGCGGCATTATATTGGTTGATGTACTCAATGAAATCCATTTCATGGGATTTAAATTAGGCTTCTGGTTTGCACAACAGGGATCTATGTATGTATTCGTTGCGCTTATTTTTGTCTATGCGGCAAAAGCCAACGCCTTAGATAAAAAATATAACGTACAAGAAGACTAAGGAGAACTGAAATGGGTGTTCAAGGATTAACGTATCTTATCGTAGGGCTCTCGTTTGCGCTCTATATCGGGATTGCTATTTGGTCACGGGCAGGCTCTACCAAAGAGTTTTATGTCGCTGGTGGTGGCGTGCATCCTGTGGTTAACGGTATGGCAACGGCGGCGGACTGGATGTCGGCAGCGTCATTTATTTCTCTGGCAGGTATAGTGTCTTTCGTCGGTTACGACGGCAGTGTGTACTTGATGGGGTGGACTGGCGGCTATGTTTTATTAGCCCTGTGTATGGCGCCCTATTTACGTAAGTTTGGTAAGTTTACTGTGCCTGATTTTGTGGGTGAGCGTTATTACTCGCAGGCGGCGCGAACCGTTGCGGTGATTTGTGCCATCTTCATTTGTTTTACTTACATCGCAGGGCAAATGCGGGGTGTGGGTGTTGTGTTCTCTCGTTTCTTAGAGGTCGAAGTCGATACCGGTGTGTATATCGGTATGGCAGTGGTGTTCTTCTACGCTGTGTTAGGGGGCATGAAAGGGATTACCTACACTCAGGTTGCCCAATACTGCGTGCTGATTTTTGCCTTTATGGTGCCAGCTATCTTCCTGTCTGTGATGATGACGGGTCACATTATTCCGCAAATTGGCTTCGGTGCTGAACTGATCGATGCAGCGGGTAATAATACAGGGGTATATCTGTTAGAAAAGCTTAACAATCTATCGACGGAACTGGGATTTGCACCCTATACCGATGGCTCTAAGAGCATGATCGATGTGTTTTGTATCACAGGCGCCTTGATGGTGGGTACTGCGGGTTTACCCCATGTTATCGTGCGTTTCTTCACTGTGCCTAAGGTGAAAGATGCGCGTATCTCTGCGGGATGGGCACTGGTCTTTATTGCGATTATGTATACCACTGTACCTGCGTTAGCGGCATTCTCTCGCGTAAACATGATCGAAACTATTAACGGCTCAGATCAAAAAGGTGTTGCCTATGAGACTGCACCCGATTGGATCAAAAACTGGGAAAAAACCGGTCTGATCAAGTGGGATGACAAAAACGGCGACGGCAAAATCTATTATGCTAAAGGCAAAATAGAGGATGCGGCTAGCACCAACGAAATGAAGATCGATAACGATATCATTGTATTAGCGACACCAGAAATCGCCAATCTGCCAGCTTGGGTCATTGCTTTGGTGGCCGCGGGTGGTTTAGCCGCAGCCCTATCGACTTCGGCGGGCTTATTGTTGGTGATTTCAACATCGATTTCACACGATCTGCTGAAAAAGAACCTAATGCCCAATATCTCTGACAAGAAAGAGCTGATGTTTGCAAGGCTTGCAGCGGGTATCGGTATTGTGATTGCAGGTTACTTTGGGGTGAATCCTCCAGGCTTTGTGGCTGCGGTAGTGGCCTTTGCCTTCGGTCTTGCTGCATCGTCACTGTTCCCAGCCATCATCATGGGTATCTTCTCTAAAACCATGAACAAAGAAGGTGCGATTGCCGGTATGTTAACGGGATTACTGTTCACTGCGGGTTATATCATCTACTTCAAGTTTGTTGACCCTACGGCTAACGTACCTGCAAACTGGTTCCTCGGTATTTCACCCGAAGGTATTGGTATGGTGGGTATGGTCGTTAACTTTGCTGTTGCGGCGTTAGTCAGTAAAGTCACCTCTGCAACACCACAACATGTACAGGAAATGGTTGAGTCTATCCGTTTCCCTAAAGGTTCTGGCGAAGCAAACGGTCACTAGTAGGCCCATCGAGTTGAAAAAGAGCGCTTAGGCGCTCTTTTTGTCTTTAGTGGTTCGCTGACTTTAGTCGAATATGGCGGAGGATTATTGCAGGTTATAGTGAAGATCAATCCACCTAAAAATAAGGTGTTGCCGATGAATGCCAGTGAATTGCAGCCCGTAGTGCAATTTTTAAAATCCATTGTTCCCTTTGATACCTTAGCCGATGAGACGGTTTTACGTTGTGCTAAGGCGGTTACCGTTGGCTATTACAGTAAAGTTTCTCGTTATGTCACCTTTGATGCGAATGCACCTAAATTATATATAGTGCGTAGCGGTGCCTTTGAGGTGCGCGACCCCGAAGGCGTGTTGGTGGATAGGGTCGGTGAGGGCGAGTTTTTTGGTTTTTCGACCTTGTTATCGGGTGAGAAAGTAGTCAATAAGGTCGCTATCTTAGAGGATGGTTTGGTTTACCATTTACCCCAGACATTGTTTGATCAATTGAGGGGCGACAGCCGAAGTTTTGATAAGTTTTTTACTCGAGCCTTTGCAAAGCGTTTGCGCCATGAGGCGCGTTTTAAGGCAAAAGATCTGACGACCACGAGTCGTATTAGCACCTTAATGTCATCCGATCCCATTATGATTGATGCCCATGCCAGTGTGACCCAAGCCGCTCTGCTGATGCGTAATGCCCGGGTATCCTCGCTTTTAGTCATAGATAATCACAAGTTAGTTGGCATTTTAACCGATAAGGATCTACGTAATCGCGTGTTGGCGGCGGGGCTAGATGGCCATTTAGCCGTTCATCAAGCGATGACGGTATCCCCCGTTTCAATTTCATCTAATGCATTGATTTTTGAGGCAATGCTGCTAATGAGTGAGTACAATATTCACCATTTGCCAATTATTGATGAGGGTAAAGCGATTGGCATGGTCACGAGCACAGATATTTTACGTGGCCAAGGCTCACAGCCCTTGCTGTTGATTGGTGAAATAGAGCGACAGCAGGATCTGGCGAGCCTAATTAATGTGAGCAAACAAATACCTCTGTTACTGCAAAATTTAATCAGTGCCGATGCAAGGGCCGAAGAAATTGGCCGGGTATTAACCTCGGTTACCGATGCCCTGACGCGGCGCTTAATTGTGCTCAATCAGCAATTGCTGGGTGAGCCACCGATGGCTTTTTGTTGGTTAGCCTTTGGTTCCCAAGGTAGACAGGATCAAGCTGCGTGTTCAGATCAAGACAATGGCCTGTTAGTCGCAGATGAAATGGATGATTATGCTAAGGGGTATTTCGATGCACTCACCCATGCCGTGTGTGCAGGGCTTGACCAATGTGGCTATGTTTTCTGTCCCGGCAATATTATGGCGCAGAATCCACAGTGGCGAATGTCACTGAAGCAATGGCAGCAGGTCTTTGAAAGATGGGTGATAACCCCAGAACCAAAGGCACTCATGCATGCCAGTATTTTTTTCGATATGCGTTCTGTGTACGGTCCGCAAACCCTGTTCGATGCTCTGCAGGATAAAGTGCTAGCCCAAACCCGTGATAACGACATATTTCTGGCGGGAATGGCGGGTAACTCACTGATTGAGTCTCCACCCTTAGGGTTCTTTCGCAAGTTTGTGCTTGAACGTGATGGAAGCGAAGTTAAAGGTATTGATTTAAAACATAAAGGTAATGCTTTAATCAATGATATTGCCCGTGTCTATGCGTTATCGGCGGGCATCAAAGAAGTGAATACGGCTAAACGCATTCGCGCCTTAATGGAGGCGAACATTCTTAATCGCAAGGATGCACTGAATTTGGCCGATGCCCATGAGTTTATTGCCCATATGCGTTTATCTAATCAAGGCTACCAACATACCCAGGGACAACCCCTGAGCAATTATTTATTACCTGCGCATTTGTCTTCATTAGTGCGGCACCAATTAAGGGATGCTTTTAAGGTAGTACACGATGCGCAGTCAGGGATGAAAATGAAGTTTATGCGGAGCTTTTAAATGGGCCGTTGGATGGTTAGGGCCAAGCTTAAATGGCGCATTCTACGCAGTCAGCATCGGCTATTTAAAGATTATTACCAGTCCTTAATTCCCTTACTGAATATGCCTTTGTCCGAAGCGCCACTGATGGCAATGGATTTGGAGATGACAGGGCTCGATCCCGTGCGCGATCAAATTTTGAGTATTGGTCTTGTGCCTATTGAGCATGGAGCAATTCCACTGGCGGGGGCAGAGCAGAAATTGGTGCAGATTCGTGGCAGTGTCGGCCAGAGTGCAACTATTCATGGCATTCTTGACAATCATTTAGTGCAAGCTGTCAGTATTGAAGAAGCAATGGCATGGTTTCTTAGTCGCACCCGCGGCAGAATACTCGTTGCACACCACGCCCCTTTAGATTGCCGTTTTTTACAGCAGGATATTCTCGCGATTTATCATCAGACTGTGATGCTGCCTACTATTGATACCCTCATGGTTGAAAGGTTGCGTTTGCTACGGGAGCATTCTGTCATCAAAGAAGGCAGTTTGCGCCTTGGGGCCTGCCGTGAGCGTTATGGCTTACCTATATACTCTGCCCACAGCGCGTTGACAGATGCATTGGCCTGCGCCGAATTACTATTGGCACAAATTGCGGCAATGGGGGGAGCAAGACAGCTTAAAGTTGTTGATCTACTTGCAAAATCCTTCTAACTTTCATGTAAAAGGGACTATTAAATAAAGCACTAACGATTAAATAATGACTGGGCTCATCGAGCCCAGCACTCCAAGTTAAACACCGTCAAGATTAAAACACGATATAGAGCGGCCAGCCTAGGAGGCCGATGAGACCTTCTTTGTGCTCGAATCGCTCTAGACGCTCGGGGGAGGCGCCATCGAGTAAGAGCGCGCGGTAGCTTTTAGCAAAGTTTAGGGTGCGAAGTAGGGCGGGGGCGAAGTTTTTGCCGAGATCTTTGCTGATAGTTTCAGCCAATTCCGTGGGCAGCTCAGCTAACGCTCTCTGGGTTTGAAGCTCGATGTGCTCAAGGGTAAACCACTCATCTAACAGCGTCACTTTGGCTATTCTCTTTTTTAAATCCTGTCTGACTTTGGCATTATCAAACAACATTCTATATAACACGGCTTCGGCTAATACACTCTCAAGGTTGAGAAAGTCCAAAGGGTCGTAGTGAGTTTGCACATAAAACTGCGCCATTAAGGCGGCGATCGACTGTTGACGCTGGTATTCGATTAATGCCTCTTGATAGGCATGAAAACCCTGCCACTCTTCGGCATCTGGAGGGCTAGAGACTTGCTCAAGGAGGAACTTGTCAACATCACCATAGAGTGATTTTCCGTTGGCGAGCTTATGTTTGCTCACCGTGCTCAGCATACTCCAGCCCTTTTGGAAGCATTTCACAACACCGTCGGCGGTTGTCAGCAGACGTATAGCTTGTTGTTGATCTTGATGGGAAAGTTCCATTAAACCTAGGCTGACGACACCAATCACATCGTGTGCCGCTTGCTCTAGCAGGTGCATTTTATACTTGTTATAGAACTTGTCGGCCAGTTTGAGACTCATCAAAATGGCTTTGGATTTGATTTGTGACAGCTGTTCACCGCTCAGCGATTCGTCTGCTTGGCCTTGGATCAATACCTTACTGAGGTATGGTCCCTGATCTACATCACGCAGTACCAGTTGCATCAAAAGATTCCTTAATCCAAAAAGCTAAACATATCATCGACTTCTGCGTATTCATCCGCCACTTGGTTTTTCTCTTTGGCTTGGATCACGAGTTCATTGACGAACTTGTTGATGATAATTTCCCAGCCTGAGCTTTCGTTGCGCAGCAAATTTTTGATCGCTTTTTCAACATCGGGTGCCAGTTCGTGGATAAGCGCCATCAGACTGCGGGGATCATCTATGCTCAAACTATGGGCTTCTTCACTCTTCGAGCGGCTATCGTAACCGACGGTGTCCGTGTCTTCTTCATCATCAAAGAGGTCGGTAAAGCCGTCATCGTCTTGGTGTTGTTCGCCCAACATCATTTCGATAAAGGGGATAGACAGGTAGAAGAGGCCTGCTGGATCGTCGGCAATGCATTCTAAAATGGCGGTTTGTTTTTCTTCGCTATCTTGAATTCGGATTAAATAGGTTAAAAAATCAAAGGTATGCTGTATGAGTTCTTCAGCGTTGTTTTTAATTTTTTCTTCCCAGTACAAAGGTTGTTGACACACTATGTCGCGGATTTGCTCTGGGGTCATCAGTTCTGACATGATTGAAGGGCAGGATATATCATGGTGACTATTAATTTGAGTCAGCGTGACTATGTCCATTTGTTCAATAACTTCAACCAATTGCTCATCACTCATGGTGGTGGCGATGAGTTCGAAACGTTTGCTCGCTTGTTTTGGCTCTACGTCTGCCAGTTCTTTTATTTCGGCAACGGTTATCTCAATGAGACTAGTGTTCATTAGCGGTCCTCATCATCATAGTGATCGTAGTAGCCATCTTCCTCTTCACCTTCATCGTCGTCATCGGAATGACCGACATAGTCGTCATCATCATCTTCATCATGCTTAGGTGGTGGTGTTGCTTTACCTTGAGTTTCAAGTAAATACAAAACAGCACAGCTTTCAATAAGCAAATCTTCTGAGTAGGTTCGTACGGCCAATACTAATGGCAAATCGGCATTGTTAAAGCCAATGGTGACCTTAAACTCATCCCATTCGGGTTGAGTGGCCGTGTTGATCCAATGGGCCCATTTCAGCTTGGCATCGCTCGGAAACTTCACTCGACCGTAGAGCGCAACGGGGAGATATTCAGGCACTGAATCCAACATTTTTGGATCAGCTTGTAATACCTTTTTGATTTGACTCGTAAATTGTTCTAGTGCCTTGGGAGTATCGGGGTCATCATAGGACTCGATATTGTCGTAGGCATTATTTTTCAGCTCATTAATGCGTGAGATATTCAGTTTTTTGGCCATATGGCATTACTCTACATTAAACGTTCAAGGGTAAAATTGATCCCATAACTCGCGCATGGCACCAGCGGGATCTGTCACTATCACGTTATTGAAATCTTTAATAAACGCATTTCTAAGCTTGGGGTCCGATAGCACTTCATAGGCTTTTTTAACGCGTTCGAGTTGCTGTGATGCTTGTTCCTTTTCCTCTTCAGAGGCACCTAACAACTTATCCGGATGGTATTTATTTGAGAGTCGTCGATAGGCTTTTTTAATGTCGTCTTCTTTGGCACTGGGTTTGATGCCGAGCACACTAAAGTGGTTAATCATACTTGTACCTGCAGGCGATGGATCTGATATCGCAAGATAAAAAGGGTTTAAATCTGATTATCTTAAATTTTGTGGAATTATGATTAGTCAGCGCTGGATCATAGCAGAAATGCTTATGGGGCGGCAAACACCTGAGTGGCTATTTGTAGACTGATCGCAGGCTTAGTGGTGCTTTTAAAATAAACGGATTTATGGGAGCCATTTGATCTACTTAGAGGGATAGTCAGTGGTATTGCAAATTTTAGCTACAAAAAAACCAGCCTATGCTGGTTATGTTCTCTTTTATAAAGAGAATTGGTTGCGGGAGCTGGATTTGAACCAACGACCTTCGGGTTATGAGCCCGACGAGCTACCATGCTGCTCCATCCCGCGTCCGATATCTATCTGTATTACTTTGCTATTTTCACATT
>NZ_AFOZ01000032.1 GCF_000217915.1 Shewanella sp. HN-41 | reverse complement strand
ACACCGCCCTTTCACGGCGGTAACAGGGGTTCGAATCCCCTAGGGGATACCACTTATGTTTATCACATAGGGTTCCTAGCAAATGACTAACGAGTTGTTTGGTAAGAACAAAATATTTCACTTCTTAGCCTACAGAAGTGGAACTGTTACAAAGCTCGGTTACGAGTTAAAACATATGTCCTTGTGTCCCCTTCGTCTAGAGGCCTAGGACACCGCCCTTTCACGGCGGTAACAGGGGTTCGAATCCCCTAGGGGATACCAATATCAACTAAGATTAATCGCTAATGTTAGTTGAAAACAATAAACCACCTTAAGGTGGTTTTTTTGTCTCTAAAATTCGTTATATTGTCACAAGTCACAAGTCACAAGTCACAAGTCACAAGTCACAAGTCACAAGTCACAAGTCACAAGTCACAAGTCACAAGTCACAAGTCGCATAATAGCATCCAGTCCTAGGCATTATGCTAAAGAATCCATTTTATCACCTTGTCTTACCCTTATCTGATGTAATAGGTAACTACCTGATGTTATTGAGGTAGGGAAAATAATGCATCATATAAGATTCGGCACAGATAAGAGTGTCTGCACCGTAATTGGGTGCTTGGTGGAGATCCCCTAGTAATTTTTAATTCGTGTCGCTTCATTGCATAGGTATAGAAAAGGCGACTCTAAGTCGCCTTTTAAATTAATGGGTTAGCATAAGTGCTAAGCGATAAAAGCTAGGCATTACTCGACACCTAAAAAACCTCCGGTTTGGTGGGCCCATAATTGAGCATAGATGCCACCCGCGGCAATTAGCTCTTGATGGGTTCCTTGTTCGACGATACGACCTTGATCTAGCACTATTAGTCTATCCATTGCGGCAATGGTTGAAAGGCGATGGGCGATGGCGATAACGGTTTTGCCTTGCATTAATTCATACAAACTTTCTTGAATTGCGGCTTCGACTTCGGAATCCAGTGCCGATGTGGCTTCATCAAGCAGTAAAATGGGGGCATTTTTTAACAGCACCCGTGCAATCGCAATACGTTGTCTTTGGCCACCGGAGAGTTTCACACCGCGTTCGCCGACCTGTGCTTCTAAGCCATGATTACCGTTGGGATCAGTGAGTTCATTAATAAAATCATGGGCCTGAGCCTGTTTGATGGCACAATTTAACTGCTCATCGGTTGCTGCAGGATTGCCATAGAGAATATTTTCACGGATGGTGCGGTGCAAGAGTGAAGTGTCTTGAGTCACCATGCCGATTTGTGAACGCAGAGAATCTTGCTTAACAGTTTTTATATCTTGATCATCAATACTAATTTGACCACGTTCAACATCATAAAAACGCATTAATAGGTTTACTAAGGTCGATTTACCTGCACCAGAGCGACCTACGAGTCCCACTTTCTCCCCTGCTTTTATCGTCAGATTAAGGTGATCAATTACCCCAGTTTGTTCTCCGTAATGGAAGTCCACTTGGTTAAAATCAATTTTACCTTGGGTGACCTTGAGTACTTTAGCATCGGGCGCGTCTTGAATAATAGTGGTTTTCGATAGGGTATTCATACCATCGGTGACAGTGCCAATATTTTCAAATAATGAACTGATCTCCCACATGATCCACTGCGACATACCGTTTAAGCGTAGCGCTAAGCTCACGGCAATAGCGATGGCTCCAACCGTAATGGCACTATCAACCCAAAGGGCAATTGAAACCGCTGCAATACTGAATGCAAGCAGATAGTTAATCACTTGCACGCTGACACTTATCCCGGTCACTAAGCGCATTTGACGATAAACCGTATCTAAAAAGCTATACATGCTCGCCTTGGCATAGTCTGCTTCTTTATCCGTATGGGCAAAGAGTTTCACTGTGGTGATATTGGTGTAGCTATCGACAATACGTCCTGTCATGGTTGAACGAGCATCCGCTTGTTCAGTGGAAACCGTTTTCAATTTAGGGACAAAATACCATTGCAGACCAATGTAGAGCGCTAACCACACTAACATTGGCAGCACTAAACGCACATCCGCGCTGGCAATCATCACTAACATAGAAGTGAAATACACTAAAATGTAAACCAATACATCAAGCAGCTTCATCACGGTTTCACGCACGGCCAAAGAAGTTTGCATCACTTTAGTGGCAATTCGGCCCGCGAAATCATTCTGATAGAAAGACACGCTCTGCTTAAGTAAATAACGATGGGCAAGCCAGCGAATGGACATGGGATAATTGCCAAGCAAGGTTTGATGCATGATGAGAGCGTGGAATAACACTAATAATGGCATGACTACCATTACCATAGCGCCCATTAACAGCAGGGTTGTGCCTTCATCTTGGAATAGGGTTTGGGGATTTTTGTTCACTAACCAATCGACTAATTGGCCCATAAAACCAAATAGTGATACCTCGAGCATGGCCAGTAGTGCAGTCAGCACTGACATTAATATCAATGGCAGCTCATAGCCTTTAGTGTAATGGCGACAAAAAGCATAAATGCCTGTTGGGGGTTTAGTGGGCTCAACATCGGGTAGGGCTTCAACCCAAGATTCGAATCGTTTAAACATGAATTGGCTCTATGATTTAGGATAAAAAAGTAGACGTGTCTAGCATATAGGATATCGATCGCACACGCTCTAAAAGCTGCCAAATGATTCAGTTCCGTTTTCCGCTAGTCCAATAGGGTAGATTTACGTAAAGTAACCGACAAGCGATTAATTGTGAGCGAATATTGTCGAGCATACTGGAAATGAAGATAACAGAGCATATAGAGAGCAATGGAAATAGTGGTGAGTTGCAGTTAAAGGCGCATTCGGCGCCTATTCGCGGTGAACTCTCGTCTGCCATTTGCCGTGAGGCTCGCTTGAGTCGTGACCCTCGTTTCGACGGAAAGTTTTTTGTGGGTGTGTTAACGACAGGAATTTATTGCCGAAATGTGTGTCCGGCCGTGGCGCCAAAGGAAGACAATGTGCGCTATTTTGAGTCCCAAGTCAAAGCTGCGCAGGCGGGATTACGCCCCTGTTTGCGTTGCCGGCCCGACAGTGCCCCAGGTTCCAATCCGTGGAAGGGGACTGGCACAACGCTCGATAGGGCGCTTGGATTGATCGATGCTGGTTTACTCTGCGGTGAGCAAGCGTTAACGGTCGATGAACTTGCCGACAAATTGGGGATCAGTGGTCGCTACCTCAATAGGCTCTTCAGCGAAGGATTTGGTACTTCACCTAAACAATACGCACTCTATCGCCAGTTGTTGTTTGCCAAACAACTCTTGCATCAAACCCAATTACCGATCACTCAGGTGGCACTTGCAGCGGGATTTAACAGTATTCGCCGCTTTAATGAGGCGTTCCAACAAAGGCTGCAACTGACACCCACGCAGTTAAGAAAAGCATCATTGAAAAAAGCCGCAAAAATGGATGATATTGACATCACTACGGAAGAGAACTGCTTAAGTGCAATGTCATCGCTCTCCCATGGGCTCACTTTATATCAATATTATCGACCGCCCCTCGATTGGTCCGCGCAATTGGCATTTTACCGGCTGCGCGCCGTGGCCGGGATGGAGTGGTTTACGCCGCTGGACAAGTTAAACGAGGGCGCTGGGATAATGTCAGATGCAGCGCAGCATATAGCCTGCGAGGGTGAGGCTGCTTCCCTTGAATATGGTCGTTGTATTGCCATAGGCAAAATGCGCGCTGTTGTTCAAATTGCCCACGAGCCTTCATTGCACAGATTCAAACTGACAGTGATGTTGACAGCCGATTCTCCATTAGAGGCGTTACAACAATTCATTATTGAAGTGCGGCGTATACTCGACCTTGACGCAGATATGCAGTTGATTGAGCAGAATTTACAGGCGCTATCTCAGCTTAATTTGGTGCCGTTTAGTGGACTACGTATTCCGGGGGCAGGATCCTTATTTGAGGCGGTTTGCCGCGCAATTTTAGGCCAGCAAGTGACAGTGGTTCAGGCAACTAAGCTGCTTAATCAATTGGTTGAGGCCTATGGTGAGCGTTTTGAACTAAATGGCCGAGAATATCGGTTATTTCCAACACCTGAAACGATCCGTGGGGCGAGCTTGAGTGAACTCAAAATGCCGGGGGCGCGTAAACTGGCATTAAATGCATTAGCGGCTTTTATTTGTGATAACGCCGATGCAAGTGTCGATGATTGGTTAAGCGTTAAAGGTATTGGCCCTTGGACAATTGCCTACGCCAAGCTTCGAGGTCTTGGCGATCCCAATATCTTTTTACATTCGGATCTTATCGTTAAAAAGCGGTTATTGGCGCACTATTTACGTCACTATGACAAAGATAGTGTTAACACTTCGGGGGAAGATGTTTTAAAAACCGTTGATTATCCTCAACTATGTCAGCAGTTAGGGCGAGATATAGCCCCTTGGGGCAGTTATTTAACATTCCAATTGTGGCATCAAGTGTGACCCAATACCGTTTAACATTAAGAGGTTATCTATGTCTTATTTAACACATCGATTAAATATCGCCCCGAGCAGTGCAGCATATTTACCCTGTGTAGCGCAGCAATTAGTGACGCCAGTCGGCATCTTACAGCTTAATGCGAATCCCTATGGGCTCAGTCATTTAACCGTTGTTGGTTCGTCCCGAACCGACATTCCTTTAGCCAATAACACTGCAGATGACGTCAATCGAGCTAAAGCCCATATCTGCGAAGCTGTGGAGCAGCTTGAACAATATTTTGCGGGTAAGCGCCTTGAATTTAAGTTAGCCCTAGCCCCTAAGGGGACTGATTTTCAACGACAGGTTTGGCAAGCATTGCTGGATGTGGATTATGGCCAGAGTTGCAGTTATGCCGACATTGCCGAGCAGATTGGCAGACCAAAGGCCGTGCGTGCCGTTGGTGCGGCCAATGGGGCAAATCCCATCGCCATTATTGTGCCATGCCATAGGGTAATAGGGAAAAATGGTAAATTAACTGGCTATGCCTATGGGCTTGAGATGAAACAACAGTTGTTAATGCTGGAATCGGCAAGCAAGCGCGCGAGTTTTACGCTAGAATAGCCGCCATATTTGTTATTGATGAGCTATTACATTTTTTATGACCCAAGCTTTTTCCCCTGTGGCAAGCTTTGCCCAACTCGGTATTATTGCGCCGCTCCATAATCGACTCACTGAGTTAGCTTATGTATCCCCCACGCCAGTGCAAGCGGCAACCATTCCTGCCGTACTGGCGGGGCGTGATATCTTAGCGGGCGCCAATACGGGATCGGGTAAAACCGCGGCCTTTGCCGTGCCTCTGCTACAGCAATTGGTTGAAGCTAAAACACTGGATAAATCGGGATCTTATGTCCGTTGTTTAGTGCTGGTGCCCACGCGGGAACTCGCCCAGCAGGTTGCCGACAGCTTTTTATCCTATGCCTCACATTTAAATGGTCAACTTAAGATAGTTGCCGCTTTTGGTGGCGTTTCTGTTAATGCGCAGATGCAAAGTTTACGTTCGGGGGCCGACGTATTAGTGGCGACGCCGGGCCGATTGTTAGATCTGCTATCGAGCAATGCAATAAAGTTAAGCCGAGTGAGTGCCTTAGTGCTCGACGAGGCAGACCGTATGTTAAGTCTTGGTTTTACTGAAGAGTTAGCCCAAGTGCTTGCCGTTTTGCCCGCCAAGAAACAAACTTTGTTGTTCTCGGCGACGTTCCCTGAAGAAGTTCGTGAGTTAACGGCAAAACTGCTTAATGATCCGCTTGAATATCAATTACAAAGCGAGCAAGAAAGCACGATTCATCAGCGGGTGATTACCGTTAACCGCCCAATGAAAACCGCCTTACTCGCACATCTGATTAAAGAACATCAATGGTCACAGGCGCTTATTTTTGTGAGTGCCAAAAATACCTGTAATCATTTAGCGCAAAAATTGTCTAAACGGGGGATTAGTGCCGAGGTGTTCCATGGTGATAAAGCCCAAGGTGCGCGCACCCGCGTACTGGATGGGTTTAAAAATGGTGAGATCAGTGTGTTAATTGCTACTGACATTGCCGCCCGCGGTATCGATATCGATAAATTGCCCGTGGTGATTAACTTTGATTTGCCAAGGAGTCCTGCGGACTATATGCATCGTATCGGCCGTAGTGGCCGCGCGGGTGAAGCGGGTCTTGCGGTGACCCTGATTTCCCATGAGGATTATCACCACTTTGGCGTGATAGAAAAAAAGAACAAACTCAAGCTGGAGCGTGAGCAGATAGCTGGTTTTGAGGCCGATGATGACATGCCTGCGGCATTGTTAGAGCAAACTAAACCAGTCGCTAAGCCCGAAGGTACAGGTAAAAAGAAACGTAAGCAGTTACCGACTGCCAATGTTGAATTTTGGGGCAAAAAGTCTTAAATCGTTGGGCGCGAGCTATGCTTAGTTTATCGTTATGCCCCGAGTCATCTGATTGGTGGGAGCAATATGCAGCATTTATTTTGGTTGATTGAAGGTAAGATTGCTGGCCGCAGCGGCCCAAATAAAGATCCTTGGGATTTAGCCGAGTTGAAGTCGGCTGGTATTGGCGCGGTACTGTCGGTTAATGGTGGGGAAGGGTGTGAGCCCGGCACTTTTAAGCACCATGGTTTACGGTATGAATGTATTCCTTTCTCGCGGAATGTACCGCCACAGGATGGCGATGTGACTATCTGTGTCGCTCAGCTTCCCAAGGCATTGAGCTTTATTCGCCAATGTGAGGCCGAGAATATTCCGGTCGTTATCCACTGTCGCTCAGGCAAGGATCGCACTGGACTGATTATGGCCTATTATCTGATGGTGAATGGCGCCGCGCCACTCCATGCGGTAAGCCAAGTGCGCAGCATTCGTGATATTGCTTTTACGGCCGAAGGCTGGGATCAATTTGCCTTCGATGTGCTCTATGCGTTGCAAGACTAACTATTTGAATTAATAACATTAAGGAATACCATTTGGTGACGATATTAGGGATATCTTCACATGATAAGTGTGGCGTTGTCGCCAAGGAAATAAGGTTTAACGGGTTGATTTCTTCTATCCAACAAATGGTATTTCGTCTCTCTATTCCCTTTTTGGGGCTCTTGCTCCTATTGATTAACGGTTGTAGCTCAATGCCAGAATTACCCGCAAAATCAATTGAAACCGCCCATCCCTTAGCCACGAATTCAATCTTGTATCAGACCGTAAAGGGGGCGCTTGAACAACATCCGGAGCAAACGGGAGTATTTCCCCTCGGCGATGGTGTCGATGCCTTTGTGGCGCGATTGTTGTTGATTGAGTCCGCCGTTAGCAGTATCGATCTGCAATATTATATTTATCGCAATGATGAAACTGGCCGCTTACTGACTTGGTTTTTATTGGATGCGGCACAGCGCGGGGTGCGAGTGCGTTTATTGTTGGATGATATGACCAGTGCCGATATGGATGAGCAGTTAATCGCCCTAGCGCGCCACCCTAACATCAGTATTCGACTGTTTAATCCAAGCATCGAGCGTAATTACCGTGGCCTTGCCATGTTGTTTGGTTTTAGTCGCTTAAACCATAGGATGCACAATAAGTCATTCACCGTGGACAATGTGATGACCATTGTCGGTGGGCGTAATATTGGCGATGAGTATTTTGCGGCGAATCGCGACCTCGAATTTGGTGACTTTGATCTGTTAGCCATGGGCGATGCAGTGCCGCAAGTGTCCGATGAATTTGACCGATATTGGAATGCCGACTCGACCCATCCGATTGAAGTGTTAAGTGACCATAATCCCACGCAGGCAGAGCTTGAAGCGTTTGCCCTGCGGGTTGCCGAGCAGCGCGAGCAGTCCAAGTCGAGCGAATATGTAAAACGCTTAGCCGAGAGCCAGTTATTAGCTAATTTGCAGAGCGACAATATGACTTGGTTTTGGGGTAAAGCCTTAGTGCTGGTTGACCCGCCCGACAAATTAGCCCAAAGCGATAAAACCACTTGGTTACTCAGCCAGCTATTACCTTATCTGACGCAGGTGGAGTCTGAGCTGTTTATCATCTCGCCTTATTTTGTGCCGACACAATCGGGGGCCGATCTGCTTACTATCCTGGCTCAATCGGGCAAGCGGGTGCGTGTACTCACCAATAGTCTGGCGGCGACCGATGTGCTGGCTGTGCATGCGGGCTATAAACAATATCGCAAAGCCTTGTTAGCTGCGGGCGTTGAAATATACGAAGTCAAAGCACAGGCGGGGAAACGCTCCCATAGCTGGCGGGGGAGTTCCAAAAGCAGCCTACATGCCAAATCATTTGTATTTGATAATAAACAGATATTTGTAGGCTCGTTTAATTTTGATCCCCGCTCTGCTGCGGTCAATACCGAACTTGGACTGCTGATCACTCAGCCGCAATTTAGTCGTCATGTCACTCATAATATTGAAGAAAAACTGACGACCAATACCTATAGACTCGCCTTGGAGGAAGGTGATCTCGTCTGGTGGGATGATGCCACTAAACAGCGTTATGACAGTGAGCCAGACGCCGGATTTTGGCGCGTATTTGTCGCCGATTTTCTTGGGTTACTGCCAATAGAGTCACAGTTATAAGCTAAGGTGACTAAATAGCGGTTTTAGCTGTCGCAACTCATTTTACGAACCGCTATGATAAAAACAGAATAGATGACGAGAATTTAGGTTTATGAAAAGCAAGGCAAGTCAGTCACAGGGACTATTATTATTCCGGTTATCACAGAAACAGGTCTTCGCCTTAGGCACACTTAAGGTGCGTGAATTAGTGCCCTATACTCCGCTGAGTAAAATTCCCCAATCGCATCCGACAATTCTGGGCGCGGCGACGATTCGTGGCCATACCATTCCCGTGATCGATATGGCTGCGGCCATCGGCTATCGCCCAATCACGGATGAAGAGCGTAAACATTGCTATATCATCATTACCGATTGCCAGCGAATGATCATTGGCTTCCTCGTGCGTGGCATAGATAAAATTATCGAGTGTAATTGGCGTGATATTGAGGCTCCTTCTGCCAACCTAGGGAAAAATGCTTTCTTAACTGGGGTGACGCGTTTTGAGGATCAGTTGGTGCAGTTACTCGATGTGGAATTATTGCTATCAAAAATCTTCCCCGATAATCCACAGGCCAATCGCGCGATCCTGACCGATGTGCAACGTGAAAAATTAAAACCGATGAATATTCTGCTGGTGGATGATTCTAAGGTTGCCCGTAAGCAGTTATCCGACGCCTTAGATATGATTAATATTCCTTATTTTGTCACCGCCGATGGCAAAGAGGCTCTGGCCATGATGGAACAGGCTGCGGCCGAACATCATCCTATTGATATTCTAGTGAGCGATATTGAAATGCCTGGACTCGATGGTTATGAGTTGGCGTTTGAGGTGCGCGATAATCCGCAAACGGCGAACGCTTATATTATTCTACATACCTCACTTTCCAGTGAGATCAGCGTCAGCCAAGCCCATCAAGTGGGGGCTAATGAAGCGCTAACTAAGTTTGATGCCCATGAGCTTATCGATGCCATGTTGCGTGGTGCCGAACTGGCGGCAAAAAAGCCTAAGTAGATTATTTTGTCTGTTTTTTTGTAGGATGAGGGGATTTAGTTCGCTTATTTTCCTGCAAAACTAGACAAGTTCCGCCACATCCTATAAAAACCTTATTGGCCTCAGATCCGAAGGCGTGGGTTGGGGACACTCGACCGAAATATAATAACGATAGGTTAAGTAATGAAACAAGAATCATCATTTTTAGCTAAGCTGGCTAATGGCAGTTTAGTTTTGCAAATTCTCGTGGGGATAGTGGCAGGGATTATCTTAGCCAGCTTTTCACAGGACTGGGCGAAGCAAGTTGCATTTTTAGGCAGTTTATTTGTGGGTGCGTTAAAGGCGATAGCACCTATTCTCGTGTTCATCTTAGTGGCATCTTCCATTGCCAATCAAAAGAAAAATACTCAAACCAATATGCGCCCAATAGTCGTGCTTTATTTATTGGGAACTTTTGCCGCCGCACTCACCGCCGTTATTCTCAGTAGTATTTTCCCCACCAATTTAGTCTTAGTGGCTGGTGTTGAAGGTACTAGTCCACCACAGGGAATTGGTGAGGTGATCAATACCTTGCTGTTTAAACTGGTGGATAACCCAGTTAATGCGTTAATGACGGGCAACTATATTGGTATTTTGGCTTGGGGTGTGGGTTTAGGTCTGGCACTGCACCATGCGAGCGATTCAACCAAACAAGTGTTTGCCGATGTGAGCCATGGTATTTCGCAAATGGTGCGTTTTATTATTCGTTTAGCGCCTATCGGTATTTTTGGCCTAGTTGCCGCGACATTTGCCGAAACAGGCTTTGCCGCCATTGCGGGTTATGCGAAGTTACTGGCGGTGTTATTGGGTGCCATGGCGATTATTGCACTCATAGTTAACCCGCTGATTGTGTACGTGAAAATTAAACGTAATCCCTACCCATTGGTACTACGTTGTCTGCGAGAAAGTGGTGTAACGGCTTTTTTTACCCGTTCGAGCGCCGCCAATATTCCGGTCAATATGGCGCTGTGTGAGAAGTTAAATCTCCATGAAGATACCTACTCAGTCTCGATTCCCTTAGGTGCTACTATCAATATGGGCGGGGCAGCGATCACTATTACCGTATTGACCCTCGCGGCAGCTCATACCTTAGGCATTCAAGTCGACTTACTGACCGCATTATTATTGAGCGTTGTCGCCGCCATTTCAGCCTGTGGTGCGTCCGGCGTAGCGGGTGGTTCATTATTGCTGATCCCTCTGGCCTGTAGCCTGTTTGGCATTTCTAACGATGTCGCCATGCAAGTGGTCGCGGTGGGCTTTATTATCGGTGTTATCCAAGATGCCGCCGAAACTGCATTGAACAGTTCTACCGATGTGATTTTTACGGCTGCCGCTTGTGAAGCTGCTGAAAACAAAGCTAAACTTGGATAAAGTGTGCTGTTATTAGTGTAGAAAAAGTATCATAGGAGCAGTCACTTAGGTGGCTGCTTTTTTATAGGAGTAGTTATGATCCTTTTTGATTTTAAAGCGTTAGATGCGGCGACGTCTTGGTATAGTGTCAACGATACTGTGATGGGCGGCTTATCCCGCAGTAAGCTAACCATTTCCCCCTTAGGTTATGGTGTCTTTAGTGGCCATGTGTCCCTCGCTAATGGGGGCGGGTTTGCCTCGGTGCGCTGTGAGTTTGAGCCTAAAAATGTGAGTGAATTCACCGGGATTTACCTTGAACTCGATGGTGGCCGGGCTAAACATTACAAAGTGAATTTAAAGGACATGGACACTCCGCAGAGCACTGTGTATCAGGCTCCCATGCCAGCACCGAGTCACCAAGCTTTTGGGGTTAATGGCACGAGTGCGTTGAACTGGCAGCGTATTGAAATACCCTTCAGTCATTTTATTCCCCAATGCCGAGGTAAACCCATTGCCCGTGTGGCAATCGATTTGACGAGGTTATCGGGTTTAGGGCTGGTGATAGGTGCACAGCAAAGTGGTGATTTCTCATTAAAGTTAAAGGCGATTGGGTGTTATTAGGGATAAGTAGGTACCTATCCCCCGTTGTGGTTAGGGATTAAGCGCCGACTATGCCTAAGGGGGCGGCATGTTGCCAAGCGCCACGGGTAAAGTCAGGGAAGTTGACTGAGTTACTGCGATTATTCAGCGATTGCTCGCTTAAGATATTCACCACGGACCAAGATGCGCCATCGTACACATCCTGATCTAAAGCCTCGCCGTTACGCAGGCAATAAATCATGCGCCACAGCATCACAAAGTCCATTCCGCCATGGCCACCGTTGATTTCAGCCTCTTTACCTATACGTTGCCACAGCGGATGGTCATATTTGTCGTACCACTTTTGCATATCCATATCCCACTCGTGGTAACTCTTACCAAAGCCACCATTTTCGACGGCAATTCGATTGGGAAAACCTGCAAACACACCATTTGTCCCCTGGATCAAATTGTGGCGGCTGTAAGGTCTTGGGGTGGTGGTATCGTGTTGAACCATAATGGTCCGCCCCTTAACGGTTTTTATCAGGCTAGTATTGATATCTCCATTAATATACTTAAGCTGATTGCGCTCGTGATCGGCGGGGAATTCACGTTTAGCATAGAGCGCACGGCCAAGGGCAGGGGAACTCATCGAGGTTAAATAATCGAATCTGTCACCGCGGTTAATGTTCATATACTGGGACACTGGCCCTAAACCGTGGGTGGGGTACAAATTACCGTTGCGTTTGGTATGCCAGTAGGTACGCCACGAGCCTGTCTTATGGTCAATTTCCTTCATCTGCCAACGCAACTCGTGGATATAAGCGGCTTCACCGTGGAGTAACTCACCAAACACGCCTTGGCGCACCATGTTGAGCACCATCAGCTCTTCGCGGCCGTAGTTGACGTTCTCCATCATCATGCAGTTTTTCTGAGTGCGTTCGGCGGTATCGACAAGTTGCCAGCATTCCTCAACGGTGAGCGCGAGCGGCACTTCGACAAAGGCATGTTTGCCACTCTCCATGGTTTCTATCGCCATAGGCGCGTGCCATTCCCACGGGGTAGAAATAATCACAATATCGATATCATCGCGGTTTAATAGTTCGCGATAACTCAGGTCAATACCGGTATAGACAGCCGGTTTTGGCCGATTTTGTTTGACGATATGATCTACGGCTCTGTCGAGTACCGCCTGGTGGGTATCGCAAATGGCTTTGAGTTCAACACCCTCTAAATGACAAAATTGTTCGACATGGCTAAACCCCCGCTCGCCGACACCGATAAATCCGACTCGGACGACATCCATCTTAGGGGCTATGAGTCCAATAACGGATTTGCCTGTTGGTGGTTTAGGGGCGACGCTACTGGCGTTGGCATTGAGGGCAATATTGGCTGTAACAAGACCCGCAGTGACGGCACCTGCAGCTTTAAGAAAATGGCGGCGATGAATATTGTGCATAGGCTTCCTGCATTATTTTTTGATTATTTGTAGGGCGATAAATATCCCGTTTGTTATATCAGAATCCTGAGACGAGTGGACAATAAAAGATGTAACAACCTCATTCAGCAAGGATGAATTAAGAAGATGCGATATAAGATATTTATCTTTACTTTAGCAATAAGTAAATAGTGATAAAGATCGCGTTTTTATTTTTCGATTGAGCTACACTGCCGATTAATTGGTCAAGGGGATTTATCTTTTATATTTTAAATATTTAGCAAATTTTAATTAACTAAAAAATTACATTTTGAGTTAATTGGGGGGAATTTGCTGCTCAGGGGAGTAAAGCGTTAAATGGGTTCTATGCTTAATGTACTACCACAACTGACTTTCACTTTAGGTGATTGGGTATTGCATAAGGATATCAGGATGTCTGGGATTGAAAAACGCCGTCGCCTTCATTGGCGGGAGACAGATATGCAAAATCGTGAAATTATAGGTCGTTGGTTAGATGAGCGTCCTCTATTGGGGGACAAAATCACTTTATATAAAGAAGACGGAAAGTATTTTTTAGAAACCTGGTTTAGCGATGGTTGCCATAGTTTAGATGAAGTCCGTATGACTGATATACCCGAAGGTCGCAAAGTCGAAGATGTGGGCGGCAATTTCTTTGGTGAATACTTTCTGGTGACAGCATCATTACAACTACAATTTTGTAATGAACAGGGCTGTTATTTTCAAGTCGATAAATTAATGGCTGACATCGATTTTAATCAGCGGGTTGCTTAAAACTCGTGCTTACCAAGGGGCCGCATTAACTAGGCCCCTTGTGTTTATGCCATGGTATTATTCACTAAAAGGATGCTTGCTGTAAAAGCACATGGCCTTGCCGGAATAAGGATGGCTAAAACATAAACTTTGGGCGTGTAGGCATAACCTCGACTTAGCGCCTATGACCTCAGCATTTCCGTAAAACTCATCCCCTAAAATAGGATGCCCAAGGGCAAGCATATGCACTCGTAACTGATGGGTGCGGCCTGTTTCCGGCGAAAGTTCAACTAAGGTACTGTTTTTTCTGCGTTCCAATACTCGATAATGGGTGATAGAGCTCTTGCCACCTATTTCTCCCGTTTGCAGTACTTTCTGATAGGGTGGATGCTCACTATCCGGTGCAATGGGCAGTTCAATGACTCCCTGTTGCTGCGGCACATGCCCCATTACTTCGGCAATATAGGTTTTCTTGCTCTGCCTATCTTGAAACTGAGTCTTTAAATGGGATTCGGCCTTTTTATTGCGGGCGAACACCATGATACCCGAGGTAGCACAGTCTAACCTGTGAACTAAAATTGTTTCTGGATAAAGGGTTTGTAAGCGGGTTAATGCGCAATCATAGGTATGCGCCGCTATACCCGGATTAGACAATAAGCCCGAGGGTTTATTGATAATAATCAGGTCTCTATCTTTATAGCGGATGTCTAGCCAGGGTATAGCTGGGGGCTGGTAATCAAATATCTGCATCTTGTCCTCATCTTTGCGCGCTAATACTAACAAAATATCAGTCACTAAGCAGTAGATTCTCAACCTAGGGATACCGCGGCTGTATTAAAACTGTGCCAACCACAATCTGAACTTCATGCCCCAGCTAGACGTTACACCCGAGGTAACATAACGAATATTACCTTGAGTATCGATAATATAAATGGCAGGAAACGCCATCGCGCCCCACTGAGTACTTTGCTCACCACTGTCATCGTTCAGTACCGGAAAATGATATTCATGTTCGTCCATAAAACGCTGGATCTCGCTATCACTACCTGAGGCAACGGCGACAGAAATAACCCGATGATCTTGGCCAACAGTTTCAATCATAGGCGAGGTGACTCGACACACAGGACACCAAGTGCCCCAGAAATAGACTAAGGTGGGCTCAGTCTGGGTTGTATTAAGTGCAAGATGACTACCATCAATGGCTATACCGCTTAATGCTGGCGCTTGACCTGTGACCATATCCCGTTGCAAATAGCGACTTACACCATAGAGCACGAGTGCCATGATGGCGAGATCCCTAAGCTGTTTGAGCCAAAATCGCGGGCTTCGCAGTTTTTGGCTCCAACCCTTGGGGGGAGCAGGTTTTGCCGTTGAGTTTGCAGGTGTCACTGTACTTTACCCTAAAGTTTTATGAGTTATAGCAGAGCCGTTAGCTTAACTTAACTGCTTAGGCTTAAAGAAGGATTGATCGTTTGGCTAAATCACCAGCCTAGTCATTCATCCGGGTCACTTATTCCGGGTCACTTATTCAGGCAGGTAGTCACTCGGGGTCTTGCGACTCCAAATACGGGTATAGGCCATCAGTTGCGGGTAAAAGGTGCGAAATGCGGTTTCTGTCTCAATCTGCATCTTGGCTAAAATCTTATCCGCCCCTTTAAACAAGGCGCTTTGGGGGTGATTCTTTGCCCTTTGTGTTAATGCCTGTTGTATGCCTTTTGGTGTGGCATAGCTGTTTAACCAATCCTCGCGGCGCATGTCGGCAAAGAGGTTAAGGAGTCGTTGTGGATGATAATCATCGGTTTGTGCGGAAAATTGGGCCAGCTCTTCATAGGCTTTTTGGCTAAACTCATGCAGTGGAAGGTGATGATACTCTTCCCAGTAGTAGGCTAAATAATGATCGAAGCTTACATACATCAGATCCGCTGCTATGATTTTTAACTGCGCGGGAAATAACTCAAGCAATTCTTGGGTGAGTTCATGGCTGGCGCAAAGGGCATTAATTTCCTGACTTAGCCATAAGCCCTGGCGTAATGGCATGGGTGCATTGGCAATCGGTGCAGTAACATAGTTGCCTGCGAGATTAGCGACGAGATGGGTTTTGCTGATATCGGCGAGATGTAAGTGTGTAAGAAAGTTCATTTTTTGTGCTTGGTTAATCGCGTCTACCCACGGTATCATGTGCAGGCGCGCTTAGGAAAGCGTAATAGGCAAAAATGCCTGCTTTTTTATATGTAGCGAGCAAATTAATTTAGCCAGATAGCTAAGCATTCCAATGTGGACACTGGAATTGAATGGCTTGTTAATCTGGACTCAAGTCAACAACCTTTTAGGATCATGGATGATGTGGAACTGGTTCATCAAAATGCTCGGTAGAGACGAGCGTTCCAAGCGCAAGAAAGTGCTTGTCGATATTCCCTATGAACAACACCGTTTTAGTCTGGATGATTTTGCTCGTAATCGACCTAAGTTCGACACCGACGATGCATTAGGCCTGACGGACTTAGATGAGCAGGACTCAGGGCAAGAAGTGCATCTGGATAACAAGTAATCTTGATATTCTTGGCCTCTAACCATAGACTAGCCGCCGTTCTAAGCTATGTAGAGGCCAATCCATGCGTGTTGCAGACTTTTCCTTCGATCTTCCCGATGAGCTGATCGCTCGCTATCCTATGGCGCAGCGTAATGCGTCACGTCTGTTAACCTTAGATGGCAATACTGGCGCGTTAGGCGACAAACAGTTTACCGATCTGCTGGGAATGATAAATCCCGGCGATTTAATGGTGTTCAACAATACCCGAGTGATCCCCGCGCGTATGTTTGGCCAAAAGGCCAGTGGCGGCAAGCTGGAAATTTTGGTCGAGCGCATGCTCGATGATAAGCGCATCCTCGCCCACGTTCGCAGTTCTAAATCCCCTAAAGCCGATTCGTTGATTCTGCTCGACGGTGGCTATCAAATGAAGATGGTTGCCCGTCACGATACTTTGTTTGAACTTGAACTGCTGTCTGAACTCACCATTTTAGAAGTGCTCGAAGCCGTAGGGCATATGCCATTACCACCTTATATCGACCGTCCAGATGAGGATGCCGATAAGGAGCGCTATCAAACGGTGTATAACCAAAATCCCGGTGCAGTTGCGGCGCCAACGGCGGGTCTACACTTTGACGATGCCATGCTTGAAGCCTTAAAGGCCAAGGGTGTGAATATCGCGTTTGTGACCTTGCATGTGGGGGCTGGCACGTTTCAACCCGTGCGCGTCGATACCATTCTTGAGCACAAGATGCATTCCGAGTGGGCGAATGTGCCACAGGATGTGGTGGATTTGATTGCCCAAACCAAAGCTGCTGGCAAGCGGGTTATTGCAGTGGGTACGACATCCGTGCGTTCCTTAGAGAGTGCGGCACGTGCCAGCCTTGGTGAGCTTAAAGCCTTTAGCGGTGATACCGATATCTTTATCTACCCGGGTTATCAATTCCAAATTGTCGATGCCATGGTGACAAACTTTCATCTACCAGAATCGACGCTGATCATGCTCGTCAGTGCCTTTGCCGGCTTTGACCATGTGATGACAGCGTATCAACACGCCATCACGCAAAAATATCGCTTCTTTAGCTATGGCGATGCCATGTTTGTGACAAAAAAAGCTCACTAGACCAAGATTTTGTTTTAAAATAGCCGCCCACATTGAGTTTGGGCGGTAATTTTTTCAGCCAAAGGTTGAACCTTTTAAGGCTGTCCCCATCTCTACTGTTAATCTAAATGGCATTAGCCATTAAAAATGTAGTCAGACTGTTTATCTGGCGAGGTGAATTATGAAATTTGAATTAGATACTACCGACGGCCGCGCACGCCGTGGTCGGTTGATTTTTGAACGTGGCACGGTGGAAACCCCAGCCTTTATGCCTGTCGGTACTTACGGTACGGTAAAAGGCATGACACCAGAAGAAGTGCGTGCCACTGGCGCCGATATTCTGCTCGGTAACACTTTCCATTTATGGCTGCGTCCCGGCGAAGAGATCATGCGTAAGCACGGTGACTTACATGATTTTATGAACTGGCAGCGTCCCATTTTAACGGACTCGGGTGGTTTCCAGGTATTCAGTTTGGGTGATATCCGTAAAATTACTGAAGAAGGTGTACATTTCCGCTCGCCAATCAATGGCGAAAAAATCTTCTTAGATCCTGAAAAATCAATGCAAATTCAAGATGCATTGGGTAGTGATGTGGTGATGATTTTTGACGAATGTACGCCATATCCCGCGACTGAAGATGAAGCACGCAAGTCTATGCAGATGTCGCTGCGCTGGGCCAAACGTTCCCGTGACGAGTTTGACCGCCTAGAAAATCCGAATTCATTATTTGGGATTATCCAGGGCGGTGTGTATGAAGATTTACGCGACGAAAGCTTAAAAGGCTTAGTCGATATAGGTTTCGACGGTTATGCCGTCGGTGGTTTGGCCGTAGGAGAGCCAAAGGAAGATATGCACCGCATTCTTGAGCATATCTGCCCACAAATTCCTGCGGACAAACCTCGCTATCTGATGGGGGTCGGTAAACCAGAGGATTTAGTTGAGGGTGTGCGCCGCGGTATTGACATGTTTGACTGTGTGATGCCAACCCGTAATGCCCGCAACGGTCATCTGTTTACCAGTGAAGGCGTAATTAAGATCCGCAATGCGCGGCATCGTGATGACACTTCACCACTCGATGCTAAGTGTGATTGTTATACCTGTAAAAATTATTCGCGGGCATACCTTTACCATTTAGATCGTTGTAATGAGATTCTGGGTGCGCGTTTAAACACCATTCACAACTTGAGATACTATCAAATGTTAATGGAAGGTTTGCGCGGTGCGATTGAGACGGGTACATTAGACGCCTTTGTGAAGGACTTTTATACCAGTCAAGGTCGTGAAGTACCAGAGTTAGTTGATTGATTTTTTGCTAATAAGAAGAGAAAACTATGTTTATTTCAAATGCATATGCAAGCGCAGCCGGTGCACCACAGGGTGGCGGTACTATGGAACTGATTTTCATGCTGGCAATTTTTGGCCTGATTTTCTATTTCATGATTTTCCGTCCGCAATCAAAACGCGTTAAAGAGCACAAAAACCTAATGTCTTCACTCGGCAAAGGTGACGAAGTACTGACCAGCGGCGGGATTTTAGGCAAGATTGCAAAAATCAGCGACGAAAGCGATTACGTGTTACTGAGCTTAAACGACACGACCCAAATCACGATCAAAAAAGACTATATTGCAGCTGTATTGCCTAAGGGCTCTATCCAGTCGTTGTAAGCCAAGAGGGCTCAGGCGTGTTAAATAAATACCCAATGTGGAAAAACATTATGGTGATGCTCGTCATCGCCATAGGTTGTTTCTATGCTGTACCGAACCTGTTTGGTGAGGATCATGCGGTGCAAGTGGTGGCGACTCGAGGTGCTGAAGTCACTGCATCTACCCAAGCCAGAGTGAACGAGCTGTTAGCCAGTAAGGGCATTGCGGTAAAGCGCTCTGAGCTTGAAAAAGGTCAATTGTTGGTTCGCGTACAGAACGCGGATCAACAATTACTGGCAAAAGAAGTGATTGCCGAAAGTTTAGGTGACAAGTTTACCGTGGCACTCAACCTCGCACCTGCGACACCGCTGTGGTTAGAGTCTATGGGCGGCTCGCCAATGAAACTCGGTCTCGACCTTCGCGGCGGTGTCCACTTCCTGATGGAAGTGGACATGGGCGAAGCCATCCGCAAGATGGAAGAGGCCAAAGTGGCCGATTTTCGTGCGCAATTACGTGAAGAAAAAATCCGTTATGCTGGCATTCGTAATAATGCTCAGGGTATCGAGATCAAGTTCCGTGACGCTGAAAGTTTAGCCAGTGCCGAACGTTTCCTGAAATCTCGTAGCAACGATATGGTGTTCACTGATGCGAGCAAGGGTGAAGATTTTGCCCTGCAAGCCGTGATGAGCGAAACCTATCTTAAGCAGATTAAAGAAGAAGCGCTGCAGCAAAACATTACCACTATCCGTAACCGTGTTAACGAGTTAGGTGTGGCAGAGCCAGTGGTGCAACGTCAAGGCGCCGAGCGCATTATCGTTGAGCTGCCAGGTGTGCAAGATACCGCTCGCGCCAAGGAAATCTTAGGGGCGACCGCATCGATTGAGTTCCATATGGTGGATGACAAGGCCGATCCTAATGCGGCGCAATCAGGTCGTCTGTCTGCGGGTTCTGAAGTGTATCAGCGCCGCGAAGGTGGCACTGTGGTATTGAAGAAAGAAGTGATGCTGACTGGGGATCATATCACTGGCGCACAACCTAGCTTTGACCAGTACAGCCGTCCTCAGGTAAGTATCAACCTCGATGCAAAAGGCGGAACCATTTTCTCTAACGTGACTAAGGACAACATAGGTAAACCTATGGCGACCTTATTTATCGAATATAAGGACAGTGGTGAGCGCAATGCCGATGGCAGCGTGAAGATGCAGAAAATCCAAGAAGTGATTTCTGTGGCGACCATTCAAGCCCGTTTAGGCCGTAACTTTGTGATTACTGGCTTAAGTCACGGTGAAGCACAAAACCTCGCGCTGTTATTGCGTGCTGGTGCCTTAATTGCCCCAGTTTCGATCGTGGAAGAACGTACCATAGGTCCAAGCTTAGGTGCTGAAAACATCGAAAATGGTGTGCAAGCCATGATTTGGGGTATGGCGGTTGTCTTACTCTTTATGTTGGTTTACTACCGTGGTTTTGGCTTAATTGCCAACATCGCTTTAACCATGAACTTAGTTATGGTGGTGGGGGTGATGTCTATGATCCCTGGCGCCGTGTTAACTCTGCCTGGTATTGCGGGCATGGTGTTGACTGTGGGTATGGCAGTTGACGGTAACGTGCTGATTTATGAGCGTATTCGTGAAGAGTTACGTGCGGGCCGTAGCGTACAGCAGGCCATCCATGAAGGTTATGGTAACGCATTCTCCACCATCGCCGATGCGAACATCACCACTTTCCTCACTGCGCTCATTTTGTTCGCCGTAGGTACAGGGGCAGTTAAAGGCTTCGCGGTGACCTTGATGATAGGTATTGCGACTTCCATGTTTACCGCAATCGTGGGTACTCGCTCAATCGTGAACGCGATTTGGGGTGGTAAGCGCGTGAAGACGCTGTCTATCTAAGGGGAAGCGATAATGTTAGAAATTTTATCTTTAAAAAATACGGTAAACTTCCTCCGCCACGCACTGCCTATCAGTATCATGTCTGCCGTGTTAGTGCTGGGTTCGTTGGTGTCTCTGGCGACCAAAGGTATTAACTGGGGACTGGATTTCACTGGTGGAACTGTGGTTGAAATGAAGTTCACTCAGCCCGTTGATTTGAACGTGCTGCGTGTGCAACTGACGACGCCAGAGTTAGATGGCGCCGTGGTGCAAAACTTCGGTTCGAGCCGTGATGTATTAGTGCGTCTATCTGTAAAAGAAGGCGTGAAGAGTGATGTGCAGGTTAAATCCGTGATGGAAGCCGCACAGAAAGTTGACCCACAAGTACAGCAGAAGCGTGTTGAGTTCGTTGGCCCACAAGTGGGTAAAGAGCTAGCAGAGCAAGGCGGTTTAGCGGTATTGGTCGCGCTTATTTGTATCATGATCTATGTGTCATTCCGTTTCGAATGGCGCTTAGCATTTGGTTCTGTGGCGGCACTGGCCCACGACGTGATCGTGACTTTAGGGGTGTTCTCGGTATTCCAACTGGAATTCGACTTGACCGTACTGGCGGGTTTGCTGACGGTGGTGGGTTACTCACTCAACGATACCATCGTGGTATTTGACCGTATCCGTGAAAACTTCCTCAAGATGCGCAAAAGCGACCCTGAAGAAGTGGTTAACGTGTCCATTACTCAAACCATGAGCCGTACCATTATCACAACGGGGACAACCTTAGTGGTGGTGATCGCCTTGTTCCTTAAGGGCGGAACTATGATCCATGGCTTTGCGACAGCATTGCTGATGGGGATTTTCGTCGGTACTTATTCTTCTATCTATGTGGCGAGCTTCTTGGCTATTAAACTGGGTATCAATCGTGAACATATGATGCCAGTTGAGATTGAGAAAGAAGGCGCAGACCAACCTCCTATGATGCCTTAAAGGTTATATAGGAGTTAAAAAGCCACCGACAGGGTGGCTTTTTTTTTGCCTCCATTTTGAGCCGCATCTAACATTCTGCTAGCAAACTCACAAAGTTATAGTCACTAATGCTGTAAAAGGTAAATGTTAATTAGATTAACAACTGGCGTAAAAAACAGCGCTCGACAGACTCAACTGTTTAGCAGTAGGATGTCGGCAGCCCCATATTCTAGAGAGTTGTAGCCGTAGGATGTCGCATGGAAGAACGTAAGAGTTTAGTCGCTGGTGGTAATTTATTGCAGGCCCACACATGGAAAGGGTTGTTAGAAGCCTGTGGTATTCATGTCGAGTTACGTGGTGAGGCATTATTAGGTGGTGTGGGGGAATTACCCGCTGATCTGCACAATGTGGAATTATGGGTTGGTGAGTCACAATTCGCTAAAGCACAGGCGCAGCTAAGTGCATTGGATGTGGTCAGCCCCCAGTGGCAATGTGTGCAATGCCATGAGCATAACGAGGGTAATTTTGAGTTGTGCTGGCAGTGCAGCTCAGAGCGCAGTGAGAGCCATAATTAAGCCCTGTTATTTATCGAGCCGATGAACCTCAGATTGTTATCAGTATGCGGGGAAAGTGGCTTGAAGATCATTTATCTGGGGCTAAGCATATGAATCGCGGTATGATTAAACTGAACATAGGGAGTCGATATCCCGATTAAAATATGCTTCTGTTGTTCAAGATTAAGATCATGACGGATTTAGGATCCCATTAATGCAATATTTCCCCTTGTTTGTTGATACCGTTAATCTCAATGTGTTGCTCGTTGGGGCGGGTGATGTCGCAAGTCGTAAGTTAGCACTCTTGACGCGAACGGAGGCTAATATCCATGTGATCGCACCACAAGTGAATGCCGAGGTTCAACATTATGCCGATGCGGATCGCATTTTGTTATCCGTGCGGGAAGTGGCCCACGCCGATATTCAAAATTATGATCTAGTGTATCTCGCCACGGCAAACGATGACCTCAATGCCGAGCTGGCAACCCTAGCCACTGCGCGGGGGATTTGGGTGAACGCGGTTGATAATCCTGCTTTTTGCCGCTTTATCACCCCCTCGATTGTCGATCGTGGCCGTTTAGTGGTGGCGATCAGTACCGCGGGTGCTGCGCCAGTCTTTGCCCGCACTATCCGCTCTCGTTTAGAAGCCAGCCTGCCGCAATCCCTTAAACCTTTGTTCGACTTTGTCGCCGATAGGCGTGTCGAAGTACAGCAGAGGCTCGATTCTATTTCCACACGGCGCTTATTTTGGGAGCGTTTTTTCGATACCAATGGCGACCGTTTCGATAACCGTACCCTAGAGCATTACCAGAATGCCTTTGATAGTCTAGTGAGTCGCGGCGAAATCTTGTTGCTCGACGATTCAACCCAAGTGGATTTATTGCCACTTGCCGCCATGCCGTTATTGCAGCGTCTCGATTGGATTTATAGTCAGGATAAATTGAGTACAGAACTCACTGAACTGGTGCGCCGAGATGCTAATCGTGCAGAATTACCCTCCCTTAGCGAAGTGAGTAAGGCCTATGAGCAGGGGATGCGTTTGCTACTAATAGCAGATACGTCCAAAATTAATCAGTTAAAAGCCCATTTTCCAATGGCCAAACATTTGCGCCCCGGTGCGATTTAACCTCACTATTCCATTTCATTGCATAACCTATTGTTCGTTTGAGCTAAGGGCGAGTCTGGGGTAGACTCCCAGCCTTATTTCAAGCATTACTCAATATTCAGGATTTACTATGGCCCTCAAAGCGACCGTATTTAAGGTCAATCTTCAGATCGCCGATATGGACCGTGGTTATTATCAGGATCACCAATTGACACTGGCCCAGCATCCATCTGAAACCGATGGCCGCATGATGGTGCGTTTACTCGCTTTTATTATCAATGCCAGCGCAACCTTAGCATTCAGTAAAGGTCTGTGTGTCGATGATGAGCCCGAGCTCTGGGACAAGGCCTTATCCGGCGAGATCGATCTTTGGGTTGAGTTTGGCCAAGCCGATGAGAAATGGCTCAGAAAAGCCAGTGGCCGGGCCAAAGCGGTACAACTCTTCGCCTATGGCGGCCGTAGTGTGCCCATTTGGTGGAAACAGAATCAGCAAGCATTAGAGCGTTATCAAAATCTTAAGGTGTGGAATATTGCCGAAGAGTCGGTGTCCGCAATGGAGGCACTGGTCAGCCGCACTATGGCGCTGCAGGTATCTATCAGTGAAGGGCAAATCTGGCTATCGGATAATAACAACAGCGTGTTGGTTGAACCCGAAATTCTCAAAGATATTGAATAAGGTATGTGTCTAGTCCTGAAATAAGTTGACACTTATTTCCTTTAAAACGCCTGATGTACTTCATCGGGCGTTTTGTATTTTAAGGCCAGATGCGGCCGTTTGCGATTATATATCGCCACCGACTCTGCAACCATTTTCCTCGCCTCCCTT
>NZ_AFOZ01000033.1 GCF_000217915.1 Shewanella sp. HN-41 | reverse complement strand
CACCTCCTGCATCNGACCACCATGAGGTGGAAATGTCATATTTTGTATGGAACAAAATTGACCATGCAGTCGTTCGCGAGGATGACGGCATACTCCTTCGTCATTCCCGCGAACGCGGGAATCCATACTCAGGTCTTTTAATGGTTTAAGCGTAGTGACTTAAAGGCAAGGGCTGGATCCCCGCATGCGCGAGGATGACGGCATAAGAGCGAGGATGATGGCGAGGATGACGGCGTAAGAGTGAGGATGACAGTGTAAGAACAAAGTACGAGGCTTTTCCGTCAGTGTTGTGTTCCGTCATCAGCAATCAGCAATCAGCAATCGGTAATCCGTTCACCGTCGGCCCAGCGTTTCGTAATCCGTCAGCGATATGTTCGGCTTTTCGAAGCCCACCCTGTTTTTATGTTGTATACTTGCTGGCTTTTTTGCTTTCAGGCCTTTGTTTGCAGAGATAGGTGATATGCGAATTCTTGTTACGGGTGGTGCAGGTTTTATTGGTTCGGCTTTGGTTCGTATGTTGATTGAGCAAACGGAGTCTGTGGTGATCAACTTCGATAAGCTGACTTATGCGAGCCATCCTGAGTCCCTAGTTGGTGTTGCTGATAGTGAGCGCTATCATTTTGTGCAGGCAGATATTTGCGATAGGGCAAGGTTAGATCAGGTGTTGCAGCAATTCCACCCCGATCTTGTGATGCATTTAGCGGCTGAAAGCCATGTGGATCGTTCGATAGATGGACCCGCGGAGTTTATTCAAACTAATATCGTGGGGACATATACACTGCTTGAGGCATGTCGTAGTTACTATCAAACTTTAGGGCAAGCGCAACAGCGCCGTTTTCGATTTCATCATATTTCCACCGACGAGGTTTATGGCTCCCTTGGCGAGACAGGACTATTTAGTGAAACCAGCGCCTATGAGCCCAGTTCTCCTTATTCAGCCAGTAAGGCATCGGCGGATCATCTTGTTCGTGCTTGGCATCGTACCTATAGTTTACCGATAGTTATTACTAACTGCTCCAATAATTATGGCCCTTTCCAGTATCCCGAAAAGTTGATCCCTTTAATGGTGAATAATGCGTTATTGGGAAAACCACTGCCCGTTTACGGCAATGGCCAGCAGGTGCGGGATTGGTTGTATGTAGATGACCATGTTAAGGCTTTATTTTTAGTTGCCACTGAGGGGCAACTTGGGGAAACCTATAATATTGGTGGATCAAATGAATGCACTAATCTTACAGTGGTGCAGCAAATTTGCGATTTATTAGAGGAGTTAGTGCCCACTCATTCGCAGTCTCTGGCCATGAAAGGTATGGGTTTTCGTGATTTAATACAACATGTTGGTGACCGTCCAGGCCATGATGTACGCTATGCAATCGATGCAAGCAAACTTGAGCGTGAACTTGGCTGGCGAGCACAAGAATCCTTTAGTTCTGGCCTTAGAAAAACCGTAGCTTGGATCGTTAAACAAAACGGAAGGTTGGGCTAGGGGGCTCTGCACACTATTTGGATAGGACGTTGCTTCGCATCTGCTAGAACGCTTGTGAACTCACTGCTAGGGGCTGAGAACGCCGCTTTGCGACTACTGAACGTCACTGCATGTCTTACGGGTAACAGCACGGGCTTCGCCCTGATGGTGGGTGAGCTTGCGAGCGTTCCGTAATCCGTCCACCGTAAACTAAGTATTCGGTCATCTAGGGCGCAGCTGCTCGGTCGCTTTTATCCTTCGTCATTTCAAATACCTCCATCATTCCCTCGCAAGTTTGAATCCAATCTCCCCTGTCATTCCCCCGCGCTTTTTGTCATTCCCTCGAACGACGGCATGATCTATTTTGTTTCAGACAAAATATGACATTTCCACCCTCCATGGTGGTCAGATGCAGGAGATAGAACTCTTTAATTAGAAAGAGTGCAGGAGCAGTTATCGACGCGGGAATCCAGTTTTTGAGGTGTTATTTAAATCCCTAATACAATGGACTGTCATTCCTCAAAGATGAACTATGCAATCCTATGTTTACACAGCATTTTAGGGTGTAATTGTTGGCATCAATTGTGTATTCTATGTTAACAGGATGCCCTGAATGAAGATTATGATGAAATTGTCAGATGAACAGTTATTGCAAACCTTTTTATTGTTGTGTTATCCCAAAACAACCACTGAAACATTAGCAGCCAAGCTGGCTGATGGCATCAATGAAGAGCGACTAAAGTGGTTGATTAACCGCCATCGAGTGTGGAATTTGGTTGCTGCGGCAATGTCAAAACTCGACTCTCATCTTTTTTCCAAAGATTTTAGGCAATGGTTGCAAGAGGCGAGTGCTCGTCGACAGCGACAGACACTTTTACAATTCAAAGTGCAATCTGAGCTCTGTAAAGCCTTGGATGAAATTGGCGTTAAGTATCAATTTTTTAAAGGAATTGATTTAAGTTTGCGCTTGTATGGCGATTTAAATGGCCGTTACTCGAGAGATATTGATTTATTGGTTTCTGAGCAAGATGTGATAGCGGCTGAGCGCATCTTAATTGACTATGGTTATACGCCACTAAATGATGCATTTACGGATACTGCGCCTGGTCGCGTTATTCGAGGCTCCTTCTTTAAGGACAAAAGTTATCAAGCGTCAGGGTTGCCTGTGATTGAGCTACATACCCGCGTTAATAACGAAAACACAGCGTTTTCTAAGACTGTGACTACAGCATTATTGGTGGGCGATACTGATTTAAGTGTGATTGAATATTTGTATTTGTGTGTTCATGCCATGAAGTCCAATTGTCATCGAGTTAAGTGGTTGATTGATTTAGCCTGCTATTACGACAAGCTTAATCAGCAGATGCCAAATTGGCATGAACAAAAGTGGCGAGATGCAAAAAAGTTTGGTGTCGTGCGCCAAGTTATTGCCTGTGAATATTTAATGGCGCAATGCCTTGGTATTGCTGTTGAACCGAAACGTTTTATCGGATTAACAAGTTACAGCGATTGGGTGATGGGCACCTGGTTGGATGAATACAGTTCACTGATTTCATTAAAGAGGGTGCTGTTACCTATGTTAATGAATGGCCAATTTGAGCATAGACTGAAAGCGATACATTTATTGTTGTTTTGTCCAAACGATGCCGATGTCGCATTTATCAATCGCTACGCCTCCGGCGATGGCCGTTTGCTTAGCTTCTTACTCCCCTTCAGAAAACTCTCTCGATATACCAAGAAAAAATTATTAGGGGCCTAGTTGCAACAGATGAAAACAGTGATTAAAAAGCTCAAAGCTTTTGCCTCTAGGGAACCCTTTTATCAAGTCAGGTTTGTGCCCACTTGGTTGTTACTTGGGTTCGCAAGGCTAACCGTGTTGCTGCTTCCATTTGCTCGGCTTGCCCCTTATTTAGGCGTGTCGGTAGCCAGTGAAAATGCTCAACATAACATACCAAACCTTAGCGTTGCTTTAACTACCTCCGATATGCAACGAGCGAAGCAAATCTCTCGTTTAGTCGTTAATACCGCCAGGTATTGCCCGTGGAAGGCTAACTGTTTTGCGCAGGCTATAGTCGCGCGAATTTGGCTTGGTTGGTACGGTTTACCCTACCGTTTATATTTTGGTTTACGTCGAGATGACTCGAGCCTTAAAGCTCATGCGTGGGTGTGCTGTAGTACTATTTTTGTCAGTGGAGGCAATGGGTTTATTCACCATTCAGTGGTCGGCTGTTATGGTTCAAAATGTGATGCTCGTATAGAGGCGAATGGTTAAGTGATTAATAAATTCCTTATACGTATCCGGTCCTTGTTGTTACGAAGACGACCACTTTTTCGCTATAGTTGGCGTTATTTATTACCTTGTAATGGTTATATTGCGGTACATCGTCAGGTGATGATGCGAAGTCTTAAGCATAGGCCTTGGTTAATCTGTGTGTTTGTTTGGTCATTGTTGGCATGGTTTTTATGTTGGCATTGGGTGGTGATGTACCGCGCAATGCGTCGACTTCGGCAACAAGCGGTTGATGCTGGTGTGCCCATTTGGCAGCAGGTCTCTGGATTGCTGGCTGCGGGGTTAGGGCAGGGCATTTCGGGATTTGATTATTACCACTGTAAACTCTATCGGGTGGCGCCGCAGCATTGGTGGCAATACGTATTCGATTTTCAATTACCCCATTTTCATCATGCCTTTCAAACGCATCCCATTAGCCAAGCGTCTCGGTCATATTTAAGCTGTAAAGGTATTTTTGCCGAACGATTATCGGCGGAGGGAGGTCATCCCGTTGCAACTATTGCGAATGTTAATCTGCAAGTACATTGGCCAATAGATGATTGGTTAGTTATAGCCCCGAAGATATTTATTAAGCCAGAGGCCGCCTCGCGAAGTCAGGGCTGTGTGACAATATCAAAACCTGAGCAGTGGCGGTTTGAATATGCTGAAGCTATCTATGAAGGTGCGCAAGGGCTCGAATCGCTAAAATCTAACTTGCCTATGGGGGAGTATCTTGTTCAGCCCTTACTTGAACATCATCCTCAAATGGCGAAATGGCAACTGAGTGATAAAACCATCACCTTAAGAATCGTGAGTGGTATGAATGAGGGAGAGTTTACGCTTGTCGCTGCTAACCTAGAACTTAATGACGACACCCATCGGCGTTTTAAGGTGTTTGCCGTTGATTTGGTTAGCGGAACCGCCGTGTTGGATGCAGAGCATTGTGCGGCATTGGGTTGGGAGTGCCATGAAACGAAGGTGAGTCTGCCCCATTGGCCTGACGTTTTAGCCGAGATTGAGTTGGCTCATCGATTGTGTGCGGATGTGCATACTGTGGGGTGGGATGCCGTGATCACGCCAAACGGTGTTGTGTTATTAGAGGGAAACCTCAACTGGGGGCTCAATGTGCTACAGAGCGTGAGAGAAGCTCCCTTATTGCCTTTGTTGTGTCAATCTAGTCCTGTGTTTTTGAAAACGATGTAATAGATCGTTAGCCAATCATCATAACGATAGCAACTGATTGGCGATGCGCTCCCCATAACGGGCGAGCGATGAGAATTTATCGAGTTCGGGCAACTGCATTGTGTAGCTTTGGCATTGATGTTGAAGGCGTTGGTTTAACGAAAAGAATGATTGTTCATGGTCAAATACGCGTATGAGTCGAGGGCGATAGACACTTTGACGCAAGCGTTGAAAGGCTTCAAGTTTTCCGATGGCTGAGATTTGAGCATGTGCGCTATTAGTTCTTGCTGGGGCTAAAAATAGACATTTGATGATTGGCATGGGGGCGTCTGCAAATTGATCCTCTGGTATATCCCAGCCAAATTTTCCGATACCAGGTGCGGTACTCGATAGTGTTGAAGTGTCAATGCCGAGTGTATGAAGTTGTGGTTGTGATAGCTTTAAGCGTCGATGAGCCGGTTGGATCTGTAAAACGCCATCCTTGTCTGGTTGCAATGCAACAATGTCGTCGGTAAACACCGACAGGTTTGCGAGCAACATGGCAGTTGCCAAGGTACTTTTACCCGAGCCGCTATCGGCTAATACGACAATGGCGCCTTTATCGGTGGCAATGGCCATACCGTGAAGGGGAATTTGTCCGCGCAGATGTAACATAGTCCCGAGTCCTGAGCCTTGTATGGCGGTGATGGTATGCGCCTGACTCAGTGACGGATGAAAATCGAGTGTGATGTTACCTTGTTTCTCTATCAGCAGTTTACCGAACAGAGGTTGATTCAATAGCGCGCGATGACCATCAAACTGTAGCTTTTGATTGGCAGAAAATGCTGCCGACAGTATATCTGGGTTTGAACCTCGCAGGATGGAGACTTCAGCTTGGAGAGGGCTTTTCAGCGCGGGCAAGGGGAGTGATGTTGCGACGTTCATGCCGTATATGCGATAAACAAGCTCTTGGGACACTTTGCTCTCCAATGGATAGAATCGAGTGTTAATAACGCAGGATATGATAACTGAATATGGATCTAATAGAAAAAATAACATGTTTGCTTCAGTCTGCTGAGCAGAGCCGAAAGGGTGTCGAATGTTAATGTCAGCGACTTTATCGTCACTCAAAGGTTATTTAGCCAGCTTATGGCAAACAGTCCCTAAGTTGTTGCTGTTGGCTTTTGGTTTATTGCTATTGGGGAGTTTTACCGAAGGCATAGGTATTTTGATGTTGGTCCCCGTGGTCAACTTGATGTCCGATCCGAGCCAGCCCATTCCCCCTTGGGTTGCGAGCTTGCCGAGTTTCGATAGAGAACTCATTTCCCTCAAAGTGATTTTGCCATTTTTTTTAATCTTGTTGCTAACACGCTCAGCATTGGTCTATTGGCGTGAGATGGCCATGACGCGGATACGGCTTCACACCACAGATGAACTGAGAAAAACATTATTCGAATCTATGTTGTATTCAAGTTGGTCGCAAAGGATCCATTCTCAGCAACATCAAGAGCTTGAGCAGCTGACCAATGGCGTGAATCGTGTCGGTATGGCCACCTTTTATATTTTAAAAATGCTGACGACAGTGATTTTGCTTGTTGTTTATGTCGCCGTATCTATCTTGGTTGCACCATTAGCGTTGCTTATTGCTTGTGTGGTCGGGGCAGTGGTATTGCTCATGTTTCGTCGTATTTTTAAACAGGCTGCGGCATTTGGTATAGGGCTGACTAACAGCAATAAACAGTTATACCAGCGGGTGATGTTTTTTTTAAACGGGATGAAAACCGTTAAAGCCTGTGCATATGAGCCACAACAGCTCGATGCCTTTGTGGCAAGCCAGCAAGAGTTGCGGGAAAATCAGCAAGCCTATCAGCATAAAACCGCCTTACAGCAGTTGGCTTTTCAAGGGGTGAGTGCATCGCTTTTGTGTCTGCTGGTGTATCTAGGGTTTGAGGTTTGGCAACTTGGGGTTGCTGAGCTTATCGTATTAATCGTGATGTTTAGTCGTATGATGCCAATGCTGTCTGACTTGCAAGGCAACGCACAACGTTTATTGCATATGTTACCTGCTTTTAGTGATATTGAGCATGCCATCGCCAGTAATCGACAAGGTTACGAAGCCAATCAATCGAGTCAGATTGCATTTCCGAAACGGAGTTTAGCACTCGATAACGTCAGTTTTGCATACCAAGGGCGTGAACCTTTGTTGAAAAACAGGACAATTGAATTCCCCCTTAACAAGATAACCTTACTGAAAGGTCCATCTGGTCAAGGTAAAACAACGATCATCGATATACTGGCAACCTTGTTAACGCCAAGTGAGGGGGCCGTGATGCTAGATGCTGTGCCTCTTTGTGTTAGCGCGCATCATTCATGGCGCCAGCAAATAAGTTATCTGTCGCAAGAGCCATTTTTGTTCGACGGCAGTATTCGAGACAATATTTTGTGGGGTGAAGGTTATTCCGATGATGAGATATGGCAAACATTGCAGCTGTGTTGTGCCGCTTTTGTGGCGGATTTGCCACTAAAGCTAGATACGCCTATTGGCGAGCGAGGCGTGCAGTTATCGGGTGGCCAGCGTCAGCGCTTGGTATTAGCCAGAGCGTTAATCCGCAAACGGCCGTTGTTGATTTTGGATGAAGCGACTAATGCCCTCGATAGTGAAACAGAAAAACAGATTTTTTTAACATTGCAACAACAGCGGCACATAATGACGATAGTGCTTGTGAGTCATAGCGAGCAAGCAGAGGCGTTTGCTGATAAGTCTATCTCATTATAAGTAGCATTTTAGCTGTGCTTGTTTGCATCAAAAGATGAATTGGTCGTCAGTTGGTCAATTTTTAGCCCTTGAGGTTCACAGGTGGTTAACCATTGATTCACATTTTGACTTGCAAACTTCGCTATACTTTGTGAAAATTAGCCCATTCAGTTTTGTAATCTTTTGGAATTACAATGCATTTGACGATAGCGCTTTGCTGTGGATTAAGAGCGTCGGAAAGCTGGCATTTAAATAGTCAATAAATAGTTAAATAGGGAGTCATCTAGATGCAACAAGATAATATGAACAAAAGCGGTCTAGCTGTAGAACAAACGGTAAAAGCGGCATGGTCAAAACCTGAGATTGAAGAAATAAACATTGCTGGATACACAGAAGGGAAGGCTACAGGTACTAATGAATCTTTTTTATCGGCACCTTCTTGATTGAGATTTAGTATGACTCTCTATATTCAGAATGATTTGCTTACTACAGCGCTAATGGATGGAGAGCTAGTGATGATGGATGTGTCGCAAGGGAAATATTTTGGACTGAATTCGTTTGCGACTCAGATCTGGTCGTTATTAGCATCACCAAAGAGCATTGATGATCTAGTTGTTGAACTGATGTCTTTATTTGATGTGACTGAAGATGTGTGTCGAGCCGACACCACTCTTTTTTTGCAGCAACTTGTCGATAAACAATTGGTAAAAGTGACAACAGCTGCTTAAATCGCAGCTGTTTTTTTATATAAGGTTGACCAGATCCCTGTGTACTATTCTCTGTATAATTTGACCATTGATAGTGACTTCGTTCTTACAAATTTACCTTGTTTCCCAAAAAGTCACCCTACAAATATTTCCATAAAACAAGTTGATAAACTGGATGTCGATGTCGCTCCCTTGAATCAAGTTGGCGCTTACTGTTGGTTGAGTTCATCAAGCTTTCTGTTATCGATTCCTCGATTGGCTGATTTTTATGTGCGCGATGGGCAGTCAATTGAGGTTGCTGTTGCCGACGATGCAGATATGGCGCTAGTGATCACTTATATCCAAGGTTATATGCTTGCGGTGGTTATGCAACAACGTGGCCAGCTCGTCTTGCATGGCACTGTTCTGCAAAAAAATGCCAACGCTATCGCTGTTTGCGGTCATTCCGGCAGTGGCAAATCCACCTTGGCGGCAACATTGTTGACCCAAGGTTGGCAATTGGTATCCGATGACGTATGCGTGTTTGATACTCACGGGAAAGTGCTTCGAGGTTGTCATGCGCTTAACGTCTGGCCCGATGTTGCTGAGGCTTTGCAATTGTCTGAGGCTGAGCCACATACTGCAACAATGGCAAAGTTACAGTATGTGCCGCAAGTGCCATCAATGGGTAATGAGGATGCTAATGCAAGGCTAGGCGCATTCCCATTAGTGGCTGTTTATTGCTTAAGCGAAGAGCAAGAGGATGATCAAAGCGACACGCTGGAAGAAGATGTTTTCGCCGGTGTGCTGAGTGAGTTTAAGGGGATGCGTAAATTTGCCCCCTTAAAAGCCAATCGCTATCGGACTCAATTCACGACGGCGATGGGGCAAGATGCCTTGTTTATGCAGCAGTGCAGTGTCTTTTTAGCCAGTACTCCTGTTTATGGGCTTAGTCGTGGTAAAGCAAAACTGTCATTAGCCAATCTTCACGCTATGAGCCGGTTTATTATCGATTCATTTGAGGCGATTGTTTAGTGATGCCTACAGGTATTTTCTGGCTCGCCTCTTACCCAAAATCGGGGAATACTTGGCTGAGAAGTTTTATTTTTGCCATGCAAAACCAAGCTAAGACCGATCTCACTACCATTGATATCAATCAATTGCAAACGGGCGCGATTGCCAGCAGCCGACACTGGTTAGCGAATGGTTTGGGCGTGGAGTTAGGATCACATTCAGTTGAACAAATAGAGTCATACCGTAGCGATGCTTATCGTTTTATCCATAGCCAATTGACTGAGCCTGCTTATCATAAGATCCATGATGCCAATCATATGTGTGCTTCGGGTCAACGCTTGTGTCCGCTCGATGCCTGTGCAGGCGCGCTTTATGTGGTTCGTAATCCCTTTGACGTGGCCATTTCGTTTGCTAATCATATGGGCGTTTCGCTTGATAGGAGCATAGAGATGATGGGCACCCGCGATTTTGCTTTGCTGGCAAATGATAAAAAATATCAGCCACAGGTGCGGCAACGTATGGGAACTTGGAGTGACCATGTGAACTCTTGGGTAGATAGTGATTTACCCATGTTGTTAGTGCGTTATGAGGATATGCAGAGCAATTCACTTGCTAGCTTTACGAAGGTTAGCCAATTTTTGCATTTACCTGATGATGCGCACTCGGTCAAAAAAGCCATTGCCATGTGCCATTTTGATAAGCTTAAAACGCAAGAAGATAAGCATGGCTTTAAAGAACGGCCTGTGAAATCAAAAGCGTTTTTTAGGAAAGGGATAGTAGGGGATTGGCAAGATACCTTATCTCAGTCTCAGATCGATAAGCTGATCACCGACCATGCAACCGTGATGCAAAGGTTGGGCTACCTTGATGACGAGATGCAAATTACACCGCTGTGTTATCCCAGTAAAATGTCGCTGTAACTTAAAGGAAAATCCGTGAGTACTATTCATTGTGCTATCGATTGGCAGACATCGCTGCCCGAAAATGCCATGCAAGAGATGCTAGCGTGCAGTGATTACTGGCAACCCGATGCCGTTCATGTCCAGCAGATTAGTCATGCGCCGGATGTGCGGTTAGCAAAAGCATGCCTGTATAATCGGCCTAATTCTGAGCAAGATGCTATTTTAGTGAGTGAGTGTGGACAATTTTCTATTGTCGCCAATGCCCATCTCGATAACCGCGATGAGCTGGCTCTTCAACTTCATATCAAAGATATTGATAGACTGTGTGATGGTGAGTTGATCATCAAGGCCTATCAGCGCTGGCAAGAAAACACCGCCTCCCATTTACTCGGTGATTTTGTTTTTATCCTGTGGGATAAGGTAAAACAGCAAGTGTATTGTGCCCGAGATCATTTCGGTGTTAAGTCGCTGTTTTATGCTATTCAATCGGGGCGAGTCATAGTATCAAATGAACATAAGTCATTATTAGTTCCTAGTTTAGTGGTCTCACGTCAGTTAAGTCATAGATGGTTAGCAGATGTATTTATGCCCACAACTGGCAATGAGTTTCTTTCTCCCTTTGATACCATTCACACACTCCCAGCGGCGCATCAACTGGTGATAAATCAGCAGGGGCATAGCTGTGAAGCCTATTGGTCATTAAAGCCGCAAGTGCTACCGAAACTCAGTGATGATGAATATATTGCTAGGCTGGCGGAGTTATTTGAACAAGCCGTAGCGCGGCGCTTAGTGTCGCAATACCCGATAGCCGCCGAATTGAGCGAGGGCTTAGATTCAAATGGAGTGGTGGGTTATGCCAGCCGATTGTTAGGTGATAAGCCTTTATATACCATGTCATTTGATGGTGAATCATTGAATAAGCAAAATGCTGCTCTTTGGGGGCCTGTTTATCAAGAATTGTTCGATGCAATCGAACAATGGCCAAATGTACAGCCGCTTTGGCATGATGAAGAAGTGAATATCTTAAGAGCTGGTGCTTATGTGGAGGCATTTGGTGGACCTTCTGCAATATCATCTTGGTTTGATCCGCGCTGTTCCTTAGCGCAGTCAAAGGGCTGTAAAACTGTGCTGTCCGGCTGGGGTGGAGATCATTGCGTCAGTGGCTATGGGGACGAATATATTCAGGAGTTGTTTTTGGGGCGTCAGTATATTCGGTTGTATCGGCAGTTAATGTTGCGTCAGCAACGTGGACGTGGTGGCAAGCCGATAAAAGCCCTGCTGAGATTGTTCATCCAGCATCAATTTCCTCAAGTGCATAATAAGCGATTACAGCAGGTTAAGGGATTAGCTAAGCAGTCGGCTGATTTGTTTCATCATTCGATATTGACAGCCAAGATCACTAGCCGGTTAGCGGAAACAACCAAACCTTATTATGCCATTATGGATAGAACCTCAGTTCAAGCCCGAGATCATCGCGAGCTTATCGAGGTCGGCGTTCAACGGCGTATGACGCTCACGGAAATCGCCGCCCGCCATCACCGTTGTGAGTTTCGTTACCCTATGCTGGATAAAGAATTAGTGGAGTTCGCATATAGTTTACCGAGTCATTTAAAGTGTAAACATGGCATTGAACGTTATATGTTCAGAGAGATTTTAAAAGGGCATACCACAGAGCGAATTCGGATGCGGCGTAAAGCGGATGTCTTAACAAGTATTGATTATGGCAAGATAAGGGCGAGTGTTAACGAGTTGCTGAATGAGGTGTTTACCCATTGGTCGCTTGAAGTTGGCATGATTTTTAACAGAGAAGCGCTTGAGCAAGCGGCTCAAAATTATCCTCATGTAATGGAGCGGCATCTATTGTCGATAAAGTCACTGCAACAGCAACTAGAGTCAGGTTTGATTCATCTTTAGCTATTGAGTTTAATTGCCAAGTTAGTTTCAACATAAACCACTTTTAGAATATAAAAATGACTCAAACCCTAATGAACATAGGTTTGAGTCATTTGTGATACTTTCTTCTAATCGAGTTTAGTTTTTCGTTACTTGGTTTTATTTTCTAAGTCTGCAATGCGCTTGGATAGCTCTTCTATTTGCTGATCTTTCTTCAAGTTCAAGTCGTAAAGTGCTTGAATCGCCGCAAGAGATACCCCAGCAGAATCAATGGCTGAAATGTGTTTATCATCATCGCCGCCAAGGCCAAATAGCTGATAAAAATCCTGTGCCATGGGGCCGATATGTTGCTCGCTAGTACTTTGAGATTTGTAATTCCATTTTGATATGGCCAGCTTAGAAATGGCACTGAGGATTTCGATGCCATTGATGGATTGGAAGTTTTCTTTCTTGTTAATATCAGAAGTTAGTAGAACATTGTTAGCAGTCACCGTTCCTTTAACATTCATGTTTCCCGCATTATCTATTGTCATAACTTGGAAGTTTTTATCATTCAGTAATGCAAAGGAACCATCATTTTTGGCTCCCATTAGCCAATAACCGACAACGGGACTAGCAAGAGCATTCGTTAACTTGATATAACTCGCTCCTGGATTTTTTAGTTCCAATAAGACTGCATTTAATCCAGTATTAGTATTCTCTAATAACGCGGTGCTCGTCGCAAGATTTGCACTGTCGGCGTCGACAACGTGCAACTTGGTCGAAGGAGAGCTAGTGCCGAAACCCACGTTGCCATTGGCAACGACTAATTTACCATTGGGCGATGCCGTACCTATGCCCACATTGCCGCTGGCGTTGATATAGAGTGAATTGTTCGGTGCGCCAGGGACAATTTTAAAGGGCAATTTAGAACCGCCAGTGACATCACGGATAAAAAAGTTAGCCTCGTTGCTGCCTATGTCCCATGTTTGGGCGGAAAAACCCGAACTGCCATCTTGCTCCAAGCGGATCGCGGGCGTGTTACCATTGATTAAATGTAAATCCAATACTGGGCTATTCGTCCCTAGGCCCACATTGCCATTGCTATTAATATACATTGCATTAGTGGGGGCGCCTGCGAGTACGGTAAAAGGCACTCTGCCTCCAGTGATATCCTCGATTGAGAATTTATTTGCACCACCACTGTTACTGTCATTGGCGGTTAACTGCCAGTCATTGCTAGGAAAACTCCCTGTACTACTGGTGTCATCGAACTTTATCCTAAGATTGTTTTCTTTGAGTCTTAGGGTATCAAAGCCAAAGCTTTCATTGTTGACACAGTCAAACCCTATACATGCACTATTTTGGATAATGACGTCATCAGCATGGACAACATCGGCATTTGCAGTAGTAGACAAAGCCAATGGGATCACTGCGAGGAGATATTTTAGTTGCATGTTCATGTTATTGCCCTTGATGGCGTTCGGCTGAACTTTCAGCCACGTTAGATACATTTGAGTTTAGTTCTGAAACATCAGCGGGTTGAATGCGCTCAGTTTTCATTTCAGGGTTTGCTTCAGCTATTTCTTCTGTTATGAACTCACCGTCAAGTACATTGAAATAACCTGATGAAGACTGAATTTTGCCCGTGTTGCGTGGTGCGCTTTGACGGCCAGTGCTTGCATCACTGATGTACTCAATTTTACCCTGTTGGGTATATTGAATGTGATAACTGTAATTGCCAGATTCTGTAATACCTAGTTCATCTATTTGTAATCGAGTCTCGCCTGCGTAAAGGTGAAATTGCTTATTAAAGTTGTTAGGGCCAACAATAGTAATAGTGGCCACATTAAAGGTATTTCCGTTATCAATATCGAGTGTTGAACCGCTGGCGACGATACTTCCAGCGTAAACCGATTGCATTAGGCCAAATCCAACACCAATCACCAATAAGTACGTTTGGGCCCGCTTGCCAATAGATTTCATTATTTAGCCTTCATTGTTTTGCTTGAGCTAATTTTAACCATTATTCAACAAATCGCAAACGATTGCTTTGCTAGGTCTACTGGTTAGACCTTTATCGATAAAGTACATAAATGGTTTTTTTTGGTTTTTTGTTTATTTTTATTGTTTTTATTCAACTTGTTATGGTTTTTTGTTGGATTTGAAATTATTCAATGGCAGCCTGAAGGTATTATGCTCATGTAAATTTTTAACATGATAATTGATAAATTGCTGTTATTATTATTTGTTAAAAGTATGTGTCTGGTGGTGGGCGGCCGTTCGCATCACTACTAAATGGAATTATTCATTACAAGGTTTCACCATGAAATTCATCCCCGACCTATTGAGAGTAAATGGAATGTTTAATCGTATAGGTAGTTTTTTGCTGACAGCGCTAGTGAGTTGCAGTGTTTATGCGGCTGATCCTAGTGGGTTGACGGTTTCTGGTGCTTTTACTTATTCAAGCGTCGGTGATGGTAACGTGAATACCTTAACCTTGACGCTCTCTAATGCTACCGGTGAAACCGCATCCAATATTGGTTTTGTGGCAACCATAGCCGACACTGATAACCTTGATTTTGCAGTGCCTTTGAATGTAGTGACTAGCTGCAGTGATGGTTCATACTCGTCCAACGATTCAGCACTCACTGCCTCAGGTTATACCTTAGCCGATAGCAGTTCATGTACATTTGCATTTGATATGAAGGGCGTGGTGATAGATGCCGCCGCGACAGTCCTTGATGTTAATATTACAGAGCTGAATTCAGATTTGGGTGCTGGCCCGTTAGCTGGCCCGTTTCAGTTTACTGTAGATCCTACGCTTATTACCGCTTCTCTATCGGTATCTGAAGCTGAGTTATCGGTTGGTAGCGTGAATCATGTCACGCTGCAATTGGGGAATTTCCCGCCGTATGTTAGTACGTTTTACTCTTTCGCACGTGGTGTGATTACTTTTTCTGATGGGGTCGTTTTAGCATCGCCTCTTAATTACAGCGCCGATTGTGGTGTTAGTAATACCAATGCATCGGGTAGCAACTCATTTACTATTCCGACAGCGAGTTTCGTCACTACTACCAGTTGTTTGATTGAATTTGATGTCATTTCAAACTCTGCGGGCGTTAAAAATTTACTCAGTGCTGCTATAACGAATGCGACGAGTGGGGTAGCTGTTGGTAAAGTGAGCACAAGCTTCGAATCAACGATCAAATTTGTTACCGCATCATTTTCGCCGTCAAATCTTGTTCCTGGTAGTCAAGGGATGTTAGATGTGACCTTGCGAAATACCGATAGAAATTACGATGCCACCAATGTCACTTTTACCGATAACTTAGAGAGTGTTTTGAGTGGATTGGCGTTAACCACCCCACTGACAGATGTATGTGGTGTTGGTTCAAGCGTCACTGGTACGGGGGTGATTAGCTTAACGGGGGCGAGCGTTACGGCGGGCGAAAGCTGTCAATTTAGTATACCTGTTACTGTTCCTGCTAATGCCACTCCAGGTAGCTATACCAATGAAATATCCGCAATCAGTTATGACTTAAATGGCACGACCGTCAATGCTGGAAATTCGAGCTATGCCGCCAATGTATTTAATACATTTAGTGTAAATAGCGCTCCCGCTTTGGTGATAGACACTAAACAGGGGGGGATTAGTGTTTCTGAGGTTGTCGCTGGTGATGTGATTTCTGTCGAATATAGCTTAACTAATGTCGACGGTACGAATGCTGCTTCGTCTGTTTCTTTTACTCACGTATTATCGAACTTGTTTGGTTTCACTGCGACTTTACCTGCAAATGATTTTTGTGGTGCAGGCTCTACTGCAACCTACAATGGGGCTTTTGCTGATGGTCCATCAATGGCGGTGTCTGGCATCAGCCTATCTGCAGGGGGGACTTGTTCGTTTAGTGTGGATTACACCGTGCCAGCTAGTTTTAATGCTGGTACCTACTTAATGTCAGTAGGGGCAATTACTGCCACTATAAATAGTCAGGTCGTTCAGTCAGTTGCTCCTTCTGCAAGTCAGTCCTTTAGTATTATCACTGCACCCAAATTGTCATTTGTGTTTAACCCCGCCGTAGTGTCACCAGGGGAAAATACGACGATTAATTTTGAAATACAAAACAGTTTTGGTTCACTGTATGATGCAACCGCTGTTGGCTTCAACATGGATTTAGATGCGGTGTTAAGTGGTATCACAGTACTGAGTGTACCTGATGCCCCCTGTGGTGAAAGTTCTGCCGTTACCGGTGCAGGGACTGGAGCAATAGCATTAGCAAATGCGAATGTGGCAATTGGCGAAACGTGTCAGTTTTCTGTCTCGGTGCAAGTGCCGAGTGGCGCGAGTTCACAACATTATGCATTTTCGAGTTCGGCTCTCACCGCATCACTTAATGGCGTAAATTTAACCTCATCTGCAGCATCATCAACATTACAAGTGACACAATTTTCCGCATCTAAGTCGTTCTCGCCAAGTTCATTGCGTGTCGGCAGTGTTGCCACGCCATTGACGTTAACTTATGTGCTTAATAATGCCGATCCTGTGGCTACTGTCTCGTCGATTGCATTTACCGAAAGCTTCGCAAATATCAATACCGCAGTGACTGTGGTATCGACAACTCAGGCTGATGTCTGTGGTGTCGGTTCATCTGCGACCATTTCTGGAAAAAATTTGACATTTACAGGTGGGTCTCTCGCTCCCACAACAAGTTGTACTTTTGATGTTGTGCTCAACCTGCCAGCTAACTTTATGGCAAATGGTTATTCGAGCGTTAGTTCATCCGTGACGGCGTTAGTCGATGCAACGAGTACCACCTTTGAGCCAATGTATGCCTCGTTTTTAGTGAATACGCTGTCGGTAGTGACTGGTGTGGACATAACAAGCCCTACATCAGATACGAATATCTTGATGACAATTGATTTTTCGGACGATGTAGAGAACTTCGATGTGTCTGACATTTCCGTTGTTAACGCATCCCTCAATGCTTTTACTCCAGTGTCGGCAAAAAAATACACAGTTGAAGTGACGCCTTTATCTGATGGGATGGTGACATTAAATATTGCTGCTGGTGTTGCGGATGATGTGCTTGATGCAAACGTGAAGAATACCGCGGCATTAGAAATTAGCTTTGAATACCAAACAACACCTTTGGTACCCACTCCCAGTTTAAGCATTGGTACGCCTTCATCGATGTTAGTGAGTTCGACCCCTGTGAGTTTTGTGATTGATTATAATGATGCTGAAACGGTCAACTTGACTGCGTCGGATATTGCGGTTAATTCAACCTCTGGCGCGAGCGCTGCAACTGTCACGGTTCAAAATGGTGACACTTCTCAGCCGACTGTTACGTTAAGTGATTTTAGCGGTAATGGGACTCTGGGGATCAGTATCGCAGCTAATACTGCACGGTATTCGATAAATCTAGCGCCTGCAGCCGGACCGTCAGATGTGTTCGCCGTTGATACCCATAAACCAACAGTGACATTAAGTTCAAATTCAACTGAGCAGATCACTGATTTTACCGTAAACATTTTATTTGAAGAGAATGTCACAGGGTTTGAGATGGGTGATTTGACGATTTTGAACGGTTCACTCTCTAATTTCCAAGCACTGGATGCCAAAAACTACTCAGTGTTAGTTAGCGCAACCGGTGAAACTACAGTATCCATAGACGTACAAGATAGTGTTGCAAATGATAATGCTGGCAATGGGAATAGTGTGTCTAACACACTGAATATTACTTATGACGACCTATTACCGTCAGTTTCAATTTCAGGGCCATCAAGTCCAGTTGTTGCCAGTTTTACTGCAACGGTGGATTTTAGCGAAACCGTTACCGGTTTTGATATTTCCGATATTCAGATCACAAATGCTAATTTGTCGAATTTTGTCAATGTCGATGGTAAGCAATATACCGTCAGTGTTGATCCTATCGCCCAAGCGAGTGTGAATTTAGCGATTGCTGCTAATGTTGCTTTAGATGGCCTAGGTAATGGCAATACTGCAGCGGATTATTCTGTTACTTATGATTTTAATGACGCGCCGGTGATTTCGGGCACGCCGGCGACCTCGGTCAATGAGGACAGTGCCTACAGCTTTACCCCCACCGCGAGTGATGAGGACAGCGGTGACAGCTTAAGCTTTGTGATCACTAATCAACCGAGCTGGGCGAGTTTCAATAGCAGCACCGGTCAATTAAGCGGCACGCCCACCAATGCCGATGTTGGTACCACCGCTGGCATAGTGATCGGCGTCTTTGATGGCACGGTCACCACCCACCTCAGTAGCTTTAGTATCACGGTCAGCAATACCAATGACGCGCCGGTGATTTCGGGCACGCCGGCGACCTCGGTCAATGAGGACAGTGCCTACAGCTTTACCCCCATCGCGAGCGATGACGACAGCGGCGACAGCTTAGTTTTCAGCATTATCAATATGCCAAGTTGGGCGAGTTTTAATAGCAGTACGGGTCAATTAAGTGGTACTCCCACCAATTTGGATGTTGGCACGACTTCTGGAATCATCATTTCTGTCTCTGATGCAACTGAATCTGTCAATTTAGCAGTGTTTGATATCGAAGTGGTTAATGTCAATGATGAACCCGTTATTGAGGGCTCTCCTTCGCTAACTGTCGAAGAGGATTCAACTTATCTTTTTATCCCCACAGTGAGTGATGAAGATGAAGGGGATAGCTTGAGCTTTATTATTGCAAATAAACCAAGTTGGGCGAGTTTCGACACCAGTAACGGGACGTTATCAGGGACACCGACAAACGATGATGTTGGGGTGACGAAGGATGTCATGATTTCCGTTACCGATGGCACCATTCAAATTGATTTGCCAATGTTTAGTATCGAAGTGCTCAATGTAAATGATGCACCTGTTTTTGATTCTGAGCCGGAACTGGAGGGGCAGGCAGGGGCAACATACCGCTACTTGGTTGAGGTATCGGATGTAGATGTTGGCAGTGAGTTGACGTTAAGTCTGTTAACGGGTCCTGACTGGTTACAGTTGAGTGGCAATTCACTCAGTGGTACGCCTCCCATGTCAGCGGCCGATCAAACTTTTGATATCGTTTTGGGATTAACGGATGGAATTGTGGATACGTTAGTGACCCAAGAGTTTAGTTTGAAGGTCGTGCAGCCAACCGATACAGAGATCGCGGTTCAGTTCTACTTCTCACCTGCACCCGCAGTTATTAATCAAAATGTTAACTTGATTACCGAGATCAACAATGTCGGCTATACCGCAGCGAAAGGTATTACCTATGAAATCGAATATGACGCTCAGTTCAGTCTGTCGTCTATACCTGGGTTTTGTAGTGAGGTTTCTACGGGTCATATCACCTGTGTGCTCAATGATGAGTTAGCCATAAGTGGTCAAGTGACGAGCGTTATCAGCTTTGCTGTCGTTGATATTGCTGCTGGGTTCAGTACTGCGAAGCTTAGTCTTGTGGGCGATAATCTTAATGATGTCACCACGACAGAAACCGCCAGTATATTGCTTGCGAATACTCTGGCGATTCTGCCTGGTGCTATTTTGTCGAGCACGCCTGCGGATGCGGGATACGCCGTTGATATCAATGGCGACTCGTTTACAGACTTGTTGGTTTATCAGGCTGCAACTTCAGATATTCAGCTCTTGCTAAATGACGGGTTAGGCCAGTTAGTTGAGTCTTCGAGGGTCCCTGTCACCTCCGCGCTGACATCGCTAGTGGTCGCAGATATTAATGGTGATGGCTTGTCCGATATTGTCACAACAGGCGGGGCAAGCGGCATTTCTAAGGCGTATATGTTGACCGCAGCGTTTGAAGTCGCCTCGGAAGAGTCCCTTGGTGCAATATTTGCTGATATTGCCGTTGTGGCTGATGTCAATTTGGATGGTCGTCCTGAGGTTATCCTTGCGGGTGTTTATCAATCTCAAATTGCTATCTATTCTGGTTTCGGAACTGGCGCAACCTCAGTGCAGTTGTTGCCGTTTACTTTACCTGCGCTTACTAAAGCAAAGAAAAACTTAGCCCCGATGGCTGAGAATGTATTAGAGACTGGGGTGACATCGCTGAATCTTGTACAGAACAACTCAAATATCAACATATTAGCAACTTACCAAGGTCAAACTCCCGTATTGTATGAATTAAACGGAACCGTTTGGGTTGGGGCAACTGTGCAAAGTTTGACTAATCAGAGTGAAAAAATAATCACTGCTGATTTGGAACAGGATGGCATGCTCGATCTATTCGTTTATGACAAGAATGGATGGCGACTTGTTGCCAATGCGTTTGATGCCGAGTTTGTTGTCAGCAATGTGAGTCTCCCCCATGTTGATAATATTCTCGTTCGTGATTTGGAAGCCGATGGTGTGCCTGAAATATTATTGCTGACTAAAACAGGAGTCAGTATTTGGCATTACTATGGCATTAACGATATTCGACCTGATAACGCAATCATTACGGGTGCAGATATTGCAAAATTAGAACTGATTGACTTGGATAATGATGGCAATTTGGACATTGTGGTGTTTGATGCTCAAAATGGATTATCAGCATGGTATGTCAGTGCCAATGGTTCAATTGGCCGTCAAGATGTTGATTTGGCACTTTACGCTCAGGATGCCAGTTTCCCGAGAATTAACGAGACTTCACTCGTTACTTGGACAGTGCAGAACAAGGGAAATGCTGAAGCGACAGAAGTGATGCTGGATATCAATGTCCCGTCAGACTTGGTTGTGACCACACTTCCTGACGAGTGTGTTTTAGGTGATGGAAAAATCCGGTGTGCGATAGGAACGCTTGAGGTAGCTCAAAGCGTTGATATTCAAATGTGGTTGACGCCGATATCGACGGGAGAATTTTCCCTCAGCGGTATGGTTTCAAGTTTTGAATATGACGTAGGGGCGGCTAATAATCAGAATCAAGTTAACTTCGATGTGATTGACCCGAAAGAGGGGGGAAATAGCGGTGGTGGATTGCCCATTTGGGCCTTATTTACCTTGGTAATATGCTTGTTCAGCCGGTTTCAAAACCGTCGCTAGTCGTGATGTTGCTTAGCTGAGATAACTATAATGGGTGCAGGGCTATTGGCCCTGCACTATTTTTGTGTGTTTTACCTATATTAGGTGTCAAGTGGGGAAGGATTTGGTCTATGGGAATTAAGACTTTTACTATAAGTGCAGTGACACTCAGTGTACTGTTGTCGATGGCCACAAGTATTGCGGAAACAAATCCGAATATGTCAGCGACGGATTTGCCCGTTCACGATGAAGGTTTATTGCGGTTAATGGGAAAGTTAGAGTCCGTACGTGATCCTAAATGCCATGCAACAGCGACCCGTTTAGAAGGTCTTATTTATGGTACCCCCCTTTCTGATGCTGCACGTTACGCTAAAGCCGAATATCAGAAACATCTCATCCGAGAAATTTGGTTCCTTGCTGCAAAGGCGCACCCTAGTGCAGAACGCATTAGTTTAAGTGATGTTAAACCCATAGTTGCTTCGTTGTTTACCGCGACAGAATCGAAAGATCATTGGACTGTCACTACCCCAAAAGCGAGCGTGGTTGTCGATTCAAGGGATCAGAAGCATTACGGCTCTATTGCTTATAGCTTCAGGGCCATGTTGGCTGTACAGCAAGATGCGCTGCTTGATATGGAGGAGAACTTACCGCCCTTGGCGGATGATGCAGTCGAATTTATTCGAGGGCAATTGGATTTAGTAACCCTATCACTTCTTAAGGAGGCCGATCTTATTGCCCGTAGCCTTGATGAGTATGAAGTGACTGAAAAAAGCCTTAGCCAAAGTTGGGCGCGGTTATTCCCTGAGTTTACCGATGCGAAACAGAATGTGTCTGGTAATACGGTCAGCAGTGGCAAAACGGCTAAAACAGGGTTGCTGAATGAAATTGTTGATTTAAAAATCGCCGCATTTCAGCAATACAACCAAGTTAATCAAACGTTATTTGCCCGTAATCTGCAAGTCTATTTTGCCAAGTTGGCTTTGCCAAAAGATGCGCAAAAGTCAGCGGAATTTACCCGTTATTTTACCGAAGCTATGGTTGCATTTGCAGGTAACTTTTATCTTCAATCACAAGCGGCTGTTAAACAAGGTCTGGTGATTAAAGAGGCCGATGTTGATGTGGCGATGGATAATATTTTGCCTCATCGTGTTAACGAATATGAAGATGTGATTTTCTATCCCAATTATCCATACGCACAACAAATTGAGATTGAAGCCTATGACATGGACTCGTTTCGTGATTCAGGACTGCATTGGTTCTATTTAAAAGAAGCTCTGGCTGATTTAGGTGACCGGGTGACCATCGAAGCGGATCCGTTTGCCGCAGAGCTATTGACCGAAGCAATTGCGCATTATGGGGTTTTGTTGCTACGTGCAGCGGGAGAAGAAGGTAAGACAAAAGGGGCCAGCGAGCTAGATGCAAGCTTTGTGACCGCAGCATATAACCGTATTGCAAAGCAAGTTGATGCCTATCATCAATATGTTCCCGAGCCAGTGACCAAACCGACGATTCTATCTGCCTCAACAGAAACTGATACTGCAATTAAATTTTTTACCAATGTCACCGATAAACAGCACATTAATATTGAGCACCGGTCTTCAGATTGGTTAAGTCGCCAACTTCGTAGCTACCTTAATAAAGATACTAATACTGGCATTATTACTATTCCACCTGCTTTCGGTGGTGGCGGTGTTGCCGCAGAAGATATTAATGGGGATGGATTAACCGACTTACTTGTGTTGAGTGGTGTGGGCAATAAGTTGTATGTAAATCGTGGTGATGTTTTCGAAGATGTGACAGTTAAATCTGGCCTGAGCAATTTGAGCCAGCGAGCCGTTAGCCAAGGTAGCGCAGGCCCAAAGGTCGGCGGACTTGCTGGTGAACCTCGTCAGCCATTAATTGCCGATTTTGATAATGATGGCGATCAAGACATTATGATCACTTATGTTGATGAACCTCATCGCATTTACAGCAATAATGGTGATGGTACCTTTACTGAGAAAACCGAGATTGCCAAGTTGGGCGGTGCGGGTCACATAGGTGGCCCAGCAACCACATTCGATGTCAATAACGACGGTCTTCTCGACATCTATATCGAGTATTTTGGCAATTATTTAACGGGCAATTTACCGACATTGAAGCGCCGCAATGATAATGGTGAGCCAAACGAATTATTCATTAATAAAGGCAATTTTGTTTTTGAAAAGGCTAAAGATGCATTGGGTGCCAATAACTCGGGTTGGGGTCAAGCTGTCACCCATACCGATCTTAATATGGATGGTTGGCAAGATCTGATAGTGGGCAATGATTTTGGTGTTAATGCGTATTACATCAACCAGCAAGGCAAAGGATTTGTCGACTATGCCGCTAAAATTGGCACGAGTAAGCCTTCATATACCATGAATCTCAGTTTAAGTGATTTAAATGGTGATGGTTTACCGGATGTGTACGTGTCAAATATTGTCACTATGAATAAAGATCAAAAATATGTGTTACCCAGTGAGGACACTCAAGCGCAGTTCAATCCTGATAAATTGGCGAACATGCGTGTTGTCGAAGGTAATGATTTATTTATCTCAGGCCAAAATGCCAATGGCGCATTACGTTACCAAGCGAGTGATAAAATTGGTAGAGGTTACTCTTCCACTGGGTGGGCATGGGATGCAGACTTCTTTGATGTCGATAATGACGGTGATGAAGACCTTTATGTGTTAAATGGTATGAATGATTACTATGTCTATTCCTCCAGTAATCCATATTATTCCGACCCTAACACGGGTGAAGCGATGACGGGGTATTTCCCGGATGCAGCTAAAGCCAGTAATGTGTTTTTTTAAATACCAATGGTGGGCTGTCTAACGCGTCAGAGCGAAGCGGTTTGGACTTTGTCGCGAACTCACGGTCGGCGGCATATTTAGATTTTGATAATGATGGTGACTTAGATGTCATCGTAAATAATTACCACGACAAGGCACAATTATTTGAAAACCAAGCTAATACTTTAAATAACAATTGGCTAAAAATCCGCTTAGTCGGTGCGCCAGAGCATGGCGTTAACCAAGATGCCATCGGCGCGCAAATCATCGTGGGGTTTGGTGATAAGGGGTATAGCTGGCGGCAAGTATCGGGTAGTCAAGGATATATGTCAGTGCACCCGAAAGAGCAATCCATCGGCCTTGGCAAATCAACCCAAGCTAAAGTGGTCATCATTTGGCCCAATGGTAAACGTCAAGGGTTAGATAATCTAAAAGCTAATCAATCATACACTGTCAAATATGAGGCGAATGCTGTTCAGTGATGCGTTTATTTTTGCTATCGATAGTGCTGTTCAGTTACAGCACTATCGCCGATAGTTATTCTTCACTTTTTGAAGCTAGGCGTGGTTGGCTCAATGAGCGGAATATTCTCGATAGCGCGATCAAAGAAAATGGCCAACCGAAATACGTTAATTCGTTAATTGCCGCTGAATCACCCTATTTACTGAGTCATTCGTTACAACCCGTCAATTGGTTGCAGTGGCAAGCCAGTTTCGAGCAAGCGTTTGCTAGTGAGAATAAACTGATATTTATCTCTATCGGTTATGCAACTTGTCATTGGTGTCATGTGATGGCACAGGAAAGTTTTAATTCTGAAGCGGTGGCTGCCATACTAAATCGGCATTTTGTGAGCATTAAAGTCGACCGCGAACAATGGCCATTGGTTGATAACCGTTACAAGCTTGCTTTAGAGCTGGTAAAGGGAGAGGCTGGTTGGCCAATTAATGTGATCTTAACGCCGCAAGGTAAGGTCATCTGGGTGGATTCTTACCTTCCCGAAAGTCAGTTTGTTAAGGTGATTAGCGCCCTAAGTCAGCGCTGGCAAACCAGTCCTAAATCTTTGCTCGCTGTTGCGGATAGTATATCGGCACAGTTAGCTTCACCTCTTAATTCCGTGAGTTCTAATCATTTAGAGCCAAATATTGTCATTCGTGAGCTCAATGCTAAACGATTAAACACTTTGGCGGATGAAGCTCGTCGCAGTGGTCCAAGATTCCTTCGAGAATATTGGTTGTTGGGGTTATTAGAACAATATCTTACCTATGGCGATGAGCGCATTATTGATGTGGTAACACAGCATGTCGACACTATTTTATTGAGCCCGACCTATGATGCCATCGAAGGCGGTTTTCATCGTTATGCTGTAGATGGATTGTGGCAACAACCTCATTTTGAAAAGATGCTTTACACACAAGCATTTATGATCAAAGTACTTGCACGCCTCTATCTCATTACGGCTAAACCTCAGTATCTAGCAGCGATGGAGCAAACGATCAACTGGGTCGACAGTTTTTTATATCAACCTTATGGCCGCTCATCTGCAATGTCAGCTATTTCTGATGGAGGAGAGGGAAGCTATTACCGTTTTAATGAGACTGACCAACCATTGTTATCAGATGGAGGGTTTAATTTTTATGCCAATAGTCAGCCGAGTTTAGTGGCCTTAGCAAATTTAGACATGGATTGGCGCGATAATCAACTGCACCAGAAGTTGGTCGTGTTACGCCATCAAAATGTTACGCCCCTAGTCGATGAGAAAATCATCGTCAGTTGGAATGCGATGTATATTGATGCATTGGTTGATGCTTATCAGGTGACGAACAATGAGCAATTCTTAGCGACAGCCTCAGATATTGCCGATCAACTTTGGCAGAAGGCGCGTCATAATAACAAGCTGCACCGAATTGTTTTCCAAGGACGAGCCAGCATTGAGGCGACGTCTGAAGATTATGGTTGGTTTGCCAAAGCATTACTTAACTTGAGTCTGTATCAAACCACGTATCAATCTCACCTTGTCCAACAGACTTCTGCTGAACATGCTAATAGGTTTTCCATTAGAGAACGAGCCGTTTGGTTGTTAGATGCATTGATTCAAGATTATCGCTTTGAAACGTTGCAGGAATTGAGTAACGATGGGGAGTTGCCGTCGGCCTACTCGAGCGTTTATCAAGCGATGGCTTTAGGGCACAGGAACTTGGGCAGCAAGGAATATCGAACGATTGCGAATCAACTGATAAAAAATCATAGCTCGAAATCCGATGATATCGAAGGCAATTATAGTTTTTGGGCGGCAGTCGCACAGCAAACCTATAGCCCAGTTTTGCGGGCATCTTATTTTGCGAAAGGACATGGAAAGGTTTCACTGGTTCGTCGTGGGGACCATCTGGAGGTTAAACTCGATTTAGAGCCTGGTTGGCATGTAAATGCCAATCCTAGTGCCGATGAAAAACTGATCGCGACTGAAGTTGAAGTGGTAGGCGACACTGCTGTTTTCGAGATTGACTATCCCAGTCCACAGCTTCGGCAACTAGGCTTTAGTCAGTCACTCTTGAAGTTATATGACGATCAAACAAGCATCCTTTTGCGCTCGACGTCCACTTCATCAGTGAACATATCTGGCCCTATCAAGGTAAAAGTACGGCTACAGGCCTGTTCAGACAAGCTCTGCTTATTACCTGAAACTATTATCTTATTGCTTTAATTGAGATGTTGTATAGATGGGGGATTTGGTTAGATCATACTGGTTAGACATTGACAAGCCCTCGTGCTAGCCGCCAGTCAATGCCTACGGCTAAATTATGTTGTTTTCACTGCCATAGGCGTTAGTTCTTTTACCCCTCATGTTTGGGGTTTATCACTATGGTCGATTCGAGTTTGTCCGTTAGGTGTAGCCGCATTGGGTAAAATCAAATTAACATTGGTGTTAGAAGCTAACTAGGTTGTACGACTGGTTTCGTCTTAATATCCTTTTTGAGGAAGTGTTATACCTAGGAAGTTGAGCTTCTCGGACACTCGCAAACTCGCTGTTAGGGTCTAGGCATGCTGCTTTGCGGCTACAAAACGTCACTGCATGACTCTCGGATAACAGAACGGACTTCACCCTGACGGGAAGCTAGCTTGCAAGTGTTTAGTAATCCGTATCCGTAAACGAAGTGTTCAGTCATCGAGGAACCTTGTTTCGCCACTTCTAGGATGTCGCTTTGCTCCTGCTAAGGGTAATGTGGAGCCATTGGGTTGGGTTATCGCTTTTGAAATTGAGTGATTCGCCATGGGGGCAGAGCAATAAATCGTAGCGTTCAAGCTGGGTTAAATGGCCATTCTGGTCCCATATAACGGGTTCTAAACACAAGAGTAATTGCAGTGGTATGCAAACGGTTTGCTCCTGTGTAGTGCCGAGCGTGTTTCTGTTTGAGCCATAGATAAAAGTGTCGTTAATGTAAATTTTTTCGATATTGGAGCTGTATCTGCCTCGTTTGGTCATAACATTAAAATCGAGAACTTGGTCATCCAGTAATTGGCTCTCAATTTGTGTTTCCCCCCTAAAATTAAAAGGGGCATCATTGGGAGTTAATATGGCGGCACTACCGAAATTATCCCCTTGAATATACAGTCTAAGTCCTGCACCTTCGAGCAAGCATAGTTGCCTATCTATGTCGATAAATTGTGAGAAAGGGCCGCTACTCGAAACCCTTGCTATGCTTATCCGATAATCAAAATTAGATAAATCCGCATTGGTTGGGGAAATAAGTAATTGTTTGGTACTTCCTCCGCCATTTTTCCATGGTGTTGATGGGCATTCTCGATAGCGAATAAGTTGCATGTTTTTTATCAAGATCATTCCTTTATTACATGGCTTGAAAGCGCAGAGTTAGGACGCTGCTTTGCAGCTACAGAGCGTCTTCGCATAACGACACGGGCTTCGCCCTTACGATTAAAAACAACGATTTAGCAATGTGAGCTTGCGAACATGCTGTTATCAGTGAACTCAGTGTTCTGTAAGCACCGCATTCCTCTTTTCCGGCGATCTATTCTTATCAATCTTTCTTCTTCAATACATAGTGTTCGGCAAGTTCGCCGGTAATGCGTTTGCCTTCAGTGTCTAACATTATGAGTTGATTTTCACCGACTAAATATTGGCTACCCTCGGAGAGAGTGATGTTGCGCCCTTGCGCATCCCAAACGGCGGTGCCTGTCACTTTGAAAATCCGGTCATCTTTGCCTAAATAAACGGTTTTTAGTTCGAAGCTGTTATCAGCCCGCAGGCTGATATGGGTTTGGATCCCCTCACAGCTTGCGCAGGGAACGACTCCTTCATATTCACCGGGCCAGTCGAGTGCATTTTTGTTGGTGTCGCCAAGGGGTTTTGTTTGTGCCGCTGCATTTACACTTGGCTGTGCTGGCTCTGAGCAGGCTGTAGTGAGCAGCGTGAAAAGAGCTATGATGAAGAGTGATTTGTTCATACTCGATCCCATTTTTTGAATAAAACCTAACATGTTGGTTGTTATCATACTCGGCAAAATATATTGAGCCAAACTTCTCTTATTATCATGTTATAACAATGTGTTAATTGCATTTTTATTGTTTATTTCGCCGATGGAGTTACCCTTGGTGAAGGTAAATTGTTGTCGTGATGACAGGCTCTTGTACTGATTTTTTTCACAGAATGGTTCGTTCTTTGGGTTGTATAACGACACTTCACTCCTCATCCCGCGAGCATAAACTTGCTAGAACGAACAAAATTTAATCTCAAAACATCAACATACCCTCATCACTTTCTAGATTGAATCTATACTAAAAACTGTCTCTTAGCGCTTGAGAGGTGGAGTTGTGGCGTTATCCCAAAACAATACAGAATCTTTAGGTGGATCAATATTATTATGACGCGCATGTTAGACAAAATCCTATTCGATGTGAGTAAGTCCCAAGTGATTGATCAGGGGGATTTAACACAGGCATCGCAGTTGATTGTGTCATCTGTCTGCAAGGGGCTTAATATTTCCCGTGCGGGGATTTGGTTGTGGAGTGGAGATCACCAAAGTATCCAGTGTTTTTTTCTGCTCGACAATGCGCGCGTACAGGAGCCATTAGCAATAACCCGCACCCAATATCCTCATTATTTCAGCTTGTTAGATACAGAACGCACCATAGTTGCTAATAGCACACAAACGGATCTTGCCACCCATGAGTTTTTGACTGGGTATCTACTGCCAAATCACATCACTTCAATGTTAGATAGCCCGATACGCCACCGTGGCAAGATGGTTGGGATTATTTGCTCAGAACATCAAGGTGAGCCCCGTGAGTGGACTCGGGATGAAAGAGTATTTGCTTCCGCGCTAGCCGATTTGTTTGCACGCGCAATGAGTGCTAAGGAAATTTTTGATTATCAACAACAATTAAAGGCAATCAATGCAGATCTTGAAAACCAAGTTGAGCATAGAACAAAAGAGTTAGAGGCGGCATTAGCTAATCTGAGCGCAACCCAAAGTCATCTCGTCGAGAACGAAAAAATGGCTGCACTCGGAAGCTTAGTCGCAGGGGTTACTCATGAAGTGAATACGCCATTGGGGATTGCGGTGACGTCGGTGACCCATTGTTTAGATGAGCTGGCATTATTGAAGGGATTTTTTGAGCGTAATGAGCTGGATGAAGATAAATTTTTAAGTTTTATCAATACCATGCAAGATGGCTTAGGGTTAATCGAACGTAATCTTTCGAGGGCAGTTGAGCTTGTACATAATTTTAAACGTACTGCGGCCGATCAATCAGTCCTGGAGCGGGAACGTTTTAATCTAAAGGCTTATATATTCCAAATTTTTAGTTCACTAAAACCTTTAATGCGTAAGAAAAATATCACCTTAACCGTTGAGTTGGATGACAATATTTTCATCGAGTCTTATCCCGGTGCGATTGCCCAAATATTTACTAACTTAGTGGCAAATAGCTTTCGCCATGGTTTTCCTGATGATTTTTATGGAGATAAAGAAATCACTGTTCGGGTTGACAAGTTCAATCAACAAATTCGAATGATGTATCAGGATAACGGTGTGGGTATGTCCGATGAGATTAAGGCGAAGGCGTTTGAGCCCTTTTTCACTACCGCGCGTAAGGACGGCGGCACAGGGCTTGGCATGTCCATTATTTATAATCTGGTGACTCAGAAATTAAATGGCAGTATTTTGCTTACTTCCCATCCCAATCAAGGGGTAAAAGTCGAAATTCAGATCCCAGAGCGGTAAATAGGACGACCTTCGACCCGTGAGAGACTTGGACTCTTCGCTTTAGAATCTAGGAACGCCGCTTTGCGGCTACAGAACGTCACTGCGTGACTTACGGTGTACAGCACGGACTTCGCCCTGACGGTGAGTGAGCTTGCGAGTGTTCCGTCAACCGTAAACGAAGTGTTCTGTAATCTAGGACATTGCTGCGCAACTGCTAGAACGCTACGCTGCTAGAACCTAGAACCTAGAACCTAGAACCTAGAACCTAGAACCTAGCTAGGCCTTTGGTTAGTCTGCTTTTCCCTGCGTTTGTATGCTACAATCTTTGCACTTCAGTTGATTCACTAATCCTAGATATATCAATGAGAAAAGGCATTTTACTGGCGGGTGGCACTGGCTCTCGGCTATATCCTATGACGCAGGTTGTGTGTAAGCAACTGCTGCCAATCTATGATAAACCTATGATTTATTATCCCCTTGTCACCCTAATGCAGGCCGGTATTCGGGAAATATTGATCATTTGCACTCCCCATGATTTGCCTCTTTTCCGAGCCCTGTTAGGGGATGGTACCCGTTGGGGGATTAGACTCGAGTATGCCGAGCAGTTGGCGCCAAAGGGGTTGGCTGAGGCATTAATGATTGCCGAGTCCTTTTTAGCAGGTAAATCATGTGCGTTCATCTTAGGTGATAACTTATTTTATGGTCAGCATCTTAGCGCAAACCTACAGAAAGCATTACAAATGCAATCGGGTGCGACTGTCTTTGGCTATCATGTCGCCAACCCTAATGCCTATGGTGTCGTTGAATTTGATCACTTAGGGAAAGCCATTTCAATCGAAGAAAAACCCTTAGCGGCGCGGTCTTCCTATGCGATCCCTGGATTGTATTTTTTTGATAGTCGAGCCTGTGATTTTGCCAAGAGTGTGCATCCTTCGGCGCGGGGAGAGTTGGAGATTGTCGATGTGATCAGTCGCTATTTGAGTTTAGGTGAGCTACAGGTTGAGATTATGGGGCGAGGAACCGCCTGGCTTGATACTGGGACGCCCGACGCTATGGCTGAAGCAACACAATTTGTTGCCGCGATCGAAAAACGGCAAGGGCTAAAAATCAATTGCCCTGAAGAAACAGCATTTTATCTCGGCTGGATTAATGCTGAACAGCTACAAGCATTAGCGCAACCTTTATTGAAAAGTGGTTATGGTGAGTATTTATTAGGACTGCTTAATAAACAGGTATTTAATGAAGTGTATTGAAACTGAGCTAGCAGAGGTGCTGGTATTTGAGCCCCAGGTATTTGGTGATGAACGCGGCTTTTTTATGGAAACCTTTAGGCAATCCTATTTTGATGATTGCCTTGCCAATCGAGGCCTCCCAGCCCCTGTTTTTGTCCAGGAGAATCACAGCCGATCGCAGCAAAATGTCCTGCGGGGGTTACATTATCAATTGCTGCAACCCCAGGGCAAACTTGTGCGAGTTTGTGCGGGAAGTATTTTCGATGTTGCTGTGGATATTCGTAAAAACTCATCGACCTATGGGAAATGGGTTGGTCGAGTATTATCGGCCGATAATCATTTGCAAATGTGGATCCCACCCGGTTTTGCCCACGGTTTTTACGTGCTGAGTGATTATGCCGATGTGATTTACCGTTGCACCGATTATTACGCGCCGCAGGATGAATATGTGCTTGCTTGGGATCATGTCGATTTCGCCATAGATTGGCCTTTGCTTACCGCACCAATTTTATCGACGCGGGATAGCGACGCCAGTACGGCATCATAAAATCAATCAGGGTTTGTATTAAAAGGAATGACAATGAGTTTATTATTTTCGCCTTTAACCTTAGGACAACTCAAGTTAGCGAACCGCATAATCATTGCGCCTATGTGTCAGTATTCGGCAGAAAATGGCCAAACAACCGATTGGCATACGATTCACTTAGGGAGCATGGCATTATCGGGTGCGGGTATGCTCATTTTAGAGGCTACCGCCGTTTTGCCCAATGGCCGGATCTCCTATGCCGATTTAGGCCTGTGGGATGACAAAACGGAGGCTGCCTTAGATAAAACCCTCGAATCTATCCGCAAGTATTCAAATATGCCTATCGCGATACAACTCGCCCATGCGGGGCGTAAGGCATCAACTCGAAAACCTTGGGAAGGTGGCGGCACTATTGCCCCCGACCAACATAATGGTTGGCAGACGATAGCCCCTTCAGCATTGGCGTTTTATGAAGGCGTGGCGTTACCCCGTGCGATGACATTCGATGAGATTGATGAGCTTATATTGGCATTTGTCAGTTCGGCGCAAAGAGCGGAACGATTAGGGCTCGATGCGATTGAAATTCATGCTGCCCACGGTTATTTGCTGCATCAATTTTTATCCCCGTTATCGAACCAACGTACCGATAAATATGGTGGCAGTTTAGAGAATCGACTGAGCCTATTGTTGGCCGTGTTTGATGCAATTAAGGCGGTAATATCGCCTAAAATGGCGCTCGGTGTGCGGATTACTGCTACCGATTGGGTCGCTGGTGGTTGGGATTTAGCCCAAAGCCTAGTGTTGGCAAAAGCATTAGAGGCCCGAGATTGTGATTTTATCCATGTGAGTACTGGTGGGTTAAGTCCACTGCAACACATTCCTGTGGCAGAACACTTTCAAGTGCCTTTTGCCGAGGCTATTAAAGCTGAGGTTAATATGCCTGTGATTGCCGTGGGGTTAATCACTGATGCCAATAAAGCGGAAACGATTTTGGCACAGGGGCAGGCCGATGCTATCGCGCTCGCTCGCACTATGCTCTATGACCCACATTGGCCTTGGCATGCGGCAGCAACATTAGGTGCAACGGTCAAAGCGCCGCCACAGTACTTACGCTCATCGCCACATGGGATTAAATCACCAATAGAGTAAAGCGCTTAACTTGCTATTCATCTCTGGCATTGAGTTCGCGATTTTTTCAGTCATTTTTTATGGGAATAAAAAAACGGGCAAGAATTATCTTGCCCGTTTTTAGTTTTAACTAGGTACTTATTATTTCACTGGTTCAACACTCGGTCTGGTATTCCAAGGTGCGCGAGCATCTGTGACATCAAATAAGCTGTACTTACGACTAAGCATTTGACCACCGTCACGGGTCAGCGGTGACCAAGCTAACGTGGCACGACTGTGGGTTGACTTAATTGTCATTAAATCGAATGGAATAGAAATATAGAAACCCTTAGTAAAGCTACCTTCGCCGTATTCTTCCGCCGACAAATTAGTTTTAGTCGCAAAGGCTCCGACAATCACACCGCTATCAAACTGTTTCGAAAAACTGACCGTCACACCTTTATCTTCGGCGAGATATCGTCCAGCACTGACCGTCAGTAAGGTATTGGGGAACCACTCTGGCTGATAATAAGCCGTTGCATGCCCAGTCACTACCCCTGTTTGTACTCTGTATGCTTGATTAGTTTGCGGATCATATTGGTGTTCGTCACTAAAAAATCCTAACACACTGTCTGGATCTCGCTGTTTTGCATAGTTTATATCAAAACCGAATGCCCATTGGCTATTGAGTGGACGATAGAGAAACTCTGTCCCTACACCGCCATACATCATCTCCAAATAACCACCATAGGCTTGATAGGAAATATTATCGCTTAGGTTATCCATCCAAGTGAGTTGGAGATTGTTGATACGCACTGGATTATCGTGAACGTATTGGCGAATTAGTGTACGAACCCGTTTTAATTGAGTTCCATCTGAAGGAATTTCATATACAAATTTATCATAGTTATCATAAAGATTTAGATAAATGGTACTGCCAAATTCAAAATTATCAGTAAACTTGTAGTTTGCACTACCAGTCAATCCAATATTGAACATATAGAAACCTTCATTACCGCCGAAGGATTGCACCATGCTGGGGACGACATTAAAACTTAATTTATTTAACCAATCGTCATCGACTCGGGTGACTAATTCGCCTTGAGGTAGCCTTGGGACAATAACTTGACTCGCATCACTAACCTTAGCATTGAGATAACCAAAGCTGGCAACTTTAGCAAACTTTTCAGCATCGATAAGCGTTTCTGTAATGGGTTGGTTATAGTGGGTCTCAATTAAGCGGTATTCTTTGATTTGAGTTAGAGTACTATTATTGGCGAGTATAGTTGCGGCTCTTTGATGGGCCTCATTTCTATCACGAAACTTAGTTTGTTCACCAATGACAGTAATAGTGTCGGTATCGAGATAAATCTTGGCATTGTTGTAGCCTGCAATAGTTTGCAGATCTTCAGCGACCTTGTTCCAATCAACAGCTGAGTTTGCTATTGGTTGCACCATTAAATCGGTATGAGTCACTTCCACTTTGGTATCTAAGGTGGTTTTAGTCGGTTTTGTTGAAGGTTCAACACCGCTTAGTGGTAAATTGACGGTTTGCACCTGCGTTAACGGCGCGGCAGGGAGCGGCTTATATTTCGCGGCAGCAGGGTCACGCTTTATCTGAGTTAACGTATTAAAATTCGTTTGCAGACTAAAACCCAGTGTCCAAGTGTTGCCACGCTCATAACTTAAATGGAGGTCGCCCCAGTCTCCAAATCGATACAGTAAACCATAGTTGAATTTGCTGTCCTGTGGCATAGCAATACCACCACGTACAACGGGGAAGTCGGATTGATAGTCGTTGCCGTCGTATTCAAGCTTTAGACGCAGCGGATCCCATGGTGTTTGATACTCGACACCACCGAATAGTGCCGCACAGCCCTTAAACCAGCGTTGGTAATCGACTGTGCCGCCTTTGCCGCCAAAAGAAGTATCTCTATCGCAGTTGTAGTTGAGATCTTTTTTATCTGAAGTCAGATTACCGCTATTACCTATATAACCCCAGCCAATACCTAAGGTGAAGTCTAGTGGACCGACTCGTTTCGTCGCGGCAATAAACTCGCCATCGAATAACCCTGTACCACCAAAGTCGCGCACACCGAAAGATGTTTCTGGGAGCCAGTTTGTTTCTTCAAGCAACCGAACTTTAAAGTCGATACCTTTATCAGTGTACTTAGTGTTACCACTGAAATTGGGATCGTTACTATAGAGTAAATCCTGCACTTGGGTATAACGTACCGTGGTCTCAAACCAAGGAAACAGTTGTACTGAGGCAGTGAAGTGTTGGTAGTCGTCGTTATAGCTAGTGGCAAAATTAAACTCGCCTTCAGGGGCCATGCGGCCAGTTGGCATTTGCATTAGACCAACACCGCCAAAATCCGATTGCGAGGCTAAAAGTGTTGGATAGGAAAATTCATCTGCAGTTACTTGGAGTAATGGTAATAATGCCAAAGACAATGCAGATAATCGGCCTAAGGTATGGATTGAGTGGCTAGACTTTTTCATTACAGAGCCCGATTCCTGAGTAATTCAACAATGTTTTTATTCAGCTGAGTGTAGTCATCAAATAGACTTGAGAACTCAACGTAGAGACTCGCCCCAGGAGCAATATCTTGCTCTTGATGATTCCAATAGGCGATGGGTTGTTTAATTGCTTTACCATCGGGTTGAATTATCCATATCGTGCTTGTTTCTGCATTGCCGAGTAAACCTGCTTGTTTGAGATACTCTTTACTATCAATATTGGCTTGCCATTCATAACTTCCCATCTGCTCCACTGCACCTAATAGCGTGACTGTTGTTGGGCGAGGCGGTAAAACGAGTAGGAAGCGGCCATCAAGTACGGCGTTAAATGATTGATTGATTCGAATTAGATCAATATCCAAAGGTTGTATTACACGCTGTCCAAGTTTGATCTTTCGTATAAATTGCGCAAGTTTTGCGAGCTGAGCGATATAATGACTATCATCCGTTGCCTCTCCCATCTGGATGAGTTGGCTGAGCACTTGTTGGCGTTTTGTTTCTAAACTCGCCGTATTTTTGATATCAAGCAGTGCAGCGCCTAACCAATAGATAGGTACAACATTATTACTGCTGGATTTATTATGCATCGGAAGTTGTGTTAATCCATCACGTATCGCTTGTTCAATGCGTATTGCTTTTGGGTATGTGATTTCAATAAGCGTATTTTGGTCTGTAGATGATGTGATTAACAGTTGTGTTTCTGACTGAACTTGGTTAGACAAAAAAAAACTAAACAGCAGCGTCAGAGATGTTAAATAAGGTCTCATAATGTCTCCACTAAGACGCAAACGGCTTGAGTAATGTGATATCGATAAAAGGTAGATTTGGGGCTATTTTTTGATGGCTTTTAATTACTTTGCCATTATCAGGTTTTAACCAAAATTCATTTTGATATTGAATGTTAAGAGCTTCTACGGACACTAATTCGCTATAATGCAGTGTTGGTGTTGAAGTACCATTGATGACAATATTTTCTGCAGCGATAAATTCAAACTGAGAATTTACTTTGTAGCCGTAATGATAACCGGGTTGCCAATCAATGGTCCTAGTCCACGTTTTTGGGGTACTGCTCAGATGTAAGCCTAGGAGTAAGGGGTCTGGTTCTGTACTTTCTAGCCCAGCTAAATTACCCGTTAGAAAATTATGGGTTTTGACTAAACGACCGTTAACTGTGACTAACATACCATTATCAACAGAGAGCCATTTCAGTTCTGTTACTTTCGGTTTAGGACTAATAGGTGTCAAAGATATTTTAGGATCGGCAAAAGCTAAAACCACAAAAGACTGTGAACCATCTTCAACTTTGACATAAATACTGGCATAGGGGATGGCATTCACTTGTTCATTGGTGAGTTGAATATCTCCATCTTTGATGAAAGCAAATTTGACAGTATCGTTGAATGCACTAATTTTTTGACTGCAACCTGTCATGCCAACTAATACTGTAGAAAGGGTGAATAACGATGTTAGAGTTTTAGATATACGCATCCTAGCTTCTTATTTTCATTAGTAAAAATGGCTAAACATATCGATATTAGACTGAATTCAAGTCTATACACCAGCTTGACGTTTCTTTTTCCTTCAAAAAATAACCGCCATTAGGCGGTTATTTTATAAACTAAGTTGATTTACTAACTAGTTGGTATAGGTAACAGTGTTAACGGTACCTGTGATTGGGTTACCATCTGCATCATTTCCAATTACTACAACAGTGGCAATCACTACACCAACACCAATAGATGTTGCAACTAGAGTGCCCACACTAAGAGTTGATACATCAAAGCCTGCAGCAGTACCATCAACAACTGCAGTAGTATCAGCATTTGCAGCAACTGAAGTAAACATTGAAAGTGCAGCAATAAGTGCTAGTGAAGTTTTTTTCATCTTGATTCCCTTTTAGAAAAAAGTTAAGTGATTTTTAGCTAATCTAGTAGAACATGATAGGGGATACTAGCTAAATGATCAATCTTAAATCCTCAAGAGGATTCAGGCTTTCGATTGAAATTTTACTTAACACTGACTAAGCCCATTTATTTTAATGGGCTATATTATTCAAATTGAGCATGAACACGCCATAGAAACTTGTCATTATAAATCAGCTTCAGCCCATGAGTTCTGCATCATAGCTGTTAGCGATGAGATTCAGCGCTATTTTCTGACTTTAAACCAAAAAACGCTTTAAATTCGTCAATTTGCTCCATGGCATCTTTGTAGCCTAGGTCGATCAATGCGCTGGTATAGGTTTTTTCGAATAATAGGTAGGACACAATACTCGAGTCTGATTGCCTATCTATACCGATAAAACCGAGTAAGGTTTTAATGGCCCAGGGCATATCGTCGTAGAAACGTGCCGCTATCTTACTTAAATCTTCGCTTGGCTTGATCACTAAGGTCTTTATGGGTTGTAAGGAGAGTTGAGTTCGACTCGCTTCAGGGATAAGACTCAGGGTGTGATTAATGCGCTGCAACCGTTCAAGATCGCTATTTAAGGTATCAGAAAAGATAGTGTCGAGTAGATGGCCTGCAATCGTGGCTGTTTTCGGATGATATTCCAGTTCCATCGGGTAATGTTTGTGGGGGCTATCCAAATTTATGACCAATAACCTACTCGCACCTAAATGAATGGGGCTAGACAGTGGTGCAAGCTGGTGGACCGAACCATCACCATAATATGCTTGGTTAAGTTTAATCGATGGGAACACCATAGGAATCGCGGAACTGGCGAGTAAATGCTCTGTGTTGAGCATCATGCGTTCGCCGCTGCGCCTCGCCCTAGTCCAATTTTCGATATCCCTTGAGGCTTGAAAAAAGGTGACTGAGCGGGAGTTGTTATAACAGGAGGCATCCACACTGAGGGCCGTGAGGGCACCACTGCGAATATTGCGATCGATGCGTTTAAAGTCGATAAGCTCATTTAGCAGAGTTCGCAGCGGGTCGTTATCCAGCAAGCTACCCGCATCGGTATTGACTTTATCATCCTGCATTCCCTTGAGTGCCATTTTGGCTAAGTGACTCAACACCCCCGCAATCGAGGCGCGATACACTTTTCGGGTTTCAAAATGTCGCCATACCCATTCGAGTTTTTTTACACCAAGGTGAAAACAAGAGGCGTGGGTCGCAATCGACGTGCCATTTATCGCGCCAGCAGAAGTACCACAGATGATTTTAAAAGGGATGCCGTGATTGCGGGGATATAGCTGGACCAGTGCTTTTAACACGCCGACTTGGTAGGCGGCCCTTGCGCCGCCGCCACCTAAGACTAATGCAGTTGATGTAGGCAATCTCAAGACTCAATTTATTGTTTTAATAGTTTTATTAAAGCAACGCCCCTCTATAAAAAGCAAGTCAGTAGACTCAATTAGTTGTAAATTTCGGTTTAGGGTGCATTTGATGGCTAGGAGATTCCGTTTTTGGCAATTAATCCGCTGTAACCTTAGTCGTTTGGTTGAGGCCAAAGCAATGCTCCGCTGTTGGAAACTCAGCGGTTCTCACTTCTCTGGCGTATTCGGCGCAGGCGTGAGTGATTAAGGGGCCTAAGTCTATATAGCGTTTGGCAAATTTAGGTGTGTAGTTAGAAAATAGGCCTAAAATGTCCTCAGTCACGAGCACTTGGCCATCGCAGGTGGGTGAGGCGCCAATGCCTATTACGGGGATTGAGACTTCCGTCGTCACTGTGCGCGCCGCGAGTTCGGACGTGCCTTCAATCAGGATGCTAAACGCGCCTGCTTGCTCAAAGTCTTTCGCTAAACTAACGAGGGCTTCGATGGCGGCAGCATCTCTTGCTTGGGTTTTAAATCCACCTAATTGATTGACGTGTTGCGGCATCAATCCTATGTGTGGCATCACAGGGATCCCTCGCTGGGTTAAAAAGCGAGTGGTGTCTAGCATCTCTGCGCCCCCTTCGAGTTTTACTGCCTGCGCGCCAGTACGTATTAATACTTGGCTGGCATGTCTGAAGGCTTGCTGAGGCGATTCTTGATAACTTCCAAAGGGCATATCGATAATGACGCAGGCATGTGCTGCACCGCGAGTGACAGCAAGACCATGATTAATCATCATTTCTAAGGTAACCCCAAGTGTAGAGTCTTGCCCATAAACCACCATGCCAACGGAGTCGCCGACGATAATCATATCCACATGGGGATCGATAAGTTCTGCCATCGGTTTTCCATAGGCTGTGAGGGCTACTATTGGCGTTTTACCTTTCATTTTTTGTAAGGTAACGGGCGTTATGCGATTTTTATTCAGGTGGATGCTCATGTCATCTCCAATTCGTTAAATCTGAGAGGGCATATTAGCGCTTGTTGTTTTGGCTTTGACTCGATAGATTGACTTAATATCTAGATAAAAAGACATTTCTATACATAAAGGTGCTTCTATATAAAGAGGCGTTTCTATGCGGAAGAGACTCGATAATACGAAAAGAAACTGCGATATAAAAAATCACCTTGGGCGATAACACCTTGAATCAAGTCACTGACACGCATTTATCTCAGCAGCATATGACTCTGCATACTCAGGTCGCACCTTCACGTTTAGCCGCCGCAGGGCTAAGCGCGTCTATTATGTTGCTTAAGCGAGCACTCAAGCCGTTTGAACATGTACAGCGCCATCGTCATCCTTGGGGACAAGTCATTTATGCCAGCCAAGGCGTGTTGAGTGTGATTACGCCTGCTGGGCATTACATTGTGCCGCCTGAACAAGCTGTGTGGGTGCCTCCCTTTGTCGATCATGAGGTTATCGCGCTAGCTCAGGTGCAATTGAGTAGTCTGTATTTGGATGAAACCCAGCTAGGCGGGTTTCCACCCGACTGTAGTTGTTTAAGTGTGAAGCCTGTTTTGCAGTTGTTATTGCAAGAGGCTAATACCTTAGTGAAGAGTGAGGCAGGGCTGATTGATCCTGATAATAAGGATAGTGTCATGCGGCTCTTGGTGGTGATCCGTGACTTTATGGTACTCGCTCCTAAGGTCGCCTTGGATTTACCTTACCCTAAGGATAAAAAGTTACTGCGCATTACAGAGGCTTTGCTTGCGGATCCAAGTGAGAAACGTACTTTGATGGATTGGCAGCGGGAGGTTGGCGCCTCGGCCCGCACGTTAGCGAGATTATTCAAACAGCAAACAGGGCTGAGTTATAGCCAATGGTTGCAAAGGCTTAGATTGCAGGTGGCGATTCAAATGCTCAGTCGAGGTGAATCTGTGCTCACTACCGCATTATCCTTGGGTTATGCCTCGGGTTCAGCCTTTGGTTATATGTTTAAGCAGTTGATGGGCGTTGCCCCGAGTCAGTACCTGTTAGCGCAAAATACCTTGCCCAAAATACAGCAGTAACAAGCCGCATTATAGCCAATAAAAAACGCACTTAAGCGGGACTTAAGTGCGTTTCGTTTTGATCTTTTAAGCTTTTCTACATTTCGCGTTGAGGCTTAGCCTTTAACTGCGTTTTTCAGGAAGTCGAGCAATTGATCAAATGGAATATCTTGCTTCTCACCGGTGCGGCGGTTTTTGTATTCAAATACGCCGGCGTCGATATTGCGATCACCAATTACCACAGTATGTGGAATACCAATGAGTTCCATATCGGCGAACATCACGCCTGGACGTTCTTTACGGTCATCCAGCAGCACATCGATACCCGCTTCGCTTAAGTCTTTGTATAACTGCTCGGCGATATCGGTTACTCGGTGTGACTTGTGCATATTCATTGGCAGAATGCCCACACTGAAAGGCGCAATGGCTTCTGGCCATACGATGCCACGGTCATCGAAGTTTTGCTCAATTGCTGCTGCCACGATACGGCTCACGCCCACACCGTAACAACCCATCAGCAGCACCTGTGATTTACCGTTCTCATCGAGCACAGTTGCGTTCATCGATTTAGAGTAGTTAGTGCCGAGTTGGAAGATATGACCCACTTCGATACCCGCGTGCCATGGCGTAAGTACCTAAACCATCAGGTGTTGGCTCGCCTTCAACCACGTTACGAATATCGGCAACTTGTACGAGCGGCAGATCGCGCTCCCAGTTGATGCCAAAGTAGTGTTTATCATCGACGTTAGCACCTGCGGCGAAGTCGCTCATTACGCTGACGCTATGGTCGATGATGATTGGCATATTCAGGCCAACTGGGCCTAATGAGCCAGGACCTGCGCCAATGGCGTCACGGATCAGCGCCTCTGGGGCGAATTCTAATGGTGATGCCACTAAATCTAACTTGTCTGCCTTGATTTCGTTCAGCTCATGGTCGCCACGTACAATTAATGCCACTAGCGGAGCGGCTTCGGTTGCACCTTTAACAATCAAGGTTTTTACTGTTTTAGTGATATCTAAACCAAATTGCTCAACTAACTCGGCAATGGTTTTGGCATTAGGAGTATCGACTAAACGTAATTCTTCAGTCGCTGCGCCGCGTGTTTCGGTCGGCATTGGCGATTCGGCTTTCTCGATGTTAGCGGCATAATCGCTGCCAGTAGAGTAGGCAATTAAGTCTTCACCGCTTTGCGCCAGCACATGGAACTCGTGTGACATGCTGCCACCGATAGAACCTGTATCGGCTAATACGGGGCGGAAGGCTAAACCCATACGCGACAGAATGTTGCTATAGGCTTGGTACATGGCCTCATAGGTTTCATTCATGGTATCCACGTCCAGATGGAAAGAATAAGCATCTTTCATCAGGAACTCGCGTGAACGCATAACCCCAAAGCGCGGGCGCACTTCGTCACGGAATTTCGTTTGAATTTGGTAAAGGTTCAGCGGTAATTGTTTATATGAGCTGACTTCTTTACGGATTAAGTCGGTGATCACTTCTTCGTGGGTTGGCCCCAGAACGAAGTCACGGTTGTGGCGATCCTTGAAGCGCAGCAATTCTGGACCAAATTTATCCCAACGACCCGTTTCTACCCACAAATCAGCCGGTTGTACCATAGGCATTAGTATTTCTATCGCGCCCGCTTTGTTCATTTCTTCACGAACAATGGCTTCGACTTTACGCAATACGCGCAGACCTGTGGGCAGGTAACTGTATAAGCCTGAGGCGTTACGGCGGATCATACCGGCACGTAACATTAATTGATGACTAATGACCTCTGCATTGGCAGGAGTTTCTTTTTGTGTTGATAGCAGGTACTTGCTGACGCGCATTACCGATGTCCAAATTTGAGTTGAATGGGCGCCATTTTATCACCTGCTTCGATGATGTCACCTATGGATTTAGGTTAAATTCAGTTAGCTGGGATACAAATAGCATTTTTAATGCTGGATAACGGATAACGGATAACGGATAACGGATAACGGATAACGGATAACGGATAACGGATAACGGATAACGGATAACGGATAACGGATAACGGATAACGGAGAGCGTAAGGGAAAGCGCTACTCTGCTAGAGCGTGACTTCGTCACTGCGAGTATCTATAAAAAATAATTTGATTTTCTGATGGGTTTTAATGCGCGGGTGACAGATATCAGGCATTGGCTCTACAGCCGGGTAGCGCTTTTGTTTCTCGATTCTGATGATGCTTACTTATCCCGTCTATCGCCGATCACTTTGGCGGGGTTGCCGGCGACTATCGCCCAGTCTGGGATATCTTTTGTCACTATACAGCCCATGCCGACCACGGCGTGATCGCCAATGGTGACGCCATCGACTATACCTGCTTGGGCACCAATCCACACATCTTTACCAATCACGATTCCTTTAGAATAGGAGGATTGTTGGTAAATTGGTGTGTCCGGCACCATGCCATGATTAAAAGCATAGATAGTGACATGGTTGGCAATGCGGGTTTGATCGCCAATCTGAATGCCCACTCGGCCGCCATCGAGGGAACAGCCGTGATTAATGGCAACTTCGTTACCGAGGGTGATTGGGCCATGCAAAAAACAGTCGGCGGCGATCATGCAGCGATTACCGATCTTGATATCGCGATTCGGCTCGGCAAATAACTGGGCTTCGGGTGCGATAAAACATTGCTCGCCTATTTGCACTGTTTCGAGGGCGCAAAGTGTGGCTTGGATTTCATCCTGCCAGGGTTTGGCCCAGGCTAAATGTTTCTCTTTTAAAGAAAAATATAGCCATGGCATCCAAGATAGACGCTTTTTATGTTGGCTTTGATAATCAGGCAAAGACGCAGACATTTAGCTACATTTTCCCGGTTCGAGAGCTAATACCAAGATGTATTCTTGACCATTATCATCGACCGCCATTTGCCAAAATACATCTAAATCATAGAGGGCGACTTGATATAACTTAGGATCATCTTTCGCTTTTTTATAGGCTGGCCGCGGATCTTGACCGAGTACGCCGCGGATCAGCAGGGCTAAATCTGTGTAGCTTTCCTGCTCGGCATAGCGTTCAATTTGGGTGCTGGCATGGGCAGAAAACACCACCGAAATTAAATGGGGTGCTTCCTGGGCGATCCCTCCTATCGCATCGGTGATGGAATCCGAGAAGGGAATATAGGGCTTGATATCAATAATCGGCGTGCCATCGAGGAGATCCATACCGGAAATTTCGAGGCATACTTTACCTTTACGCTGCACTACGCCGTGGAGTTTAACGACCGACTGACCAATGCCATTGGGCCTAAAAGTAGAGCGAGTCGCGAAAACACCGAGTTTTTCATTGCCACCTAAACGGGGTGGCCGCACTGTAGTTTTCCAACCTTGGGCAAGATTCTCATGGAAGCAAAAGAGTAACCACAGATGGGAATATTGCTCAATACCACGCACAGCGTCGATATGGTTCACATGGGGTTCGAGTTCGACATAGCCGCGGGCTTCAACCAGTCCGGGTTGCCTTGGGATGCCAAACTTTTGTTTATAGGGGGTACGGCATGTCGCGACGGCGACAATGTGATTGGTAAATGTCATGCAAAAAATTACCTAAAAGGGTAAGTATAACAACCGCCTAAACTCATTATTAAGCGGTTGCTATGGACAATCTCAGATCATTGAATCGCCAGCTGTACGCTTGTTATACGTGAAGCTTACTCTGGGGTAGCCGTTTTGATGGCTTGGCCGACGCATAGGGAGCGACTGATACAACCTTGGGCCGCTTCTTCAAAGATCACACATTGTTTAATGATGATGCCGTTTGCGCCTTTATCCGCGGCGGCGCGGCGAGCTTCGGTTCTGGCATCCGCAAGTGACGCGGGTACGGCATTGCTATCGGCCTGGCAAGATTCACCTTGTACTAACCCCTTTAATTCATAGTGACCTTTGGGCAAGGTATCCCCTTCGTAAAGGGTTACATCGGAGGCCTTGAAATAGTCATCGATTGCCTCACCGTTCAAATTACTGTTAAAACTGTAGTCGCTTGCACAGGCACTGAGTAGCAGCATTAATGCACTTGAGAGGATCGTCTTCATGGTTTGACCTAGTTTGAGGGGAAAACTGCGCAGCCTTGGTAGGCTGCGCCGATGCGATATTATTATCTGAGTAAATTCTACCGCTTAAGGTACTTTTGATAAAGCTGCTGATGGCGATTATTCAGATCTATCTGCCGTCCCTCAATCCAGATAGCCAGGATCTTATTGGTCATAGGGTCGAGAATGTCTCCCTCGGATAGCACGACACTGCCCTGATATCCCACTGCGATAGCCCCTAAATCCTCGACACCTAACAGGGTTGCAGCATCCAGAGTGATTGATTTGAGTGCTTGCTCAGGCGTTAAACCATAGGCGGCGCTGTAACCCGCTGCATAGGGTAGGTTACGACTATTCCAATCCGATGAAAAACCAAGGGCGAAGGGGATCCCCGCATTGGCGAGTAATGAGGGGATCTTAAAGGGCAAATCCACGGGTTCATCTTTACGCTTAGGCAGGCTCAAGGTATGGGGATAAATAACGCTGGCACTCACTTCCCTTAGGCTTGAGGCTAGGCGCCATGCGTCATAGCCGCCGACAATCACCAGTTTGAATTGGTATTTTTTCGTCAATGCAATAACTTGCTCAATTTGCCCAACCGTATCGGCATGGGCAAATAGTGTCGCTTTACCTTGGTACAGTGGCAACATGGCCTGCCAACGCAGATTTTTAGTGTTGGACTGATTGCCTTCATCCTCGCTTTTATGTTGATCACTTAAAAAATAACGATAGCCATCTTCAAAGGCGACGTTAAGTTTATCGATAGCCTGTTGATTTTTCTCGATTGCCTTGGCTTTCTCTTTTTCATCTTCGGGCATGTGCTTGATTTGCGGCCAGTAGACGTGAAATTGTCCAGCACTTGGCTTGAGCGCATCTTCAATCGTCCACGCATCGAGATTCACCAGCACCGATTGTCCCGCTAGCCCATCGCCGCTGGGGACGATTTGGGCGTGGGTGATCCCGTTATAGCGTATGGTGGGGATAAGTTCTGAATCCGGATTATAGGCGCTTGCTGTGCTAATCTGTGGATTGAAGTCGCCGACCTCGGCGTTATCGACGGTGGGACGGCTCATCTCAATTTCGACTAAACCTAAGCTGGTATCGAGGGCAATCAGCCCAGGATACAAGTGTTTACCGTTAGCATCGACGATTTGAGTGTCAGTTTCCCCTTCTGTGGAAGTATTTAATGGACTCCCCACCGCGGTAATTTTGCCGTTCTCAATTAAGACATCGGTATTACTGAGCACGCCTTGGCTGACAGTGTGGACAGTGGCGTTCTTAATAAGCACTGTGTGGCTCTGCTTTGGTGTCGGTACTATATCATTGGCGCTAGCCGCGGGGATTATCCCCAGTAATGCTGCAAACAAGAGTGTTGTCGGTAAAAGTTGCATTATTTGGCTCCCTGATGAGTGTGGCCCCATGCCAGATAGTGGGTGTCGCAGTGCCACTGGGGTTCGTTGAGTGGCGTGACTTTTTCACCCGCTTTGGCTTTATCATCACTGCTGAGAATTTTTTGGATAAGTTTGGCACGCTCACTGACGATGGCCTGCTGGGCGATTTGGTCTTGGTCACGGTCAAAATAGCGTTTTCCTTCAACCCATGCCTGGCTCACCTTAGCGTAAATCGACAGCGGCTCTGCGTTCCACAGCACGATATCGGCCATTTTCCCTGGTGTTAGTGAGCCCACATATTCATCGACTCTTAACTGCTTGGCGGGATTGATGGTGACCATATTCCAAGCATCTTCTTTTGACATATTGCAATACATCATCGACTTAGCCGCTTCTTGGTTGAGTCTGCGCTGCATTTCGTAGTCGTCTGAGTTAATGCTGGTGGTCACGCCTTTGTTTTGCATCAAGCAAGCATTTTGCGGGATAGCATCATACACCTCAAACTTATAGGCCCACCAATCGGCAAAGGTGGATGCGCCAGCACCATGGGCGGCGAGTTCACTGGCGACTTTGTAACCTTCGAGCACATGGGTAAAGGTTTGCACTTTAAAGCGGTAAGCTTCGGCTAATCGTAGGAACATTAAGATTTCTGACTGCACATAGGAGTGGATATGCACATCGCGTTGTTGATTTAATACCTCGGCGACGGCTTGTAGGCGATAGCTTGGGCGCGGTGCGACGGTTTTCTTTTTCTCACTGCTGCGTAGCTCATCATAGGCCTTAAGGGCATTTTCATAGGCGATGGCAGCATCAAAGGTTTCTGCAAATAAGGCTTTAACCCCCATGCGAGTCTGCGGGTAGCGTTGCACAAACTTTTCGCCCCAGTTACTCTGTTTTACGTTTTCGCCTAGGGCAAACTTGATACTCGTTGGCGCATTGGCAAATTTAAGTTGTTCGGCGCTTTCTCCCCATTTCATCTTGATCAATTGCGATTGGCCACCGATCGGATTCGCGCTACCGTGGAGTAATTGCGCACTGGTTACACCTCCCGCGAGGGCGCGGTAGATTGAAATATCTTCGGGATTAACCACATCGCCAATACGCACCTCAGAGGTGACGGCATCCGTCCCTTCATTTGTACCTCCATTGATGGCGATATGGGAATGTTCATCGATAATGCCCGCAGTAAGGTGTTTGCCCGTGGCATCGAGCACTTGATAACCGGAAGGTGTACTCAGCTGTTGGCCAATTTTTTCGATACGGCCATTGGCCATCAAAAGATCCGCATGTTCGAGAATGCCTTGCTTATCCGAAGTCCACAGAGTGGCATTCTTGATATGCAGTTTTTCAACCTTGGGTGCTTCATGCAGACCATAGGCAACATTGGGGTAGGTGAGTTGACTCACTAGATTTGTGTTTGCAGCTATTTTGGGGTCTTGCTGTTTCATTTGCCCATCGTTCGATGCGATTGCCATGCCGGCAACATTTGTGCTGCGGCTTTGGGCATCGACCATGCGTCCCTGAATACCATCCTTAGCCAGCCATAGGGTAAAACGGCTGATACCCTGGATCCCAGCGGCTGCAAGATCGGCATTAAAGCTGATTCTACCGTCATCCTCTAATGTGAGGTTAGTGAGCGAGATGGTTTGTTCACCGCTACTCAAGCTACCCTGAAACTTAGGTTTATCGTCTTTGCTGATATCTTGTAGCGATAAATCCAGCGTGAGGTTATTGAGACTTAATTGGTAATCACCCAGTAATTTAGCCTGTGAAAGTGAGCGAATACTCTGCTCTTGGCCCTGTAACCAAACGCTATAGATCTGGCCATCTTTAAAGATATTGCCCTTAGTGACCACGAAGTCGGCCATATATCCTGGGGCCAGTTTGCCCGTAAAATCCGCGGTTCCCGCCATGTCGGCGGCTTGAGTGGTGAGTGCGGCCAAGGCCTTTTCTTCGTTTAACCCTTGGGCCACGGCTTGGCGCAAGCGAGGCCAAAAAGCATCGGTCTTAATGCCGTATTGAGTCAGGGCGAAGGGAATATCGGCATTGGCGACTGCAGCAGGATTTGTTGGTGCACGCTCCCATTGTCTTAAGTCTGCGAGCGATACCTCCCGGTCTGCACCATCGGTTCCGACGTCTGGAGCTTGTGGGTAGTTGAGCGGTAAAATCAAGGAATAGTTCAAGGATTTTAGCTCGTTAATGCGAGCGTACTCCTGACCACTTCCCAAAAGATTGGCTGGTTGTTGATGTTCTTTGAGTAGGTGAGCCGCACGTAATAAATCATTGAGATTTTTAGTTTCAAAGACAATTGGCTTCTCGACTAAGTGATCTAATTTTTCAAAGGCGATATTAAACTCAAACGGGGTGTTTATTGTACTATTGACGGATTTGTGCTTATTTTGGTTATACCAGTTAGCATCGGCAAAGGTCTGTCTGATCAGCGCAATACTTCCCATTAATGAATTGGGGTAATCCTGCTCAGATGTGCCTTTATCAAATGCCATAAAGGGGTGGGTGCGTGCTTGATAAATCACTTCATTAGCGGTTTTGTCGGCTAAGGACAAACTAACACCTGTACCGCGAAAAATGCCATCGAGCTTGCTACTTTGTACGCTAGTAAAACCGTTATTGATCCAATCTTTTGCGCGTTCTTTATTGGGATAAATGTAATTAAACCATTCTTTTTCTGCATGAATTGCCCCGTTTTCGGCATTTCCACCTATACGCTTAATATCATATACAGGACGGGTTAAGCCGAGTTTGGGATATTCAAACTCAATTCCATAGTCAGTGAAAGGATCGATAAAACCTGGGTAGATAGTGTAGCCAGTAAGGTCAATTTGTAATGCTGATGCGGGTATATCTCCGTGTTCAATAATGGCCTTAATTCTATTATTTTCAACCAATAGAGTGGCATCAGTTAGTCGTTTCCCCGGTGCAACAATTAATTCGGCATGGGTAAAGGCGGTTAACTTATTAACAGGCTGTACTGGATTCCCTAGGGCAAAAATACTGAAGGGAACAAAGCTACTTATTATGCCGCAGCTTATTATTATCTTATTGTTTATCTGCATGTTTTTATTCGAATAGGGGAAGGTGGATAAAGAGTAACTGAAAGTGGAGGGAAATACTAAGGCGGAATTGTAACGCAATTTTAGCATTGACTGTAATTGGGAACGTCGACCTGTTTTGGATTATTGAGGCATAAAAAAACTCGCCAGATGGCGAGCTTTTTTATGTTACTCACTTTTAGGATGGATTAGATTAAGAAATCATCCATAGAACGACCTTTGTTGATCTCGTTCTTAAATACAGTTGGCATACGGCCTTGGCCTGTCCACTGAACCATTTCACCGTCAACTTCAATTTGATATTTCGCTGGACGAGGAGCACGCTTTTTGCTGGCCGCTTTAACCGCTACGCCACCTAAGTCATCGATGGATAAACCAACAGCTTCCATTTGTTGACGTATTTCTTCAATCTTAGCGTTACGAGCCGCGATGGCTTGCTGTTCTTCTTCTTCCATTGATTCACGTTCTACTAGAATTTTATCTAGTTTAGCAGCTAAATCACGCAGTTCTTCTACGCTGAGATCTTTTACTGCGGCTTTAAAACGACGACCGTGAGTTAATATTTCTAAAAATTCGCTCATATCTATTTTCGTCCCACTCTATTTTTAATACAGGATAATGGTGAACACCCCTAAATGATAGAAACTAATATAGCTCGAATCAAATAAAATTACACAAAATTGATAAATTAAATATTATTTAAATTTTGAACTTTTTTATATATGGCAAATAAGTGTTCAAAAATGTGGCCAACAACCCAGTATTAAAAAATGCAAACAGGCGTTTGACTTTAGTTGACGTTAACGTTAACAGGACGTAAAGTTGCTCTATCCTGCATTGGTAACGACCAATGTTTTGTCCATGTACATGAAAGTGTAGGAAGGAAACCCTATGAAAGTATTGGTGCCTGTTAAGCGTGTTGTTGATGCCAATGTGAAGGTCAGGGTCAAAGCTGACAACACAAGCGTTGATACCGCAAACCTCAAAATGGCGTTGAACCCTTTTTGTGAAATCGCAGTAGAAGAAGCGGTTCGTTTGAAAGAAGCGGGCAGTGCTACTGAAGTGGTGGTCGTCAGTATCGGCAATAAAGCCGTTCAAGAACAATTACGTACTGCGCTGGCACTCGGTGCAGACCGTGCAATCCACATCGATACTGAAGAGGAGCTAGTGCCTTTATCTATCGCAAAACTCCTTAAGGCTGTACAGGAAAAAGAACAGGCCGAATTGGTGATTTTTGGTAAGCAATCTATTGATGGTGACAATAATCAAACAGGGCAAATGTTTGCTGCATTAACGGATATGCCACAAGCGACGTTTGCCTCTGAAATTAAAGTCGAAGGTCAGTCAGTGCAAGTCGCCCGTGAAATAGATGGTGGCATGCAGACCCTGAATTTGCCCCTTCCTGCGGTAGTGACAGCCGATTTACGCTTGAATGAACCTCGTTACGCTTCATTGCCAAATATTATGAAAGCGAAACGTAAGCCTTTGGATGTCATGACGATTGCGGATTTAGGTGTGAGCTTGAAAAACCACCAAACCCTAGTGAAAGTGACACCGCCTGCGGAGCGTAAAGCAGGCATTATGGTAGCGTCGGTAGCTGAGCTAGTCGAAAAGTTAAAAAATGAAGCGAAGGTGATCTAAATGACCATTTTAGTATTAGCTGAACATGATAATGCGACTCTGAAACTCGATACCGCCAAGGTTGTCAGCGCGGCGTGCGCCATTGGCGGGGATGTGCATGTATTAGTTGTTGGTCATCAATGCAGTGCCGTTGCACAATCTGCGCAAACATTACAAGGTGTTAGCCAAGTTTTAGTGGCCGATAACAGTGTCTATGAAGCGCATCTTGCGGAAAATATTTCAACATTGTTGGTGGATTTAGCACCCAATTACAGCCATATACTTGCAGCCGCATCGAGCTTTGGTAAAGATGCTATGCCACGGGTGGCGGCATTATTAGACGTGGCACAACTCTCTGAGGTGATTGCTATTGTCAATGCTGACACTTTTGTACGTCCTATTTATGCGGGCAATGCCTTAGCGACAGTGCAAAGCCATGACGCGATAAAAGTGATGACAGTGCGTGCCAGTGCCTTTGATGCCACGGCCGTGGGTAACAATGCTGCACTGACGACACTCGACAAAGTCTTTGAGGCGAAAACTCAGTTCGTGTCTCAATCTCTGACTGTTTCAGCACGTCCAGAGTTAGGCAATGCAGGCATTATCGTTTCAGGCGGCCGCGGCATGGGCAGCGGTGAAAACTTCGGCATGTTAGAGCAACTGGCCGACAAACTCGGTGCCGCAGTAGGGGCTTCGCGCGCCGCAGTCGACGCTGGCTTTGTACCCAACGATCTGCAAGTGGGTCAAACTGGTAAGATCGTAGCGCCAAACCTGTATATTGCCGTCGGTATTTCCGGTGCGATTCAGCATTTAGCGGGGATGAAGGACGCTAAAGTTATTGTTGCCATCAATAAAGATCCTGAAGCGCCAATTTTCCAAGTCGCCGATTATGGTCTCGAAGCCGATCTGTTTGATGCAGTCCCTGAGTTGATTGCGAGTCTCGGTTGATTTTATTCGCGATCTAGGTCACAGTAAGCCGCTTTGCGGTAGCATCTGCTTAGCCGCTTATGTTTTTATGTGCCTCACGCCCACACATGGGCGTTCTTAGAAGTAGAGGCGCGCCAAATATCAGTAATGATCGGTAGGGTGATTCCGTTGACCGATCGTGAAAGGGTTTGGTGCCGAAGTGGTTTGATTTATCACGATCAACTGCTGGGGTTGTACTTAATAAGTGCAACACTGCCATAGTATTTTCTGATATGGATATTAGAAATAGTTACTATGGAGCGCTACTGATAGGACAGGTGACCTTGGGTATCTATTGCCTTTTCCCACCAGTTCAGTCGCCCTCCATTCGTATTTTGACGAAGAAATAATCAATGACTGTTATGAGTTATGCCGATTCGGCACTTTCTTTGCTGCCGCCAGTGGTAGCGATTGTATTGGCGATTTTAACTCGCCGCGTACTCCTCTCCTTGGGTTTAGGTATTGTGATTGGGGTTTTATTGCTCAATCAGTTTTCGCCTCTTGCCAGTGGTGAGTTTTTATTTAATAGCATCAAGGGACTTTTTTGGGCCGATGGTGCTGTTAATTCTTGGAACCTATATATTCTCGGTTTTTTAATTGTACTGGGCATGATCACCGCACTTATTACGGTGAGTGGTAGCGCCCGAGCTTTCGCCGACTGGGCGCGTTTGCATATTCGCAATAAGCGTGATGCAAAACTACTGACCATGTTCTTAGGCTGTGTTGTCTTTATTGACGACTATTTCAATAGCTTAGTCGTTGGCTCCGTCGCTAGACCCGTCACCGACCGTTATTATATTTCCCGCGCTAAGTTAGCTTATTTATTAGATTCTACCGCGGCTCCCGTTTGTGTTATTTCGCCAGTATCGAGTTGGGGCGCTTATATTATTGCGCTGATCGGGGGCATATTAACCGCCCATGGCTTTGCCGATTCAGGGCATTTGAGTGTATTTATTCAAATGATCCCCATGAATTTCTATGCGATTTTCTCTCTGTTGTTATTACTCTGTGTTGCTTTTATGGGGCTGGATATTGGCCCTATGCGTGAGCATGAACTTAATGCCCTTCGCGGTAACTTATACGATGAAACCAAGGGGGTTACCTCCTGGTGCGAATGCCGATCTCCCCGAAGCGGAAAGCGGCAAAATCCTAGGATTATTCCTGCCAATAACCGTGCTGGTATTTGCAACCCTGTATTTTATGATCGACAGTGGTGCTCAGGTTTTGGTAAGTGAAGGTATTGAATTTAATATTATTTCAGCCTTTGAAAAGACAGATGTTAGTTCATCATTATTCTTCGGTTCCCTAGCAGGTTTAGCGGTTGCATTAATCGTTAACCTAGCGCAGGGGGTTGAGAAATCTATGGTGGTTAAAGGTGTAGTGCAGGGGGCCCGCTCTATGTTGCCGGCAATTTATATCCTGTTATTCGCCTGGACAATCGCAGGGGTTATTGGCCAACTTGAAACTGGTAAGTTTATGGCGAGTCTGGCGACGGGGAATATCCCTTTCGCATTTCTGCCTGCTTTAATGTTTGTGTTAGCGGGCATTACCGCATTTTCTACCGGCACGAGTTGGGGCACCTTCGGTATCATGTTACCGATTGCCGCCGATATGGCGATGGGAAGCCATACTAGCATGATGTTACCTATGCTTGCCTCTGTGCTCGCGGGGGCGGTATTTGGTGATCATTGCTCGCCGATTTCTGATACCACTATTTTGTCGTCTACGGGCGCGAGTTGTCATCATATCGACCATGTGGTCACCCAGTTACCCTATGCATTGATTGCGGCGTTTATTAGCTTGGCGGGTTATGTTGTGCTTGGATTTACAGAATCCGTTACTGCGGGTTTGGCCGCTTGTGGTCTAATGTTTGTGATCAGCATTATTGGGCTGCGAATACAGTCTAATCGTGCGGTTAAGTAGCTGTTTAGCTTGATATTTCAGCTAAAAATCAGCCAGCAATATGCTGGCTGATTTTTTTGTAACAACTAAAGGGTTTGATTTAAACCGCGGCGGTTTAATAGGCCTTCTGTTGTTGGCTCTTGCCCTCGGAAGTTTTTGTAGGCTTCCATTGGCGCTATGCTGTTACCTACTTCTCGTATGGTTTTGCGGTATTTCATGCCTATGTCACGATTGAGCCCGCCTTGGGTTTGCACATAGGCAAAAGCATCCGCCGCTAAAATCTCACTCCACATGTAAGCGTAGTAGCTTGCCGAGTAACCACCTGGGAAAGCGTGGGCAAAGTAAGTTGACTTATAACGTGGTGGCACCGCAGTGATATTTAGGCCGTGTTTTTTCAACGCATTGGCCTCAAAGGTGGCTACATCCTGCAGCGGTGCATCTGGGTTTAATGAATGCCACTCCATATCCACTAATGCGGCAGCCATATATTCTAAGGTGTCGAAGCCTTGGTTAAAGCTGCCGGATTTCAGCAGTTTTTGCAGTAGTTCGTCGGGAATGGGTTTGCCGGTTTCATAGTGTTTAGCATAGTTAGCTAACACTTTTGGATGGGCCGCCCAGTCTTCTTCGAAGGTGGATGGAAATTCGACAAAATCCCTTGATACGGATGTGCCCGCCAGACTTGGATAAGTCACTTTGGAGAACATGCCATGGGTGCCGTGACCCATTTCATGGAACATAGTGGTGACTTCGTTATAGCTGACGAACGTGGGCTCCCCCTCTGGCGCCTTCTTAATGTTCATTACGTTAACAACAACGGGTTTTGTGCCTTCAAGGTAGGATTGACCTACGAATGAACTCATCCAAGCCCCACCGCGTTTACCTTCACGGGCAAAATAGTCAGCGTAGAAAATGGCCATGCTAGAGCCATCGGCATCAAACATTTCGTAGGCTTTCACATCGGGGTGATAAACCGGTAAATCCGGTCGTGGTTTTAAAGTGACGCCGTAGAGTTCTTTAAGGGTGTAGAACACGCCATCTGCCAATACGCGGTTGAATTCGAAGTAAGGGCGAATGCTACTCGCATCGAGGGCGTATTTTTCTTGACGAACTTTTTCGGCGTAAAATTCCCAGTCCCAGGGTGCCAGTTCAAAATCACCACCGGTTTTAGTGATCATGGCCTGGATATCGGCCGCCTCTTTTTCTGTATTGGCGACCACGGCGGGCACCATTGAACCAAACATGCCGTACACTGCTTCTGGTGTTTTAGCCATTTGCGGCGCCAGACGGTAGCTAGCCCAGTTTTCATATCCTAGCAGTGCTGCCCGCTCGGCACGCAGTTGTGCTAAACGAGACACCAGTGAAGCGGTTTCGTTTTCACCGCTCAAACCACGGTTAGCAGAGGCTTCCCAAATGCGTTGGCGCAGTTCCCGGTTTTCCAGTGAGGCCAATACCGGTTGGCGTGTCGTATTGGTTATGTTAATCAGATACTTGCCATCGTGGCCTGCGGCTTTGGCATCGTTAGCGGCCGAGGTGATTTCGCTGTCTGTCAGGCCTACCAGTTGCTCTTTGCTATCGACAACGATGGCGATTTCTTTGGTTAAGCGCAGTAAACGTTGGGAGAATTCATTGGTAAGCGTAGATTGCTCTTCGTTAAGAGCGCGGATCTTCACTTTTTGCTCATCGGTAAGCTTAGCGCCCGCCATGATAAAGCGTTGATGGTAAACCTCAACTAAACGCACGGCTTCTGGCGTCAAACCTAAGTTATTGCGATCGTTATAAATGGTTTCAATGCGAGTAAATAGTTCAGGATTTAAGTTGATATTATCCGAGTGGGCCGCCATTTGGGGAGCCATTTCACCTTGGATTTTACGTAAAGCAGGGTTGCTATTTGAGCCTGCTAAGTTATAAAACACGCTCGATGCACGGGTCAGCAGGGCACCGCTTTTTTCCATGGCGACAATGGTGTTGTCGAAGGTCGGAGCGGCAGGATTGTTAGCAATGGTCAAAATCTCCTGGTAATGCTCTTTAATGCCTTGCTCTAATGCGGGCTGAAAATGCTCATCTTTAATGACACTGAAATCAGGCGCTTGGTATTGCAGCGTGCTGGCTTGGAACAGAGGATTTTGGGTTTGAACTGCACTGACATTCGCGGCTTTGGTGTCTTGGGAACTACAGCCTGCGAGTGCGCCAGTCATCATTGTGGCGCCAATGGCGATAGCAATAAAACTTTTACGCATAATTAAGTGACTTCCTTAGAATTGTTGTTTTTTGGAACTCTAACCTTAATAACTTAAATAGGTCTGAAAGAACTTAAATGGGTCTGAAAGTGGTTTGTAACAGTTTGTGATTCGAACTAAAAAAGAGCCTCGCATGGGCGAGGCTCCTTTGCTATTTCCTTGCAGGGAAAATAGGTACCGCTTTTTACTTACCGTTTAATCATGCAATGCTTAAATGATTAATTAGCGAGTAAACTTGTGATATTTATCAATACCAGTACTTCTTCCTGTGTCGTGACATACAGCGCAAGATTCTGAAGTGGGTTGTTTAAACCAGTCAGCAACACTTGGTACGCTGATTTCGCCACCATTGCTGGCCATATGTGCCTTAGCAGAATCGCTGTTATGACAAGCGAAGCAGTTAGCTGTCACTGGGCTGGTCATTTTGTTGCCAGGTTCAAGGATGTATTGATTTGGCACTTTGCTTAAATCAATGGCAGTTTCGTGACAGGCAACACAGCTAGTAGAGGCTTCAATTGCACCTGCGCCGTTAGCTGTTTTGGCTTGAGTTCCATCGGCTTTCACTTCACCGACTTTAGCACCTTCACCCCAGTGCCAGCTGTGAACCATAGGGCCAAAACCTGCGCCTATCGCGGCTGATGTACGAGCCATGCCGTTATCATGGCACGCCACACACCCTCTACCACCTTCATCGAAGGCCCCATTTTTATGGAATGCTGTTGCATCATTGTGACAGGTTGTACAGCTGCTATCACTGATAACCACACGACGTTCAAAGGCAGATACTTTGGCGGTGGTCACAGGATCAACAACGTCAGAATAAGCGGTAAAGGATATGCCCATAGAGCCGTCATAGCCATTGGCTCTTAGGTTGCCATTGCTTTGGTAACGTTTATTACCATCGTATTCCATCCAACCTAGGGTACTGAAGGTTACACGGGCAGAGTAGGCATAGTTAGCATTAACAGCGCTAATATCTGTTAGTAAATGACAGATATTCTTGGTGCCATCCGCATTGTAACCATAGTAGTAGTTAGTACGATTGCCTGGGCGGCCAACTAAACTGCCATTTTCATAGGCATGTAAATAGGCACCGGCATAGACTATGGGTTTATTGGCATCAAATACTAACGGATCTGAATAGTTAAAGTTATCTTTGATACTGAAGATAGTGCCTTCAGCATCTTTCACTGTCAGTGTGGTACACCAACCGGGCCCAACTTTAGTTGCTGAACCATCTGGAGCATAGTGGTCAGTTTTAGTTGAAATATCATCCACCTTAACAGGTGTTGATAATTCCAATTTATATTTAGCTCGTAGTGCTTGACGCTCTGTGATGCCTGTTTTGCTTTCGTGCATAATGCGTAAATCTGCACCATCACTTGGAATGATAGCGCCTGGTACACCACCGCTATTATGGCAGTCAATACAGCCAGGTCCTGCTACGTTGATATTGTTAGGTGCTTCAACGTGGCAGGAAGTACAGTTCATCACGCTGAAATCTTTGGTAAATTTCTGGTGATTAACATGGCCAATTTTTGATAGTGTGTTGGTAGCATAACCACCGATAGAGAAACCTTCGGCATTTTTCACACCTTTGCTTACAGAACCGTGACAAGCTAAACAACCTTCAACAAAGGTGACTTCGCTGTCCATACCGCTAGCAACATAACTCGCATGACGACGTGGGCTGGTAGAGTAGTCAATATGGCAAGAGTAGCAACTGTCCGTCGTTGTAGAATGGGTGCCCTCAGGTTTATTAACGACTAAAGGTTTAGAGGTCGCAATACCATCGTTACCACCGACACGTAACCAAACAATCCCTTCAGTGCTGGGATTAACACCTTTCATCGGGGCTTTAAATTGGTATTTGCCATCGTCTATGGCGGTGAGTGTGGCACCTTCAGTCGTTTCGGTTGCGGCTCCACCTATATGCACATTATCTGCAACCCCATTAATATCGCTTTCGGTACGGTTGTTGATAAAACCCTTATCGGTTAAGGCGGCTACTTTAGCTTGAGCATTTAACAGTCCATTGATTGGGCTACCATTTTCATCGGTAATCTCGAACTCATAAGTGATACTACCTTCATCGAAGTTGTAGCTGAGCACTTTGACATTTGTTGCCGTCGAACTTGCCACAGCAGGTGGTGTCCAGGGTTCGCCAGGTGTTCCTGGGGTGCCTGGAGTACCTGGAATGCCGGGCGTTCCTGGTGCGCCATCGACACCATCTTTGCCATCATCGCCACATCCAACAAGGGCACCTGTTAGTGCTAAAGCAACGAAATATGCCAGTTTTCTAGAGGTGAAAATTCTCATCATAATCTCCAATTGATCCAATATGCGAATATAAAGGACGGATTGCAGCACTAAAGTTTGCAGGGGAGATTAGTGCTTTGAGCCGCGGGTTTTAATTTGCATGCTATCGAATACTTTATTTTTTTAATTGAGCACAAATTGTCTCGAAGTAGATGTTAGGGTTAATTTATTGTTTGGTTTTTGAGCTTTACCGCATTTGTGTCTATTACTTTGGAGGTGGATCTCATTTTTAACATTTAATGTTCATTAATTTTTACTTATAAAACAGTATTTAAGATTTAATTAAGGTTAAATTAACAATTTGATGTTTTACGAAGAGTTAACAAATATTGCTCTATGTGGGCCGTTAATTGACTCACTTAGTTGGTATTTAGGCGAGTTTATAGGCATGACAAAATTGAAATTATGGCGACACTGCTGAATTTCTACTTAAAGCTTAGGGCTGGCTAGTGTTCTGATATGGAGCCTAATGGTAGACTATTACCTAATTTAGCTCTGGCGACAGACATGAATAAATAACGTTTCTAAGGGTATTCGTTTTGGCACAACTCTATTTTTATTACTCAGCAATGAACGCGGGTAAATCTACTTCCTTATTGCAATCTTCCTATAACTATCGCGAACGCGGGATGAATACCTTAGTGATGACGGCCTCTATCGATGATAGGTATGGTAAAGGCAAAGTAGCTTCTCGTATCGGTATTGAGACTGACGCGCAGGTTTTTAGCAGCCAAGATAATCTTATTGATATGATCCAAACAGCACACCAGGCAATGCCACTGAGTTGCGTATTGGTGGATGAGTGTCAGTTTTTAAGCAAAGAGCAGGTTAAGCAATTGACCTATGTTGTTGATAAAATAGATATTCCAGTATTGTGTTATGGTTTGCGTACGGATTTCCAAGGGGAACTCTTTAGCGGCAGCCATTATTTGCTGGCTTGGGCCGACAAGTTAGTCGAGTTGAAGACTATCTGTCATTGTGGTCGCAAAGCTAACATGGTGGTGCGCCTCGATGGTGATGGCAAGGTGATGCGCGAAGGTGAGCAGGTGGCGATTGGTGGTAACGAAAGTTATGAATCGGTTTGCCGTAAGCATTTTCGTGAGTTTATTTGGGATGAGTCCATTATCGGCTGAGACAATCTCTCAAAGGACAAGTGGTAAATATTTTTAGGTAAACCACTTTGAGATGAAGAGTTAACTCATTAAAATAGCGAAAAATCTGACGACAAATTAGATTGCTCCAAAGGGTCAAAGTCGATACATAGGAAAAGGAAATCCTCCGATGGGTGAAATGAGCATTACTTGAGTGTTGAGCTGTGATTAACTTAGTCCTCAACCTCTGTTGCCAGCATGAGTGGGTTATCAGATCCCACGTGAAAAAGTGAGTTTAGTGATTTTTTGGAGCAGTTTTGCCTAATTCTACGCAAGAGATGAAGTTCGAAAATTATCGTCCTCGTCCACCGCAACCCGAACCTAAGGCCAAGCCTAAGCGTAAGGCCAGATCTAAGGGACGTGCATGGTTCCTATTTTTTATTTTGATACTCTGTTTAGCGATTTTAATTGGTCAAGAGATTAAGACTTCTTTTTATCAGGCAAAATACATTAACCAATATGCTCAGAAACTCACCTATGAATTGGGAAGCGAACCGACATCATCGATTATTTACCCAAGTTACGGTCCTTTCGATGAGCGCCATGGTTACAGTAAGTTACCCCAATATATTGACAGACTATTGCAGCGCAATTTTCAGATCACCCAGCAAGTGGCATTTTCGCCGGCATTGCAGGAATATGCACAATTAGGATTTTTCCCGCCTTACCATGAGAAAGCGCAATCGGGACTCACTTTACTCGACTGCCGTAATACCGATCTATACGAGTTTACCTACCCTAAACGTGTCTATCAGGATGACGATAAGATCCCTAACGAGATCATCAATACCTTGTTGTTTATCGAAAATCGAGAGTTATGGACAACCGAAGAGAAGCTTAACCCTGTGATCGATTGGCCACGATTTGTGGTGGCGGGAATGAGTCAAATTGCTGAAATGCTAGGGATGAATGTTTCTACCGCCGGTGGTAGTACACTGGCGACCCAGATTGAGAAATTTCGCCATTCTTCCCAAGGTTTAACCTTGAGTATTAAAGATAAATTGCTGCAGATTGGCTCTGCGACTGTGCGAGTGTATCAGCAGGGGGAAAAAACTGAACCCGCCCGTAAACGTATAGTTCAAGATTATTTAAATACCGTGCCTTTATCCTCGGCGCCCAATCACGGCGAAGTACATGGGATTGGTGATGGACTTTGGGCATGGTTTGGTACCGATTTCGATACGGCAAATCAGCTATTAGCCTCACCCCAAATCAAAGCGAATGCGACCAAGCGTGGGCAAGTGTTCCGCCAAGTGGTTGCCCTGATGATTGCCCAGCGTCGACCTTCCTATTATTTATTACAAGGCCATGAAGATCTTGAAAATTTAGTTGATAGCCACATTCGATTGCTCGGTCAATATTACCTGATAGACCGTGGCCTAAGGGATGCCGCATTAGCACAGAGATTGCAATTTAAGGTGGCTAAACCCCAACGTAATACCCAGTCATCGGGGGGCGATAAAGGCGTTAATACTATCCGTATTCGCACCGCAGGGATGTTAAACGTCGGCTTATATGATTTAGATCGATTAGATCTCACGGTCAATAGCAGCCTACACAGTGAATTGCAGCAACAGGTCAGCCATTACTTGCGCAGCCTTGGGAAAGTGTCAACCGCGGAGCAGGTGGGCCTGTTGGGTGAGCGTTTATTGGAACCAAGCCAACTGCAAAATGTGCTCTATAGTTTTACCCTATACGAGCGTACCGATACGGCTAACCGCGTTAGGGTTCAGACCGACAGCACCGACCAACCCTTTGATATCAATGAGGGAAGTAAGTTAGAACTCGGCTCGACCGCGAAACTGCGTGTATTAGCGACCTATCTGGAAATCATCGCAGAGATCCATGATAAATATGCGAAAAAACACGGGATTGAATTGGAATCGATCATCATAGAACCTAGGGATCATTTGACCCGTTGGGCCATCGATTATCTGATTGCTAACCCAGATAGACGCCTCGACCGCATGTTAGACGCTGCCCTGCAACGGGAATATTCTGCATCACCAAATGAGCAGTTTTTCACTGGTGGTGGATTGCATGTGTTTAATAACTTTAAAAAGACGGAGGATCTTAAGACTCCGACCATGTACCAGGCGCTGCAAGATTCGATTAACTTGCCCTTTGTGCGCTTGATGCGTGACATAGTGAACTACAGCAGCAGTATGCAAAATGAAGGCAATATGGCCCAGCTACTGCGAAATGATAAAGATCCCCGCCGTGAGGAGTATTTGCGGATATTTGCCGACCGTGAAGGCAATACTTTTGTGACTAAGTTCTACCGTAAATATAAGAAAGTGGCGCCTAACGAACGCTTGGATCTGTTCTTTGATGGCCAAACCCAGGCGGAGCAACAACTCACTGCGGCCTATCGGTATTTGCAGCCCAATGAGTCTATCGCCTCCTTTAAGGCCTTTTTACAGCAGCGCCTGCCACAAAATAGTTACAGCGATAAGCGTATTAAGGAGTTATATAACAAATACGGCCCAGAGAAATATAACCTGCCGGATCAAGGTTATATCGCGCGAGTGCATCCGCTTGAGTTGTGGGTACTCGATTATTTGAATCAACATCCCGAGGCCAATCTAAACGATGTGAAAGAGGCCAGTAAGGATGAACGCCAAGAAGTTTACCGTTGGCTCTTTAGGACTCGGCATAAGAACGCCCGTGATGTGCGGGTACGGGTGATGCTAGAGGTGGAAGCTTTTCTCGATATTCACCAACGCTGGGCGCGTTTAGGTTATCCCTTTGAATCTATGGTGCCTTCTTTAGGTTCGGCGCTGGGCAGTTCGGGCGATAGACCTGCCGCCTTGGCCGAATTGATGGGGATAATCCAGAACGATGGCGTAAGATTGGCCACAGTGCGTATTAATCAGTTGCATTTTGCGGCAGATACCCCCTACGAGGTCCGGCTGCAGAATCAACATACTCAAGGTGAACGCGTGATGCGCCATGAAGTCGCCCAGGCACTCAAAGCGGCATTGGCAAACGTGGTACAAAACGGCACCGCAAGACGTCTTAAGGGCATATTTACCGATGATAATGGGTCTATGTTGGCGATTGGCGGAAAAACCGGTACAGGTGATAACCGCATTGTGACGCAAATGCAGCAGGGCCGAAAAGTCGCCACGACGGCGATGAACCGCACTGCAACCTTTGTGTTTTATCTAGGGGATAACTATTTTGGCACCCTAACCGCCTTTGTGCCGGGCAGTAAATCCGATGATTTTAGCTTTACCTCGGCGCTGCCGCTGCAGGTGATGAAGGGAATGATGCCGATCCTCGCGCCCTATGTAAAAAACCAAAAGGGAATGTGTGCAATCGAAGCGCCGATGGAATAGTGTGCCTCACGTATTTGTTGGGTTGAAGCTCTCAAACTGGTAACGATTTGACTGCAAATGTATTTAACTAAGACAAACCCCACGACGGCTACGTGGGGTTTTCTCTATTACTCTTCTAAATTCACATACTGTTTTCGGTCTAAATCATATTTACGCATTTTATCGTATAGGGTTTTACGGGGCAGCTCGAGTTGCTCCATCGTGAGTTTTATGCTGCCCTTGTTATGACTTAGGGCTTCTTCAATCAGTACGCGTTCAAAGAATTCGACCCGTTGCAGCAGTGACATGCTGGAGTGCAGGCTAGGGGTATTTCCTAGGCTACCCGCAAAGGCGGCTTCACCACCGAGTAATACATAACGTTCGGCGAGATTCCTCAGCTCTCGCACATTACCCGGCCAGTCGTGTGAGGTGAGAATGGCATTTTGCTCGGCATTGAGGGGGATAAGCGCCTTGTGGTATCGCGCCGAAGCGACTCGAGCAAAGTGTAAAAATAATAGGGGGATATCTTCGCGGCGATCCCTAAGTGGTGGGATTGGCACTGTGACTAAGTTTAAACGGTAGAGTAAGTCTTGGCGAAACTCCCCCGTGTCACATAGGCTCTTTAAATCGACCTTAGTGGCTGCAATAACGCGAATATCTAAGTTGATACTCTTATTTGACCCGAGGCGCTCCACTTTACGATCTTCAAGTACCCGCAGTAGTTTGACTTGCAGCGACAGCGGTGTACTCTCAATCTCATCTAAAAATAATGTGCCCCCATTGGCGTATTCGAATTTACCTATACGCATTTTATCTACGCCAGTAAATGCGCCAGCTTCGGCACCAAATAGCTCGCTTTCAATCAGATTTTCAGGGATAGCGCCACAGTTAATCGCGACGAAATTGGCTTGGTTACGGCTGCTATGATCGTGTAAATAACGGGCAACTAGTTCTTTGCCTGTCCCTGTCTCGCCTTCAATTAATACATCGGCGGGGGTATCTATCACTTGATCTATGATATGACGCATTCGGTTAATGCCGGCGCTGTGGCCTAAAATCCGAGGGCCTGGAATGCTTTGACTTTCTAACTCTTTCTTTAGTTTACGGTTTTCTAAGGTTAGGCTGCGTTTATCAAGGGCGCGTTTCACGACATCGAGCATATGTTCGTTGTTGAAGGGTTTCTCAAGAAAATCATAGGCACCTTGCTTTAACGCACTGACGGCCATCGCTATGTCACCAAAACCTGTGAGTAGCACTACGGGGAGATCTGGGTCCTGTTGGCGAATTTGTTGCATCAAGCTGATGCCATCGAGTTGTGGCATATTGACGTCGGAGATCACGACTCCTGCCCAGTCTTTATCCAGTAATTTAGCTATGCCTTTAGGTTCAGTGCTGGCGATGGCTTTAATGCCTTCAAGTTCAAATAGTTGCACTAATACTGTGCCTATATGAAGTTCATCATCGATGATAAGCACCGAATAGTCTTGGATTGATGTGGGCAAACTCATGAGACTAACGTTCCTCGAGCAAATAAATCGGTAAAATAATGTGGAAAATAGCGCCGCCATCTTCGGCATTGGCGACATTGATCTGACCCTGCATAGATTCAATAATGCGCTGGGAGATAGATAATCCTAGCCCCAGGCCATGGCGTTCGTTAGTGGTGAAATAGGGCTCAAAGATTTTTTCCATTTGGCTTTCCCTGACTCCTGGCCCCGAATCTTGAATGCTGATACAGAATTTATCTTCACTGGTGACACGAATAATTAGACGCCGTTTAACCGATAGTTGCATGGCGACAATGGCGTTACTCATAATATTGACAAACACCTGCTGTAATCTCACCTTATCACCCCAGACTTGGTATTGTCCCTCGGGCAATTGTACATCTAACTCAACCCCTTGCTTGTCAATTTCGGGTTGAACTATTGTCAGCGCCTGCTTAATGCAGCGGTTAATGTCGGTGGCGCTGTCGGTGCCTTGGCTCTTGCGGGTAAAACTTTTAAATTGGCCGACAATATCGGCGAGCCTATCTGTGAGTTCGATAATAATCTTAAGATTATCCAATGCCTTATCCTGCATATTGCGGGCAAGGAAGGTTTGAGTATTTTGCGCATAGCTGCGTAGGGCGGCTAAGGGCTGGTTGAGTTCATGGTTGATGCTTGCCGATAAACTGCCGATAACAGTGAGTTTGGCCGCCTGGATCAACTCATCTTGGGTATCTTTCAGGCGATTGTTTGCTTGTTGCAGATCTTGAGTTCGCTCTTCGACCCGTTGTTCGAGCAGGTTTTGTGCCAGTTGCATGCGTTGTAGGTTGCGACGTCGTTCACTGCTAAAGAGAATCCCCAGTGCCAGTAATAGATAAATGGAGGCCGACAGTAACATCATCGCAGGCATTGACTCGAGTAAGGGTTTCATCGGCGAGAGAATATGCACGCGCCAACCCGCTTTGGTCATCAAATGGTGGGTATCCATATACTGGGCTAGGGTATTACCATCGCGGATTTGATATATATGGCCACTGCTGCCATCTGTTTGATATTGAGGTTTTATTAATAGTTCACCAATAGGGCGTTCGGCGTAGCGTTTTGAAGCATTCAGTGCATACTGTTTCGCTTGAGTCAGCGGTGTAAGAGATGTTAGGCGCCATTCGTCAACGCTGGAAATAAACACTATATCGTCGGGATCGCTGATCAAAAACTGGTATTGCCCCGCCATCGCTATGCTAGTGCTCTGTTGTTCTATATCGGCTATATCCACTTTCACGATAATGGCCCCAAGTATGCCTTTGCCTCCCCGTTGATAAATGGGATATGAAAAGTAAAAACCGCGCTTATCTGAGCTAGTACCCACCGCATAGTAGCGGCCCAAGCTACCCGAGATGGCATCGGTGTAATAGGGTCTGAAGGAATAGTCCTTACCGATAAAAGAGAAGCTCTGTTGCCAGTTACTGGCGGCAATGGCAATCCCTAATGCATCGATAAGATAAATGTCTGATGCTTCTGTAACGTGCTGTATTTCCTCTAAATAGAGGTTTAATTCTTGGATTTTTTTCGGATTTTGCTGATCATTAAGCACATTAGCCAGCATAGGGTTTGTTGAGAGTACATGGGGAATGCTTTCATAGCGGGAGAGGGCACCATCCAAAAAGCTAACGAGCTCCTTTAATTGCTTTTCCGATTGCTGTTGGATCTCCACTTTGCCCTGATGCAAATGTACCCAATAGGTTAATTTCAAAATAGCAAATAGGCCCGCGAGTAGCACTATGGTCAGAAGAAGACGTTGCTTGGCTTTTGGCGTCATGGGTAGCATTGCGGGTAATCCTGATTATCACTTAAGGTAAAACAAAGCGAGCCTGAATAGGCTCGCTTAAAAACTATCTAGAATCAAGGAATAATCTTTATCCCTTGAGATTAATATCCGCTCAGCTTATCAAGCAGTTCGGGTAAAAACAGCGATATTTGCGGCACATAGGTGATAAGGATTAGGAAGAGTAACATCAACGTTAACCACGGAAGCACGGATTGAATAACCCAACCAATACTGCGGCCTGTGATCCCCGCTGTCACGAAGAGGTTGAGCCCCACCGGCGGTGTTAGCATCCCAATCTCCATGTTTACGACCATGATGATGCCTAAATGGATGGGATCAATCCCCAATTGGGTTGCGATTGGGAAAAGGATTGGCGCCATAATGAGCACAATGGCAGAAGGCTCCATAAAGTTACCCGCAGCGAGTAGCAGCAAGTTAACGATGATCAGGAAGCCCCAAGCGGGTAGGCCCATACTCACAATATATTCGGCGATGATATGTGGAATGCGTTCCGTGGTTAACACGTGGGCAAACAGCATAGCGTTAGCGATGATAAACAGCAGCATAATGCTGACCTTGGCACCATCACGCACGACATGACGCACTTCTCTATCTATCGGGGTTTTAATCAAGCCTAACAGCATATGAGCTAAGTTGCGTACGCCTGCCGCGAGGAGATTTTCGTTTGGATTGCGCCAAGCAACATTCTTTAACGGACCAATATCGCGGTAGCCAAATACGGCAATAAAATAGGCATACATACAGGCCACGGCCGACGCTTCAGTTGGACTTGCCACACCACCATAGATTGAACCTAACACGATAAAGATAAGGGCTAACCCACCGAGGGCTTTACTACTGGATATCCCAAGTTGTTTAAAACCGGGGAAAGGGCGTGAGGGCAGATTCTTGAAGCGGGCGATAATATAAATAACGACCATCAACAGGAATCCCATCATCAAACCTGGGATTAAGCCCGCCATAAACATTCTGGCCGCTGACACTTCCGTCGCCGCAGCATAAACCAGCATCACAATCGAAGGCGGGATCAAAATGCCAAGCGTACCCGATGTGGTAATCACGCCTGCGGCGAATTTTTCGGGGTAACCCGCTTTCACCATGCCCACGATCACAATCGAACCAATGGCTGCCACTGTGGCTGGGGATGAACCCGATACTGCAGCAAATAGCATACAGGCCATCACGGATGCCATGGCTAAACCACCACGAATATGGCCAATGCTGTCCATGGCGAAGTCGATAATCCGTCTAGCAACACCACCGGTGGAGAGAAAGGCGGAAGACAAGATAAAGAAAGGAATCGCCAGCAGCGTGTAATGCTCAGATGAGGACTCATACAGCTTTAGTGCAATTGAGGCGAGTGAATCATTGGAGAAGAATAAAATTGTCAGCATGCTAGAAAAACCTAACGCAATCGCGATGGGCATGCCTAAAAACATACAGACGAGCAGGGCGGTAAATAGAGTTGCAATAGCCATTATTTCGCCTCCTTGTTGTCTGTGTCCGATGTCAGAGTGGTATGTGCCTGTTGGGCACTTTCATCAATTAAATGCATACTTTCTTTCGCTTCATCGGCAAATTGGAGACCAGAGACTTGGTTGCGTAAAATGGCAATAAAGAGCTCAAAGAAACGCCATGTGAGCATGCTAAAGCCAATCAGCAGAATACTTTGGGATAACCAGATGGGCACCGCACCATCTTCAACATCGATTCTCAGTGTGTTCCATGCAAAGTCAGGATCTAAACTGTTTAACAGAAGACGCGGGAAGTGGATATCTTCCATTGGCACACCGATTTGGTACATTTGCGATAGGTAAGACCAACTGCCTTTTAGAAAGAGTCCGCAGTAGGTTAAGCAAATCAAGGTTGTGATTAAGGATGTGATCTTTTTTGCCTTAGGTGGCAGGGTTTTCACAAAGGCATCGACACCGATATGAGCACCGACTTTTACGCCATAGGACATGCCAAATAACACAAACCAACCACAAAGGGTCAATGTGAGCTCTTGGATCCATAAAAAACCTGTATGGAAGAAAAATCGTGCTACGACCTCGGAAAATACGAGTAGTGTCATTAAGGTGATCAGTAGATTGAGCACACCTTCTTCAAAGTAACCAAAAATTCGCGATATCACAGCAGTACTCCCCTCGCTGAAATACCGCTTAACCCCAAATAGGGTTAAGCGGTTTATTGTCATTATTGTTTATTTGCAGCAACAGCGGCTTCAATCACATCTTTACCGACTTGATCTTCAAACTTAGTCCAAACAGGTTTCATCACATCGATCCATTGTTGGCGCTCAGCTGGAGTTAACGTCACTAACGCGGAACGTTTAGAATCAAGGATTAGCTGTTTATCTTGGTTGTCTTTCTCGGCAGCGATTTTATTACCCAATGCAATGGACTCATCTAATGATTCTTTGATGATCTTACGTTTGTCAGCGGGTAAGCTTTTCCAGAACGCATCAGAAGTCACGACCATGTAATCTAAAACACCATGGTTACTTTCAGTAATATGGCTTTGAACTTCATAGAATTTTTGTGAGTAAGTGTTAGACCAAGTATTTTCTTGGCCATCGATGGCGCGGGTTTGTAGCAGGGTGAATACTTCAGAGAAAGGTTTTTTCACTGGAATGGCGCCCACTGCATCAAACTGAGCCGCTAATACGTCAGAGGCCATGACACGGAACTTACGACCTTTGGCATCGGAAGGTTGTTTCAACGGAGTATTGGCAGAGAATTGCTTCATGCCATTGTGTAGATAGCCTAAACCGACAATTCCTTTACGGCTCATGGAGTTCAGCAGAGTTTGACCCGCATCCCCCTGTTGGAAGCGGTTTACTGCATCCATATCATCAAATAAAAATGGTAAATCAAATACTTGTAGGCGTTTAGTGTAGCGCTCAAATTTAGAGAGTGAAGGTGCCACAAATTGCACATCGTTTAACAATAGTGCAGCTAACTCATTGTTATCCCCAAATAACTGTGAGTTAGGAAACACACTAACAGTGTATTCACCCGGTAAACGTTGCTCAACGAGCTCCTTAAATTTTAGGGCCATTTGACCTTTTGGCGTATTTTCCGCGACAACGTGGGAAAATTTGATTTCAACTGGAGCGGCGAACAGGTTAAAGCTGGTTGCGAAAACGGAAGCGAGGGCAAGCATTTTTGCAACGGTTTTCAATGGGCGAGTTATTCCAATCTGTTGATTCAATGTCATTTTTGAGTTCCTTTTTCTGTTGTTAGGATTTGTCCCCAGTCTTGGTTAGTTTGTTACCAAGTGTGAGCAGGAATACAGCCTTGATTTCCCTGAGGTCTGTCTTACTAAAGGCAAATACCACGCCAACTTACGCTGCGTTCTGTAAGTGTTTGGTTACTAAAGTGTAGTTCATTTGATGTTTGTCACACTTTTAGTTTAGTGGGTGAGATCTCGCTCACGCTTGCGTTGGGTTTGGGTGGAAATCCACCCAAATGCTTATTGCCACCTTATTAATGAGTTTTCCGCCATTGCTGGTTAAGTAAGCATAATTAGTTATTTTCAGATCAAAAATAGTTTGAAAAGTAGCTGAAATGAAAAAGTTGATGGCATGGTTTAAGCGAAGGGAAAGGCGCATCTAAGGAAAACACATGATATATGGCTTTGGAAGGACTAAGAGCTATAGCATTGGGAAATCAGTCGTCTTCAGCACCAATGCGTTTGAGAATGGCATCGCTGGGAAGCAATTCTAAGTGGCCGTGTTCATCAAAATACCAACCCGTGATATAGCCTTTTTGGCGCATGCTGACCAGATTCTGCATGACTTCCCGTGCTTCCTTTAGGGCAGTTTGCTCATCACAGCAGTGGGTGTGTTTTAGGTAAGCCGCAATATGGGTTAAGGAGGCGGATTGGCTGACACTGGCCATAGTGTTGATCTCCAAGTATGCCAAAGGCAGAGTGACATCAGGCATGGGCGGCAATGGAGTTTAGTATTTAACAGGTCATTAAATGTGAAATCGCCAATTAAGTATGCACTGATCTAGATCAAGCATAGTTGAGTCAGGCTGAGGGTAAAGTTTAACAGGGGAAAAAGTATGGTGGTCGCTACTGGGCTCGAACCAGTGACCCCCTCCTTGTAAGGGAGGTGCTCTCCCAGCTGAGCTAATCGACCTCGCTGTGTGGAGCCGTATTATAGGGAGGTTCGATCTAGTGTCAACGCTTTTTAATGAAAAAAGCATTGGTCGCGCTATTTTTGTTCGCATTGGCTTATTGTTAATCACGCCATCAATCAAAGTGTTACTTTATTAAGCCGTTAACGCATTTAACAACATTTCAGTCTCTTGGGTTAATTGCAGCATAGGGGGGCTTAATACATTAATAAGGGGATTGAAGATTTAGCAGTATTTCCCTCTGCATTTTGAACTGCCATTCAGTAGGGATGATGATTATCTATATAAAGGAAGCCCGACTCGGTAGGGCTATTTTATGAGATATATGATGCTGGCCAGTATGGCCCATTTGCAGCGCAGACTTTGACTGTTAGAATAAGCGCACTTTTTACTGTGATTGTCTTTATCTAGACGACTTTATATAGGTTAGTGTCCCATTATGACAACTAAGACGCGTTTTGCCCCAAGCCCAACAGGCTTTTTGCACGTGGGCGGTGCCCGTACTGCACTTTATTCTTGGCTACAAGCCCGTGCCAATAATGGTGAGTTTGTATTACGCATTGAAGATACGGATATTGAACGTTCGACTCAAGCTGCTTGCGATGCCATTTTAGAAGGCATGAATTGGTTAGGTTTGACCTGGGACGAAGGCCCATACTATCAAACTAAACGTTTTGATCGTTATAACGAGATCATCGTGCAAATGTTACAGCAGGGCACAGCATATAAATGTTATTGCTCTCGTGAGCGTATTGATGCATTACGGGAAGCACAAGCGGCAAATGGTGAAGCACAAAAGTATGATGGTTGCTGCCGTAATTTGCCTGCCCGTGACACCGATGAGCCTTATGTCGTGCGTTTTAAAAATCCTATCGGCGGTTCTGTGGTATTTGATGACCATGTCCGTGGTCGCATAGAATTCTCAAACGATGCCTTAGATGACCTGATCATCGCCCGTACCGATGGCGTTCCTACCTATAACTTCTGTGTAGTTGTAGACGATTGGGATATGGGGATCACTTGTGTGGTGCGTGGGGAAGACCATATCAACAACACGCCGCGCCAAATCAATATCCTGAAAGCACTGGGTGCACCTATTCCTGAATATGCCCACGTATCAATGATTCTAGGTGATGACGGCGCTAAATTATCGAAACGTCATGGTGCGGTGAGCGTAATGCAATACCGTGATGATGGCTATTTGCCCGAAGCGCTGCTCAACTATTTAGTACGCTTAGGTTGGTCGCACGGCGATCAAGAAGTTTTCTCTCTCGAGGAAATGAAGCAATACTTTAAGTTAGACGATATTAACAAGGCACCTTCAGCCTTTAATACCGATAAGTTAATTTGGTTGAACCAACACTATATTAAGACACTCGATCCTGAATATGTGGCAACCCACTTGCAATGGCACATGGATGACCAAAAGATTGATACCTCAAATGGCCCAGCATTATCTGCGGTAGTGACTGCGCTGGCTGAACGCGCTAAGACGTTAAAAGAGTTAGCGGCCTCTAGTCGTTACTTCTATGAAGATTTTGACGAGTTTGATGAAGCGCAGGCGAAAAAGCATTTACGTGGTGTAGCACTTGAGCCATTGCAATTAGTGCAACAGAAATTAGCCGCTTTAACTGAGTGGACACCTGAAACAATTCACCAAGCGATCGAAGAGACTGCAACCGAACTTGATGTTGGTATGGGCAAAGTCGGTATGCCATTACGCGTAGCTGTCACTGGAGCAGGGCAGTCACCAGGCCTTGATATTACGTTATTTTTAATTGGAAGAAGCCGTTCTGAACAAAGAATATCCAAAGCGATTGAATTTGTAGCAGATAGAATAAATTCCTAAAAAACGAGTTGACACTTTTAGGTGTGCTGCATAGAATGCGCCACGCAGTTGAGACACAGGCGAGCAAATGCTTGCAGTGCACTTAAATGCAGTTTGATAAGTTTGGGGC
>NZ_AFOZ01000034.1 GCF_000217915.1 Shewanella sp. HN-41 | reverse complement strand
CACTGGAGCGGTTGCGTTAAGTGTGGACGCTTTAAGTGTTGGTAGTGACGGTGTGGCTTCTGCTGCAGTAACACAAATCGATGCTGCTATAGCTAGAATTGATACGCAACGCTCAAAATTAGGTGCGATTCAAAATCGTCTCGCACATAACATTAGCAACAGCGCGAATACTCAGGCTAACGTTGCCGATGCGAAAAGTCGTATCGTAGATGTGGACTTTGCTAAAGAAACATCTGCAATGACCAAGAATCAAGTGCTCCAACAAACGGGTTCCGCTATGTTGGCACAGGCGAATCAGTTGCCACAGGTAGCGTTATCGCTGTTGTAACCTGTCTTAGTTGTAACATTGAAGTACTTGGGGGAGGTTCGGGAACGGATCTCCCTTTGTTCTATAAACGTTCGTCGATAAAGTCTTGTGCTTAATTTTTAACGCAAATTTAAGATTAACGAGATGGCCGATAAAGTGGGTCGTTTGAGGAGATGTAGGCTATGGATATTAATTTAGCGAGTTCAGCCACAGCAGCTGCTAGAGTTGATGTAAGTAGTGTGCCATTGAAGTCATCGTTACGAGGCGTTGAAACTGAAAACAAGCCGTCCATTGACCCCGTTCAAGAGGTTGATAAATCATCAGCTGCAGAGAAAACGGTTTCGCAGGAAAAACTTGAACAAGTTGCAACTGGGTTATCCGATATGATGTCATTGATGCGAAAGGGGTTAGCGTTTAAAGTTGATGATAATTCAGGAGTGAATGTTGTTAGTGTGATTGATATTGACTCTGGAGACGTGATCCGTCAGATCCCAAGTGAAGAAGCGTTAAAGTTGGCTGAGAAATTATCTGAAGTCACAGGTTTTCTGATGAAAACAGATGCATAGTCTAAATGGTTTATTGTAAACAGATATAGTAGAGGTTGATATGGCATTAACTGCGATGGGAATTGGCTCAGGCTTAGATCTTGGCAATATAGTTAAGGTGTTAGTTGAAGCTGAACAAGCTCCTAAGGAAGCCATGTTTAACAAGACTGAGGATACCATTAGTGCAAAATTATCAGCGATGGGCACATTGAAAAGTGCTCTTTCGACTTTTCAAGATGCATTAAAAAAACTTCAGTCAGGCGATGTACTTAATCAACGAAAAGTCACTACTGGAGAAAGCAGTTATTTTAGTGCTGTAGCCACTAAATCTGCTCAATCAGGAAGTTATAATATTCAAGTAGAACAACTTGCTTCTGCACATAAGGTTGGGGGGCAGCATATTGCGGATGCAAATATCCCTGTTGGAGAGGGGAGCTTAGATTTTTCAGTAAATGGAAATGGTTTTACTGTTGCTATTGATCCAGATGATACTATTGCCACTATTGCTCAAAAAGTTAATGATGCCACGGATAATTCAGGTATAACTGCGACAGTTATTACTAGTGATGCTGGTGCGCAGTTGGTGTTTAGTTCAGATAATTCGGGTACTGATAATCAGATTATGGTAACGGCTAACGATACCAGTGGTACTGGCCTTAACGATATGTTTGGAGGTGGAAATTTAACTGAATTAAATCCGGCTACTAATGCAATTATTTATGTAGATAATCAAAAAGTCACCTCTCAATCCAATAAAGTGGAGACTGCGATAAGTGGCGTTAGCTTAACGTTGACAGATGCTGATATCAGCAAGACTTCAATATTAAAAATTGAACAGGATACTGATGCTGTAAAAGAAAATGTGAATGGATTTGTAACTGCATATAACGCCTTAGTAAGCAGTATAGACAAGTTATCTTCTTATGATTCTGAGAGCAAGAAAGCTGCAGCGCTTCAAGGTGACTCAATGATTCGCTCCCTTGAGTCACAGTTACGTAATATGGCGAGTGGACGTGTTGTTACATCAAACGGTAGTGTTGGATTGTATGATGTTGGAATTAAAATTGACAGATATGGAAAAATGTCGGTTGATGATACCAAGTTAGACAGTGTACTAAAAGATGATATGGCGAGCGTAGAGGCTTTGTTTGCAAGTCCAACTACTGGTTTGGCTAACCGCTTCACTGAGTTGACAAAAGAATATGCAAAAGTTGGTGGACTAATTGATACACGTAAAAATGCCTATACCAAAGATCAACAAAGACTTACCGAACAACGAGAAGCTTTCGCCCGAAAAATGAGCTTATTGCAAGCAAGATTAACAAAGCAGTTCAATGCGATGGATCTAGTGGTAGGCCAATTAAACCAGCAGAGTGCTGGACTAGCAGATAGATTGAATTCACTACCAGGTGCTGTGTCACGTAGTTAAAAATTGTTTTTAAGCTGGAGATTATGATGCAACTACAAGAGTTGAATCAACAAATTAGTGATGTACTCTTGAATTTGAAAAAAATTCCTGCTGAAAATGAATTAACAGATATTTTGGTATTAAATTTGCAGGCTTTAGTGAGCGAACGTCAATTTTTGGTGGATAATTTACTGAAGGGAGACGTGACGTTAGATGAAAAATTTCTGCTACAGCAGTTGGAGCTGACTAATCAGTTGTGTTTGCTTGCCCAAGAAATTATGACGGAACGAAAAAATTTACTCGTTCTCACTAGTAAGAATCAACGAAAAATTAATGTTTATCAGACAATTGATGCAAATAGGTAGGTATTTATGCGAGGTTCCTTGCAATCATATCGTAAGGTTTCATTAGAGAGTGAAATTACAGTGGCTTCACCTCATCGTATTATCCAGCTCATGTTTGCTGGCGCATTACAGCGTCTTGCTCAAGCGCGTTATGCCATGGAGCAAAATGAGCTGGTAAACAAAGGAGTGTATATAGGTAAAGCGGTCAGTATTATTATCGGTTTGCAGAATAGCTTGAATATGGATGCTGGTGGACAAATAGCTAAAAATCTGAGTGATCTCTATGATTTCATGCTTCGCAAAATTACAGAAGCCAATCTAAATAATGATGTGAAAGCCATTGATGATGTATGCGATATTTTACGCACGATCAAAGAAGGTTGGGATGCTATCCCTGCAGATAAACATAATTTGTCTTCTCATACTGAAGCGAGTTAATTAGGTTATAGATCAAAAGGAAGAGGGCGCACAGAGTGCGTCTTTTTTTTGGTTAATGTCAATTTATTGACTATTTTGACTAGAATCATAGCATAAATGAACTAAAATCAATTCAGTTTGGCATAATCCGCATCCGAAGCTTGCTTCTCGACTGCTGATAATACAATATTCATCACAGTAGTGATGGTGGCACAGATTGTTACATTGAATTTGTTAAGCTTTTACAGCAACTAATCATAAATAATTAATGCGAATTAATACCTATTAGCGCTTTACGGCCTACTGAATGATGCAAACAGATCAACGAATTTTACTTGTCGGAACCCCATCAGAGCGCTTAAGTCGCCTGTGTTGCATTTTTGAATTTTTGGGTGAGCAAATTGAAACAATTGCCATCGAAAAATTAAGCATTTGCCTCCAAGATACCCGTTATCGTGCTTTGGTTATTTGTACCGAAAACACGCCCATTGATGTGATAAAACCTCTCGCAGGTCAGTATCCATGGCAACCTATATTGTCACTCGGCGATACTGGTGATCTTCAAGTCTCGAACGTGCTAGGACAAATTGAAGAGCCGCTGAGCTACCCTCAGTTGACCGAATTGTTGCACTTTTGCCAAGTTTACGGCCAAGTAAAGCGTCCTCAAGTACCAACAAGTGCCAATCAAACTAAGCTATTTAGAAGCTTAGTTGGTCGCAGTGAAGGTATTGCCAATGTGAGACACTTGATTAATCAGGTGGCGACCTCCGATGCTACAGTCTTGGTCTTAGGGCAATCTGGTACTGGTAAAGAGGTTGTGGCCCGTAATATCCACTATCTTTCTGAGCGCCGTGATGGTCCTTTTATTCCCGTGAACTGCGGTGCTATTCCTCCTGAATTACTCGAAAGTGAATTGTTCGGTCATGAGAAGGGGTCCTTTACTGGAGCAATTAGCTCACGTAAGGGGCGTTTCGAACTCGCCGAAGGCGGCACGCTCTTTCTAGATGAAATAGGTGATATGCCGTTGCAAATGCAAGTAAAATTACTTCGCGTATTGCAGGAGAGGGTCTTTGAACGAGTGGGTGGCACTAAAACGATTAATGCCGATGTTCGAGTGGTTGCTGCAACCCATCGGAATTTGGAAAGCATGATCTCGGGCAATGAGTTCCGGGAAGATCTTTACTACCGACTCAACGTTTTTCCCATCGAAATGCCTGCGTTGAGCGAGCGTAAGGACGATGTGCCTCTATTGTTGCAGGAATTGGTTAGTCGAGTTTACAACGAAGGCCGTGGTAAAGTGCGCTTTACCCAACGGGCAATAGAATCCTTAAAAGAGCATGCCTGGTCGGGGAACGTTAGAGAGTTATCAAACTTAGTTGAACGTCTAACGATTTTATATCCTGGTGGCTTGGTGGACGTAAATGATCTGCCGATTAAATATCGTCATATAGATGTTCCCGAATATTGTGTTGAAATGAGTGAGGAGCAACAGGAGCGTGACGCCTTAGCGTCTATCTTCACCAGTGAGGAGCCCGTTGAAATTCCTGAAACCCGTTTCCCGAGTGAATTGCCTCCCGAGGGGGTCAATCTGAAGGATTTATTGGCTGAACTCGAAATTGATATGATCCGCCAAGCATTAGAGCAACAGGATAATATTGTTGCCCGTGCGGCAGAAATGCTCGGTATACGTCGAACCACCTTAGTGGAGAAAATGCGTAAATACGGGATGACAAAAGATTAGTCACACCAATATTGTTTTATTCAATTGATTTTACTTCAGAAATTGATCTTTTAATTTGGCATAGAACCTGCAATCACTCCGTCATAAGCAATTTTTTGACGGAGTGAGACTATGTCAGCCCACCCACTAGCGCAGATTGAGACATTCAAGCACACTAGCAAGCAATGGAACCAACTGCGTGAGGCCGCAAATATGTCCAACAGAATGGAACATATTTTACAGGCTATGCCTTCTGGCGTGGTTATTTTAAATGGTGATGGTATTGTCATCGACGCTAATCCTGTCGCGGTAGAATTGCTAGAACATTCGCTACGTGGTGCCCGTTGGATCGATGTTATCCATTCAGCATTTGCTCCCCAAGAGGATGATGGGCATGAAGTTTCCCTGCGTAATGGTCGCCGTGTTAAGTTGGCTATTACGCCGCTCACCCCCGAGCCGGGGCAATTAATTGTTTTGACCGATCTCACTGAAACACGCCTGTTACAGAAAAACCTGTCGCACCTCCAACGCTTATCAGCACTGGGGAAAATGGTGGCGACTTTAGCACATCAAGTGCGTACACCGCTTTCTGCCGCCTTGCTGTATGCCTCAAACCTTGCCAGCCCCAAGTTATCTGAATCGGCGAAAGTCAAATTTCAACAGAAATTGGTCGATAGGCTTAATGAGCTTGAACGACAAGTCAATGATATGTTGCTAATGGCAAAAGGGCGTCAAGACGAATTAGGCGAATTGATTGCGCTTGAGGATGTGATAGCCAATGTCATGGCCAATTGCGAGCCCATAGTGGCTAAACACAATGGTGTGCTGTCATTCACCGATGCCTCGTGTGGCTTAATCCTAGCTAATGCGAATGCGCTCAGTTCTGCGATTAATAATCTCGTGATGAATAGCCTAGAGGCGGGGGCAAGCGAAATTCGTATCGTCGCCACTGAGTCAGCCGAACAGCTATTACTTGATGTGATTGATAATGGCAAAGGCTTAGATGCGAGTATGCAGCAAAAAGTATTGGAGCCATTTTTCACGACCAAAGCACAGGGAACGGGTCTGGGTTTAGCCGTGGTGCAATCGGTTGTGCGTAATCACGGTGGTCAAATACAATTAAGTTGCTTACCTAACCGAGGTTGCACTGTTTCGTTAGCTTTCCCTAGGGCTAAATCTGCGACCGTATTGCCTTTGGAGAAGCCCCATGTCTGAAGCAAAATTGCTGTTAGTTGAAGATGATGCCTCACTGCGCGAGGCGCTACTCGATACCTTAATGTTAGCGCAATACGACTGTATTGATGTCGCATCGGGTGAAGAGGCTATTCTCGCTTTAAAGCAACACTCATTCGACTTAGTCATCAGTGATGTGCAGATGCAAGGTATTGGCGGATTAGGTTTGCTTCATTATCTCCAGCAACATCACCCTAAACTACCCGTGTTATTAATGACAGCCTATGCCACCATTGGCAGTGCGGTTAGCGCGATTAAATTGGGTGCGGTTGATTATTTGGCAAAACCCTTTGCACCTGAAGTCCTGTTAAATCAAGTTTCCCGTTATTTACCCTTAAAGCAAAACAATGATCAACCCGTCGTTGCCGATGACAAGAGTCTAGCATTACTTGCACTTGCGCAGCGCGTTGCCGCATCCGATGCATCTGTGATGATCATGGGGCCAAGCGGTTCGGGCAAAGAAGTGTTAGCAAGATATATACATCAACACAGTAGCCGCACGGCGCAAGCTTTCGTTGCCATTAACTGCGCCGCCATTCCTGAAAATATGCTCGAAGCCACGCTCTTTGGTTATGAAAAGGGGGCCTTTACCGGTGCTTATCAGGCATGTCCAGGGAAGTTTGAACAGGCCCAGGGCGGTACTTTATTGCTAGACGAAATATCCGAGATGGACTTAGGTTTACAGGCGAAATTGTTAAGGGTACTACAGGAACGAGAAGTTGAACGTTTAGGCGGCCGTAAAACGATCAAGCTTGATGTGCGGGTATTAGCGACGTCTAACCGCGACTTAAAAGCGGTTGTTGCCGCAGGGGAATTTAGGGAAGATCTCTACTATCGAATTAATGTCTTTCCGCTGACATGGCCTGCTCTGCATCAAAGGCCTGCGGATATTCTTCCGCTTGCTTGTCACTTACTTACCAAGCATGCCAAAGCGCTTAATATTGCAGAGGTGCCAGAATTTGATGAACATGCCCGCCGTCGTCTGTTAAGCCATCGTTGGCCAGGTAATGTGCGCGAGTTAGACAATGTGATCCAAAGAGCTTTGATCCTGCGAGCCGGTGCTGTAATTACGGCCAATGATATTATTATCGATGCTCAGGATGTGCCGTTAATCACAGATGATATGGAGTTTGCCACTGAGCCAGAAGGGCTGGGGGAGGAGCTAAAAGCACAGGAACATGTGATCATTTTAGAAACCTTAACCCAGTGCCAAGGCAGTCGAAAGCTGGTTGCTGAAAAGCTGGGGATCAGTGCGAGAACCCTGAGGTATAAAATGGCTCGAATGCGCGATATGGGTATTCAATTGCCCAGTTAATCTTTTGATTAAAAGAACTTCGGTGCGTTGTTCCCTCTGTATTGAGGCCTTATTCGTTGACTAAGGCCTATTTTATGCGTCAGTTTTTGGCCCAATAGCTATTTCCTTCAATGGTTTTTCCTCGCAAACTGGCCTTGTTTAAACTTGGCCGCTATTTTGCATTATCCCTGCTATAGATATTTTGATCGTCAAGAACTCGACGACTGGGAGCTCAGCATGCAAATAGGCGCCAATTCATTACTGCAGGAAATGCAGTCACTTAAAGGTGAAATTACCCCATCTTTTGGTATTTCCCCAAATATCATGCAGCAAGTGAATAATACAAGTGGTGCCGATTTTGGACAGTTGCTCTCCCAAGCGGTTGGCAATGTCAGTGGTCTACAGTCGACGTCGTCAAACTTAGCCACACGCTTGGAGATGGGGGACACGACTGTTAGCCTATCCGATACTGTTATTGCCCGTGAAAAAGCCAGTGTTGCCTTTGAAGCGACGGTGCAAGTGCGTAATAAACTTGTTGAAGCTTATAAAGAAATAATGAGTATGCCTGTTTAGGCCAGTGAATAACCCAATCAGCAGGTACGAATCGTGAGCACAGAAATGATTGTCGGGTCGAATTCCGGCTTAGTGGACCAAGGTGTCCAGCAAGAACATAAATCAGGCGTGATGGGGAGCTTTGGTGGTGTCGACATGATGCGCCAGATCACTATGATTTTAGCCTTGGCCATTTGTTTAGCGTTAGCCGTTTTTGTCATGATATGGGCTCAAGAGCCTGAGTATCGTCCATTGGGTAAAATGGAAACCCAGGAAATGGTACAAGTGCTCGATGTGCTTGATAAAAACAAGATCAAGTATCAGATCGAAGTCGATGTGATCAAGGTGCCCGAAGACAAATATCAAGAAGTCAAAATGATGTTAAGTCGTGCGGGTATCGATGGCGCAGCCTCAAGCAAAGATTTTTTAACCCAAGACAGCGGTTTTGGCGTCAGTCAAAGAATGGAGCAGGCGCGCCTTAAGCACAGCCAAGAAGAGAATTTAGCCCGCGCAATTGAGCAGTTACAGAGTGTCAGCCGTGCTAAGGTTATCCTCGCCTTGCCTAAGGAAAATGTCTTTGCCCGTAATACCTCTCAACCGAGTGCGACCGTGGTTATCAACACGCGCCGTGGTGGTTTGGGTCAAGGTGAGGTCGATGCGATTGTCGATATCGTCGCCTCTGCCGTGCAAGGCTTGGAACCCTCCCGTGTGACTGTGACCGATTCAAATGGCCGCTTACTCAATTCTGGTAGCCAAGATGGCGTCTCAGCCAGGGCCCGCCGTGAACTCGAACTAGTTCAACAAAAGGAAGCTGAGTACCGTACTAAGATAGAATCGATTCTGGTGCCCATCCTAGGCCCTGAAAATTTTACCTCTCAGGTTGATGTCAGCATGGATTTTACTGCGGTAGAGCAAACGGCAAAACGCTTTAATCCTGACTTGCCGTCACTTCGCAGCGAAATGACGGTTGAAAATAATACCACGGGGGGGGCAAGTGGCGGCATTCCTGGAGCCTTGTCGAATCAGCCTCCTATGGAGTCAAATATTCCACAGGATGCAACGACAGAGGCGGCAGAAAGCGTTACTGCGGGCAATTCCCACCGAGAAGCGACCCGAAACTTTGAGCTCGATACCACTATTAGCCACACCCGTCAGCAAATTGGCGTAGTACGCCGTATCAGTGTGTCGGTTGCGGTCGATTTTAAACCCGGCGCCGCAGGTGAGAATGGCCAAGTGGCACGAGTGGCTCGTACCGAGCAAGAACTGACTAATATTCGTCGTTTATTAGAAGGTGCTGTCGGTTTCAGTACCCAGCGTGGTGATGTATTAGAGGTCGTCACTGTGCCCTTTATGGATCAACTGGTAGAGGATGTACCGGCTCCAGAATTATGGGAGCAACCTTGGTTCTGGCGCGCAGTTAAACTGGGTGTGGGGGCTCTGGTGATCTTAGTGTTGATTTTGGCCGTGGTTCGTCCAATGCTAAAACGCTTAATCTACCCTGATAGCGTGAATATGCCAGAGGACTCAAGATTAGGTAACGAACTGGCGGAGATTGAAGATCAGTACGCCGCCGATACCTTAGGTATGCTCAATACTAAAGATGCTGAATACAGTTATGCCGATGATGGCTCAATTCTTATCCCTAATCTTCATAAAGATGATGATATGATTAAAGCTATCCGTGCGCTTGTGGCGAATGAGCCCGAGCTTTCTACTCAAGTCGTGAAAAACTGGTTACAAGACAATGGCTGAGAATAAAACAAAAGAAGTCGCTGAGGTTCCAAGCTTTAATGTGAAGGACATGAGCGGTATCGAAAAAACGGCAATCTTACTCTTAAGTCTGAGCGAAGCCGATGCCGCCTCTATCCTCAAGCACTTAGAACCAAAGCAAGTGCAGAAGGTGGGTATGGCCATGGCGGCAATGGAAGACTTTGGGCAAGAGAAAGTCATCGGCGTGCATAAGCTGTTTCTCGATGATATTCAAAAGTATTCCTCCATTGGTTTCAATAGCGAAGAGTTCGTTCGTAAGGCATTGACCGCGGCTTTAGGTGAAGACAAAGCCGGTAATTTGATTGAACAGATCATTATGGGCAGTGGTGCTAAGGGCCTAGATTCTCTCAAGTGGATGGATGCGCGCCAAGTCGCCACTATTATTCAAAACGAACATCCGCAGATCCAAACCATTGTTTTATCGTATTTAGAGCCAGACCAGGCCGCGGAAATTTTTGGCCAATTCCCCGAGAATACCCGTTTAGACTTAATGATGCGGATTGCGAATCTTGAAGAAGTGCAACCCGCGGCATTACAAGAACTGAACGATATCATGGAGAAACAGTTCGCCGGTCAAGGTGGTGCACAAGCGGCTAAGATGGGTGGATTAAAAGCGGCCGCCAACATTATGAACTACTTAGATACGGGTATCGAAAGCCAGTTGATGGAGACCATGCGCGAATCCGACGAGGAAATGGCGCAACAAATCCAAGATCTTATGTTCGTGTTCGAAAACCTTATCGATGTGGACGACCGTGGTATTCAGACCTTGTTGCGTGAAGTGCAGCAAGATGTGTTGATGAAGGCACTCAAGGGCACCGACGATCAGTTGAAGGATAAAATTCTTGGCAATATGTCTAAACGTGCCGCTGAGCTATTACGTGATGATCTCGAGGCGATGGGCCCAATCCGTATCAGCGAAGTGGAAATTGCCCAAAAAGAAATTTTGTCGATTGCCCGTCGTTTGAGTGATAGTGGTGAAATCATGTTAGGCGGTGGTGCTGGTGATGAGTTCCTCTAATCCGAGCGACAATAAATTGTCGAATAAGATCGCCAGCGATACTGAAATCGAGTTTAGCCACTGGAACCTACCCGATGTTACCGAGGTTGAGGATGCTAGCGTCTCCAACTTGTTTGGCTACACGGGGCATCAATATGCTAAGCCTGAGACGGTTGAAATGGTTGCGCCGCCGACCATGGCCGAAATTGAAGATATTCGGGCCCAGGCTGAAGCCGAAGGATTTAATGAGGGGAAAACCCAAGGTTTTGCCCAAGGGGTGGAGCAAGGAAGGCTTGAAGGATTAGAGCAGGGCCATAGTGAAGGGTTCACACAGGGCCATGAACAGGGATTAGAAACCGGGATTGCCGAAGCCAAGAACTTAATTAGTCGATTCGAAGACTTATTAAGCCAGTTTGAAAAGCCACTACAACTGCTTGACGGGGATATTGAATTGTCCCTAATGACACTCACCATGGCGCTTGCTAAATCAGTGATAGGCCATGAATTGAAGACCCATCCAGAGCAAATTCTTTCTGCCCTGCGATTAGGTATCGAATCTTTACCGATTAAAGAGCAGAGCGTTAGCATTCGTCTGCATCCGGATGATATTGCCTTAGTCGAACAACTGTATTCCAGCGCCCAACTGGCGCGCAATCAATGGCAACTTGAAGTCGATCCTGCGCTTAATGCGGGTGATTGCATTATCAGTAGTCAACGTTCGCTGGTGGACCTAAGCCTTTCAACTCGAATTGATACCGTGTTTGAATCCCTTCGCAATCAACAGACCCATGTCACTCATCAGCAGCAACAGCGACAAGAAGCACTGGAACTGGAAGATGCCGCTAAGATGCTCCATGGCAGAGAGCCCGATGCCTCTGGTGAAGCACTAAGGGATCCTGAAACCGAGACGCTCCAAGGCCATGGAGAGCAAGATGCAAAATCGTCGACACCAACTGCTGAATAAATTCCATCACTATATAGATAAAGTGCCACCTTTTCGTGCTGTGGCAAGCGGTCAATTGGTTCGCGTGGTGGGCTTGACCTTAGAGGCGAGTGGTTGCCGCGCGCCTGTGGGCAGTCTGTGCTCTATCGAAACCATGGCAGGGGATCTGATTGCCGAAGTCGTTGGATTCGATGATGAATTACTCTATTTAATGCCTATCGAAGAATTACGCGGTGTTTTGCCCGGTGCACGTGTTGTGCCGTTGGGGGAGCAGACTGGACTCAATGTCGGGCTATCGCTATTAGGTCGAGTACTCGATGGTAATGGGGTTCCCCTCGATGGACTCGGGGCGCTGCAAACCGAACAACAGGCATCGAGGCACAGCGTATCGATTAATCCCTTGTCGCGCCGCGCGATTACCGAGCCACTCGACGTGGGTGTGCGAGCCATCAACGCCATGCTTACTGTGGGTAAAGGCCAACGAATGGGGCTGTTTGCGGGCTCCGGTGTGGGTAAGAGTGTGCTCTTAGGCATGATGACCCGAGGCACAACCGCTGACATCATTGTGGTTGGATTGGTCGGCGAGCGGGGCCGTGAAGTCAAAGAATTTATCGAAGAAATCTTGGGTGAAAAGGGCCGAGCCCGCTCCGTCGTAGTGGCTGCGCCCGCAGATACCTCCCCATTAATGCGACTTCGTGCCTGCGAAACCTCGACGCGTATTGCCGAGTACTTCCGTGACCTTGGTTATAATGTATTGTTATTAATGGATAGTTTGACTCGCTATGCACAGGCGCAACGGGAAATTGCCTTAGCGGTAGGCGAGCCTCCTGCCACTAAAGGTTATCCGCCATCGGTGTTTGCGAAATTGCCACGTCTGGTCGAACGGGCGGGGAATGGCGGTCCTGGGCAGGGCTCAATCACGGCATTTTATACCGTATTAACCGAAGGTGACGATCAACAGGATCCGATTGCCGATGCATCGCGGGCGATCCTCGATGGGCATATTGTATTGTCGAGGGCCCTCGCTGATTCGGGACACTATCCGGCGATTGATATTGAGGCCTCCATCAGTCGGGTTGCCCCTATGGTTATCTCCAACGAACATCTTGAGGCTATGCGGCGTGTCAAACAAACCTATTCGCTCTATCAGCAGAACCGGGATTTGATTTCTATCGGGGCCTATGCCCAAGGGAGTGATCCTCGGATCGATAATGCGATACGCCTGCAACCGGCGATGAATGCTTTCCTAAGGCAAACCATGCGCGATGCCTTTAGTTTTGCCGATAGCCAAGCCATGCTGGGGCAACTTGCCGCTCAATGTAAATAATCGAGGCCAAAATGGCGAACGCTGATCCCTTACTACTCGTCTTAAAATTGGCCAAGGATGCCGAAGAGCAAGCCGCATTATTGCTAAAGTCGGCACAATTGGAATGTCAAAAACGTCAGAATCAATTAGCGGCCTTAAACAACTATCGCTTAGATTATATGAAGCAGATGCAGTCCCAGCAGGGACAAGCCATCAGTGCCAGCCATTATCACCAATTTCATCGTTTCATTCGCCAGATTGATGAGGCTATCGCACAGCAGAATCGCGTTGTCGCCGATGGTGAAAAGCAAAAAAACTTTCGTCAGCAGCATTGGTTAGAGAAGCAAAAGAAGCGTAAGGCGGTGGAGTTGCTGCTAGATAATAAAGAGAAAAAGCGTCAAGTGCTTGAGCTGAAGAAAGAACAGAAAATGACCGATGAATTTGCCTCTCAGCAGTTTTATCGTCGAAAACAGCAGCATTAACAATATTGAATTGCTGACTGCGCAGACAAACCCGCGAACTACAATTCGAAACGGCCATAGAAGACTCACCTTAGGGTTATACCTATCCTCTTTGTTTATAATCACCTAATTGGCACCTTATTTGCTTATTTGTAACTAATCTCACTGTAATAGCAGCCTAAATTGACGTATTACCCAGCTTTTTTATTTTTCTAGGGGTGATATTGGAGAGCGCATATGCAACAAATGACGAATATTTTATTAGCAAAGCCTGGGCTAAACGGTGCTGCTTCGAGCAAGACATTAACTCAAGATGCTAATAGTGAAGACTTTTCTGCAGCATTAGCCTCCGTTAATTCGACGCCTTCCAAAGCGATGAAGCCTTCAACATCATCGGAAATCGGGGAAGCCCCCACCAAAGTGGAGACTGCAAATGATGCTGGGGCGGATGATGAAAAGGATATTAATTTAATCTTTGCCCAGATTGGCATGGCAAGTGAAATGAAAAAAGCGGCAGCTCAGGGCGAGAACTTGCCGCTTGAAGTGGCTGGCGAGCAAAATATTGACACTGAGGTTGTTGAGACTGCCTACGATGTGGCTATGATGGGGTCATCTGGGAACACCTTAGATCTATCCGCTATTCCGGCTGACACTGACTCATCTGTTGGATCTGGTATTAGTGCGACTAGTGATGATGACGGTGATAGCGATTCAGTAAAAGGTGACTCAGTAAAAGGTGACTTAGCAAAAAGTGACTCAGCAAAAGGTGACTTTTCCGCCGAATTACTGAAGTTATCTCAGGCCGCTTCTGCGACTGCCCCTGTCGATGTTTCCGATGTGAGTGATAACCCCCAGATAAATGCTGACACTACCGCGGTAGATGTCCCCGCTGTGACCATATCGACAGATGAAACCGATGCGGTAGAACAATCTGCCCTGCAGAGTAAAGTGCCTGAGTTTGGAGCATCTGTGTCAAATTTAGCAGAACAACGTCGTACTGAGGCTGTGGCGTCAAATGTCACGTTTGATATGGCCAAAGAGACGAGCGCTAGCCCGATTAGCCAAGGGAGCTCGCAAGCTCAAAAGCAGGAGAGTGTGAATGTTTTACCGACTCAAGGTGAAAATACCGCGGCCAATATAGAGCGGGGAAGCATAAGCTTAGATGCTGGCTTAGACAAAACCAGTTTAAAAAACATAGAGCTATATAGCAAAGGCCTAGACGGTAAAAAAGTGGGTAGCTTACCCGTAGAGGGTGACAAACTTGATGTGATGTCAGTTGAAACAAAACTGAATAGCTTGACCGGCAAGCAAGCTGGTGACGATCTTGCCTCACCTTCTCAATTCTCCGTGAATGCGAGTGCTGTAGCGGATAGCCGTGTAAGCAATGTCAGCCAAGACGTCGGTATAAAACCGCTGACGACAGATACAGCAACTCCGTCGCTAAATATTTTAGGTACAGAGTCTATAAATGGGGCGCAGGCCCAAGATGAGACTGTAAGTGCTGAAGTTAAGGCTGAGCTCATACTCAAAGATGCTAAGTTGGCAGTCACACTTGAGGCGCGTCAAGAGACAATATTATTCAATAGGGCTGAAGAGGATACGGCATCCATAACTGAGTTTAAGCCTACTGAGTTTAAACCTGTGTCGACGTTAACCTCAACCACAGGTCAGCCACAGATTAATCGCCAGGATCCGCAACAGGTTCAGCTTTCTTTGCGTCAGGGTGTTGAGACACAAAATCAGATGCAGGAGATGATCCAACGTTTCTCTCCCGTCATGAAACAGCAATTAGTGACTATGGTGAGTCAAGGTATTCAACATGCCGAAATTCGCCTCGATCCACCCGAGTTAGGCCATATGCTGGTGAAAATTCAAGTGCATGGTGATCAAACACAAGTTCAGTTCCATGTGACCCAGTCTCAAACCCGCGATGTGATTGAGCAGGCGATCCCACGCTTAAGGGAATTGCTACAGGAACAGGGAATGCAACTTGCCGATAGTCATGTTTCCCAAGGAGACCAAGGCCAACGCCGCGAGGGCAGTTTCGGTGAAGGGGGCGGTTCCGGGGGCACGAATGTGGATGATTTCTCGGCAGAAGAGCTAGATTTAGGGTTAAATCAAGCAACTAGTTTAAATTCTGGTATAGATTATTACGCTTAAGCAGGTAACCTATAGCGTTAGAGAAGGTTGTGGCATTTTTGCCACTCAATATCGACAATGCTTAAGCCTAACCTAAAGAGTACTGTAATGGCTAAGGAAGAATCGTTAGAACTTGAAAGCACCGACGCCCCTAAAAGTAAGAAGAAACTATTTATTTTCATTGGCGCAGGCGTGTTTGCCGTCCTGTTAATTGGCGGTGCATTATGGTTTTTTATGGACAGCAGTGGGGATGAAGCCTCAGATGCTGCGGCAGAGGGCGTGCAGGCGGAGGCTCCCGCGGTAACGGGTGAGGCTGCAATGGCATCCTATGTGCCTATGCCCCGTCCATTTTTATTCAATTTACCTGGACCGGACAGATCTCGCCTCGTTGAAATAAAAGTTCAGCTGATGGTGAGGGGATCTGATGATGTGTTGACGCAAAAACATATCCCACTAATTGAAGATGCTCTCCTGACAACTTTCAGTGGCGCCGATGTGCAAAAGTTAAGTACACAGGCGGGTAAGGATGAATTGCGTCAGTTGGCACTCCTTAGTGTTCAAAATACCCTACAATCGGTCACGGGACGTAAGGTCGTTGAAAAAGTGCTATTTACAGGTTTTGTGATGCAATAATCTTTTATCTTCAGCACCTAAAGAGGCGAAGGCAATATAGTGAGTGATTTATTAAGCCAAGACGAAATTGATGCGCTACTGCACGGGGTCGATGACGTCGATGAGGAGGATGAGCTTGATGCCGCTGGGCAGGATGCTCGCTCCTACGATTTTTCCTCCCAAGACCGTATCGTCCGTGGGCGAATGCCTACGCTGGAGATCGTGAACGAGCGCTTTGCACGCCACCTACGTATTAGCATGTTCAATATGATGCGCCGGGCGGCAGAAGTGTCGATTAATGGTGTGCAGATGCTTAAGTTTGGGGAGTATGTACATACGTTATTCGTTCCTACCAGTTTGAACATGGTGCGCTTTAGCCCCCTAAAAGGGACGGCGCTTATTACCATGGAGGCCAGACTGGTATTTATCCTCGTGGACAACTTTTTTGGTGGCGATGGTCGTTTTCATGCCAAGATTGAGGGGCGGGAATTTACGCCGACAGAAAGACGTATTGTACAGTTATTGCTCAAAATAATTTTTGAAGATTATAAAGATGCTTGGGCGCCAGTGATGGACGTAGAGTTTGATTACTTAGACTCTGAAGTTAACCCCGCGATGGCAAACATCGTCAGTCCAACCGAAGTGGTTGTTATTAACTCCTTCCATATTGAGGTGGATGGTGGGGGCGGTGATTTCCACATCACTATGCCCTATTCGATGATTGAACCCATCCGCGAGCTACTGGATGCGGGTGTGCAAAGCGATAAGCAAGATACCGATATGCGTTGGTCGCAGGCGTTGCACGATGAGATCATGGATGTGAAGGTGGGCTTCGATGCGAGTATCGTTGAGCATGAGTTGACACTGAAAGAAGTGATGAACTTTAAAGCGGGCGACATTATTCCGATTGAATTACCGGAATATATCATGATGAAAATCGAAGACTTACCTACTTATCGCTGTAAAATGGGTCGCTCACGGGATAATCTAGCACTCAAAATCTGTGAAAAGATCCCCCGTCCAGAAACGGTAAAATCCGAACTCCAGTTAGTGACGCGTAAAGGCAAAGCTAGAGATATATCAGAATTATAAGGTGAAGTGAGATGAGTACAGAAGATACGGGTGATGATTGGGCTGCCGCGATGGCTGAGCAGGCGCTAGAAGAAGCCAATGCGATTGCGCTCGATGAGCTGGTCGATGATTCTCAGCCCATTAGTAAAGCTGAGGCGGCTAAGCTAGACACTATCTTAGATATCCCTGTGACGATTTCGATGGAGGTGGGGCGTAGCTTTATCAGTATTCGTAACCTGTTACAGCTTAACCAAGGTTCTGTCGTCGAATTAGACCGAGTCGCGGGCGAGCCTCTGGATGTGATGGTCAACGGTACGCTTATCGCCCATGGTGAAGTGGTGGTGGTTAACGATAAATTTGGTATTCGTTTAACGGATGTTATCAGCCAAACTGAGCGCATTAAGAAACTTAAATAATAGACGCTAGACTAGTTGGAACGAGAGATGAGCACATCGGTAATACTGAGTTTAGTGTCAGCCACTCAGGCGGGGGTGGCCACCGTCGCCAATGAGGGGGCAGCGGCAACGACCAAAGTTTCTGAGCCGTCGCAACTCGCCTCTGCGGCCAGTATGCTCGGTGGTTTGATTCTCGTCCTGCTGCTTATCTTCGCCTTGGCCTATCTGCTAAGGCGATTTAATTTAGTCCCAACACACCATAATGTGCTTAAAACCCTTGCAGTGACCTCCCTTGGGCAAAAAGAGCGGTTGGTGCTGGTACAGGTTGGTGAGCAGCAGTATTTGTTGGGTGTCAGTGCACAACAAGTGAATTTAATTGATAAATTAGCAGAACCTATTCAAATTGAGTCGGCATCCTTTGCGGACAAGCTACGGCAGGCGAAATTAAAACAATGATGAAGTTCATCCTCAGCTTAATCGGACTTAGTACACTTTTGTTTGCCGTATCGGCGGGTGCGGCCGACGGTGTTCTGCCTGCGGTCACAGTTAAAACGACAGCGGATGGTTCGACCGAATACTCAGTGACCATGCAGATCCTGCTGCTAATGACCTCGCTGAGTTTTTTGCCAGCGATGGTCATTATGCTGACGTCCTTTACCCGCATTATCGTCGTACTGTCAATTTTGCGCCAAGCCATTGGCTTGCAACAGACGCCTTCTAATCAAGTGCTGATTGGTATGAGTCTATTTATGACTTTTTTTATCATGGCGCCCGTCTTTGATAAAATTTATGACCAAGGTGTTAAACCCTATATTGATGAACAGCTTACGTTGCAACAAGCCTTTGATAAAGGTAAGGAGCCACTGCGAGCTTTCATGCTGGGTCAAGTGCGAACAACGGATTTAAAAACCTTTATTGACATTTCGGGTTACCAGAATATTAACACCCCTGAAGAAGCGCCCATGAGTGTGTTAGTGCCCGCTTTCATTACCAGCGAGCTTAAAACGGCCTTTCAAATTGGCTTTATGCTCTTCGTGCCTTTTCTGGTACTAGATCTGGTCGTTGCCAGCATCTTGATGGCCATGGGGATGATGATGCTATCGCCTATGATAGTGTCATTGCCCTTTAAAATTATGTTGTTTGTACTCGTCGATGGTTGGGGACTCGTTATGGGAACCCTTGCTAACAGTTTTGGTTAGACGAGTGGGGAAGCCACTATGACTCCAGAAGCGCTAATTGATATCTTCCGTGAAGCCTTGGCCGTCATTGTGATGATGGTCTCTGCCATTGTTTTACCAGGATTGGGTATTGGTCTGATTGTCGCCGTGTTTCAAGCCGCGACCTCGATTAACGAACAAACCTTAAGTTTTCTTCCCCGTCTATTAGTCACCCTGCTTGGCCTGATGCTGATGGGGCATTGGCTAGTACAAACCTTGATGGACTTCTTTATTGAGATGGTTAATCGCATTCCCCAAGTGATAGGTTAAGCCGATGGAGCTGCTGCTCGATACCTTAATGCAAACCATTGCCTCTTATATGTGGCCATTATTTCGAGTGACCAGCATGTTGATGGTGATGGTGGTATTTGGGGCAACCACCACGTCGGCCCGAGTGCGTCTACTGCTTGCCATGGCAATTACCTTTGCGATAGCGCCCGTTTTACCCCCAGTTGAAAATGCGGACTTATTTTCCTTAAGTGCAGTGTTTATCACCGCGCAGCAGATCATCATTGGCGCAGCCATGGGATTTGTAACACAAATGCTGATGCAAACTTTTGTGCTAACGGGGCAAATTATTGGTATGCAAACCAGTTTAGGTTTTGCCTCTATGGTCGATCCGGGCTCTGGGCAACAGACCCCTGTGATTGGTAACTTTTTCCTATTGCTTGCCACCTTGATTTTCCTCGCCGTTGATGGTCATTTACTGATGATCCGCATGTTAGTGGCTAGTTTCGATACCTTGCCGATTTCGAACCAAGGGTTAACGCTCACTAGCTACCGAGCCTTAGCCGATTGGGGTTCCTATATGTTTGGTGCGGCATTAACTATGTCAATCTCGGCGATCATTGCTTTGCTCCTAGTTAACTTGTCTTTCGGGGTGATGACGCGGGCGGCGCCACAGTTGAATATTTTTTCTATTGGTTTTCCAATCACTATGATTGGGGGGCTATTGATCCTCTGGTTAACCCTTACACCCGTCATGGCGCATTTCGATGAGGTGTGGTTATCGGCACAGCTTTTGCTTTGTGATGTTTTGGGGCTTCAGTGTCAAGCCGACGGTTTGCATTAGCATGATGGGAGTACTCGATGGCAGAGGAAAGTAGCGGCGAACGCAGCGAGGAACCCACAGGGAGGCGCCTCGAACAGGCGCGGGAGAAGGGGCAGGTTGCTCGCTCTAAGGAGCTAGGTACTGCCACTGTGCTACTGTCGGCGGCAACGGGTTTTTATATGCTGGGTCCCGGAATCGCTATGGCACTTGCCCGCGTGTTTGAGCGGGTGTTTACCATGGATCGTGCTCAGATTTATGATACTAACCACATGTTTAATGTGTGGGGTGTCGTTGCTGGGGAAATCGCTTGGCCAATACTTAAAATCATGCTGCTGATTGTGGTGGTGGCCTTTATGGGGAATGTTGCCCTCGGCGGGATGAATTTCTCGACCCAAGCTATGATGCCCAAAGCCAGTAAAATGAGTCCTGTCGCAGGCTTTAAGCGTATGTTTGGGGTACAGGCTTTGGTTGAACTGACCAAAGGCATCGCCAAGTTTTCTGTGGTGGCACTCGCTGCCTATTTACTCTTAAGTCATTACTTTAACGACATTATGCTGCTATCCAGCGATCACTTACCCGGTAATGTGTACCATGCGCTAGATCTATTGGTGTGGATGTTTATCTTGCTCTGCTCTTCGGTGTTACTGATAGTGGTCATTGATGTTCCATTCCAAATTTGGAACCATAACAAACAGTTAAAGATGACCAAGCAGGAAGTGAAAGACGAATATAAAGACACTGAAGGTAAGCCTGAGGTTAAAGGCCGAGTGCGTCAAATGCAGCGTGAATTAGCACAGCGCCGTATGATGGCTGAGGTACCCAATGCCGATGTAATCGTCGTCAACCCTGAACATTATGCCGTGGCGGTAAAGTACGATGTGACTCGTTCCGCTGCGCCCTTCGTGATTGCAAAGGGGGTGGATGATGTGGCCTTTAAAATTCGTGAAATTGCCCGGGCACACAATATTGCTATCGTATCAGCGCCCCCGCTGGCGAGGGCCATTTACCATACCACTAAGCTAGATCAACAAATCCCCGAAGGCTTGTTTACCGCTGTGGCGCAAGTGCTAGCCTATGTTTTCCAGTTACGGCAGTATCAAAAAGGCCGGGGCCGTAAACCTATTCCCATCCCATTGAATCAGCCCATACCTGATGAGTTGAAATATTGACCTCTTAAACCTGATGTTTACTCTACTTACTTTATTGGCGTGATTTTTGCTGTTGTGCTGTTATACGTCAAAGTTTAGGTAACAGTGAATGGATGTTAAAGCGACTCTAGGTCAAGTTAAGCAGGTGAAGCTCAGCTCTTTCAAAGGCGTAGGTACACCTATGTTAGTGCTTGCAGCATTAGCTATGATTGTACTGCCTATCCCACCATTCTTACTCGACGTTTTATTTTCCTTTAACATTGCGCTCGCATTGATCGTATTGCTAGTGGCAATTTATACCGATAGACCCTTAGATTTCGCTGCTTTCCCCACCGTACTCTTAGTGGCCACCCTGTTACGTCTTGCACTTAACGTAGCTTCTACCCGTGTGGTGCTGCTCGAAGGTCATAATGGGGGAGATGCCGCGGGTAAAGTGATTGAGGCCTTCGGTTCCGTGGTGATTGGTGGTAACTATGCCGTCGGTTTAGTTGTATTTATCATTCTGATTATTATCAACTTTGCGGTGGTGACTAAGGGTGCTGGTCGTATTGCTGAAGTGAGTGCCCGCTTCACCTTAGATGCGATGCCCGGCAAGCAAATGGCCATCGATGCCGATCTCAATGCGGGGACATTAAATCAAGAACAAGCCAGATTACGTCGCGCGGAAGTCACCCGAGAAGCTGACTTTTATGGTGCGATGGACGGTGCCTCAAAATTTGTTAAGGGGGATGCGATAGCTGGGATTATGATCCTCGTGATTAACATTCTCGGAGGTTTCATCATTGGTATCGTTCAGCACGGCTTAAGCTTTTCACAGGCCATTGAAATTTATACCTTACTGACTATAGGTGATGGCCTAGTCGCACAGATCCCCGGCCTCTTACTCTCTATTGCCGCCGCCCTAATGGTGACCCGTCAAAATGAATCCGGCGATATGGGTCAAATGCTGATGAGTCAGATGTTTGACAGTCATAAGTCATTAGGTATCGCAGCGGGTGTGTTATTCGTGATGGGGATAGTGCCAGGCATGCCCCATATGGCATTTTTAAGTTTTGCAGTTATCACCGCCGGTGCGGCCTATTTTGTGTTTAAGCGCAATGAAACCAAACGCCTAAAAGCATTAGAGCAAGTTAAGTCTGGCCCAATTGAAAGACATGATAAGGAGCCAAAAGAGTTAAGCTGGGATGATGTACGCCATGTCGACACTATCGGCTTAGAGGTGGGATATCGTTTAATTCCATTAGTGGATAAAGGCCAAGGCGGTGAGTTACTCAGCCGTATCAAAGGTGTACGTAAAAAATTGTCGCAGGAGTTGGGGTTCCTCGTACCTGCGGTGCATATTCGCGATAACTTAGACTTATCACCCAATGCCTACCGTATTTCCCTGATGGGCGTGGTGGTTGGCGAGGCGGAAATTCGCCATGACTGCGAGTTAGCCATCAACCCAGGTCAGGTGTATGGCAAGCTCGATGGCATTGAAACCCGCGATCCCGCCTTTGGACTCGAAGCGGTATGGATTGCGCCAGAACTGCGTGAACATGCGCAAACCTTAGGTTACACAGTGGTGGATGCTGCCACTGTGGTTGCGACCCATATCAGTCAATTACTGACTAATAATGCGGCAAAACTGCTCGGCTACGAAGAAGTGCAACAACTGATGGATATGCTAGCCAAACACTCTCCTAAGTTGGTGGATGGCTTTATTCCCGATGTTATGCCACTGGGTAGTGTCGTAAAAGTGATGCAAAACCTATTAAATGAAGGAGTTTCAGTCAGAGACTTGCGTACCATAGTGCAAACTTTGTTAGAATACGGTACTAAGAGTAATGATACCGAGGTATTAACCGCGGCAGTTCGTATTGCATTGAAGCGCATGATAGTCCAAGAGATCTCGGGCCCTGAACTCGAAATCCCCGTCATAACTTTGGCGCCAGAGTTGGAACAGATGTTGCATCAGTCAATGCAAGCAACGGGTGGTGATGGTCCTAATATCGAACCCGGTCTTGCCGAGCGTATGCAGCAGTCATTAGCCGACGCTGCTCAAAGGCAAGAAATGGTTGGACAGCCCGCCATATTGCTAACATCTGGTATGTTACGCGCAACCTTATCGCGCTTTGTTAAACATACTATTCCTAATCTCAGAGTGATTTCTTACCAAGAAATCCCCGATGAAAAGCAAATACGCATCGTATCTGCTGTCGGCCAGTAGAGGACGCATAAGTGAAGATTAAACGATTTTTTGCCAAAGACATGCGTGCCGCACTGGCCCAAGTGAAAGAAACTCTCGGTTCAGATGCCGTGATCATGTCAAATAAAAAAGTGAATGGGGGTATCGAGATTGTCGCCGCCGTTGACTACGATGAGCCCAAGGCAAAAGCACCCGTTACCGCGCCAGCACCGACCTTTATGGATGTGAGTGACGATCTCGTCTCCCTTGGCGGAAAACAGCCCATTCGCGCTGAGACGCGTGCTAAGCCATCGGCTCCCGCAGATTCGTTGCAAGCTTTGCTTGAAAAGCAACAAAGCCGTTTGAATCAACAATTATCGCATCAGCAAGTTGATGCTGAGTTACCCGCATGGGCAAAGGGCTTACAGGCTCCAGCTGTGCCGAAAACCGAGCGGAGGGAAGCGCCTGCTGCTTTCGATAAGAAGCCACAAACGTCCCAGAAGCAGAGTGCCGATATCGAAGCTATGCGAGATGAGTTAGCCTCATTGCGTAATTTATTGACACACCAAGTGTCCTCTTTAATGACCGAGCATAAACAACGCATCGATCCCGTTGGTGCTATGCTCGAGTCTAAATTACTTGAAGCCGAATTTTCCCCTGCAGTTGCCGCAAAACTGGCGGCATTGAGCCAGCATTATACCCCCGCCGAATTAGTCAGAGCTTTGCCGCAAAGTTTAGCGAATATGTTGGATAATCAAGGTGATGATATTGTTCGTCAAGGTGGCGTGGTTGCATTGGTGGGGCCAACTGGTGTGGGTAAGACGACCTCCTTGGCAAAGTTAGCCGCGCGTTTTGCCGCTCACCACGGCCCAGAACAGGTCGCGTTAATTACGACGGATCATTATCGTATTGGTGCCTATGAGCAATTGGCGACCTATGGCAAAATAATGGGCTGTCCCGTAAAACAAGCCCATGATCTCCATGAGTTAGAGCAAATTCTTTATCAGTTCAGAAATCGCAAGCTAGTATTGATAGATACCGCAGGTATGGGACAAAGGGATATGCGGCTCTACCAGCAACTTGATAATTTAACTGCAAATAGCAGAATACCTATCCGCAGTTATCTGGTACTGTCTGCCACAGGGCAGCGGCGAGTGTTGCAAGATGCAGTTAATCATTTTAAACGTATTCCTTTATCTGGTGCGGTACTCACAAAACTTGATGAATCTGTTTCTTTAGCGGGTGCACTAAGTGTGTTGATCCAAAGTGGGTTACCATTAAGTTATGTGACTGATGGTCAACGCGTTCCTGAAGATATGAAAGTCGCGGATACCTTAATGTTGGCGCAGCAGGCGCTGGCAGCATTAGATAGTACAGAACAACAATCATTACAAGACACAGCGTGGTCAGATAATATGGCCTGTGCATTTGAGTAGAGTTATGACCCTGGATCAAGCAAGTGGTTTACGTATGATGAATCAACCCTATAACGAAAAAGTGAAAGTAATTGCGGTCACAGGCGGTAAAGGTGGCGTGGGTAAAACCAGTGTCTCTATTAATACCGCTGTGGCATTGGCCGAGAAGGGCAAGCGAGTCTTAGTGCTCGATGCTGACCTTGGCTTAGCTAATGTCGACGTCATGTTGGGGATCCGTGCCGAGCGTAACCTCTCCCATGTTTTATCGGGTGATGCGGAGCTTGACGATATTATAGTCCGTGGCCCTAAGGGCATAGGTATCGTTCCAGCCACCTCGGGTACCCAAGGAATGGTCGAGCTCAGCCCCGCTCAACATGCTGGACTCATTCGCGCTTTCAGTGAGATGCGTACTCAGTTTGATATTCTTGTGGTGGATACCGCCGCAGGGATTTCAGATATGGTGCTCAGTTTTTCCCGCGCCTCGCAGGACGTTTTGGTCGTGGTGTGTGATGAGCCAACTTCAATAACCGACGCCTATGCGTTGATCAAAATCCTCAGCCGTGAACACGGCGTTTTCCGCTTTAAAATTGTTGCAAACATGGTGCGTAGTTTACGCGAAGGTATGGAATTATTTGCTAAACTCAGTAAAGTGACCGACAGATTTTTAGATGTCGCACTCGAGCTTGTTGCGACAATACCATTTGATGAAAATCTGCGTAAATCAGTACGTAAGCAAAAGTTAGTGGTAGAGGCTTATCCTAAGTCTCCGGCATCAATAGCGTACCAAGGGTTGGCAAATAAAATCATGAGCTGGCCTGTTCCGCAGCAACCTGGTGGGCATTTGGAGTTTTTCGTTGAACGTTTAGTACAACGACCAGATTTTCAAGAGGAAAAAACGAGTGAATAAAGCCGCAGCGTATACTTGTTTAGACAATAAATCATCTATCGTTGAACAGTATGCTCCGTTGGTTAAAAGAATTGCACATCACTTGCTCGCCAGATTACCAGCCTCTGTACAGCTTGATGACCTGCTGCAAGCAGGGATGATGGGATTACTCGAAGCATCATCCAAGTTTGATGGTGGTAAAGGTGCAAAATTTGAAACCTTCGCCGGTATACGGATCCGCGGTGCCATGCTGGACGAAATCCGCCGTGGCGATTGGGTTCCTCGTTCCGTTCACCGTAACAACCGGAGGGTCGCTCAAGCTATTGATGAGTTAGAGCAAGTTTTGGGGCGTGATGCACGTGACACAGAAATTGCAGAAAAACTTGATATGACGCTCGATGAGTACCATCATATCCTTAATGATGTTTCTGTCGGAAAAATCATAGGGATAGAAGACTTAGGCGTATCGCAGGATATACTTACCCCAAGCGATAGGTCTGACGATGGTACGTTTGAGGCATTAGCCGAGACCCAATTTCATTCTGCGCTAGTTGAGGCAATAAAATTGTTGCCAGAAAGAGATGCGTTAGTGTTATCGCTGTACTACGATGAAGCATTGAATTTAAAAGAGATTGGCGCCATTCTTGAGGTAAGCGAATCGCGGGTTAGCCAGATATTAAGTCAGGCAATGCTGCGACTCAAAGGCAAGCTCAAGCACTGGACATAAGTATAATTATTAATCGAGCACAGAATGTCAGCTCACCGGAGGAAACCTTGGACAAGAATATGAAGATTCTCATTGTTGACGACTTTTCAACAATGAGACGTATCATCAAGAACTTGTTGCGAGACTTGGGGTTTAATAACACCCAAGAAGCAGACGACGGCTCAACCGCCCTGCCAATGTTGCAAAAGGGGGATTTTGATTTCGTTGTTACAGATTGGAATATGCCCGGCATGCAGGGAATTGACCTGTTGAAGGCTATTCGCGCAGACGATTCGCTAAAGCATTTACCGGTATTAATGGTCACGGCTGAAGCAAAACGTGAACAAATTATTGCTGCCGCACAAGCGGGAGTGAATGGCTATGTGGTTAAACCTTTTACCGCGGCTACATTGAAAGAGAAGTTAGATAAAATATTCGAACGACTCGCTTGAGCAAGGATGAGCTATGAAGTCATATACATCAGGGCTCATCACGCTCGAGCAAGCTCGGCATTTAGTTGAATTATTAAGTGCGGGTGAGCAATCTCAGGCAGATGATTTATTTCGGGAACTCGCAGCTCCGCTACAGAGAGAACTCTTTGATGAAGTCGGTAAATTAACCCGACAACTTCACAGTGCGTTGATGGACTTCCAAGTCGATAATCGATTAGTGGAACTAGCCAATACTGCAATACCGGATGCCAAACAACGATTAAGTTACGTCATTGATATGACGGAGCAAGCGGCAAATAAAACCATGGATGCGGTCGAAGAATGCTTGCCATTGGCCAATGCATTAACCGCTAATATTGAAAGGGTTATGCCATCTTGGGAAAGATTGATGCGCCGAGATATCGCATTAGCGGATTTTAAAGTGCTTTGCCATGATGTGCAGCATTTGATGTCGCGTAGTGAGCAGGACTCGAATCGGTTACGTGAGTTACTTAATCAAATACTGATGGCGCAGGATTTTCAGGATCTCACGGGGCAAATGATCCGCCGCGTGATCGATCTAGTGATGGAAGTTGAAAGTAATCTGGTGTCTATGCTGACGGTATTTGGTGAGCAGCCGGTAATTGAGAGTCAGATTACTCAGAAAAATAATATTGAAGCAGAAGGCCCGATAATGAATGCCGAACTTCGTCAAGATGTGGTAACGGGTCAAGACGAAGTTGACGATCTTCTTTCGAGTCTGGGTTTCTAACTGGGAGTCAATTTGATGGCCTTTGATGTAGATGAAGAGATACTCCAGGACTTTTTAATCGAAGCAGGCGAGATTTTAGAACTGCTACAGGAGCAACTTGTTGCTCTTGAAAATAATCCTGATGATACTGACTTGCTGAATGCCATTTTCAGGGGATTTCATACCGTTAAAGGCGGCGCAGGCTTTCTCAGTTTGACCCCTATGGTCGATGTTTGTCATGAAGCAGAGAACACTTTTGACCTGTTACGTACAGGGAAAAGGAGTGTCAATGCCGAGCTGATGGATATTATTTTGCAGGCAGTTGATGCCATCAATACCATGTTTGCGCAAACCCAGCAGGGCGAGCAGCAAGATCCTGCCGACCCTGACTTATTAGCGAAACTAAAAATGCTCAGCTCAGGGGCGCCACTGCCTTCTGAATTAGGTCAAGTAGCTGCGGAGTCGGCACCTGAACCCGTCGTTGAAGCAGAAGCTGTTATCGTTGCAGAAGAAATGCCCGTTGAAGTGACAAATAATGGCGATTCGAGCATCGATGAAATTGACGAAGCGGAATTTGAGGCGCTACTCGATGTCTTACATGGCACAGGTAAAGGCCCTGCTTCGGCGAGTGTCGCTGTTGACACCTCAAAAGCTAAATCAGCAACACCCGTTAGTTCGTCTCCCGCCAGTGATGACATTACCGACGATGAATTTGAAGCGCTATTAGATGAATTACATGGCTCTGGCAAATTCAAAGTGGAAGTCGAAGCGCCCGCCAAACCTAAAGCCGCCACAGTTACGCCAACGTCTCCAGTGGATGCGGATGAAATCACCGATGATGAGTTTGAGCGTTTACTCGATGAGTTGCATGGTAAAGGCGGTGCGCCGGCTAAAGTCGCCGTAAAAGCTGAAACTAGCTCAGTGACGCCAACGGCTCCCGCACCTGCTCCTAAGGCCGCGCCTACGCCCATTGCGGTGGTGAAACCGAAGGCCGAAGTTGTTGTTGCTGAAAAGGCCCCAGCTAAAGCGGCAGCTTCTGCCAACGTGCCCCAAGGGGAAACAACGGTACGGGTTGATACTGCAAGACTCGATCAAATCATGAATATGGTGGGCGAGTTAGTATTGGTGCGTAATCGGTTGGTGAGTTTAGGCGTGAGTCGTGATGACGAGGAAATGTCTAAAGCATTAGCTAACTTAGATTTAGTTACCGCAGATTTGCAAGGTGCGGTGATGAAGACTCGGATGCAACCGATCAAGAAAGTCTTTGGACGTTTCCCGCGGGTTGTTCGGGACCTAGCACGCACACTCAATAAAGAAATTGATTTAGTCATGATCGGTGAAGAAACCGATCTAGATAAAAACTTGGTAGAAGCGCTCGCGGATCCTTTGGTCCACTTAGTGCGTAACTCTGTCGATCATGGTATTGAAATGCCCAATGATCGTGAGGCCAATGGCAAACCAAGAACTGGCACTATTACTTTATCCGCCAGTCAAGAAGGCGACCATATACTGCTGAAAATCGAAGACGATGGTGCAGGTATGGATCCCGAAAAGCTCAAGCAAATAGCCATTAAGCGTGGGGTTCTCGACGAAGATGCCGCTTCGCGGATGACGGATAGCGAAGCTTATAATCTGATTTTTGCTCCCGGCTTTTCTACTAAGGTTGAGATCTCGGATATTTCAGGCCGCGGCGTGGGGATGGATGTGGTTAAAACCCGCATTACCCAACTCAATGGTACAGTGCATATCGACTCGATGAAGGGCAAGGGTACCATACTCGAAATTAAGGTTCCCTTAACGCTGGCGATTATGCCGACCTTGATGGTCGATGTAGCTAAACAAGTGTTTGCTTTGCCACTCTCGAGCGTGAATGAAATTTTCCACCTCGATCTCACTAAAACCAATATAGTCGATGGCCAGCTTACCGTCATAGTACGTAATAAAGCCGTGCCATTATTCTATTTAGAACATTGGTTGCATCGTAATAAAACCACGTTCAAACATGGCGATAAGAAGCATGGTCATGTGGTTATTGTGCAGCTAGGCATGATGCAGATTGGCTTTGTGGTTGATGCTTTAATTGGCCAAGAAGAGGTCGTGATTAAGCCGCTCGGCGCTATGTTACATGGCACGCCTGGTATGGCTGGTGCGACAATTACCTCCGATGGTGGTATCGCACTGATTTTAGATGTACCAGGGCTATTAAAGCACTATGCAAAAAATAAAAGTTAGTTTCCAAGCTAAGGAATGGAATGGCCATTAAAGTATTAGTCGTTGATGACTCAAGTTTTTTCAGACGACGTGTTAGTGAAATAGTCAATCAAGATCCTGAACTGGAAGTTATCGCAACGGCCTCAAATGGGGCCGAAGCGGTGAAGTTGGCTGCTGAACTTAATCCCCAAGTTATTACCATGGATATCGAAATGCCGGTGATGGACGGAATTACCGCCGTCCGTGAAATTATGGCAAAGTGTCCCGCTCCCATTTTAATGTTTTCGTCATTAACCCATGACGGCGCCAAAGCGACTTTAGATGCGCTTGATGCGGGAGCATTAGATTTTTTACCTAAGCGCTTCGAAGATATTGCGACTAATAAAGACGATGCCATTCTTTTACTTCAGCAAAGGGTTAAAGCCCTTGGCCGGAGACGAATATTCCGTCCTATAGCGCGTCCGGCGATTTCCACTCCAGCCCCACGCCCGAGTGCTAGTGCAGGGCTTGGTTCGTCAACCTTGGCACATACTCAGGCCACATCAGCGTCGGTGCGAACGACATCTTCGATCCGTGCCAGTGGTAAACAATATAGGTTATTGTTGATTGGGACATCGACTGGTGGACCTGTGGCGTTGCAAAAAATTCTGACCCAGTTTCCGGCGAACTACCCACATCCGATCTTGCTTATCCAGCATATGCCAGCAGCATTTACGCCAGCATTTGCCAATCGATTAAATGGCTTGTGTAAAATCGAAGTCAAAGAAGCTGTTAATGGTGATGTATTGCGTCCCGGTTGTGCATATCTTGCACCTGGTGGAATGCAGATGATGGTAGAACGCACCGGTTCGAGTGGGCGGATAAAGGTACTCGCAGGCAGTGCTGATATGAATTACAAACCCTGCGTCGATATCACTTTTGCATCAGCTTCAAAGGCTTATGGTGGTGATGTCCTTGCCGTTGTGTTAACGGGTATGGGAGCCGATGGCAGGGAAGGTGCGCGTATGCTTAAATCTGCGGGGGCGACTATTTGGGCACAGGATGAAGCAAGTTGCGTGGTTTATGGCATGCCGCAGGCGGTTGCCAGTGCGGGGATTGCGACCCAATCTATCGCGTTAGACAATATGGCTGAATCCATTTTAAAAGAGTCTGCGCGTGACTAAGGTAACGGTTCCCGTGAGCACCAATATTGTGCTCATTATGGTGCTAATGGGGATTGCGATTGTTTGTCTAGGGGCATTGAGCCTCGATTATCACCGAAAAATCAGTTTGCTACGTGATGATATCAAACGATTAGAGTCGACTCAGGTGTTGCTCATGGTGCCTGATGAACAGGCCGAAGCGATTGCAACTTGGCTTGCTTCCCATCCGGATCAAACAAAAGCCATGTTAAAGCTGGCTTCACCCGGGGAACAAAAAGCGGTCACCTTAGGTCCCAAGACGTTAAAAATGCCAGAGAACAGTATTCCTCCGTTATTGGATAAATCGCCAACAATGGATGAGTTGTCGGAGCAAAAACAAATCCAGACACCGCTTATGCCCGAGCAACCTAATACGATTAACGGTTCTGGTGCCGTACCTGTCATTATTTCGGAGAATGCGGATGGTGTAAAAATCATCAGCTTGCCTGATGGCGGTATAAGAGTGACAACGCGGGAAGGCGACTAACCAACTAGCCAATCCCATGCTGGCAGCGTCAATGGTGATGATGTCAATGGTGAATAACTCGGAATAACTAAGGGCTCACTTCTTGAAAGTATGGACGATAGCGAATCAAAAAGGCGGAGTGGGTAAAACCACTTCGGTAGCTAGCTTAGCGGGAGCTCTCACTAAGCGAGGTAAGCGTGTATTGATGATTGACACCGATCCCCATGCATCGCTTGGTTATTACTTAGGTATTGATTCTGAAGAAGTTCCTGGTTCACTATTCGATGTTTTTCTTGCCCATCGCCATTTAACGAAAGAACTTGTTCTATCCCATGTTGTTCCTACCTTAGTCGATGGGCTAGATCTTCTGCCAGCGACTATGGCATTAGCGACCTTAGACCGTGCCCTAGGACATCAAGAAGGGATGGGATTGGTGCTCCGTAATCTGCTTGCTCTGGTCGCCGACGAATACGATGTGGCGATCGTGGATTGCCCGCCCGTTTTAGGGGTGTTGATGGTTAATGCTTTGGCGGCGAGTCAGCATATTGTCATTCCCGTCCAAACGGAGTTTTTAGCCATTAAAGGATTAGAACGAATGGTTAAAACCATGGAGATTATGGGGCGCTCCAAAAAAACGAGGTATAGCTATACTGTTGTGCCAACCATGTATGACAAACGAACTAAAGCGTCCCCCGCGGCGTTGCAAGTGCTCAGTGAACAATATGGTGACAGTCTTTGGCGGGATGTGATCCCTGTCGATACTAAGTTTAGAGATGCCAGTTTGGCGCATTTACCCGCTTCGCATTATGCAAGTGGCAGCCGTGGCGTAAAAGCCTACGAAAGATTGTTAGATTTTTTATTAGTTGGGGAGTTTGGCCATGTCAAAATCGGTTGATGAGACTGTTTTTGATTTTTTTGAATTATTGCTACATGAAGATGATGGCTCTCCTGCTATTGTTTCCCCTGCAGAGAAACCTCACTCACTTGCAAGCATTAAAGAAAATGAGGCTGAATTACTCGATGCGGCCATTTTAGCTGAACATAACCGCAGTAAGCCTCAGCCGAGCGTGGCTGTTGCCGCCGAGGTGCAGGTTGCTAAGAGCAAAGAGCATCACTTTAGCATGCCCTTAAGTGAGCCATCGCCCCAGGTAAATAAAGAAGCGCTAGAGAAATTACTTGCACCGGTATTTAAGAGCCCCACCCTGGGTGCCTCCACAGTGGTTGAAGTGTCAGAAGTTGCTAAGCCGGAGGTGAGTTCTGATCATTTATCGGAAGATGCCGCTCCATTGGTATCGGCACCGACGACTGCTCAACATCAACCACCCATTGCAGATACGATATCGGCTCCAGAAACTCAAGCTGGTATCGCAGCGCCCAGTATTACAAAAGATTTACAGGAAGTCCTCGATGATGAGTTTCAAGTACTATTCTTTAAAGTGGCGGGCCTCACCTTAGCCGTGCCTCTGGTGAGTCTGGGGGGGATAGTGAAAGTGGAGCGGATCAATCATATTATTGGCCGTCCATCATGGTTTTTAGGAGTACAAACCCACAGGGAAGAGCAGTTAAATATTGTCGATACCTGCGCGTGGGTTATGCCTGAAAAATACACGGATACACTGGTGCAATCGGTAAATTATCAATATCTTGTATTATTAGAGGGCAGTAACTGGGGATTAACTTGTGAGTCCTTGGTCAATGCTGTAAAAATTAATAAATCGCAAGTAAACTGGCGCAGCAAAGCGGGTAAACGACCTTGGTTAGCTGGTGTTGTGAAAGAACAAATGTGTGGCATTTTGCACGTACAAGCCTTAGTTGAAATGCTTGATGCGGGTTTAGGCTGTCAGGACTCAATTGGTTGAGGTAAACATGAAAGATACAAGAAATGTCGCAGCCGTAGCTGCAAGTAAAGATGATGCGGTATTACAATGGGTTACCTTTAAGCTAGACAATGAAACCTACGGTATAAATGTGATGCAAGTGCAGGAAGTCTTGCGTTATACCGAAATCGCTCCTGTCCCTGGGGCTCCGCATTATGTTTTGGGTATCATTAACTTACGCGGTAACGTCGTGACAGTTATCGACACTCGTTCCCGTTTTGGACTGCAATCGGCCGAGGTCGATGATTCAACCCGTATCGTGATTATTGAAGCGGAAAAGCAAGTCATCGGCATTTTAGTTGATAGTGTTGCTGAAGTCGTTTACTTACGCCGCTCTGAAATTGATAACGCACCAAATGTCGGCACTGAAGAGAGTGCTAAATTTATTCAAGGTGTGAGTAACCGAGATAATGAGCTGCTGATCTTAGTTGACCTCGATAAGTTATTGTCCGATGAAGAATGGGCAGAGTTAACACAGCTATAAGGTGTCTGTTGACCGAGTGTCACACTGCCAATACCGATGTTTTCAGTATTTGCGGTGTATCTATGGGAAAGTGGGGTTCTTTTTGCATTCTACCTATGCTGCTTGGGAACCACTTTTCCATGATGGATCTTGACAATCATAGAGATGCATAAGGATTTTTGATGGGCGATGAATTTATAATCGCAGCGTTAGTCTATGTTATTGCGTGCTTAGGATTAGTTCTCTATTTGCAGAAACAATTGAGTAAATTACGCAGTAAAGCCGAGGCGTTAACCGTCTTAGTTAAAGAAGGGGACCGCCAGCGTGAATCTTTTAAACGGGAATTACAGGAATTACGCAGCGGTACCATAGGCGTTGGCCGACGTGTGATTGAAATTGAGAAGCGGCTACAGCAACAGTCTGAGCGGATTGAGGAATCATCGCAGCAGGACCCACAGGCAAAACTCTATACTCGTGCAATGAAAATGGTGGCACTGGGGGCGGGTGTCGATGAATTGATTAAAGAGTGTGAGTTACCTAAGGCGGAAGCTGAATTATTGATCCGCTTGCACCGTAAATAGTCATTCTAAGACGGCCTTCGGCCTCTAGAAAGCAGCAAAAAGCGCTGCACTAGGACACCACTTCGTGACTCTAGGACGCTCACAAGCTTGCTCTAGGATCTAGCCCCTAGAAGCGCAGCGTCCTAGCAGGGCGGAGCCCGCTCTGCATATTCTCTAAGCTTTCTCTACAATTTTTTGATGCATATTATTCCATTGCTCAGGAAATTTACCGTCAAGCATATAGACGAAGGCGATGAGTTCTGCGATAAGCAAATACAGTTCTTTTGGGATCTCTTCGCCCAGTTCTAATAAGCTCAGAAACTGGCTCAGATGGGGATCTTGGTGAATATAGACTCCAGATGCCTGGGCAAGAGCGATAATTTCTTCGGCGATAAGCCCCTCACCTGTGGCAACAATTTTAGGCGCGTTTTTGCCATCATAACTTAAGGCTACAGCCTGCCGAGTTTTATTGTCTTCATTCATATCAGAATATCCAGATTGTTATTGCAAGTATTGTCATGATGCTTCCCACTATGCCTTTGTTTTAACAAGAAAGTGGTCACCTGGAAGTAAGGTCGCTGGCACTTGGGCTATTTGAGTCGAGAGTTCTCCTGGCGTAAATCCAATTTGTGATAACTTTTGTCCTAAGGGCATTAGAAAATTATCAACCTTGTTTAATAGCTGTTGATTATTCCCTTTAAATTGAATATCTAACGTCTGTTGGTGACAGCGAGCTGAGATAAGTAACGGCCCCTGTGCCAGATTAAACTTTAGCTGTAAATGCCAGCCTTTCTGTTTTTGTTGTTTATCGTTATCCGCATCTTGCTCGAATTTTCCTTCGAGTTGCTCGTGTCGCTGATTTATTCCATAGGGCAGTGCAAAATACCACACGATATTACCGTTATTTTCACTGCTCGCTTGTTGGTATAGGTGCAAACTAGAGGCGAGTTGCCCCATGGTTTCGAGACCGCCAGCCTTGCTGAGTTGGTTAAGTAGCTGGGTCGAAAAGCCTGTTTTAGCTTGCAGTAGTTCAAGGTAATTAGCCAGTTTTTGGCTGACAACATTATTTGTACTATTTGCCCTAACACCAAGTAGCAGTTGAAATAAGGAGGTAATCGCACTCGCATTCACAAAAAGTGCAGCTTGATTTATTTGTGGTGTCGCAAGATTGAGCGTAGCGAGCCCGAGAATATCGGCCTTAAGCGCCTCGGGAACGCTTAATTGACTCAAAGGCTGTGGGCTTAATTGCGGTAAACGTTTGAGCAGCTCCGCCGCTAAATTGAGATGGTTGCGTAGAGTGAGCTGATCAAGGGGCAAGGCCCCCGCTTTATTAAAGGCCTTTTGTAGTACTTCATTGACAGATATCCCCGCCTCATTCGCCTTATTCCCCTTTTGCTCGGTCACTTGTCCCTCTAAAGCCGTTAAGGGTTGCAGAGGAGATTGCTGTGCCGCTGTGTCATTCGACTTGGAAGTAAGGCCATTTGCCATTGGTGGGACTAAAGGTTGAACTGGTGCCGAATTGGCTGAATTGGCTGAATTGGCTGAATTGGCTGAATTAGGTACAGATGTTTGAGCGACGGGTTGAAGCAGCGTTTTATCGGCAGAGCGGTTTCCTATCTCTTGATGGGGAGTGCTTTGAAATAACCCCTCCTGGAGTGATGCCGCAGTAGCCGCACTCTGTGCCGAGTTAGGCGCCACATTCTTGGATAAAACAGTATTAGTTGCAAGAGGAGGGGGTGAAACGGCATCCGCTAGAGTCGCGACTTTTCCATCGACACCGAGGGTTGTTAGCTTGAGTTCTGTGCCTGCTGGTAAATGACTCTGTGGTGATTTAGTCAGACTCGCTTGCCCAGCATCTATATTTGTTTGTCCTAGATCTAGGCTGCCTTTGGTTGTGCTTGTGGCTGATGTCGAGTCTGGTGCGGGTCCTAATACACTTGTCGATATTGGCTGTATCATCGAAGCGCCAGAAGGTAAGACTCCTGAGGCTGTCGTTTTAGGTATTACTCCGGTTGTTGAAGTCACTTCTGCTTGAGGAACAAGACTTTCCAGTTTCCGTAGGAAAGTAGCAATGATCTGGGCTGGCTCAGTTTTAGCGATGATAACATTGGCTGCTTGTTTATCAATTATGGGAACTTGAGTTTCATTTATTGGATCGCCAATTAGAATATCGAGTTTGCTCAGTATTGGGGTCAGTACTAAAATGGGCCGCCCCTGGGATAGGGATATTTTCGCTTGATATTCCCCCGCGCTAAGTTGAGTCTTCGGATCCTGTTGGATGACTGTCCCATTTGCAAATTGAAATTCTTTATTGATAACAATGGCATTAGGAAGTGGATAGCCCTGAGCCCGCCCCGCAAGCGCATACAGTTGTTCTAAGGTTATACCATTTTGCTGTGCTAACTGTGTTATCGCTTCGGGTAGCTTTAATGTCAGTGGTGTGCCTAGGGCGAGCAGTTGAGCCGTTTGATTAGCGCGTATTGTTGCTGCTTGGGTAGTGGCAGTCGCCGCTTGAGCGACTAAAAAATGGCTCGCGGTGATCAAAGCTTGTCTTTGCTGTGTATTTACAAGCTTTAAATTATATTCTGTACCGTTTAGAATAATACTGTCGCCATCTGCCGAAACAAGTACTTCAGCAGGAATGGGACGTGAGGATACATTAGAGGCATCTGCTGGTGACGCCGAAGTGGCCCGCGGTGCATTGACAGTATTGATGAGTGGAATTGACTCCATGTAAAGACCTTTACTAGTTTATCCTGTGGCATATTATTTTGAAAAATTAACAATTGACCAAAATATTTTGCCAAGTATGCTTATGCGTTTTGTGAAAACGATGGCAATTTTTCTGTCATGCTAGAGTATGCCACTAAGTGAATGATCTCTATATCGTCACTTACCCATAGCCACTTTAGCGAAAACTCGATATCGAAGCAGTACATTTATTAAGAGAGCAATATGAAGTTGAGATGGATAGGGGGATTTTTAGGATTAATACTATTGCCCAATGTTTATGGGGCAGAAGTTTCTGCACCCGATACGACCACAGAGAACCCCTCGACTGTAAAAATTACCTATGATGACCCACAGGATCCCTTTGAGGGCTTTAACCGCGTAATGTGGGACTTCAACTATTTGTATTTAGATAGATATATTTACCGTCCCATTGCACATGGTTACAACGACTATATCCCCATGCCAGCCAAGACAGGGGTAAATAACTTTGTTCAAAACCTAGAAGAACCCAGCAGCTTAGTCAACAATGCCTTGCAAGGTAAGTGGAGCTGGGCCGCCAATGCGGGAGGCCGTTTTACGATCAATACCACGGTTGGGCTTTTAGGGATTATCGATGTGGCAGATATGATGGGGCTGCCACGCAAGCAGGACGATTTTAACGAAGTGTTAGGCTACTATGGCGTACCTAATGGTCCATATTTTATGGCGCCTTTTGCGGGGCCCTACGTCGTGCGAGAACTCGCGTCAGATTGGGTGGATGGTCTATACTTTCCATTATCAGAGCTAACAATGTGGCAGGCCGTCGTAAAATGGGGGCTAAAAAGTCTTCATGCTAGAGCAACCGCGATTGATCAGGAAAGGCTTGTCGATAATGCACTCGATCCCTATACCTTTGTGAAAGATGCGTACTTACAGCATATGGACTATAAAGTCTATGATGGTGATGTTCCACAAAAACAAGATGATGATGAGTTGCTCGATCAATACATGCAGGAACTTGAGTAAACCTATGCGCTGTACTTGGCTGCCAGCATTTGTAACAGCCAAGATCTTGCCGTATTGAATGATTCTTCCGATGTCATGATTGAGTTATTGCTGCCGCAATGAATTTTATTCGGGAATCTTTATGGCGTTAAATGGTGTTTCAATTCTGTGGGTTGAAGATGATCCTGTCTTTCGGCAAATTGTCGCCACGTTTCTCAGTGGCCGAGGTGCCGAAGTTGTACAAGCCTCTGATGGTGAGCAGGGGCTGAGTATTTTTAAACAGCAACGTTTCGATATCGTCTTAGCTGATCTAAGTATGCCTAAACTGGGCGGGCTCGATATGCTTAAGGAAATGGTTAAGCTCGAACCCTTAGTCCCTTCCATTGTGATATCGGGTAATAATGTTATGGCGGATGTCGTTGAGGCATTACGCATTGGTGCATGTGATTACTTGGTTAAGCCTGTTCCCGATTTATTTATTATTGAGCAATCCATTCGACAAGGGTTACAACGTACCCACAATGATGACCCCATGTTGGTGGATTTCGATGCGTTATCCCACCAAGAGCTCAACGATAACTTGGCACTATTAGAACAAAGTGTTGAAGCCGCGAAACAAGTTCAGCAACAACTGTTTCCCGCATCCAATATCAGCTATCCAGCGGCCAAGGTGGATTACAGTCTATTCAAGAATAGCGATATTAGTAGCTATTTTATTGACTCAACCATGGTGGGCAGTGAACACTTGATCATGTATATGGCGCATCTTTACCCTGAGGATAATCGAGCCGCCTTTGCTTGCGTATTATTAAGAAGTTTTGTTAATCAAAAGCTTAAAAACTATCGTAGTGGCCAGAGTAAAACGATTATTGAGCCATTTAATATGCTGAGTTATCTCAATGAGCGGCTGGTTAAGTCAGGACTCGATATTACAGTCGATATTATCTATGTCTCCATCGAATTAACTAAGTATCGTGCCGCCATTGCCCAGGCAGGTAAGGGGCTGAGATGCTATTTACGTAATAATGAAGGACTAAGCCCCTTAGCCCTTTCGGATAGCTTACAGCTGGGGATGCTAGATTGGGGTAAACCCAGTATTCAATTCCGCACTATCTTGCCACAAGAACAACTCTGTATTGCCACCAGTGACGCGCAACATAAACAGTACCTGCTGGAGAATAAATTTAAAGGTTTGGTTTATGATCCGACGATACCCGCTGGCGGATTTATGCAGTTAAGCTTATAGGAAGCTAAAGCTAGGACGCCAAAGCTAGGCTGCTATAACGCTGCAAAAAGCACCGCGGCTAGAATCTAGGGTGTTGCTTCGCAATTTCTAGGACAGGACGCTTCGCTGCTAGAATGCCACTTCATGGGGCCGTTCCTCTGTCATTCCCGCGCACGACTGCATGGTCAATGTTGTTCCATACAAATATGACATTTCTACCCTCCATGGTGGTCAGATACAGAAGATTGCACTCTTTAATCAGAAAAAATGCAGGAGCCGTTATCGACACGGGAATCCAATTTCCTTCGTCATTCCCGCGCACGCGGGAATCCATACTAAGGTCTTTTGATGGTTTAAAGTGTGGTGACTTAAAAGCCAAGAGCTGGATCCCCGCGTTCGCGAGGATGACGGCGTAAGAGCAGAATACTCTGCTTTTTCCGTAAGCGTAGTGTTCTGTAATCCGTACACCGTGAGCGCAGCGTTCCGTTATCCGTAAACGAAATGTTCTGTCATCTATGGAGCAGCAGTGCTTTCGCGAGGATGATGGGGTAATAATCGCGAAGAGCGGAGCACTAGGACAAAACAAAAAAACGCTGCATTTCGGCAGCGTTTTTTGTTTTATCGCAATCTAAGATTATTAGCACTGTAGAATCTGGGCGCCATTACGTGGCTCTAGACTCTAGCAGCGAAGCACTCTAGCTTCTACGAACGCTGCTTTACAGCTACAGAACGTCACTTCGTGACTCACGGTTTACGGAACGGGCTTCGCCCTTACCGTCAGTGAGCTTGCGAACGTTCCGTAATCCGTCGACCGTAAGCGCAGCGTTCCGTCAACTGTGGACGAAGTGTTCTGTATGCGCTCTGCTTTTCTTATCTCTTAATCGCTTCGTGTTCGCCAGTGATGGCAATTTCATCTTCTAACGCTTCAGCTTCAGAGTGATGCTTAGTCTCTGCGCCGTGCATCCAATCAACCAACTTATCCGCCATAAAGTACAGAATGACGCCAGACAGTGCCGCAGTAATCGCAATACCAGAGAAAATCGCCATCGCATTAGCCAGCTGTTCCTCAACTTCACCGCCATGGCCGATAAATGAACCGACAACGCCACCGATCTTGTTAGCAGCGGCAACGAATAGGAACCAAGCCCCCATCATTAACGATGCAATACGTAGCGGTGCGAGTTTGGTCACCATAGATAGGCCGATAGGTGATAAACACAGCTCGCCCATAGTATGGAAGAAATAAGCGCCGACTAGCCACCACATGCTTGATTTAGCAGATGCATCGCCGCCCATTTCGACAACGGCGCCAATCATAAATAAGAAACCAACAGCCAGTAGCACTAAACCCAAGGCAAACTTAACAGGAGAGTTAGGTTCATTCTTACCTAAACGAACCCAAATAGAAGCGACAACAGGGGCGAAAATTACGATAAACATCGCGTTTAAAGACTGGAACCAAGTTGTAGGCACTTCCCAGTCACCGATCATTCGATCGGTAAAATTGTTAGTGAATAGGTTCATCAGGCCGCCAGCTTGTTCAAAGCCTGCCCAGAAAATGATAGTGAACAAACCCATCACCATAATGACCTTGATACGGTCGCGCTCCACTTTTGTCAGAGGTTCTTTACGAACTTCACCTTTTTCTGCCGCTTTTTCGCGCTCAAGTCTTGCTGCTGGAACTCGGCCAATATCGCCAAGTAATTTCTGGGCAAACACAAGTTGGATAATGAGTGACAGGATCATACCAATACCAGCACAGATAAAGCCGGCCTGGAAATTACCATCATAGGCAGCAATCACTGAACCGACGATAATGCCAGAAAGGAAAGCCCCAACGTTGATACCCATATAGAAAATGGTGAATGCACCGTCACGGCGATGATCGCCTTCTTCGTAAAGATCGCCAACCATGGTGGAAATATTCGGCTTAAACAAGCCGTTACCAAGGATTAATGTGCCTAAGCCAACATAAAATACCTCAGTGGACATGCCAGCAACCCAAGCATGGGGTGTACCTAAAATAAATTGTCCCGCGGCCATCAAAGTACCGCCAATCATAATGGCACGGCGTTGACCCAAAAAGGTATCTGCCAACCATCCACCTAAGAGCGGCGTTAGGTATACAAGACCAGTAAAAGTACCATACAAAGAAATCGCATCGGCTTGAGACCATCCAAGACCATGACCGCCTTCGCTTTGTACTTTATCGACTAAATACAACACCAAAATGGCGCGCATCGCATAATAACTAAAACGTTCCCATAGCTCTGTTGTAAATAGCAGGAACAATCCTTTGGGATGCCCAAGCATTGTCCCTTGTGGTTTTGCTACGCTCATGAAGTTTCCACCTTAAGCTTGTGATTGCCTGTGGGCCCCTGAAACAGGATGATGTCGCCACAGAAAAATGGTTGTTGCTTATCCCATAATCCCCTTGAGTAACATTTTATCTAATACAAAAAATCAGAATAAAATTGTTGAATTACTGCAGGTTACGTATGAGTTATTGTTACGTTCTTATAATAAAAGTAATATTTTAGGCGTTAAATTAAATGTTTTCGCTAAAATCCCACCTTATATACCCCTTAAAAGCAACTAAAGTCAATTTTGGCTTGCCAACTGGTGACATTATCAGCAATTAGCCGCTAACACTGATTAGTGCTGATTTTGCTAATATATCTGACATCTGCTCGCATACCGTTCAGCAAAGCCGAGGAAGTAAAAAACTACTTCCATCGGTATTAGCAACTTTGCTATGATTGCGACCCGTGAATGGACATCACCTAACATAGGGTAGTGAGAGCAGTTAATGAAGGCATGGTACCTTTTGTATTGTAAACCTCGTAGTGAAGCGAGGGCACAACAGAACTTAGCACTTCAAAATTTAGAGACCTATTTGCCCATGGTCTCTGAAGAGAAATCTCAACGTGGTCAGAAACGGATCTGTCGCGTACCGCTATTCCCAAATTATTTATTCATCAATTTTGACCCAAGCCAGACAAGCGTCAAGCAGGTCCATTCTACTCGTGGTGTGAATCGTATCGTCAATTGTCGGGAAAAAATGACGCCCATTGATGACCGCATCATTCACGCCATTCGCATGAAAGAGTTAACGCCTTCCCAAACCGTTTTAGTCGATGCACCAGAACTAAAAACGGGGGAGAAAATTCGCTTTAAAGATGGCCCATTTGTTGATTTAGAAGGTATTTTTCAAGAAAAATGTCCAAATAAACGCTGCCATGTTTTATTTAATATCATGGGGCAGGTAAATACCTTAACTGTTCCAGAGCAATCGGTTGAACGAATTTAAGTTTGTGCTGAAGCTCAAACGCTTTAGTAAGAATTCTGCTTAGTAGCTTGTGAGACATTGGCTATAGCGGTGTAAAGTGTGTTTGTTTTTTGTAAATTAACTTTTAAGGTAAATCGTTATATTTCACTGTGTTAGCGAGTTAATTTTTTTGAAAGCTTTTTTATTTCTCTTATTCGATGGGAATTTGAGCTACATGACTTGCGTTAGCGCATAAATCAGTCAACCGAGGTAAGCCGTTTACAGTAGAATTCCGCAAATTGATTTTTGCGGCTAAAATTTTTTGTACAACTAAAGTTTTACTGTGGTTAAGCCACCAAGGATTTAAGATAGGTTGCTAACATCAACCAATATTGTACTGATGTTGATACAGCCATTTAAGTCTAAATGGTCACTTAAAGCGATAAAAGCCGAAGGTGCGTGATATGTGATATGGTCTGTCTGAACCACAGACTAACCACTGCAAGTGAATTTAGAAACACAATATAGATACACAATATAAATAGAATACTAGGCCCCTTAAAAATTAAGGTGCCAGATTTTAAATTGTAGTATCACACTAAAAAATATGAATTTTCGCACTGCGAAGGGCAATTTAGAGGCCGCAATCTATGGGCGGTAGCGTGCCTGAAAGGCATCGAATGAATAGTTTCATTCGTTAAGCGAACGCCGAAGGCCTCTGGCCGCCACGCGGATCGGTAGCGTGCCTGAAAGGCATCGAATGAATAGTTTCATTCGTTAAGCGAACGCCGAAGGCCTCTGGCCGCCACGCGGATCGGTAGCGTGTCTGAAAGCAAAGACGGATGTGCTTCGTAACTTCTCGGCACGCCGCTTTTCTCCTTGCGATCCTAAGTTCCTTCGTCATTCCCGCGGACAACTGCATGGTCAATGTTGTTCCATACAAAATATGACATTTCCACCCTCCATGGTGATCAGATGCAGGAGGTAGAACTCTTTAATTAGAAAGAGTGCAGGAGCCGTTATCGACGCGGAAATCCATACTAAGGTATTTTAATGGTTTAAAGCCTAGTGACTTAAAGCCCAAGAGCTGGATCCCCGTGTGCGCGAGGATGACGGCATAGAGAGTTGGGTGCTTAGCATTTCCGTAAGCACAGCGTTCTGTGAGTGAGCCTGCGAATGTTCCGTATGTTATAACTAAGTGTCAGTCAGCGTAGCGTTCCGTCAACTGTGAACGAAGTGTTCTGCTTTTTACTGTTTTTACATTTTCAATCCAATCGGAGATATCTGGTGTTACAACAAGTCAAAAAATACATCAAAGCGGTTCCAAGGGCCGCAATATTAGTTGGCCTCGGCGCCACGATATTGATGGGCGCGCAGGCGCAAGCCGTTACGCCCTCTCCGCAGATGATCGAGCAATTTAAGCAGTTGCCTAAGGCTGAGCAACAGCGGTTAGCAAGGCAATATGGGATTGACCCTAGCATTATTTCGGGTAGCCAAGCTCAACCACAGGTTGTTAATCCACAGGTAGTTACATCCCGTGACGTGACGCCGATAACCACGACGGCAGAACAGAAAGAAAAAGTTGATCTTGATTTCTCCGTCGATTCATCAAGCTTAAAATTACGCCGCTTTGGCTACGAAATGTTTGCTGGTGAGCCGAGCACCTTTGCCCCCGTATCAGATGTCCCCGTGCCTGGAGAATATTTGGTTGGCCCAGGTGATAACATCAAGGTTCAGCTCTACGGTAAAGAAAACAAAGAATACGATTTAGTGATCAATCGTGAAGGTGTGATCCAATTCCCTGAGTTAGGCCCGATTCCAGTGATGGGGCTGAGCTTCTCAGAACTCAGAGATACACTTTCACAACGCATCCAACAACAGATGATAGGTATTGAGTCCAATATCACCATGGGTGAATTGCGTTCAATTCGAATTTTTGTTGCTGGTGATGCCTATAAACCCGGCTCTTATACTGTTTCTAGCCTATCGACCATCACCCAAGCCCTATTTGTTGCTGGCGGAGTCAATGAAATTGGCTCACTGCGGAATGTACAGTTAAAACGAAACGGTAAGTTAGTCGGTACACTCGATCTCTATGATTTATTGTTAAAAGGCGATGCATCGGGTGATTTGCGTCTACATTCTGGCGACGTCGTCTTTATCCCTTCGATAGGTGGTTTAGTCAGCGTATCGGGTGAGGTCAGACGCCCTGCTATCTACGAATTGAAGAAAAATGAGACCATGGCGGATGTGATTGCCATGGCAGCAGGATTAAATCCAGGTGCTTACCCCAAAAGCAGTTCAGTCGAGCGTTACAATAGCAAGTCACTCAAAACTATCGTGAATGTTGACCTCACCACTGAACAGGGCAAAATGACGCCCGCTAAGGCTGGTGATATTATCCGCGTTAAAAGCGCATCAGAGCAGTATGAAAGTGCCGTTACCGTTGTCGGCGCCGTTGTTCGCCCTGGCAAATACCAATGGGTTGGGGGCCAAAAGATCAGCGATATTTTGCCTTCATTATGGGGGGATTTAGCGATATCCGCCGATTTGGACTACGGTCTGTTGGTGCGAGAAGTTAACCAATACGGCGATATTGAAGTTTATCAATTTGCACCAGGTAAGGCGATTGGCACTAAGGATAGCAAGCAAGACTTAACCTTAAATCCGCGTGACAAAATTATCATTTTTAACTTTTCAGATAATGAGCAAAACCGTTACGAATTAAATAAATTAGTGAAGCAGCGAGTTGCTAAAGTCACTTCGCTCAATAGTGATAGCCTATCGGGTTCCGACTTATTCAACACTGGTTTTGCTCAGCTTGAAGATGTTAAACTCAGCAAACGTGGTCAAATTGCAGGCGTTGTTGTTAATGATGCACCGAGGAATGAGCAGGTAACCGTAGTTAAAGGTGTTGTCAGCAAAATGTTGGCAAATCTCTTTGAAGATAACGAGTTACTTAAATTAAGCGACCAGATGCGTCGCCAAGAGTTGCTCTATCCTGTGATGGTCAAACTCAATAACCAAGGTCGTGCAGGTAAAGGCACTCAAATTGTCGCCATCGATGGCCAAGTTAAGTTACCCGGAGCTTATCCCTTATCTGTCGGCGCGAGAGTATCCGATTTAATTACCGCCGCGGGTGGTTTAAAGGAAGGCGCTTATACCGTTAGGGCCGAATTAACCTCGACAATGACGGATAATGAGGGCTCAAAGGTCGATCATCGTAACCTCGATCTGGAGTTAGCACTACAAGGGGATGAAGCGGCAAATGCGCGTTTAGTGGGTAGAGACATACTCACAGTGATGACAACGCCGGATTGGCAAGAGAGTAAAGTAGTTGAAATCCGTGGTGAAGTGAAATTCCCCGGTCGTTATAGCATTCGTCGAGGCGAAACCCTAAGCGATTTAATAGCCCGTGTTGGCGGCTTTACTGATTATGCCTATCTGCCCTCTGCGGTATTCGTGCGTGAGTCTGTACGTCAGCAGGAACAGATTGAAATTAAAAAGCTTGCCGATCAACTGCGCCGTGATATTGCCACCCGTGGTGTATCAAAAGATGGCGCCGTGGTGAATTACTCCGATGCTCAGTTAATGTTGGCCGATCTGGAAAATATCAAAGCTGTTGGACGTTTAGTGGTCGATTTGCCCGCAATTTCACTGGGCATTAAGCAGGCCGATCTACAACTAGAAGATGCCGATATTTTATATGTACCTTCCACTAAGCAAACTATAGCGGTAATGGGGGAAGTGCAACATCCGGCTACGCACAGATATAAAGAAGGGCTAACGATTGACCAGTATCTGGCAATGTCTGGCGGCTCAAGAAAACGCGCCGATGAAGATCGTACTTATATCATCCAAGCCAATGGTGCAGTGTCAATGCCAAGCCGTTCTAACTGGTTTAGCAGTGGTGAACAACTGCAACCAGGTGATACAGTCATTGTTCCGTTAGATACCGAGTACAAAGACAACCTAACCCTTTGGACACAAGTCACCGGCATTATCTACAACACCGCAGTCGCAATCTCTGCCATCGCAGGGCTATAGAACGAATAATCTAGGACGGCCTTTGGCCTCTAGAGCGTTGCTTCGCAACTGCTAGGACGCAGCAAAAAGCGCTGCTCTAGGACGCCACTACGTGGCTCTAGGATTTAGGCACTAGGCACTAGGCCCTAGAAGTGTAGCGTCCTAGCTTCTGCTTTTAAGGAGTTCCTATGCGATTCGAACAACTGGATGTTTGGAAACGCGCTTGTCGCCTTTCATGTGATGTTTATAAGGAACTTAAAAATTGCCGAGATTATGGGCTCAGAGATCAAATGACCAGAGCGGCAGTTTCTATTCCCTCAAACATTGCAGAGGGTGAGGAGCGTGAGTCGAATGCAGAGTCCGCAAGATTTCTTTATTTTGCAAAAGGCTCATCTGGGGAGCTGATAACTCAGATATATATTGCGATAGAAATTGGCGTGATAGACAAGCAAATCGGAATGACTCTTATCAAAGAGGCAAAAGAAATTTCAGCAATGCTTGCTTCTTTGATAATAATACGAAAAGGCTGTGTCCGAGAAGAGTCCACAGATTATAAAAGTACTTAGAAACTAGGACGCTTCGCTCTAGGCGCTAGCCCCTAGAAGCGCAGCGCTCTGCTTTTCCTAACGCCTAGCCCCTTCTTTAACTATCTTTAAGCTTTCCTAGGGCCTAGCACCTAGGGCCTAGAACCTGAAGAACCAATGAACACACAAATTACTCAAAATCCAAACACATACCAATCCGACGCAAGGTTTCCTCAAGTGCAAGAAGACGAAATCGATCTTCGCGAGCTTTTTTCCGTCATCTGGCAAGGCAAATGGTTGATTTTGGCAATCACTGCCATATTTGCAATTGGTGCAGTCATATTTGCGATAAAACAGCCAAATATCTATAAATCCGAAGCCCTACTAGCCCCTGCTGCTGAAGAACAAGGCGGTGGCTTAAGTGCATTGGCCTCTCAGTTTGGAGGCTTAGCCAGCTTTGCAGGAGTAAATTTGCGCGGCAAAAGCGCTGGTACGGATAAAACACTGCTTGCCATTGAGGTGTTAAAATCACGCCAATTTACCAGTGATTTTATTCAAAAACATAATATTCTCGCTGATTTAATGGCCGCTAAAAAATGGGATAGAGATGCCGATAAATTGATCTATGATCCTAAACTATATAATGATCAAACTAATTCTTGGGTACGTGAAGTTAAAGCGCCATTAAAGAGCGAGCCATCAATGCAGGAAGCCTATAAAGTTTTTAGCAAAATTATTGCTGTAAACTCGGCCAAAGACACTGGAATGGTAACACTATCTGTAGAACATCTATCTCCGACTACTGCAGAGCAATGGGTTACTTGGTTAATTGAAGATATTAATAAAGTGATGAAAGAGCGTGACGTAGCTGAAGCCAATCGCAGCAGCGAATTTTTAAATAAGCAAATTGCCTTAACCAATGTCGCCGATATTAAAGCGATTCTTTATAAGTTAGTGGAAGAACAAGCTAAAACCATTATGTTTGCCGAAGTACGCGATGAATATGTGTTTAAGACTATCGACCCCGCCTTAGCGCCCGAAGAAAAGGCTAAACCTAAACGTGCACTAATATGCGTACTAGGCACTATGCTCGGCGGCATGCTGGGGGGAATGTTAGTGCTAGTAAGGCATTTTTTCAGAAAAGAAGAAAATCTAGAACCTAGATTCTAGGGCCTAGAACCTTTCTGTTATCCGTCATCCTCGCCCTTTAGCAGTCATTCTCGCGAACGCGGGGATCCAGCATTAATAAGACAATAACGCAGGAGCAGTTATCGATGCGGGGATCTTGCTTTAAGAGTTTGCTTCTGGGAGAGGTACCTATTGGGACCAGTTTGAAGAAAAACAGTAAAATCTAGGTTTTACAAAGGATGGCGAAATACAGCTGTCTCAAAATGGATGAAAAGCGTCTCAGCTTGGTTTGGAAGGTTGAGATGAAAATATGCAAATTATCCTTATTTTTCCCTCTAAGTTAACGCATTTTGCGTGGTTAGATTAATCGATTTGGTAGTAAATATGAAAATTCTAGTCACAGGCGGCGCCGGCTTTATAGGCTCAGCAGTCGTTCGTCATATTATCAGCAACACTCAAGATAGCGTAATTAACGTTGATGAATTGACTTATGCGGGCAACTTAGAATCATTGATTTCGATTAGCAATAACTCTCGTTATACCTTCGAACAAGTAGATATTTGTGATCGAGTAGAGCTTGGTAGGGTATTTGTACAGCATCAACCTGATGCAGTAATGCATCTTGCTGCAGAGTCACATGTTGACCGTTCAATTACTGGTCCTTCTGATTTTATTCAGACCAATATTGTTGGTACTTACACGCTACTCGAAGCCGCCCGCCATTATTGGATGCAACTCAATGCTGAGCGTAAAGCTGCATTTCGCTTTCACCATATTTCAACCGATGAAGTCTATGGTGATTTGCCATACCAAGATGAGCAAGAAAGCCAAGTTGTAAATCAAGAATTACCACTGTGTACAGAAACGACCTCCTACGCACCTCGCAGCCCATATTCTGCATCCAAAGCATCGAGTGACCACTTAGTTCGTGCTTGGCTTCGCACTTATGGCTTTCCGATGATTATCACTAAATGATCAAATAACAACGGGCCTTTTTCACTTCCCTGAAAAGCTTATCCCGCTAGTAATATACTTAATGCACTCGATGGGAAGGCACTACTTATTTACGGTAGAGGTGATCAAATCTGCGATTGGTTATATATCGAAGACCATGCTTACATGCTACACAAAGTACTTAACTAGGGCAAATTGGTGAAATTTATAATATTGGCGGCCATAATGAAAACAAAATATTGAGGTAGTGAAAACTATCAGGTCAATTTTGGATGAACTAGTTCTGATATACGAACGAGGATATTCACTCAACACTCAATATTCATCATTAAAGTAGCCGACCGTCCAGGCCACGAGCACCGCTACGCCAGCAAGATGAGTACTGAGCTTAATTAGCGAAACCTTTGAGAGTGGTATTCGCAAAACTGTGCAGTGGTATCTGGATAACCAGACTTGGGTTACGAATGTGCAAAGCGGTGACTATCTGCGACGTTGAGTAAAAGAGTGGTTATTGTTTAATAACTTTTATGCTTTAGCTAATAACTATTCAATGGAAAAATATTACAGTACAAAATAACATAGATGAAACAATAAAATTAAATAAAAAATCTAGTATTGGTAAGTGATTGCAACGAAGTTATTGATTTTAAATGGTTTGTTTGTTTGTTTGTTTGTTTGTTTTAGTGATTGTAAGTGCGGAATTTGTAAATAAATCAATTGGTTCAGTGTTATGATTTTTCAAGGTGATTTATTTGTTAAAGTAATGAAATCATTTCATGAGAAACTTTTTGTACTCTAATGGTATTTTTAACTGGCTTTTTGGAGTCACTATTTCAGGTTAGTATGACCATGTCATTGGCAAAAAAATTTTCTAATAACATTGGTGGGCTAAATTAATATAAATTGAAGATAAGCTATTATAAAAAATTAATTTTAAAATTTAAATAGAATCGAAAAAACAATATCATCTCATGATGAGCACGATTACTACCGTGACGTGATTAGAAAAGACTTTAATTACATAATGACAGGTTATAAAATATATCTTTTAACGTGACGATGAAGTAATACTCTGTCAGTAAGTTGGGTTCCAATTTATCTTGGCTTGTCACTGGTTGTTATTTGGATCAGGATATGAGTTCTAATTGCAATAATGTTGGTGAAGTTGATATTTACTGATATCATTTTTAGAATCATCTGTTTTTGATTGATAATTATAAGCTGTATTTCAATCGAGAGATAATATATTGAAAAGCAATGTTTTTAAAAATACTCTTTGGATGCTTCTTGAAAAAAGCAGTCGTCTAGTTATTGGTGTGTTAATAAGTAGTTTAATGGCAAGAAATTTGGGACCAGAGGGATTTGGTCAACTAAATTTTTACATTTCATTGTTATCTATTGCTTCTGTGCTCAGTTCGCTTGGGCTTAATCGCATTATTGTGCGAGAGGTTGCGAACCACATAGGTGATAAATTTTTTGGTCAGAACACAGTTGTTACTGCTTTATATTTAAGACTTTTTGTATCTTTAACTCTTTGGATAACGGCGATCGCCGTGAGCTCATTAATTTGGTCTGAGGAATTACTTTTTATAGCAGTCGTTTTCGCATCATTGTTTTTTATCTCTTTTGATGTCTTTGATTTTTATGCGCAAGGGATTTCTGATTTTAAACGTATCAGTCTCTGTCGGTTAGCTACTTTTTTTATTGTTTCATTGTTGAAAGTTGGCGTCATCATGCTAGGTGGTGGGGTTGAAGCTTTCATTTGGCTAGTAATGATTGAGTATTTACTAGTAGCTTTGTTTTTTTATCTATTTTTTATCCGCAGGCATAAATTAAAATTGGCACCAAAGCAGATAAATGTTCAACGAGGTCTAGACCTAGTCAAAGAGTCTTGGCCTGAAATAATAGCGGGATTTGGTGCAATACTGTTTATGCGTCTCGATCAGATTTTCTTACAATGGCTTGCTGGTGATGCAAGTGTCGGGATTTATTCAGCTGCGACTAGAATTACAGAGGCTTGGTATTTTTTACCATCAGTTATTATTGCAACAACATTCCCTAAATTAGTTTCATTACGCAGTTCATCTTACGAAAATTATTTCGAAGGTATTAAAATGTTAATGTCTTTTTTAGTAACGCTATCTTTTGTTGTGGCCATTTTTTTCAGCCTAACAGCAGATTGGATCGTTTCTTTACTATTTGGCCCTACTTATGCTGAAAGTGCGAATGTTATTGTGCTACACACTTGGGGTGGTATTTTCTTGTGTATGGGGCTCACATCTGGTTCTTGGCTAGTTGCAGAAAAAAAATTAAAACTAAATTTGCAACGTAATTTATTTGGTTTGGCAGTTAGTGCAATAACAAATTGGACATTAATACCCATCTACGGAGTTACAGGATCTGCTATTGCAACCGTGGCTGGATTAAGTGCAGCTTTCTACTTTTATGATTTTCTGCATCCTCAACTTAGACCCATGTTCTGGCTTAAGAGCGGGGCTTTTATACCAACACATCTTTATCATTTTGTCCGTGAACGGAAATAATTATCTCATGAAGCTCAAATCATTCTATCAACAAGTACGCAACTCATTTATTGGTCACAGTAAAGAATTAGAGAGACCAATAGTAATCCAGTTTCCAGTTAATGACATTTGTAATTCTCGTTGCCAGATGTGCCGAATTTGGGAAAATAAAAAAGTAATGATATTTCGGTAGATGATCTACGTAAGGGGTTGAGTAGCGAATTATTTCGCAGTGTAGAAGGAATAGGTTTTAATGGTGGTGAGCCGACTCTGCGTGATGATTTGATCGAGCTGGTAGAAGTGGCTCTTAATCAACTACCTAATCTTAAACAGATATCGTTGATCACTAATGCTTATAAATATATGCAAGTGATTGAGCAAATAGAAAAAATAGGTAAGCTTGTCAAAGCTAGAGGTAAGTATTTTGATGTAATGGTTTCATTAGATGGATTTGAAGAAGTCCATGATCGAGTCCGTGGTCGCACTGGTAACTTTGAGAATGCTAAAAAAGTTTTGGCATTTCTCAGCGACTTTGATCAAGTGGATAACGTCAGAATTGGTTGTACCGTCATTCGTGAGAATGTATTCCATCTAGCCGATCTTTTTGAGTTTTGTGTTAGTAGAGGCTTATATATCAAGTATCGTCAAGGGGTACCGCATCAGCGCCTCTATACGGAAAATTTACTCGATCCCTATGCACTGACTTTTGAAGAGAAATACGAGTTTGTCGAATTTCTTGAGGGTCTAATTAAGTATTACGAACCGAGCCCATTACAACGATTCTTTTATCGTTCTTTAATTGATCAAATTTTGCATGATAAACCGAGAGCGGCTGGTTGTGACTGGCAGCATCGTGGTGCAACCATTACTGCGAAAGGTGAACTTGCATATTGTGCCGTCAAGAGTAAAGCCCTTATGAACAATATTGCAGATGGTGATCCTTTAAAGGCTTATTTTGACAATAAACCACATTTGGAAGAAATCATTGCCAATGAATGCGCCAATTGTCACCACGATTACGTTGGCCTTCCCAGCCCTGCGGTTTATCGCCAAATGGTGTTATCACGTATTGAGGAACGTGTCGGACTAAAAAAAAGATTGCGCCAAATGCCTGGATTTACAGTACTCAACCGTTTACGTCAACGCCGTGGATACAGCAAACAGCTTCAGTATTATCGCACACAAAGTGATTTGCCGCTGGCATCCGTTGCAGTCAAGCAGGTACTTATTTGTGGCTGGTATGGAACCGAAACCCTCGGTGACAAAGGGATTATCGGTGGGGTGATGCATGTTCTAAGACGTCAACTCGGTGAAGATACGCGCTTTGTCGTGGTTGCCCTCTTTCCCTATATCAGTGAAATGACTCGCCGCCAGATGCCGGAATTTCGAAACACCCGGATTGTGGCTCCTGAAGAGGGGATTGGTCTTGCTCGCAACATGGACTATGTGGTGTTTGGTGGCGGTCCTCTGATGGCAATTGATTCACTGGCGCCAATGCAAGCTATCTTTGAGCGTGCTAAGCAGGGTCAAGCCCGTACTGTCGTAGCCGGTTGTGGTGTCGGGCCATTGGGTGATGTCTGGCATAATGAGAGCATTGCAAGCATCTTGCGCTTGGCAGATATCAGAGTTTATCGGGATGCCCGTTCACGTGACTATGCGCAACAGATTGGTGTAGACGTGGCGCAAGATCCGGTGACAGAAGATCCGGCCTTTACCTGGTTGGCCAGCATCGCTGGGCAATTGCCAAGCAAGACGCTAGATCCCGAACGCCAGATCCTGTTGCTTGGGCTGCGTGATTTCCCTTATCAGGAGTACGCGCGTCATATCCCGCTTGCCCATGCGTTGGCCATTCGCGACAACTATGAAAAGGTGGTCGTGGAGGCGTTGAGTCTGCTGGCGGCCAAACGACCAAATCTGTTGATCCGGCCACTGCCTATGTGTACCAACCACTTCGGGTCAGATGACCGCTGGTTCTATCGTCGCTTGTTCCGCCAGCAACCTAAGCTTGAAGCTGTGCTGGATTATTCATTGCTGGGGCCGGAAATGGCACCATTGCCCTATTGTGAGGCGTTCGTGGCAGCTGATGCTCTGCTGGCCATGCGCTTCCACTCGCTAGTATTTGGCTTAGGGCTGGGTGTGAACTCGGTGGGAATGGACTACACCCTAGGTAAGGGCAAGGTCCGCTCGCTGGCAGAGCGCTTTGGTGCGCCCCTGCTGGGCATGACAGATCTCAAGGTTGAGGAATTACTTACTGCGCTAGAAAGAGCACTGGATGCACCTCCAGCCATGCCCATTTCCATGGAACAGCTCAGTTTCGTCCCAGCGTTGTTGGCGAAACTGCAGGAGGTCAAGGCATGAGGATCCTCCACATTTGCTATAGCGATCTGGATGGTGGTGCCGCACGCGCCGCCTTTCGTTTGCATCAGGCGCAGCGTAGCTTGGGTCTCGATAGCCACATGCTGGTGATAAATAAATGCTCGGATGATCCCTTCGTGCACACTGTCTCCGGTATGCGGCGGTTGCTTATCAAACTGTCCGCAGCATTAAGTCGTTATATTGTACGTTTGCAAAAAAGTCCGAACTGGGTACATCACTCACTTAACCTTTTACCGTCCGGTCTGCTGCGAGACGTTGATAAGCTGGCTCCTGATGTGGTCAATCTTCATTGGTTGGGTGGGGAGATGCTGTCGGTGGGGGAAATCGGTCGTATTAGCCAACCGGTGGTCTGGACGCTGCACGATATGTGGGCCTTTAGTGGGGCTGAGCATTACGACGATGATAAACCATCGCAACGTTATAAAATGGGGTATAGCCGCGATAGTCGCAATGAGCTACATAGCGGACTGGACCTCGATCGCTGGACCTTTATGCGCAAGCAAAAGGCTTGGGCTGGCAAGTCATTTCAGATAGTAACGCCCAGCCATTGGCTAGCCGACTGTGTCCGGCAAAGCACTCTGTTTGCTGGCTTGCCAGTGACGGTTACCAGCAACTGTATCGATCACAATGTGTACCGCCCACTGCCCAGAGAGTTGGCCCGTGAAGCACTGGGATTGCCGCAAGACAAGCAGTTGTTGCTGTTTGGCGCCATGTCAAGTACTTCGGACCCACGCAAAGGTTACCATCTGCTGATCCCTGCGCTGCAGCAGTTGCAAACAGAGGGGAAGGCCGATCAGATAGAACTGGTGGTATTTGGTGCCAGCCACGGCGATGCTGAACAAGTGACGGGGATCAAGACCCATTACATGGGGCGACTATATGACGATATCAGCCTCTGTTTGCTTTATAACTCGGCAGACCTCTTTGTTGCACCCTCATTGCAAGATAATCTGCCTAATACTCTAGTTGAATCATTGGCCTGTGGTACGCCTTGTGTTGCGTTTAATATTGGGGGCATGAATGATCTAATTAATAATGATGAAGTTGGATACTTAATCGAAAAAGTAGATCCTATCGAATTGTCTAATAAAATTTCTTTGAAAGAAAATACTAGAGCTTTCGATAAATTTACTATTGCTAATGCAAGTAGACAAATCAGGATGAATTCGATTATTGCTAAAGAATATTTGAGAACATATCGCCATGTTGCAAAAACCTAAAATTTCTATAATCACAATTTCTTTCAATGCATATTCTGAAGGTTTAGAAAATACAATAAAAAGTGTTATTGCACAGAAAAACACACATGTTGAGTATCTCGTTATTGATGGTGGTTCAACAGATTTATCACATGATCTTTATAAGCAATATCGGCATCATTTTGATTATTTTATATCAGAAAAAGATGCAGGAATCAGTGATGCCTTTAATAAAGGGGTGAAAGCTGCTAGTGGGGATTATATTTGGTTTATAAATGCTGGTGATTATTTGAATGGGGATGCAATAAATCAAGTTTTAGAATTTATAAAAACTAATAAAGAATCGATAATTTATGGTGATATGTTCTGGCTTGAACAGGGGCGTGAGACATTACTAATTCCCGCTTCTAATTACGAACGAAAAATTAAATATGTTATGCCATTTCTTCATCCTTCAACCATTGTAAGCAAAAAAATATTTTTTGATGTAGGTTATTTTGATCTAAATCTCAAAAGAGCGATGGATTATGACTTGTTACTTAGGAGCTATTTAGCATCACACAAAGCAAGGAAGATTGATTATCCTTTGGCTTATATGGTTGCGGGTGGCGTACATGATAGTGATTATCTCAAAACACTTAAGGAGGTTAGATGTGTTTCAGTAAAAAATGGTGGTAACTATTTAATGGCGTATCTGGCACTTGTATATACTTATCTAAATAAAAAATCTAGGCTATTTTGCTTTATAAAAGAAAAAGTAAAAGTGGTTTTATAATGTCAAATAAATTTTATCTGTATAGTTCCTCTGAAATTTACTCTGGTGCTGAAAAAATGTTGCTTATTTTAGCTAAGGCTCTTTACACCTTATCTAAAGATAATCGAGTCTATTTAACTTGTGCCTCAGAAGATTTCGTCTTAAATAAAAATGATTTTAGTCTTGAAGTAAGAAAAACAAAATGTTTAAAAAAAATATCTTCAAATCCGCTAAATTCAGTTATTTATTTCATTGCTGGATTTAGATGTTTTTTTAAACGTGGCTTGATAAAAAATGATGCGATTTTTATATTTAATGATATAGAGTCACTTGTTAATAATTGGCCTGTTGCGTTATTAAATAGATCATTTTTTTATCTTCATGATAGTCATAAAATTCAAAATGTCAAAGCAAGAATTATTTGTTGGATAATCTCGCTGTTAGTCGATAAAATCCTAGTGATAACTAAATCCAGGGTTGATATATTAAAGAGTATAGGTGTTAAAAATACAATTTATTTTCCTAATTGTACAATCTACCAGCCGGTTGAAGTTAAAAAGAATATACAACTGAATGAAGTACACTGCCTTTGTGTCGCTCAAATTACTAGATGGAAAAGAATTGATAAAGTTATTGAGTTATTTAAAATCCTAGCAGACCTGAATGCTGATAAAAAATGGTTTCTTCATATATGTGGTAGGCCAGATAAAAATGATCCAGATGCTTTGATGTTGGAATCTGAGATAATTCAACAGAGTCATATTGATCCGCGAATAACATATCATGGATACAAGCCTGATCTCAGGCCGTTGTGGCAGCAAAGTCAGTTTTTAATCTCAATGTCTGAAAATGAGCCATTCGGGTTAGCATTGGTTGAGGCATTGTACTATGGTTGTTATATTATTTCAGCACAGGGTGAAGGTCCAATGGAAATAATTGATAGCGGTGAAGCCGGTGTTGTCATAGATTCTAATATGAACATCCGTCAATGGTCAGAAACTAATATAGATATTTTATTGGAAACTATTTCATCCAATCTTAAATATTCAGATTTTAAACGGTTTTCCTTCGATAATTTTTGTGAAAATCTCAATAAAATTATAGTTGATAAAAAATGATTCATCTCAACTGGTATTTGACCTCCGTTATTTTTGCAGTAGCCAGCTCATTTAATTTCTTTTATTTCCCTGAAATTCAATTTTTGATTGTTTTGTTTTTTTACTTGTTATAAAAAAGAAGTGGCATTTTTCAATTATTTTGGTTTTGGTTATGTGTACTAATACTTATGCGATACCAGACGCACTGTATAGAATTACACCTGAAATTTATCCGAGTGTTTACACAAAAAATATAATTGCATCTATTAAAGTGATAGATTTATTATCTATCCTATTATTACTTATTTCTCCATTTTATTTGCGTAATCTTTTGCATTTAAAAGGCATTTTGATTCTGTATTTTGTTTTTTTCTGGGGTTGTTTTCTACAGTTATATCTGTTTTTTATGGTGAGGTAAATTGGAATTATTTTCTTTTTTATATAAGATCATTTATCTTTGCTATTGGTTTTTTTGTTTGGTGGTAAGTTTTGATAAGAGCAGAATCATTAATTTAATCTACTTTTCAATGTTTTGTTGGATTGTAAAAATGGTTGCAATGATTTTATTTCCATCGGAGCATGTTATACAAAGAGAAATATTCGGATTTCAATGGAAAATTTTCTTTGCTGGCGATGAATACTTATTTTTTGGTGTTATGACAGCTTGTATTCTTACTTTAGTTAGTTCTCGCAGTGATATAGATAAAAAAAAGGAACGTCACAAGTTATTTATTTGTTGTAGTATTGCTCTTTTATTGGCTCTTATTTCACAAAGGAAGGGGGCAATTCCTTATTTTTTCTTCGTCGGTTTGGTAATGTATTCTTATAACACAAAATATATTTTCTATAGAGTTTTAGTTAATGCGGCTTTACTTTTAAATGTGTTTTTGTTTTTCTTTTTTCTTTTTTGTTTATCCTCTACTGCCAAATGTATATCAGATTATTTTTTCGGAATATTATACTTTATATGTCTCTGCAATGGATAGTTTAAATTATTTATTCGAATTTAACACGTATGGTTCGATATTTGGGCTTGGGTCTATGGGGTTGTATAGGATAATATCTTTGCCTGATTATGCTGATCACATATTCTCTTTTGGCTCTGAGGTGGGTAATATCAATAGATATGCTATATGGAACGTTCCATTTGGTAGGTTGATAATAAATGTAGGTATTTTTGGTTTTTTATTAGTGTCTATTTTTTTGATATCTAAAATTACTGTGAGAACTTCAAAATTTTATTTGTTGCTCTTCCTTGTTCCATACTTCGGTTTGTACGGCGTGTCACCGGTTAGCGCAATTTATGTTGGATTCGTGCTCGCCGTTTTATACAAAACTATGGACATGAAAAAAGTTATTATAGCTAAAACATGAAAGTGAGGGTGTGAGTGATTATATTTGATCCGATAATTTACAATCTCCAATCAGGTGGTGGAATTAGTGTTTATTTCAATAACATTATTTTGAGAATGGTAGATTCTGGAAAACAATTTATTGTATTGGATTTGGGTTCTATAAATAAAATAAATAGATACAGAGACTGCTCTTTTTTATATGAATCTGGTGTCTTTCATTCTAGTTATTATAGATTGCCACCGAATGATAAATCTAACATTAAGATTGTTACAACAGTTCATGACTTCACTTATGAAAAATTTGTCAAAGGCCCTGCTAAGTGGGTGCATTCATGGCAAAAAAATAGAGCAATTCGCAACAGCGATTTAGTGATCTGTGTATCGCACAATACGGCAAAAGATTTACAGCAATATTGCCCGGTTGACCCGAAAAAAATTCGAGTCATTCATAACGGTGTTTCGGAGAGTTATTATCCACTCGATGGAGTATCAAGTGAACAAAGCCAAGATGTAGTGTTTGTTGGTGCACGCAGTGGTTACAAGAACTTTAAGTTAGCGGTTGAATCGGTTGCCACTGTGCCAAATTTACAACTGAAAATCGTGGGTGGTGGCAAACTTAATGAAAATGAAGTAAAGCACCTTGATGTACATTTGCCTAACCGTTATCGGTGGCTTGGCCGTTTAAGTGACGAAGAGCTGAATCAAACTTATAACCAAGCCTATGCGTTGCTGTATCCCTCAAGCTATGAAGGATTTGGTATTCCGGTTATTGAGGCTATGCGCGCTGGTTGCCCGGTTATTGCGGTGAATGTTTCATCCATTCCCGAAGTGGCTAGTGATGCCGCAATTTTGGTGGATAAAGCAACGGTTGCCGCATTCAGTAAAGCTTTGATAAAATTACCAACAATGCGAAAGCAATTAATTACTGCCGGTTTTGATCAAGCAGCCAAGTTTTCTTGGGATCGCTGTTTTGATGAAACGTTGGCGGTTTACAACGAATTGCTTACTAAATAATTAGTGATATAGAAAATCAATTTTTAACACAGGAAATAAAATGAGCAATAAAGTCGCACTCATCACAGGCATCACTGGCCAAGACGGTTCTTATTTAGCAGAATTGTTATTAGAAAAGGGATATGAAGTTCACGGTATTAAACGCCGTGCTTCATCGTTTAATACGGAGCGTGTCGATCATATTTATCAAGATAGACATGCATCTAACCCTAATTTTTTCCTGCACTATGGTGACTTAACGGATACCTCTAATTTGGTACGATTAGTACAAGAGATTCAACCAGATGAAATATACAATTTAGGTGCCCAGTCTCACGTTGCGGTATCATTTGAATCACCTGAATACACTGCTGATGTCGATGCGATGGGGACGTTACGGTTACTTGAAGCAATCCGTATCTGTGGGCTCGAGAAGAAGACCCGTTTTTATCAGGCATCAACTTCTGAGTTATATGGCCTTGTGCAAGAGATTCCGCAGCGCGAAACGACTCCGTTTTATCCGCGCTCTCCCTATGCCGTAGCCAAAATGTATGCTTATTGGATCGTGGTGAATTACCGTGAATCCTACGGTATATATGCATGTAATGGCATTTTGTTTAACCATGAGTCACCACGTCGTGGAGAAACGTTTGTTACCCGTAAGATTACTCGCGCTATTGCCAATATTTCCCAAGGGTTAGAGAAATGTTTATACCTAGGAAACATGGACGCACTTCGTGACTGGGGCCATGCTAAAGACTATGTGCGTATGCAATGGATGATGTTGCAGCAAGACGTAGCAGAAGATTTTGTGATTGCTACTGGTAAGCAAATTTCGGTACGTGAATTTGTACGTATGTCAGCGGCAGAGCTGGGTATTACCCTTGGATTTAGTGGTGAAGGGGTGAATGAAATTGCCACTGTTATTGCAATTGAAGGCGATAATGCCCCTGCGCTTAAGGTGGGTGATGTGATTGTTAAGGTTGACCCTCGTTACTTCCGCCCGGCAGAAGTTGAAACTTTATTAGGAGATCCGTCAAAAGCGAAAGCTAAGCTTGGCTGGGTGCCAGAAATTACGGTTGAAGAAATGTGTGCCGAGATGGTGCAAAACGATCTGGATAAAGCAAAGCAACATGCCATCCTTAAACATCATGGTTACGATATTAGCGTATCAGTTGAGTAACCTCGCTTAATTGTGCTTCGGCTGAGAGTACACTCTCAGCTTTTTTATTTTTATTGTTTGATGGGTTTTTTACATGAAAAACATATTTGTTGCTGGTCATCGAGGTATGGTGGGGTCTGCTATTGTACGTCAACTACAAAGGAATTGTGATGTTAACGTTGTGACCCGTACGCGTGATGAGCTTGACCTGCTTGATCAAACCGCGGTGCGGTATTTTTTGCAACTGAAAAAATTGACCAAGTTTATCTTGCAGCAGCAAAAGTGGGCGGCATTATTGCCAATAATACTTACCCTGCTGAATTTATCTATGAGAACCTGACTATTCAAAATAACATTATCCATAGTGCGCATCTTGCAGGCGTGCAGGATTTATTGTTTTTAGGTTCATCATGTATTTATCCAAAGCTTGCCAACCAGCCAATGACAGAGAGCGCATTGTTAACTGGTACCTTGGAGCCCACGAACGAGCCCTATGCCATTGCCAAAATCGCTGGTATTAAAATGTGCGAGTCTTACAATCGCCAATATGGCCGCAATTACCGCTCAGTGATGCCAACCAACTTGTATGGTGAGAACGATAATTTTCATCCTGAAAACTCCCATGTTATTCCTGCGCTACTGCGCCGCTTTCATGAAGCAAAACTTAACGGCGAGCCTCAGGTGATGGCGTGGGGATCAGGTACGCCGATGCGGGAATTTTTACACGTTGATGATATGGCTGCAGCCTCAATTTATGTGATGAACTTAGACCAAGCGACTTACTCTGCGAATACTGCACCCATGTTAAGCCACATTAATGTTGGAACCGGTGTTGATTGTACAATTCGTGAGTTGGTTGAGACGGTGGCTAAGGTGGTTGGCTTTAAAGGTGAAATTGTATTCGATGCCTCTAAACCCGATGGGGCGCCACGTAAATTGATGGATGTATCACGCTTAAGATCTTTAGGTTGGCAGGCTTCGGTAGCCTTAGAGCAGGGATTACTGGCTACTTACCAATGGTTCTTGGCCAACCAAGATAATTTTAGGAAGTAGACGCTCATGTTTTTGGACCAAACGACCTTCTCGACGGTTATCAAAAGTACCCCACTTGTTTCTATTGATTTGGTGGTAACTAATTCGGTTGGCCAAGTGTTACTGGGCAAGCGTTTAAATCGACCCGCTAAAGACTATTGGTTTGTTCCTGGTGGGCGCATATTAAAAAATGAAGTGCTGGCAGATGCCTTTAAGCGTTTAACGCGTGATGAACTTGGACAAGAATTTACTATTGAGCAAGCCAGTTTACTCGGTCCATTTGACCACTTTTATGCTGATAATGTCTTTAGTGATAGTGCATTCAGTGGCAATGTTTCCACGACTGATAATACAACCCATTATGTAGCAATTGCGTATTATTTAAAGCTTGATAATCAGTTAGATAATTTACCCCTGGCCATTCAGCATGGCGGTTATAAATGGGTTGATGTTCCAAGTTTACTGTCTGACGATAGAGTACACATTCATACTAAGTGGTACTTTGATAATGCTTTTACCGATTTAATTAAGGATTGATGATGATTTTACCTGTAATTATGGCCGGAGGCTCCGGTACCCGTTTATGGCCTCTATCTCGTGGCAATTTTCCTAAGCAGTTTTTATCGCTTTCTGGCAAAGCTACTATGCTGCAAAACACTATTAGTCGGTTGGCTGGTATCGACCATGCGCCAGCGATGTTGATTTGCAATGAAGAACATCGTTTTATTGCCGCAGAACAGGTAAGGCAGTTAGGTGTCAAGCATAGCGGTATTTTTTTAGAGCCAGTTGGTCGTAATACTGCACCGGCTATAGCTTTAGCGGCCTTTAAAGCGGTTGAGTTAGGTCAAGATCCTTTACTGTTGGTGTTAGCTGCTGATCATGTAATTGATGATGTTGATGCATTTCAACATTCAGTAAGTATGGCAACAGAATTAGCACTAGCTGGCAAGTTAGTGACCTTCGGGATTGTAGGCAACAAGCCAGAAACGGGTTACGGTTATATTAAACGTGGTGATACTTATCAAGAAGGTTTTGTAGTTGACTGTTTTGTGGAAAAGCCAGATTTAACTACAGCTGAGGCGTATATTAAAAGCGGGGATTATTACTGGAATAGTGGCATGTTTTTATTTAAAGCTAGTCGTTATCTCTCTGAATTGAAAGCCTATCGCCCTGATATTTATTCAGCCTGCGAGCTTGCTATACAAGTTCAAAATAATGACAGCGATTTTATTCGAATTGATAAAGCCGCGTTTGAAGCCTGTCCAGACGATTCTATTGATTATGCCGTAATGGAGCATACAAAAGATGCTGTGGTAGTGCCAATGGATGCCGGTTGGAGTGATGTTGGCGGTTTTGCAGCTTTATGGGAAGTCTCTGCCAAAGATGCTGATGGCAACGTGTTTAATGGCGATGTTAAATCTGTTGATACCAAAAACACTTTAGTTTTTGGTGGTAATAAGCTGGTCACAACAGTCGGTGTTGAGGACTTAGTGATTGTTAATACTAAGGATGCGGTGTTGGTTGCTCATAAAGATCAATCACAGCATGTGAAAGCGATAGTGGGTCAGCTGAAATCTGAGCAGCGCTCAGAAGTGACTTTCCATCGTGAAGTATATCGTCCCTGGGGTAAGTATGACTCGATCGATAATGGAGATCGTTTTCAGGTTAAGCGGATTACTGTAAAACCGGGCGCTAAGTTATCGGTACAAATGCACCATCATCGTGCAGAGCATTGGATTGTAGTTTCAGGCACGGCGAAAGTGACGAACGGTGAGAAGGATATTCTGTTAACAGAAAATCAATCTACCTATATACCTGTAGGTGTCATTCATGCGCTAGAAAATCCTGGCAAAGTGGACTTAGAACTGATTGAAGTTCAATCCGGTTCGTACCTTGGTGAAGACGATATCGTTCGTTTTGAAGATAGATACGGACGAGTAGAAGGGAAGTAGTTTATGCCGAGTCTCAGCTCAGTTTTATCGGAAAGTGGTATTGCCTTTGGCACCAGTGGTGCTAGAGGTTTAGTTACGGACTTTACCGATCAAGTATGTGGCGCCTTTGCCCAAGGTTTCGCCAATGTGATGCAACGCTCTTTCAGCTTTAAGCGGATTGCCATAGGCATTGATAACAGACCCAGCAGTCCACAAATGGCGGCGGCTTGCGCTGGTGTCTTAGAGTCAATGGGTTATTTTGTTGATTATTATGGTGTATTGCCCACACCGGCATTGGCTTATCAGGCTATGCAGGAAAATGTACCTGCGATAATGGTTACTGGCAGCCACATTCCATTTGACCGCAATGGATTAAAATTTTATCGACCTGATGGTGAAATCACTAAAGATGATGAACAAGCGATCATTACGGTTTCTGAAGAGCAAATAAGCTTTATAGCTGAACTGCCTGCCACAAGTTCTGTTGCATCTGACAACTATATTAATCGTTATCTTGATATTTTTCCCCAGCAGATGCTGGCAGGCAAACGCATTGGTATTTATGAGCATTCAAGTGCAGGAAGAGACCTTTATCATAGAGTTTTTAAGGCGCTGGGAGCTGAGGTTACCTCGTTAGATCGCACAAATACTTTTGTGCCGATCGATACTGAAGCTGTTACAGATGCAGATAAACAAAAGGGTTTGGATTGGTCAAAGCGATATAGCTTCGATGCTATCTTTTCTACCGATGGAGATGGCGACCGTCCACTTATCGCTGACGAAAATGGTCAATGGTTACGAGGTGATATTGTTGGTTTACTTTGTGCGAAAGCTTTAGGTATTCAAAGTCTTGCTGTACCAGTGAGTTGTAATACTGCCATAGAAAAGGCTGAAATATTTTCTTCAGTTGTGCGGACTAAAATTGGTTCTCCTTACGTTATTGCTGCTTTTGCTAACCTGAATGGTTTTGTGGCTGGCTTTGAGGCCAACGGCGGTTTCTTACTTGGTTCAGATATAACTGTTGCTGGAAAGATGCTAAAAGCTTTACCCACTCGCGATGCTTTATTACCTGGTTTGGCATTACTCGCCTTAGCTGGTGAGCAGCCACTGTCTAATCTAACAGTAACTCTGCCACAACGTTATACGGCCAGTGATCGTTTACAGCAGGTGCCGGCTCAGTGGAGTAAAGACTTTATTGCAACAGCCGTGTTGTCACCAGAAGAGTTGCTTACAAAGCTTGACCTGGAGATTCGTCAAATTCAACGTATCGATCAAACAGATGGCTTAAGAATGCAGTTTGTTGATGGCGATATTGTGCATTTGCGTCCTTCAGGTAATGCGCCGGAGTTACGTTGTTATGCTGAGTCTGCCAAACAAGCCGAAGCACAGCAGTTGGTACAGGTTATTCTTAGCGCGGTGAAAGGATTATTGAACTGAGATGAAAGTTTCTATCATTACCGTATGTTATAACAGCGCAGCGACTATCCGTGATACTATCGAATCCGTTTTTTTGCAGGATTATCCTAACATTGAATACATAATAGTAGATGGTGCTTCTAAAGATAATACCCTCAACATCGTCAATGAGTATCAAGATCGTCTTGCCACTGTGATAAGTGAGCCAGATAAAGGTCTTTATGATGCAATGAATAAAGGTATTGAATTGGCTACTGGGGATGTTGTTGGCATCCTTAATTCTGATGATTTTTTTACTTCTGAGTCTAGTGTTTCTACATTAATGGCCGGTTTTAATCGCGGTGATATTGAAGCTGTATATTCAGATTTGGTTTATGTGCAAGCAGGGAATACCGATAAGGTAACTAGGCTTTATAGCTCGAAAGTGTTTAAGAAATCATTGATAAAGTTTGGAATTATGTTGCCTCATCCAACTTTTTACGCGAAAAAGGATGTATATAAAAAATGTGGGCTTTATAAATTAGATTATCGGGTTGCAGCTGATTTCGAATTTATTGCTCGATGTATTGTTAATAATGTAGTTATTAATCGAGTTTCGGCTATCACGGTCAAAATGAGAGAAGGCGGAATTAGTTCTAGTGGGTTAATGTGGCGTATTCATCAAAACATGGAAGTTGTTAGGGCTTGTAAAGAAAATGGTATTAAAACTAATTTAGCACTAGTAGCATTAAAGTTACCTTATAAGTTGTTTACTTTATTAACCCGTAAACTTGTTAAGGTTTGATGCATGAAAGTTTTAGTAACAGGTGTTACGGGGTTTATAGGTCGTGAAGTTATTCGCCATCAAGGAAACTTTCGATGTGTTACTAGATGTAGTGATAAATTGAATGTAGATGATGTATTTTTAGTAAATAAAATTGATGCCAATACTAATTGGGCGGATGCTTTTGATGACGTTGAAACGGTTATACATATAGCAGGGTTGGCACACAATAAACAAACCCCACAATCAGATTATCAATCAGTTAATACTCTTGGAACATTACATTTAGCTAGAGAAGCTGTTAATGCTGGAGTTAAACGGTTTGTTTTTGTGAGTTCTATTGGCGTTAATGGCACATTCACTAGTGACAAACCGTTCACATTTAACGAGTCAGAGCGTCCTCACAATTATTACGCACGGTCAAAATATAGCGCTGAGGTTGGTTTAAAAAAACTTGCTGTTGAAACTGGTCTTGAAGTTGTTATTGTCCGTCCTACTTTGGTTTATGGCCCCAATGCCCCAGGTAATTTTGGTTTATTGACCAAGCTTGTAAAAAAACTCCCTGTGTTACCCTTTGGGCTTGCCAACAATAAGCGTGATTTTATTGCGGTGCAAAATCTCGCAGATCTTCTTATCACTTGTGCAACTCACCCTAATGCCGCTGGTCATACATTTTTAGCATCAGATATGGAAACGGTGTCTATAAAACAGTTTACAAACGCCATAGCTGACGGGTTAGATAAGAAGACGTTTCAATTGCCAATACCAGTTAGTTTGATGAGATTAGTGGGTAAGTTAACGGGGAAGTCTGCCATGATTGAGCAGTTATATGGTAGTTTACAAGTTGACTCTTCCAATATAAAGGAAGTGTTGGATTGGACTCCGCCATTAACTATGAAGCAAGCTATGGCTACACTACGTGATTCAGGTAAATAAAACTTATGATTCGTTTAATTGATTTTCTCGCAGCATTTTTTGGTTTGTTATTTCTATGGCCAATATTATTAATCGTCACCATCATTGGTCTGTTTGACACTGGCTCACCGATTTTTATCCAAACTCGCGTTGGTAAACATAAAAAACCATTTAAACTGGTTAAGTTTCGTACTATGAGTAAGGATACTGCATCGGTTGCAAGTCATCTTACCAGTAATACAGCCATTACTAGGTTTGGTGGTTTTTTGCGCAAGACTAAAATTGATGAGTTGCCGCAGTTAATTAATGTGCTAAAAGGTGAGATGAGTTTAGTGGGACCACGCCCTAATTTGTTTAACCAAGAAGACTTGATTGCCGAGCGTGATGCGTTAGGTATTTACAATGTTTTGCCTGGGGTGACTGGTTTAGCGCAGGTGCAAAATATTGATATGTCTACGCCTAAGTTACTAGCCCAGACCGACAAGCAAATGATCGATACCTTAACCTTAAGCCGTTATTTTAAATACATCCTTATGACAGCTACAGGAAGTGGTAGTGGTGATGCTGCTAAACCAAATTAGTTACTTCATGTTTGTATTTAGCTGTAACTCATGATCTCATGTATACTCATCTCCGCTAAGGATTTAGAGCCTTTAAATTGATTTATATAGTTAGTATCTAATTTCATGTATTTTTTAAAAAAACTGGAGCAAAAGATGGAGTTTTTGCAATATCTATTCTCGTTAAAGCGGTCGCAAAAGCGTTTAGTCAGTGTTGCGATAGACTCAGTGTTTTTGTTATTTGCCTTCTGGTTTGCCCTATTGGTGCGTCTCGATTCGGTTGAGGTATTGCTTAAAGCCCAATACTGGGGGCTAATTGCTTTAACCATTCCTATCAGTATTGCCGCCTTTATTAGGCTTGGCTTGTATCGGGCTGTACTGCGTTATATTGGTTCGCAAGCTTTTACCGCAATAGTTGCTGGGGTTCTGGTGTCTACTATTGCATTGGTTTTGCTTGCCTACTACGGTGAGGTTGGTCTGCCTCGCACTGTACCTTTTATTTATGCTGCTTTTGCTTTGGTTTTTGTTGGGGGGGCTAGATCGCTTATGCGTTCGCTGGTGGGGGCTGGAATGAATCGCCGTGGTGAACCTGTGGTGATTTATGGTGCTGGTGTCAGTGGTCGCCAAACTGCAATCGCCCTTGCACAAAGCCATGAATATCATCCTATTGCCTTTGTTGATGATGATGAAACTTTGCAAGGTACGGTAATTCAAGGTCTGCATGTACATGCGCCGCAAGAGCTACGTAAGTTAATCAAGCAAGAAGCGACTACCCGTGTATTGCTTGCAATGCCGAGTGCTTCGCGTTCACGTAGGCAAGAGATTATCAATCAGCTTGAACCACTTACGGTAAAAGTGATGACCTTACCCGCTATGGCAGACCTTGTTAGCGGGGATAAATTATTTAGTGATGTAAAAGAAGTTGAAATCGAAGATTTACTGGGCCGTGATTCTGTTGCACCAAGACAAAATCTATTGACCGCTAATATCAAAAATAAAGTGGTGATGGTGACAGGAGCAGGGGGCTCTATTGGCTCTGAATTATGCCGGCAGATTTTAAAGCAGTCGCCTAAAAAGCTAGTGCTATTTGAGCTATCGGAATTTGCTTTGTATTCCATTGAGCGTGAGCTTTCTGCTACTGCCCATGATTTGGGGATTGATGTGAGAATCTTGCCTATTATGGGTTCAGTACAGCGAGAAAATCGTGTCCAAGCAGTAATGCAAGCCTTTAATGTACAAACTGTTTATCACGCCGCCGCCTACAAACATGTGCCTTTAGTGGAGCATAATGTGGTGGAAGGTGTCCGCAATAACGTGTTTGGTACCTTGTATACCGCTAGAGCGGCAATCGCTGCAAAAGTTGAAACCTTTGTTTTGGTTTCTACCGATAAAGCTGTGCGCCCCACTAATATTATGGGTACCAGTAAACGTATGGCCGAACTGGCATTGCAGGCGCTATCGAAAGAGTCGCACCAAACGCGTTTTTGTATGGTGCGTTTTGGTAATGTGCTTGGCTCTTCAGGCTCAGTTGTGCCTTTGTTCCGTAAACAGATTGCCAATGGTGGCCCTGTTACTGTAACGCACCCTGAAATCACCCGCTTTTTTATGACCATTCCCGAAGCATCCCAGCTGGTTATTCAAGCTGGGGCAATGGGCAAAGGTGGCGATGTGTTTGTGCTTGATATGGGTAAGTCTGTCAAGATTGTTGATCTAGCAACTAAAATGATCCGCCTCAGTGGTTTTGAGGTTAAAGATGAAGATCATCCCAATGGTGATATTGCAATTGAGTTTAGCGGCCTGCGCCCTGGTGAAAAACTCTACGAGGAGCTGCTTATTGGTGATGATGTAACAGGGACAGATCATGAGCGTATTATGACGGCTAATGAGACATTTCTACCTTGGGCCCAATTAGAGCAAATCCTTAATCGTTTAGATAAAGCTTGCCATGAATTTAACCATGAGGCGATTCGCGAGATTTTGCTCTCGGCTCCGACGGGATTCGCACCAACAGATGGTATTTGTGATCTAGTGTGGCAGCAAAAGAAATCGTCTAAACCTATTGATATTAAAGCTAAAGTGGTAACTTTGGTTTCTTAGTTTTGGTCATGTTTAAAAAGCCAAATCAGGTTTGATTTGGCTTTTTTCGTTTCTAACTGTTTTTAAGGATGCTGTATGTCTAGGAAGTATTTTGGTACCGATGGTGTGCGTGGCAAGGTCGGTGAGTTTCTAATTACCCCCGATTTTGCGATGAAGTTAGGTTGAGCGGCTGGCACTGTGCTGGCGTCAACGGGCACTAAAGAAGTGCTGATTGGTAAAGATACTCGTATTAGTGGCTATATGCTTGAGTCGGCAATGGAGGCGAGATTTTCGGGCGGCAGGCGTGAATGTGGCTTTGATTGGCCCTATGCCGACACCTGCGGTGGCGTATTTGGCGTCGACGTTTCGCGCCGATGCTGGAGTGGTGATCAGTGCCTCCCACAATCCTTATTACGATAATGGCATTAAGTTCTTTTCTAATTTCGGTACTAAGTTAAATGATGCGCAGGAACTGGAAATCGAAGCCTTGTTAGAAAAGGCGCTGAACCAGAATGCGATGCAGTGTGTTGCCTCGGAAAAGCTGGGTAAAGTGCGCCGTATTGATGATGCCGCAGGCCGTTATATTGAGTTCTGCAAAGGAACGTTCCCGAATCATTTAAGTTTGACTGGGTTAAAGATTGTCGTCGATAGCGCCCATGGCGCCGCCTACCATATCGCGCCGAATGTATACCGTGAGTTAGGGGCTGAGGTGATCAGCATTAATGACAAGCCTAATGGGGTGAATATTAATGATCACTGTGGGGCTACGCATTTAGATAGTTTGCAAACTGCGGTTATGGTACATGAAGCTGATTTAGGGATTGCGCTTGATGGTGATGCTGACCGTGTCATGTTTGTCGATCATAATGGCCATGTGGTTGATGGTGATGAGATTTTATTTATCCTAGCGCAAGCTGCGTTCCAAAAAGGTGAAATGGTTGGCGGTGTGGTTGGTACTTTAATGTCGAACCTAGGTTTAGAGCTGGCGCTTAAACAAATGGGCATTCCCTTTGTGCTTGCAAAGGTTGGCGATCGTTATGTGGTTGAGCAGCTTAAAGAAACGGGTTGGCAACTGGGCGGTGAAGGTTCTGGACATATTTTAAGTTTAAAGCACGCTTCAACGGGTGATGGTATTGTGGCATCCCTGCAGGTACTTAAAGCCATTTTAGAGTCAGGCAAGCGTTTGGCTGATATAAAAGCGGGTATGACCAAGTTGCCGCAGGTACTTATTAATGTGCGTTTATCATCTGGCAGTGCCGACAGCATTTTGGCTTTAGACAGTGTTAAGCAGGCAGTGGTAAAAGCGGAAGGGATATTAGGTGACCAAGGGCGCGTACTGTTGCGTAAGTCCGGCACTGAGCCTTTAATCCGAGTGATGGTGGAGTCAACGGATAATCTGATGACCCAGACTCAAGCCGAATTTATCGCAGATGCGGTAAGAGCGGCGTAAAGCGGGCGCTTCGCTGACGGCCTTCGGCCGCAAGCTCGCTCTAGAACGCCACTACGTGGCTCTAGGCTAGCAGCTAACTCTATTTCTACGGACGCCGCTTTGCGGCTACGGAGCGTCACCGCGTGACTCACGGATAACGGAACGGGCTGCTCCCTGACGGTGAGTGAGCTTGCGAGCGTTCCGTAATCCGTTCACCGTCAGCGCAGCGTTGCGTCATTCCCGTCCCTTTCTGTCATTCCCGCAAACGCGGGAATCCACACTAACGTCTTTTGGTAGTTTAAAGAATAGTGACTTAGAGCCAAGGGCTGGATCCCCGCATCGATAACTGCTCCTGCACTCTTTCTAATTAAAGAGTTCTACCTCCTGCATCTGACCACCATGGATGTCATATTTTGTATGGAACAAAATTGACCATGCAGTCGTTCGCGAGGATGACGGCGTAAGAGCGAGGATGACGGCATACTCCTTCGTCATTCCCGCGGACGCGGGAATCCATA
>NZ_AFOZ01000035.1 GCF_000217915.1 Shewanella sp. HN-41 | reverse complement strand
GCNCTGTAGCTCAGCTGGATAGAGTACCTGGCTACGAACCAGGCGGTCGGAGGTTCGACNCCTTCCACGCGCACCAATTATGTAAGCTTGCTTACAAATGCAGATTTTGCGGAGAGGTGGCCGAGTGGCCGAAGGCGCTCCCCTGCTAAGGGAGTATGGGCTTTATCTCCCATCGAGGGTTCGAATCCCTCCTTCTCCGCCATTCTATTCTCTCAGCAAGGAATAGATGATTAATTTGCGAGACTCGAGTGTGTCTTCTAAACTCAGGTCTGTTGGTTAGATTGTAATAACCAGAAAATGTTTTGCGCATGTAGCTCAGCTGGATAGAGTACCTGGCTACGAACCAGGCGGTCGGAGGTTCGACTCCTTCCATGCGCACCAAATAGATTAGCCCTGCAAGTAATTGCAGGGCTTTTTTATTTGCTGTCTAACTCTTTTTACCTGGTTTATATCCTGTCAGCTGATCAGTCTAGGTGTTAGCGACTTTCATCTGTTTAGCTTTAATCACTTCTCTTTCTTAGACTTTATTTTAGCGTAAGGCTGTTACGCATAAAGAGACTGAGTGGTTTTTGAGTCTAATTTGAGTCGCAGTAGCGCTCTGAGGATAACTTATTTAGATGAACGGATTAAGATGACTATGCGTGATTTTAATGCGAAGTGTAGGTTAATGCGCTGGTGTTTAGGTTAGGATTTTGCTTTAGGCTGCATCAGGCTACAGGACCTAGATCAATGTTTAAGATAGTCCATGGGATAGCAGTGCTGTACATATAATAAGGGCAGCCTAGTGGCTGCCCTTCATTCAGTTAACGAGTTAATCAGAACACATGAGAAGCTTAAGCTTCTAACTTAGCGAACTCTGATTTTTGTTCGTTGAGCTTGTCCATATCACGCTTGAGATCGGCCATCTTAGCGCGCTCTTTGTCGATAACCTCGGCAGGGGCTTTCGCCACAAAGCCTTGGTTCGACAACTTGCCTTCGATTCGAGCAATCTCTTGGCCAAGCTTTTCAAGCTGTTTGTCGATACGGGCCATTTCGGCGGCAACGTCAATCAAGCCTGCCATAGGGATCAGCAGCTCCATTTCACCAATTAAGCCTGTGGTCGACATAGGCGCGGTTTCGCCATCGGCTAAAATGGTCATGCTTTCTAAGCGAGCAAGTGTTGTGAAGAAGGTTTGGTTTGCTTCAACACGGGCTTTATCCTGTGTGCTTACACCACGTAAAAGGGCATTTAATGGCTTAGATGGCGCAATGTTCAGTTCGGCGCGAATATTACGCACTGCGACGATCACTTGCTTGACCCACTCTAAATCGGCCATTGCTGTGCTATCGACTTTATCGGCATCAAACGCTGGGAACGGCGCAAGCATAATGGTATCACCTGTGACACCGGCTAACGGTTTAACTCGCTGCCAAATGGTTTCAGTGATATATGGCATCATAGGGTGCATCAGGCGTTGCATCGCTTCAAGTACTGTCACCAGTGTATTGCGAGTGCCGCGCATTTGCGCCTCGCTGCCATTTTGTAATACGGGCTTAGTCAGCTCTAAGTACCAGTCACAGAATTGGTTCCAAGTGAACTCATACAGGGTGTTGGCCGCTAAGTCGAAACGATAGGCTGCCATATGATCGTCAAAGGTCTTAACGGTTTGATTGAACAAGCCGATAATCCAGCGATCCGCGAGTGACAGTTCCATCTCGCCGCCTTTGTGCTCTGGAGAGCCTGGGCCACAATCTTGGCTTTCGGTATTCATCAGTACGTAACGTGAGGCGTTCCACAATTTGTTACAGAAGCTGCGGTAACCATCTAAGCGCTTCATATCCCAGTTGATGTCACGTCCCGTTGAGGCCATTGCCGCAAGCGTAAAGCGAAGGGCATCTGTGCCGTGGGCTTCGATGCCGTTTTCAAATTCTTTGCGGGTGCTCTTTTCAATCTTGGCGGCCAGTTGTGGCTGCATCATGTTGCCGGTACGTTTTTCAACTAAATCTTCAAGTCCGATACCGTCGATCATGTCTAATGGATCGAGTACGTTACCCTTAGATTTTGACATCTTGTTACCCGCCTCATCGCGGATAAGGCCAGTCACGTAGACAGTTTTGAACGGAACTTGCGGCTTGCCGTCCTCATCTTTGATGAAGTGCATGGTCATCATGATCATACGGGCAACCCAGAAGAAGATGATGTCAAAACCTGTCACCAATACGTCGGTTGGGTGGAAGGTTTTTAAATCTTCTAGATTGTCGGGCCAACCCAGTGTAGAGAAAGTCCACAGTGCTGAACTGAACCAAGTGTCCAGTACATCTTCGTCTTGGCGCAATGGCATTGAGTCGGCAATATTGTGCTTAGCACGGACGTCGGCTTCGTTGCGGCCGACATAGACTTTGCCGTTTTCATCGTACCAAGCGGGGATGCGGTGACCCCACCATAATTGACGCGAAATACACCAGTCTTGAATGTCGCGCATCCACGAGAAGTACATGTTCTCGTATTGCTGCGGCACGAACTTGATGCTGCCATTTTCAACGGCTTCGATAGCGGTTTTTGCCATTGGTGCAACAGCCACATACCATTGGTCCGTCAGCATTGGCTCGATAACCACACCCGAGCGATCGCCGTAAGGCACTTTCAAGGCATGAGGCGCAATTTTTTCGAGCAGCCCTAAGGTTTCAAATTCAGCGACGATAGCATCGCGCGCTTTAAAACGGTCGAGTCCGGCAAAGCGTTCAGGCAGGCTGCCATCGAGTGTTTTGTTAAAGGTGCCATCTGAGTTAACCACTTCGGCACTTGCACGAATGGCGGCATCTAAGGTCAGCACGTTAAACATTGGCAGATTGTGACGTTTGCCGACTTCATAGTCGTTAAAGTCATGGGCAGGGGTGATCTTCACGCAACCAGTACCAAAGGCTATGTCGACGTAATCGTCGGCCACGATAGGAATACGGCGGTTAACAATCGGCAATAGAATAAACTTACCGACCAGCGCTTGATAGCGTTCATCATCGGGATGCACAGCAACCGCACTGTCGCCGAGCATGGTTTCTGGACGCGTAGTGGCGACTTCTAAGTAGTCTTTACCATCGGCCGTCAGTTCACCGTCGGCCAGTGGATAACGCAGGTGCCACATGTGGCCCTGTTTTTCTTTACTTTCCACTTCTAAATCAGAGATCGCAGTGTGCAGCTTTGGATCCCAGTTGACCAAACGCTTACCGCGATAAATTAAATCGTCTTCGTACAGACGTACAAACACTTCTTGTACGGCCTTGGATAAGCCTTCATCCATAGTGAAACGCTCGCGGTCCCAATCAACAGAGGCGCCCATACGACGTAGCTGCTTAGTGATAGTGCCGCCCGATTGCGCTTTCCATTCCCACACTTTATCCATAAAGGCATTGCGACCTAGGTCATGGCGATTTTTGCCTTCTTCGGCTTCAAGCTTACGCTCAACCAACATTTGGGTGGCGATACCCGCATGGTCAGTACCGACTTGCCATAGGGTATTTTTGCCTTTCATCCGTTGGTAACGGGTCAAGGTATCCATGATGGTGTCTTGGAAGGCGTGGCCCATGTGTAAGCTGCCCGTCACGTTGGGTGGCGGGATCATGATGCAATAATTGCCTTTAGATTCGTCGCCGTGTGGCTTGAAGTAACCTTGCTCTTCCCAGTTTTGGTAAAGAGCTTGCTCGATGGATTGCGGATCGTATGTTTTTTCCATGGGAACGTGTCTGTCTCAAACTAATTAAATGGATGTGTTGCCAAATTTTGGGTCGTTAACTCGACACCTAAGTCGCGATACTGCCGATAGCGTTCGCGGGCGACAGCTTTATGCTGTTGGTCATTGGCAACAAAATCGATGATTTGGCCAAAGTTTACCGCAAATGGAGGCACTTGGTCTGCAAGATTAATCAGAAGTTGGCGACTTTTATTGGCGCCAAGGCGATCAAAACCGATTTCAACGGGGGAACCTGTTACAGGACCCTCACCTTTCAAGTTGTGCGGTACAAATGCTGATGGTTCAAATTGCCATAAGAGTTCGTCAATTTCAAAAGCGACTTCTTTGTTTTGGCAATGAATATAAACAGACTGTTGCTTAATAAAAGCCTGTTTGGCGACGTGACAAGCCAGTTGATACATCTCTATTAAAGCTGTAGTTGCACTTATCGCCAGACTGCTGTCTGTATGATTTGTTGCAGATCCTGGTTCGATTGGCGGCATCAGATAAAACAGCGCTTGGGTCATGATTTCAATGCCTTGCTTTCAGATAATAGACGAGAGGGAAGTTTACACTAAAAGGACATTTTGGTTAATGCTAGCCTTGTCCCGTTTAAGGGGAACGGTATAACATTATGCTACTTGCTACTTGCTACTTGCTACTTGCTACTTGCTACTTGCTACTTGCTACTTGTGTTGTTGGCGAAAAAGACCATATATCGTCTATTTCAATATTGAGATTGCTGTCATAAAAAAATAGCGCACCCGGAGGTGCGCTGGTCTGAGATAGTATATCTGGTCAAGCGAGTTTATCCTCCTTATGTCAGTGAACATCAAATTAAATTAACCCTATTTATCTTTGGGTTACCCATCACTTTACATAACAAATAACATTTACAACTCTAGCTACTACTTACTTCTATCTGACTTACATTTATCAATAAGCAGTTTACGGCTCATCATTTGTACTAAGTACATATTGCTGTTAAGCAGCTTAGCCTTATCACTCGCTTAATTCACATGGTATTGCTATAAAAATGTGACTGTCTATCTTACTACGGTATTACATTTTCACTAACAGTTGACTCTAACCTATAAATAAACATGCACTTACTAATATTTCGACTGGAACATACTTATGTATATCTTCTGAACTAACAGTCCTCCTCTCTGGTTATTAAAAAATTTGTATGTCTGTAGAAACTGTAAAATTCAACACTCGCTCTATCTACTCCTTCTAGTTATTTTTGATAGCTATTAGGCCAACCATAAAATCTTAGTTTATACCTTAGCACGGTTAATGTATGACTAGACTGTTTTTGCTCCTCTATAGTGATTGTGTTTTCACTTATACTGTCGATAGTTAATCGGTGTTGCTAATAGATTACTGTTGCTCCATTTGAAATAAAGATGTTGTTAGATAACGTTTTTATCAAATAACTCAACTCTGCGAAAGCTAGTTTAGCTGTTTTCAATAAGTTCCTCGTGTTCTCCTAACCAATGGCATCAATTGAATAAAGGTGGAGCCGATAAAAACTAAGGATCAGTAAAGCTTAATGGTGAAAGTTAAACCTAGTTGAATACAGTGAACACTAAAATACTCAGTGTTAAATGTGTTGATTACTTTTGCGCTCCTTTTATTAGATGGGCTAATGATTGATTTTTAACTGTTTATCATTGTAGCTTAATTCACATCACTTCGATTCTTGCTCTCACTTTGTAAAGTGTAGTAGATATTTAATATGTCATGTTGTTTCTTGCTAATCATTATGATGATTTGTTGAACCCTTGCAAGAAACGGTAAACAATTTAAACACTTTCTACTTTATGCCTCTCGAAGTGATGTGTCCCTCACTAACTCTGAATTGCTTAAGCTGCATCTTCCTCCTCATATTCATCCATGCTGTTAACAGCATCATCAGATTGTACGACTGAAACAAAACGTTGAGCTTCAGGTTTATGGGTTAATCGATTGAGTTGCTTCTCTAATTTCTGACCCATGGCAGTTATAGCCGCGTAAAGGTTTTCGTGTTTGGCTTGAGCAAAAAGTTCTCCATTTGGGATGCCAACCGATGCTTCAATTTTGAAACCAGGTTTCTCCTCTGTGATGATTACATGGGGATTGATCAACTGCACATCGTGCCTAGAAAGTTTTTCAAAACGGCTTTCAATGCGTTCACGGATTGGGGCAGTGACTTCTAGTTGCTTGCTCGTAATCTTTAGCATATGTCGAACCTTCTGTTGTTTCCTTGGATTTCAGGTTACCAACCTTAGCTATCAAAAACGAGATCTAGATCACATTTTTGTTTCGGTTAGTATCTGTTCGTTGGATATTTGATCGCTTAGACAAATATCGAGAATTGTTAGTCAAAAAGCCTTGTAATGCCTGCAGAATAGAGCCATATTTGATGGGATAACTCCGCTGTCTTTTCCCTGATTTACCTATCTTTACTTTAAGTTTTTGATTAAATCCCGATAAAATACTTCTACTTAATTTCATTAGTTCACCCGGGTGGGCCAGTTTTATGAAAACAGAGCATGTCAAAATTAAAGTATGGGATTTACCTACACGCATTTTTCATTGGGCTATGGTGCTGCTGATGGCATTACTGTGGTGGAGTGCCGATGCAGGCGAAATGCAATGGCATCAAATTTTTGCCTACAGTTTATTGATCCTGATTGGATTTCGTCTTTTGTGGGGGCTGATTGGTAGTGATACCGCTAAATTTAGTCATTTTGTGCACCATCCTAAAATTGTGATGGAGTATCTCAAAGATACACGAACGAAAGGCGTATCTAGAGTGCTTGGACATAATCCTATGGGTGGCTATATGGTTGTGGTATTGATTGCTGTCATCAGTTTGCAATTAGTGACAGGCTTATTTGCAACGGATGATATTTTCACTGAGGGTCCGCTATACAGTTATGTTAGTTCTGATAGCAGTGCTTTTTTAACTTGGCTGCATAAGTTAAATTTTAATTTTATCTTGTTGCTGAGTGTTGTTCATGTTTTAGCTGTCATAGTGCATGCCATGAAAGGTGATAGATTAGTGGGCGCTATGCTCAGTGGTTATAAGAACATTCCTCGCGTTGAGCTATCTTCTGCACATTCGAGCCAATTGACGTTTAAGTCTGTGTGGTTGGCTTTAATGCTATTGGGACTGTTGGCGACAGTCGTATTTTTCTACCTAATTTGGCCAATAGTACAAGCATTGTAGATTGGGAGCTGCCCCATAAAAAAGCCTGCGAAGTTGCAGGCTTTTTTTATGGGGAAACACAAACCTAGTCTTTCTTATAAACGTCGTGACAGCCTTTGCAACTTTTACCTGTATCCATAAAGGCTTGTTTGATTGCAGCTTGATCACCTTTTTGCGCCACGGTAGCAAGAATCGCAGCGTTTTCCTGGAAGGTTTTCATTTTGGCATCAAAATCGGCTCTATCTTGCCACACTTTAGCTAAAGCTTCGGTTTCACCTTTATCTGAGCCGTCAATAAAGCCTTCAAAAGGAATTTTTGATAGTGCAGCAACATTGGCTGCGCGCATTGCGAAGGTTTCTGCTTCGAAAGGTTTTTTACCTTTCATCATGGCTCCCATATCACCGAAGTTATAGGCGACAAGGCTAAATGCGGATTGGCGATATTCAATCGCATCTTTTGCATCTTCGAAATTGTGTGCATGAGCTGCTGAAGCCAGCAAGGTACTGGCCACAAGAGTAAGTAGTAATTTTTTCATCGTATTCTCACAAATTGGTGTCGAAGTGTGACATTGCGCCACTATTGTACACAAATTAACTTGATGTACTAGAAGCAATTTTGTCAGTTTTTGTCTAGATATTATGAAGAAGCGTAACAAGTTATTTGTTACGGAAGTAAATCTGTTAAACTGCCAATGTAATGCTTTAACAGTACTTTTGGGGCGATTATGCGAGCAAACTGGGATTTAGTTTTAGAACGGATTTTGAGTCATGGGAATTATGAAGATCTTTCCGTGCTATTTCATTTACTGCTAACCGAAGAAGAGCGTAGTGCTATCGCGGGACGGCTCAAGGTTTTTCAGCTACTGCTCAATGGTGAAATGAGCCAAAGGCAAATAGCGGCTGAATTTCAGGTGAGTATTGCGACTATTACCCGCTGTTCTAACTATTTAAAGAATATGACTCCAGAGCATAGGGCAACAATTCAGAAACTTATCGATTAGCGCAATAACAACCTATGGTCAAGGGCGCCCTAATTATGCATGTATTTCAAAAATGGGGAGATTCTGGCAATCTGTGACGACGATATAGTGCACGTCTAACCAAAATATACAGACCATAGCTAAGCAAACAAATGGCGAGCACTGGATAAAGATCCTTTGGCATAAACTTGAAAATAGACAAAGCGGTGAATAGATAGAGAAAGGGTAAAAAATTATAAACCATTTCAGGAATATGACCCGATTTCCTACGTCTTGCCGGATCAGTACGACGGTTTTGGGACCGCTGAATATAGATCCTTGCTCCTAGTATAAAAATCACTGTTGCCGCTATCACTGCATAGTTGATATCGAGTGCAATAAAGCTCGAACTACCAAGCACCATATAGCCATAGGGCAAAATTTCATACAAGGGTTTAGCTAGCATAAGCACTCCATCGCTTAAATTTAGTATCAAATTGAAAATATTCAGATAAGTAGTTGAATATTCTAAATCGTAAGCCAGTTTTAGGGTTTACTAACAAATTATAATCATTTCCGTATAAAAAAAGCACTCCCTTATGTAAGGAAGTGCTTCATTACTGGAAAGTGAAAAATATAGCTAAATTAGTGCTAGCTTAAAACTTAAGCCGAGCCTTGTTAACCGCGACAACCACAACCACCATTGCCATCACAGCCGGTTTTAGGAGTGTCACAGGCTTCGTGTTCTTCATGGTGGTGTGCATGATCGTGGTCAGAACCGCCACAGCAGCCGCCAGCTTCTTCTTTGCTTGAGCCACCACAGCAACCACCACCGTGGTCATGATCATGACCATGGCTGCCACAACCGCCATGGGCGTGGATATGGCCGTGGGCGATTTCTTCTGCTGTTCCTTCACGTACATCGAGAATTTCGATACTAAAACTCAAGGCTTGGCCAGCTAAAGGGTGGTTGCCATCGACGATGACAACATCATCCTTTACTTCGACAACTTGAACTGGGCGTTGGCCCATTTCAGTTTCGGCAATAAAGCGCATACCAGGGACGATATCTTCGATATCACCGAAGGCTTCTAGGGGAACGGCTTGACGCAGACCATCATGGTAAGGGCCATAGGCTTCTTCGGCGCTGATGGTCACGTCGAGTTTTTCGCCTTTGACCTTGCCTTCTAACGCCGCTTCTAAACCTGGGATCAGGTTTTCGGTGCCGTGCAAATATAGCATAGGTTCTGCGCTAAAAGAGTCTTCTAGCAGTCTGCCTTCTTGGTCTGATAAACGGTAATGAATGGTTACCGCGCTGTGTTGGGTGATCTTCATATCGCCTCCGGTTCGGAATGTGCGCGCATAATAACGCGCTTTTTTGACGCTGGCGATAATTTGAAGCAGCTTATGTTAGATATCGCACAGCTTTTTTTTCGGCGGATTAAACACTGTTTTGTGCTGTGCAGTATGTGTAATGTGATTTTTGCTCGTTAGTCTGTGAATCTACCCTGAGTGATAAGGTGGAACAAATAACGTGACATTAAAAAGTGAGTTGCAAGTAATTTTATGAAAAATAAATAATTTTTACACCACATCTCTACTAGATTACGTTAACGTCAACAGTTATCTATTGCATAAATCGTATTTTTACCCCTAGAAAACTTTATATTAACTAATCTTGATGCAGCATTTTGTCGGGCGTTAAGGTTTGTCTATAAATAATCCATTTTAGGGGTTGACAAGCGCGGGTAAAAAAAGCAATTCTGTTTATCAAGAAATTAACATGGATTAGCCCAAACACATGCATAGCCTAGGTTTCGTAGTAATTACCATTATTACAACCACCACAACAACAGTGGGGGCGGGCTGATACACCCTAAAGAATTTTAACGATAAGCCCGCTTCCCACAAAGAAGCGGGCTTTTTTGTTTCTAGCTCTTATTTCTAAGTCGGGCGCGGTACAGGAGAACAAGATGAAAGTAATGAAATTTGGTGGTACCTCGCTTGCTAATTGGCAGCGATTCTCGATGGCGGCGGATATTGTTGCCAAAGCATCTAAGCTTGAGCCCATAGCTACTGTGCTATCGGCGCCTGCGACTGTGACCAATGCGCTATTAGAAATGGTCGACGTTGCGGTTAAAGGAGAAGATTATTCCCCAGTAATACAACATGTTGAACGGGTTTTTACCTCACTGTATCAAGATGCGGTGACTTCTGGACTCTCTGGCGCGCAAAGTGAACACTTGTTTGCAGGTTTAGCGAGTCAGTTGGCGTTATGGCACGATAGACTCCGTGGGATTGCCTTGTTGCAAGAGTGTCCCGATGGTATCCGCGCCGAAATCGTGGTGGCAGGGGAGCGATTATCTGCGGCCTTGATGGAGCAAGTCATGCTAGCAAAGGGCATTACATCGGGTTTGCTCGATCCCCGTGCATTATTTTTGGGACGTGGGAAACCGTTGGAGTCCGTCGTTGATATCAGCTTGAGTAAGCCAAGATTCAAAAGTTTAGCACTCGGTGAAAAACGGGTGTGGGTGATGCCTGGATTCACTGCCGCCGATGACCAAGGTAAAGTTGTCACTTTAGGTCGAAATGGCTCCGACTATTCTGCTGCCGTGCTGGCTGCTTGTTTAGATGCCTCCAGTTGTGAGATCTGGACCGATGTCGACGGTGTTTATAATACCGATCCTCGGGTAGTTGCCGATGCTAAATTGTTGTCTCAGCTTAGCTATCAAGAGGCGATGGAGCTCTCCTATTTTGGTGCTAAGGTGTTGCACCCTAAAACGATTGCCCCTATCGCCCAGTTCCATATTCCCTGTTATATCAAAAACAGTTTTAACCCCGATGCCCCCGGCACTCTGGTATCCAATCAAGCCGATAAGAGCGGTTTGCAGGTTAAGGCTATTTCCAATCTCGATAATCAAACTATGTTTGATGTTTCGGGCCCAGGTATGAAGGGCATGGTTGGCATGGCGAGCCGGACTCTTGCAGCGATTTCCCGCAGCGGCGTGTCTGTGTCTTTGATCACCCAAAGCTCTTCTGAGTACAGCATCAGTTTCTGTGTGGCTACATCTGATTCGGCTAAAGTGAAGTGGGCCTTAGAGCAAGAGTTTGAGTTAGAAATAAAAAGTGATTTGCTTGAACCTATCGCCATGCGCCATGAGCTGGCGATTGTGTCTTTGATTGGTGATGGCATGCGCACCCATAAAGGGGTTGCGGCGCGTTTCTTTCAAGCCTTAGCGCAGGCAAGCGTGAACATTATCGCCATCGCCCAAGGCTCGTCCGAGCGGTCGATTTCGACTGTCATCGAGCAGCGTAAGACTAAGCATGCGGTTGCCGCTTGTCATCAAGGCTTTTTCGATGTGCAGCAATATCTCGATGTGTTTTTAGTGGGTTGCGGCAATGTGGGCGCGGGTCTGCTCGAGCAAATCAAACAGCAGGCGCCAGTCTTGAAGGATCAACATATCAGTATCCGTGTTTGTGGCATTGTGAATTCGAACAAGATGTTACTCGACAGTGCGGGTATCGACTTAAGCAACTGGTCTAGTTTACTTGCCGATAGTCAGCAAGACTGTGATATTCCTGCGTTATTGGCTTGGGTAAAAGATCAACAATTACTCAATCCTGTATTGGTGGATTGTACCTCTAGCGAACAAGTGTCGAATCTGTATTTGGATGTGATGAACGCTGGGTTACACGTGGTCACACCCAATAAAAAATCCAACACCCGTGATTATGCTTATTACCAAGCACTACGCCAAACGGCATTAAAACAGCGGCGCCAATTTTTGTATGAAACCACAGTGGGCGCGGGTTTACCTGTGATCGATAACCTGAAAAAACTGTTATTTGCCGGTGATAAACTGCATAAGTTTAACGGTATTTTATCGGGTTCTTTATCTTTTATCTTCGGCATGCTCGATGAAGGCATGACACTGTCTGAAGCGACAGGTCTGGCGCGGGAAAAATGCTTTACTGAGCCCGATCCCCGTGATGATTTAAGCGGTATGGATGTGGCGCGTAAGGTGCTCATTCTTGCCCGTGAAGTGGGACTAAAGCTAGAACTCAGTGATGTGCAGGTTGAATCTGTATTGCCAGCCGAGTTCGATGATTCAGGCGATGTCGAAAGTTTTATGGCGCGTTTGCCGCAGGTTGATGCCGCCATTGCTGCTAAAGTGGCACAGGCCAAAGCCCAAAACAAAGTGCTGCGTTATGTCGGGCAAATTGAAGACGGTGTGTGCCGAGTGCGTATCGCCGAAGTCGATGCACAGGATCCCCTTTATAGTGTTAAAGGCGGCGAAAATGCTCTGGCATTCTACAGCCGTTATTATCAGCCCATTCCCTTTGTGCTGCGCGGTTATGGCGCTGGGACTGAAGTGACCGCAGCTGGTGCCTTTGCCGATGTATTAAGAACCTTGAATTGGACTCGTGAGGTGAGTGTATGAGTTTGACCGTTTACGCTCCAGCCTCTATGGGTAACGTGGGAGTCGGATTTGATTTACTGGGTGCCGCTTTGGCGCCTATCGATGGCAGTTTACTGGGCGACAGAGTGACTATCACCGCGGCAGAGTCCGGTGTGAGTCTGGCGCAAACCGGCGCTTGGGCTCATAAACTGCCAGACAATCCGCAAGATAATATTGTGTACCAATGTGCAGAGTTCTTCTTGGAAGCACTTGGCAAAGATGAAGGTGTAGCTCTGACACTGGAAAAGAACCTGCCCGTCGGCAGTGGGTTAGGTTCAAGTGCCAGCTCAGTCGTGGCGGCGTTATATGCATTGAATGAACATTTTGACAGACCCTATAACGAGCAAGCTTTGCTTGAACTGATGGGGGAGTTTGAGGGTAAGATCAGCGGTAGTGTGCACTATGACAACGTCGCCCCTTGTTACTTAGGCGGCATGCAATTGATGCTCAATGTGCCGGGCACAGTCTGTGAAGCGATACCGAGTTTTAAAGAATGGTATTGGGTTGTGGCCTATCCAGGGATTTCACTGTCGACGGCGATGATGCGTAAACTCATGCCCGATCAATATGATAAAAGTGTCACCATCGATTTTGGCCGCTACTTAAGTGCCTTTGTACATGCTTCTTACCAGCAGAATGCCGAGCTTGCGATCAGCGTATTAAAGGATGTGTTAGCCGAGCCCTATCGCGCCGCCGCGATCCCGGGTTACGACAATGCCAGAGTCGCTTTAGCCGATATAGGCATGTTGACTACGGGGATTTCCGGCAGCGGCCCAACGTTGTTTTCGATTACCGATAATTTAGCCACGGCCAATGCCGCTAAAGTCTGGTTAGAACAGCATTATCTCACCGAGGCGGGGGGCTTTGCCCACGTGTGTCACCTCGATGAGCGGGGCACACGTAGGGTCGATTAATCGTCAATTTAGCTAAGACTAAGTATCAACATTATTTAGCATCAAAAGGTTGAGTGAGCATGGAACTGTATAATTTAAAACACCCTTCGCAGAAAGTGAGCTTTAAAGAAGCGGTACAACTGGGCTTAGGTAAGGACAGAGGTTTGTTCTTCCCCACCCAAATACCCGTATTAGACGATATGGAAGGGCTACTGGCGCTGCCATTTGTTGAGCGCAGCAAAAAGGTGCTCGGCGCTTGGCTTGCCTCTGAATTAGGGCAAGATGCGGTTGATGAACTGGTTGAGCGTGCCTTTAATTTCGAGTTACCTTTGGTTGCTGTGGATGAGCAGCGCGCTTGCCTGGAATTGTTCCACGGTCCCACTCTAGCATTTAAAGATTTTGGTGCACGTTTTATGGCACAGTGCGTCAATGCCTTTGTCGGTGATACACGCTTAACCATTTTGACTGCAACTTCGGGTGACACAGGTGCTGCGGTTGCCGATGCCTTTTACGGGCTTGAGAAAGTCAATGTCGTAGTGCTCTACCCCAAGGGCAAGATCAGTGAGCTACAAGAAAAATGTTCACCACTCTAGGGAAAAATATCCATACAGTGGCCATAGAATCTGATTTTGATGCCTGCCAAGATCTCGTTAAACGTGCCTTCGATGATCCAGAAGTCCGTGATGGTTTGAGCTTAAACTCAGCAAACTCTATTAACATCAGCCGATTACTCGCACAAATTTGCTATTACTTTGAAGCCGTTGCCCAGTCTAAACAGCGTCATAGTGCCGATCCTGTGATTTCAGTGCCAAGTGGTAACTTTGGTAACCTCACTGCGGGTTTATTCGCTAAAGCCATGGGATTACCGGTTAAACGTTTTATCGCCGCGACCAATGCCAACGATACTGTGCCGCGTTACTTAGATAATGGCCAATGGCTGCCCAATCCAACTCAAGCGACTATGTCCAATGCAATGGATGTGAGTGAGCCAAGCAACTGGCCGCGAGTGGAAGCCATTTGTGAGAAATTAAACTGGCCACTGAGTAACTTAGTGGGTATTCGTTTATCTGAGGAGCAAACCTCACAGGCATTAGCTGAGTTATATGCTCATGGTTATGTGTCTGAGCCCCATGCGGCGATCGCAGCTAAAGCCTTATCTTTAATCTTAGTGCCTGACGAAGTTGGCATATTCTTGGGAACGGCGCATCCCGCTAAATTTAAGGATGTAGTGGATAGAGAATTAAAGCTTAACTTACCATTGCCTGCCGAGCTTGAGGCTGTGGCGGCTAAGGCTATTTTGTCTGCACAGTTACCCGCAGATTTTGCCAAATTGAAGGCGCATTTATTGGCTGTGCTCGCCTAGTCTTAGGCTAAGTACATATAATGGCAAGTTTGTGTCGAAGGGGAGCTAAGCTCCTCTTTTTACAAGTGCCTACTGAGTAGCAATATACTTCCATGCTGTAAATGAGTGTTTAGAGGGGAATATATCTCGCTTATGGCGTCAATCCCACGGGCGGACTACCCTTATTAAAGGTTAGGGAAAACCTTCTGGATTTAGCGTCATAGGATTTGATACTTTTGTTACTGGGAGTGGTGCCACCTGCGGGGCTCAAATTGTGCCTATATTATTAAGGTTAAAACTGAGCTGTATTTTTATATGGTTTATCTGCGTCTTACCCGCCTACAGTGCGTTGCCTGCAACGGCCACTTTTGCCTGTCCAAACCCCATTAAAGTAGGCTATAACGATTGGGCCCCCTATGCATGGCAAGATCCTCACGGAGAGGCGCAGGGACTCGATGTCGAATTGATGCGGTCATTTGCCCAATTTCTAGGTTGTGACGTGAGTTTTATCAACGTGCCCGCTAAGCGTTCACATCAAATGCTAAAGGCTGGCACTCTCGATATGATGATGGGGGCAACTAAGACCCAAGACCGCCAAGAATATGCATTATTCTCCGAAGACTATCGAAATGAAGAAGTACGCCTCTTTGTATTGGATGAGAAAAAAGAACAAATTCACCTAGGGCAATGGCAGGATATTTTTACTCAAAAATTGCGTCTGATCGTTCCGACAAGTGGTTGGTATGGTAATGACTACCATGATTCTCGAGGGCGACTCGAGCAAGCGCAATTATTAGTCTTGAGTCCCAGTCTCGATAAATCTGTACAAATGCTTTATCACGGTCGTGCAGATATAGTCATTGGTGATTCTATGGCCGTTCCCTATATTGCAAGTCAATATCAAGGAGTTAAGCTGGTGCCTCTCAAATTAGTATTAGAGGCAAATCCTATCCATCTGATGCTTAGTAAGGCGAGCATGTCATCTTTACAGCTCACACAAATGAATACTGCTATTCGTACTTTGAAAGATAATGGCGAAATTGCCAGAGTGCTACATAAATGGCTGCAAATCTCCCTCGCAAAACAAACCAATATGAGCCGTCAGTACCATACTCAAGGGACTCAATATGCCTTAGCTTTGATTTATCCCTAATTGCACGATAATCACTGAATGATTTATTGAGTATTCTTGCTGGTAACACTATGACACATTTGCTAAAACTTCTCCATTTTGAAGTTACTGAACTCTCTATCAAATTCTGCTAGCTTGATGGGCTAAATTATCAAACTTTGGGTTTGATTAAAGCGCATTGCGTAAAGCCCATTACAAAAGTCTATTACAAAGTCCATGCAAAGGATCCATTGCTAACAATAGGATAGAGGCTATTTATGAAACTTCGTCACTCCGTCGCTTGCTGTATGCTCGCTCTAGGCACCTTAACTGCGGCCCAAGTCATCGCTGCCGATGCCGTGAGTAATCAAGGATATTACCGCGCACCAGCCCTGCAGGATCAAACCTTAGTCTTTACCGCTGAAGGGGATTTATGGACTCAGACCTTAGGTCAAACAGCGGCGACCCGCTTAACGAGTTTGCCCGCAGAAGAGCTAGGTGCGACCATTTCAGCCGATGGTAAGTGGGTTGCTTATGTGGCCAACTATGAAGGCGCGAGCGAAGTGTATGTTATCCCTATTACGGGCGGTGTGGCCAAACGGGTGAGTTTTGAGAATAGCCGTGTGCGCGTTCAGGGTTGGACAGCCAAAGGTGAGATTCTATATTCCACCGACACTGGCTTTGGTCCCGCTAATAACTGGATGCTGCGCAGCGTCGATCCTCAAACCCTCACGACTACAGATTTACCCTTAGCCGATGCGGTCGAAGGCGTGATTGATGATGGCAACGAATACGTGTACTTCACTCGCTTTGGCCTGCAAGTGACTGGCGATAATGCCAAAGTGTACCGTGGCGGTGCAAAAGGCGAACTATGGCGCTTTAAACTCGACAGCAAAACTGAAGCCCAGTTGCTCAGCGGTCAGCACGACGGCTCTGTGCGTCAACCTATGCTGTGGCAGGACAGACTCTATTTTATCAGTGACAGCGATGGTAACGACAACCTCTGGTCGATGGCGCTCGATGGTTCAGATGCAAAACAGTTAACCCAATTTAAAGATTGGCAAGTCCGCGGCGCGCGTATGGATCAAGGCAGAGTGGTATTCCAGTTAGGCGCGGATATCCATGTCTTTGACATTGCTTCGACTCAAGACTCATTACTGAATATCACACTGACTTCCGATTTTGCTCAGCGCCGTGAACATTGGGTGAAAGACCCTATGGATTATGCGTCTTCGACCAATTTGGCCCCCGCGGGGGATAAAGTGGTGATCACTGCCCGCAGTCACGTGGCAATCGCGGGTATTGATGGCTCACGTTTAGTCCAAGTGGCGCTGCCGGGGACCTATCGCGTTAGGGAAGCGATGTTGAGCCAAGATGGTAAGTCCGTTTATGCGATTAGTGATATGACGGGCCAGCAGGAGATTTGGCAATTCCCAGCCGATGGTAGCAGTGGTGCTAAGCAACTGACCAAAGATGGTCATACCTTAAGAATGAGTCTACATTTGTCCCGTGATGGTCGATTTATCGCCCACGACGATAACGATGGCAATGTTTGGTTACTCGACTTAAAGAAAAATACCAATCAGAAAATCATCACTAACGGTGAGGGACTGGGGCCTTACGCCGATATTCGCTGGTCCGGTGACAGTCGTTTTATTGCATTAACTAAGTCGGAAATCGGTAAACAAAGACCGCAAATCGTCCTTTATTCTGTGGATGAAAATAAGGCTGAGACGCTTACCAGTGACAAATACGAGTCCTATTCACCGACCTTTAGCAGCGATGGCCAGTGGCTATATTTCCTATCAAACCGCCAATTTAGCGCCACACCAAGTTCACCTTGGGGCGATAGAAACATGGGGCCAGTGTTTGATAAACGCAGCCAAATTTTTGCCATCGCCTTAGTCAAGAATGCCAAATTCCCCTTTAGTAAACCCAATGAACTCAGCGCTGACCAAGCTGACAAGACTGATGCTAAGGATAAACCTAATCCGGTGAAAATCGATTGGGCGGGGATATCCCAGCGTCTATGGCAAGTGCCTGTCGATTCAGGAAATTACAGTAGACTACATGCCGTCGAAGATAGACTTTATATGTTAGATCAAGCTATTGGAGACGATGTAGCACCTAATTTGATGACCATCAAATTTGACCGATTAAGCCCCAAAATTGAGACTTTTGCCGAGGATGTGGGTCAATATGAGCCATCTGCCGATGGCAAGAAATTGATGCTGCGTAAACACAGTAATGATAAGGCGCTGATGATTGTCGAGGGCGGCGATAAGTTGGGTGAGACGGATAATGCCAAAGTACAAACGGATCAATGGCAGTTAGCGATCTCCCCTCAACTTGAATGGCTGCAAATGTTTGAAGATGCTTGGTTGATGCACAGGGAATCTTTCTTCGACAAAAAGATGCGCGGCCTCGATTGGCAAGCGACCAAAGCTAAGTACCAACCTTTGCTCAACCGCCTGACCGATCGCAATGAACTCAATGACATCTTCATGCAAATGATGGGCGAGTTAGACTCTTTGCACTCACAGGTGCGCGGTGGTGATTTACCTCAAGATCCCGATGCAGCAAATACGGCGAGTTTAGGTGCGCGTCTACAGCAAACCGCAGATGGCGTTAAAATTGCGCACATTTACAATAACGATCCTGAGTTACCTGCAAAAGCTTCACCGTTGAATCGTATCGAAGTCGATGCTAAAGAAGGTGATGTGCTGCTGGCCATCAATGGCACGCCAGTGGCGAATGTGGCCGACGTCACGCGTTTATTGCGTAATCAACAGGACAAGCAAGTCTTGCTGCAACTTAAGCGTGGTAGCCAAACCCATAAAACCATCGTTATGCCCATCAGTGCTATGGTGGACAGTCAATTACGTTATTTAGATTGGGTGAGCCATAATGCGGATGTGGTTGAGGATGAGAGTAAGGGCAAGATTGGTTATTTGCACTTATATGCCATGGGCGGCGGTGATATTGAAAGTTTCGCCCGTGAGTTTTATGCCAATTACGACAAAGACGGCTTGATTATCGACGTTCGTCGCAACCGTGGCGGCAATATCGACAGTTGGATTATCGAGAAGTTATTACGCCGTGCCTGGGCGTTCTGGCAACCGACCCACGGCACGCCAAACACCAATATGCAGCAAACCTTCCGCGGCCATTTAGTGGTATTGACCGATGAGTTGACCTATTCCGACGGTGAAACCTTCTCTGCAGGGATTAAAGCGCTCGGTATTGCCCCGTTAATTGGTAAGCAAACGGCGGGGGCAGGGGTGTGGTTATCTGGGCGTAATGCGTTGACCGATAAAGGTATGGCGCGGGTGGCCGAGTATCCACAGTATGCAATGGATGGTCGCTGGGTGCTGGAAGGCTATGGTGTGACGCCGGATATTGAAGTCGATAACTTACCTTTCGCCACCTTTAATGGTAAAGATGCGCAGCTCGAAACGGCGATAAGTTACCTAAAAGATGAGCTAGTTAAGCAACCCATCCCAGCCTTAAAGGCGCAACCTATGCCTGTAAAAGGTATGGCGCAGGATATTAAAGCTAAGTAGTTGATGTTTAAATTCAGTATTTAACTGAAATTTAAGCTATCTAGGTTAAGATGCTTAGGTACAAAGTTAGGGTGTTGTCTTGTAGTTCCCGAGACAACACCCATTTTTATGCCCATTCATTAATATTCTTACTCGTTTCTGCGTAGATCTGCATTGTGTTCACTTGCTGTTGTTGGGCAAGGTGATTGACTGTCATCGCTCTCGCGTCTTCGTTATGGCTTAGATAATAGGCCGTCGGGGCTGAAATCCCTTCGCTACTTCCCATTGCTATGTTCGTCATATCGGATACGACTCGATACTTCATTCTAGCCTCTTGAAAGGCAACATATTTTTCGAGGTTACCCTCGAACTGCGGCATATTAGGCACACTGGGTAACTGAGTTGACTCGGTTTTATCTTCGGCGTTTGTCTCAAATTGGGCTAGTTGTCTTGCTTCACTCGAGATGGTCACTGTTTCCGATGACGCGGGCGGTAAATTCGTTTGGGGCAGATTCAGTCTAGGTACAGAATTGTGGGCACTGATGTATTTGCTTGAATTTATGCCTGTGATGTTAGCGTTAGATTGGATATACATGGCTTACCTCTTTTAAATCAAGACGGATAAATCGAGTCTCAAGTGGGAGGTATCGTACGGTAAACTGGCTGGACCCAAGCTGAATAGAGTGTAATTTAATCAAAGTGATAAATATTGGGCAAGCAAGCGTAAGCTCAAACTTGCCCTACACAGCTTAAAACTTGATTTGAATATCTGTAGCTAAGCTATTGGCGATAAAGCAGTTAGCGTGCGCTTTTTCGTGAATTTTTTCGATAGTTTCTCGGCTGACTTCGACACCGTCGGCAAATATCACTATAGGATTTAGCACCATCTTAGTGACGGCCAACTTGCCCGCTTCGTTTTTACCTAACTCTGCAGTGGCATTGTCCACATAGGACGTCACAGGTAAGCGTTTAAGATGTGCAATCGCGAGAAAGGTCAACATATGGCATGAGGATAATGCCGCCAACAGGCTTTCCTCTGGATTGACATTATGTTCATTGCCTTTGTATTCCGGTGCGGATGATGCCTCAATGGTTTGGCCGCTACCAAAGGTAATGCTGTGATCTCGGCAAAACTCGCCTTCTTCGGTGGGCGAGGTTTGCCAGTTAACCGTTAAGTTAAAGCCCATTATTTTCTCCTATCTGAAGGACATATATCTAAACAACCTGAAGATGCTGAAACTCTTTTCTTCAGGTTGTTTTGGTATAAGGGCACTATAGCCTAGCGGTGTTCACTTAGCCATGACCTGTGGTCCAGTGCGGCAGGAAGTTATAGCTTAGTGTGCCAGAAGTTATAACCCCGCGCTCAGTAATAGGCTGCTGGTGAGTACACTGCCTGTGACTATGCCCATTGGTAAATGTCGAGGGCTATAGCTTAAGATGAGAATAACCAGCATTGCAGCGAGGGAAATGATCCCCATAAACAAAATGCTACCGTAGGCCCAGCCTTGATCGCTCGCGCAGGCACTTAAGCTGAACATCAACAATAACCACGCAAATAAGCTTAATAGGCGGCTCTGCCACTGAGTGGGGGGACGATTAAATACATCCTTAAAATGGCCAAATTTGGCTAAGGCAAATAGGGCGAGGGAGAGATAACTCAAGCCTAAGATCCCAAGTACGGGGATAAATTCTGGCATCATGGTTTAACTTCCTCCAATGCAGACGGTGAGGTTAGTTCGTTGGCAAGGGATGTCTTCGGCTCACTGCGACGTGTCTTATCGGCCTTCGCATTTGTTACATTGGGAGCCCGTTTGGCGGGGGCGGCTTTCGCAATCAGAGTTAATTTTTTACTGGCAAATAGCATAGCGCCACCCAGTAACACTGCTAGCACGTCAAACCCGACTAAAGCCCATTGATGGGATTGAATATTGTCGATGAAATGACTCGGCGATGTGAAGGCATTAAGCACGGGCAGCGCGCAGCACAAACTGCCTGTGAGTATGAGTGCCGTTTGCCACTGGCGACGTGAGCGGCCAAAAAAAGCCCACACTCCCATTGCCGCTAATGCGATAAAGAAGCTGTGAACTTCCCATGCGGAGCGGCCTGCAAAACTTGTCGATAGCAGACGGTTTGCGTAAAAGAAGTTCACGGCGCCTAAGGGCAAGCCTAAGATAAACATGAAGTTTAATCCTTCAACCAAACGCAGCCCCAAGCTCGGTTTCTCGCCCTTATCTATGGTTTTTTGCTGTTTCTGCCGTAGACGAATGGCCCACATCAAAGTGCCTGTTGCGACCATAGCGCAGCCCAATAAGCCGCAGAAAAAGAACAATATTCGTAATAGTGGGGCGGCAAAACGTGCCGTGTGTAGCGACATCATAGTATCGTAGGTGGCTGACGCTCCCGAGGCTTCATGCGGGCTGGCATACTTAAGTTCGCCATTTACGCCGTTAAATATCAAGATGTTGGCCTCATCGGTCACCTCTTTGCCTGTGTTTTGGTAGAAGGTCACTTGGCTATTTTGATCTTTAGGGTATGACACTATCACTTGCTTAATCGGCGCATCGCCCCAAGCGGTTTTCACCTGCGGCAGTAATTGACTCAGTTGCACCTGTGGCGCGCTGATCCCTGCTGCTTTCTCGGTTTGTCTAGCGGGATTCAGCTCTTTTAAAAAGGCTTGGTTGTCACCCGGATAGGCGGTATCCACCGTCCATGGGATATAAATCAGCATCAGGGTGATTAGGCCGGTATAAGTGATCATCAGATGATAAGGGAGGGCGATGACTGAACTCACATTGTGCGCATCTAACCAAGAGCGGGCGCCCTTGTCCCGTCTAAAACTGAACATATCCTTGAAGATGCGTTTGTGGATCACAATGCCGCTGATAAGGGCGATCAGCATAAACATAGTGCAAATGCCGACGATATATCGGGCCGTAATCGCGGACATATAATGCAAGTCAAAGTGCAGACGATAGAAGAAATCACCGCCGCGACTTGCGCGCACCGCTGAGATCATGCCGCTACCATCGGCGAGGGCCACATGCTCTTCTACCTTGCCGCGGCGCTGGCCCTTTTCTGGCGGTAGTTGCCAACTAAAGCCTAGAAATGGTTTACGTTCGGTTGGGAAGTTGATCATCCAGCGCTGCGCCGTTGTGGGCGAATGTGTTTCTATATAGCGCTGGCCGCTGTCTAGCTGCTCCTCGAGCGTATCGGCTTGATAGCTCTGATAAACCCCTTTATGTAACTCGGGTTCATTCCAAAGGCTGATTTCATGGCGGAAATAGCTCAAACTGCCCGCAAAGAAGATGAGTAATAGCACCCAACAAACCAGTAGACCTGCCCAGGTATGTAACCAAGATAAGGTTCTAAAAAAAGTCTCTTTCATCTTACTGTCCACACACCTTAATCAATCCAAAACATAGCAAACTCACTAGGCCTAAATCTCGCCATGCATGCCAGGTTTTACGTATACAAAAGGCGTAAATAATGGCGATAGCATAAAACAGGAAAGCCAACATATTGGCCGTTAGGGTGCTTTCGAAGCGTGGCATGGGTAACACTAATGTCAGCAGGCAAGCCAAGGTGGCCGCTGCAATATAACCTGCCAGTAGGGCGGCGCTCGCGCGAGCAAATACTTTGAAGGCAAACATCGAATGCTCCTGCGTAAACCATCGCATAATCTGCACAATCCCCCGTGAAATCAGTGAGAAAGAGCTCATTTGCACTGTAGATGATTGCGTTGAAGTTTCAAACACAGGTGTATTAGACATAAGTACCACTTCTCATTTCGAGGCAATATGGGTCTGTTATGGCTATCCGTTACGGTTAATTCCGCAAATTGTGCTGGAGCCTTCAGGCTTAACGATAGAAGGCTTGGCGTAACGGTAAATGCATTTTTATAACAGGGGATAGCTAACCGTGAGTAGTATAACCGAGTTGACTTAAATGATAAACGATATCATTTAGATTCGAATGTAAATATGTGATCTTGGCCTGACAGAGTTGCAAGTTGTTAATTAACTGTACTTTTATGCATTTCAAGCTTTGAATATAAAGCTTTAAAATCAAAGGGTAAACCTAGTTTGTTAATTGGTTGTAAATGATAAGTTATGAATACGTATGCACCCCATTGAGGCGGAAAACGCTACACCGTTAGTATGGCACTTTGATTGCCCTATGTTTCTTGGATTGATGTTGTAAATAGAGCATCGGGTTAAAACAAGTCGTTACGACATAGGGGAATGCTAAATGCGTCATTGTAAACTCAGCGTCTTGACCATGGCTCTCGCAACAGCAGGCTTTAGTGTGGTGTATACGCCACAGTTAGCCTTTGCTGCAGAGACCACGCCAACTCAACAGGAGGCTAAACAAGCTCAAGACGACAACATAAAAAACGATACCAACACTAATGCTAAGAGTGCCGAAACCACCAAAAAAGCCAGCGATGAAGCCGCAAATATCGAACGTATTGAGGTTAAAGGTTACAGCAAAAGTTTGATTGATTCCCTCGATGCTAAACGTTACGGCGACACGGTTTCAGAACAATTATCGGCAGATGATCTTGGTGCCTTACCCGATGTATCAATGGCGGATGCGCTGACCCGTTTACCCGGTATTTCAGCGGTACGAACCGGTGGACAAGCGGCGGAAATTAACATTCGCGGTATGTCGGGTGGTTTTGTTTTTTCAACCTTAAATGGCCGCGAACAGGTATCGACCAGTGGTACTCGCAGTATCGAATTCGATCAATATCCGTCTGAGCTGATTTCATCCGCCGCAGTCTATAAATCCCCTAAAGCCTCACTGATTGAAGGCGGTGTTGCAGGCACAGTTGAACTGCAAACTGTCAGCCCACTGCAATCCGATAAAGACCATAGTTTTCTTGTTAATGCCCGCGGTATGTACAACGACAGAGCCAGTGAAGTCTATGGTGCTGACGAGTATGGCCACAGGTTGAGTATTTCCTATCAGGGTAAGTTTTTCGACGATACCTTAGGCGTGGCGTTAGGTTATGCCCGCCTAAAACAACCCAGTGTAGCGACCCAATTTATCGGCTTGGCTTATAACGACAGCAAAGATGTCGATGGTTTGGCTAATGATACTAATGGTTCGATTGATTTCCCGGCGAATGAGTACATCAGTGAGGGTTTTGAGCTACAGCACCTTGGTGGCGTTGAAATGCGTAACGGTTATATGGGTGCGATTGAGTGGGCGCCTAGGGATAATTTTAAGCTCAAGGCCGATGCATTTTTATCGCGTTTCGATAGCGAAGCGTTTGCCCGCGGATTCAGGGTTAAGTTTGGTGGCTCAGGCGCTGCGGTTGCCAATCCTGTACTCGATGGCAATTCTGTTATTGGCGGGACCTTTAATCGCACCTCAAAGAGCTATACCCGAGTTGAGACAGTAAACGACGATAACCAAGATTTTGATGAAGTGAATAGCTTTGGTTTAAATGCTGACTGGCAAGTGACAGATAGGTTGAATGTCGCCGCCGATATTTCCTATTCCTCAGCCAAAAGCAACTTCAGGAATGGCCTACTATGGGCGAACGTTGCCGTCGATGCCAATGCCGATACCCCAGTTTTCGATGATAATGTCTCGATTAGTTATCAACTTAACGGGCTTAATCTGCCCGATGTGGGCTTTAATCAAGCCGATGCCTTCACCGATCTGGATCGGGTGATGGTGAGTAAGTACGGTATTTATCCCTATGAGAATGAAGATGCGGTAAAGGCATATCGCCTTGATTTTAAATATGACCTTGAGAATGATTACATCAGCTCTGTGGAGTTTGGTGTGCGTTACTCGGACCGTAATTACTCCAATCACCGCTCGGTATTTGAATATGGCAATGATGGCGCTTTCTCTAGCATTGAGCCGCCACTTAAGCTGACGTCTGATATGGCCTCGGTCGTGGATTGGCAGGGGGAGTTCAGTTATTTCCCATCCTATCTCGCCATTGATCTCGACGCAGCGCTAGCGGCTTGGTTTCCTGAGGGTATCCCACAGCCAGTACAAACCTGGGGTAATGCCGATGGCGTACTCGATGCTAAGGGTTATACCACTAACTATTCTTGGACCGTACTGCAAAGTGGTGAGGTGTTCGAAAAGGTGTTTGCGGCTTATGCCATGGTCAATTTCGATACCGAGATTGGCGGTATTCCAGTCACGGGCAATCTCGGTTTACGCCGTGTTGATACCGACCAATCCGCAACCGTATTAGAGAATGTCGGTGCAGATCCCCAGCTTGGCGCTCAGTATATTGTCGATGATTTAGGCATAGTGAATAACTATTATGCACCTAAAATCAAAGGAATAGATTATGTCGATTATCTCCCTTCCCTTAACCTCAGTTTTAAGATCACTGAAGATTCTCAAATCCGTTTAGCGGCCGCTAAAGTGATGTCGCGTCCGCCCATTAACCGCTTGGCGGGGGATGCGAGCGCAACGCCGAATAACGATGGGGTTATCAATGGCTCTAGCACTAATAACCCCTATTTAAAGCCTTTCTATGCGGATCAATATGATATTTCCTACGAGAAATACTTTGATGAAGGCGCCTTTGTCGCGGCGCTATTCTACAAAAATATCGATTCCTTTATTGATACTGTGGCTATCACCAATTTCGATTTTAAGGGTAATGGCTTCAACGTGCCGGATTACATCGTCGATCCTGTTACTGGGGTGCAAACCGCAACAAGTAATGGCACTTACACTACTGCAATGAATAATGCCGAGGGCGGATACATTCGCGGTTTAGAGCTGGCTTACACCCAAGTGTTTGCCTCCTTGCCCGATTTATTTTCTGGTTTAGGTTTTAACGCCAGTTATTCCTATACCGAGAGTGAGGTGCAGTCCATCACTAGCCTAGGCGGTGACAGTGTGACTCAATCTTTACCTGGGTTATCGAATAACGTGCTCAGTGCCACCTTGTTTTACGGCTATGAGGGCTTTGAAACCCGTATCAGCGCCCGTTACCGTGATGCTTTCGTCTCTGAACAGGTGGCGATTAACGATCAAGTGGTGAACTTCGATTCCGAAACCGTGATGGACTATCAAGCCTCCTACCAAGTCACGGACGGTTTAAACGTACTGTTCCAAGTCAATAACCTCACAGATGAACCGACGAAGAGTTACTTCGGCACCGAGCAGAAAACCGGCACCTTGCAATACTTTGGCCGCGAATTTTTCCTGGGGTTCACCTATGCCCTGTAATCCATTGCGTCAGTTGGCGTGCTTAAACGCACAGAGCCTAAATCCATTAAATGTTGCGCCACTTAGTATAACGGCGCCTTATTCGCAAATTGGGAGAAACCACTCATGTTGAGTATCTCTAATCTTATTAAACTGTCGGCCTTAGCCCTGAGTATGAGCTTACTCTCGGCCTGTGGCGGCAGCGATTCATCTGAACCGGGTAAAGTGTTATTAACCTGCGATGTGCCTATGGTGCCCGATGCCACGGGCACAAGCTGCGTTGCACCTACGCCTATCAGTTGTAAGGCGCCTAAATTCCCTGATCCTAAAAACGAGAGTTGTATAAACGGCTTAGATCCCTCCTTACCCGCGCCAAGCGTATTCCCACAAGCCAATCAGGCAGTGCTTTACTACAATCGCATTAAAGATAAAAACAATACTGCGAGTAACGCCGAATATCCTAAGTACAAATTACATACTTGGAACGATGAAAAGTGTGATGCCTATGCGCCTCCCTTTGATACCAGCGACTGGAGCAACGGCCACCCCTTCGATGGTATTGACCCTAATTATGGCGCCTATTGGATCCTCAATCTGAAGGAAGGTTATGGTGCCTGCGGCAACTTTATTGTGCATGCCGGTACGGATGATGCGGGTAAAGCCTTAGGTAAAAACAACCTAACCATGTCCCTGGTACAGGATGATGCGACCTATGTACGCGTGAATTTCACCATTCACGGTGAGTCGGATGTGTATGAGTATCCGATCCTTGAGACAGGTTTCTCTATTTCAGGTATGAGTGCCCACTGGCTAGATCGCAATACCTTTGTGTGGAATCAAGATCCACAGGGGGTAACAAGCGTGAAGTTGCATTATTCAGCTAAGGCAGATATCGCCGCCGATGATAATAATGTGATCAGTGGCACCCAAGTGGCCTTAACGCCTGCGACCTTAAGTGATGCACAAAAAGCGTTATCGCCAGTGCTGGCCGATTGGCCTGCTTATACTGCCAGTTTTACCGCGGATGAAGCCAAAGCCATTGCAAAAAATCAATTAGTATTAGTCGCTTACGATGCCGATGACAAACCTGTTGGCGCAACCTATGTGCAAGCGGCCAAGGTACTTGATGACCTTTATACACAGGGCGACCAAGATGCCGATGAGGCTACACTCGGTGTGGTTTACGATGGAGCGAACATTATTGCTTCAGTGTGGGCACCGACGGCCCAAGACGTAAAACTGAAAGTCTACGATGCCAGTAAAACACTTAAAAGCACTGAGAACATGACCTTAGATAGCCTCACTGGTATCTGGTCCTATCGCGGTGATGCTAGCCTTAATCGTCTCTATTATCGTTATGCGCTCAGTGTGTACCATCCAACGACTAAAAAACTGGAGTCGTTAGAAAGCACCGACCCTTATTCTTTAAATGTGTCGAGTAACGGTCGTTTCAGCCAGTTTATTAATTTGGATGATGCGGACCTTAAACCTGACGGCTGGGATAACCAAACTGTCACCACGATTGCTCACCCAGAAGATGCGGTGATCTACGAGGGGCATATTCGAGACTTTAGTATTCGAGATCAGAGCACCAGTGCCGCCCACCGTGGTAAGTACTTGGCCTTTACCGAGCAAGGCTCTGCGCCAGTCGAACATCTTAAAAAGCTGGTTGATAATGGCTTAACTCACTTCCATGTGTTGCCCGCCACCGATATGGCGACGGTCAATGAAAATGCCAGTGAACGCATCGAAATGACCGACACATTGGCCAAGCTATGCAGCAAAATCAATGATGCGGCCGATGCCTGCAAAACCCAAAACAAGTCAGCCACCATAGAAAGTATTTTGGCGAATAGTTTACCCGGCTCAAGTGATGCGCAGGCATTAGTGGATGCCATGCGTGGTTTAGATGGCTTTAACTGGGGTTACGATCCGCAGCATTTTTTTGCCCCTGAAGGCAGTTATGCCAAAGTGGCTGATGGTACGGCGCGAGTGCTTGAACTGCGCGCAATGAACCAAGCCTTGCATAATATTGGCCTCAGAGTCGTATTGGATGTGGTGTACAACCACACTAGCGCTTCTGGCGTGAATGCTAACGCTGTGCTCGATAAGGTCGTTCCTGGTTATTACCACAGATACGACCCTGTATCTGGCGCGATGGAACAGTCAACCTGTTGTGAAAATACCGCCACTGAACATCGAATGATGGGCAAACTCGTCACGGATTCTTTAGTCTTGCTTGCCAAAGAATATGGCTATGACGGCTTCCGTTTCGATGTGATGGGGCACATGCCTAAGCAAGGTATTCTCGATGCGAGAACCGCTGTTCAGGCCGTCGATCCAGACACTTACTTCTACGGTGAAGGATGGAACTTTGGTGAAGTTGCCGATAATCGTTTATTCGAACAGGCAACCCAAGCCAATATGGCAGGCTCCGAAGTGGGCACCTTTAATGACAGAATACGCGAGGCGGTGCGTGGCGGCGCATTGTTTGCGACCGAGGCAAAGGATGACTACCTGCGGGATCAGGATACCCTACGCTTATCATTGGTGGGTAACTTACAAAACTATGTACTAAAAGACTTTAATGGCAATTCGGCTAAGGGCAGTAGCTTTAGCTGGAACTCACAACCGAGTGCTTATGCCCTCGATCCGGCCGACAGCATTAACTATGTTTCTAAGCACGATAACGAAACCCTGTGGGATATCCTGCAATATAAACATGCCATTGGTTTGAGTATTGAAAATCGTGTACGAGTCCAAAACATGGCCGCCAGTATTCCACTCTTGAGCCAAGGGGTGCCGTTCCTGCAAATGGGCGGTGATTTACTGCGCTCAAAATCGATGGACAGAAACAGCTATGACTCGGGTGACTGGTTTAACTACGTCGACTTTACCTACAACACCAATAACTGGGATGTAGGTTTACCGCTCGCGCAGGATAACAGCAGCAAATGGACGCAGATTGCGGGTATTTCTGCCAACCCAAATGCGGCGGCGTCCATGTCGGATATCGAATTGGCCTCGGGGGTATTTAACGAGTTTTTACGTATACGCCATCAGAGCCCATTATTCCGCCTGACCGATGAGCAGACCATTATTGAGCGGGTGGGATTCCATAACGTCGGTAAACGTCAGCAACAGGGTGTCATCGTCATGAGCCTTGACGACGGTGTGGGCCTTAGCGATCTCGACCCCGCAGTCGATGCCATCGTGGTGATGATCAACGGCAGCGCAACGCAGCAGTCTCACACAGTGCCGACTGCAGCTGGCTTTAGCTTACACGAAGTACAAGCAAACTCTGTTGATGCCAAAGTCCGCGGCGCAAGCTTTAGTGAAGGTGCAAATGAAGGCACATTTACGGTTCCTGCCTACAGCACGGCTGTATTTGTGAAAAAACAAAGCGGTGCGCAGGGCGTGGGTCTCTCGGCAAATGCCACAGTCGGTGCTCCCGATGTTGTGCCCTATGGCAGTACCGATGTATTTGTCCGTGGCGGTATGAATGGTTGGGGTGAGGTCGATAAATTCGCCTACGTCGGCGCTGGCGAATACCGTATTACCATCAAATTGAATGCCGGTGACTATGATTTCAAAATTGCCTCGGCAGATTGGAATACCGTGGATTTTGGCGCCATTAGCGCTGATGTCGCCCAAGTTGATGAAGGTGTGGCCGAAGCGCTAGCTGCGAAGGGCGGGAATCTGCATTTTACCGCTGGGATAACGGCAACCTATGTGTTCTCCCTCGATGCATCGGATAAGGACCATCCCGTATTAAGCGTTTATAACGAAGAGCCATTTGTAGGAACGCCTGTGTACCTGCGCGGTGATATGAACGGTTGGGGGACGGATAACGAAGTCAAGTATATGGGCGGTGGGATATATCGTGTTGATCTCGCTATCACGGCAGGTACTAAGGGTTTTAAAATCGCGTCCAGTGATTGGTCTACCGTAGATTATGGTACCGGTGAAGCCGATGGTGTCGTCGTGCTCAATCAAGAGAAATTGCTGGCGGTCAAAGGCGGCAATATGAGCATCACCTTCGACAGCGATGATACCTACAGCTTTGTGTTTGATGCGTCAAATCGTAATGAACCTAAACTCAGCGTGTATAAAACGGCGATGTTTGGTGCGAACACGGTTTACATTCGTGGTGGCATGAATGGCTGGGGCACAGTGGACACGTTAGCCTATCAAGGCGCCTCGGTTTACAGTGTCGATATCGCATTAGTCGCAGGCGATAACGAGTTTAAAGTTGCTTCATCAGATTGGTCTAGTGTCGATTTTGGTGCTGTGGTGGGGGATGAGGCTGTGGCGCTTGATGTGTTAAAAGTCTTGGCTTCAAAGGGCGCCAATATGCATTTTAATGCGCCAGCGGCGGCCACTTATCGCTTTACTGTGACAGGTCCAGATCCTAAATCGCCAACCTTAACTGTGACTCAAATTAATTAGGCTAACGCAGCGAGCCACGGTTAACTCACCATGGATTCGCTGTGAATTTAAAACCACCTTAAGCGCGAGCTTGAGGTGGTTTTTTTTATAGACCTTAGCTGAAATTCACTCTAGGTAGAGGGAAGTGTTTAAAACAGCGGGCGAAACAAATAATGGGCATTCTGAGTTGCTATATTTACCATAATTGTTTGTTTTTATTTATTAGAGCGTGTTTAGTGGTTACTGCTTGTTTAGCTTTTGGTTAATTTTTCTACTGTCATTGTGAGCTTAATCAAGGTAGACAGCTTGCCCTTTTGGCAAAATGCCATCCATCTTTTTACCGAGAATCTGCCCTATAACCTATGCAAACACATTCTACAAAGGGTGAGAAACACCTGTCTGATAACGCCATTCTACTATCCACTACCGACCTGAAGGGCAACATTAAGTATGTAAACCAGACTTTTTCGCAGATCAGTGAGTTTAGTGTTAACGAGTTGCAGGGCAGTCCACACAACATAGTGCGCCATGCCGATATGCCCGCCGCCGCCTTTAAAATTCTGTGGGAGAGAATAAAAGGTGGCAAACCTTGGATGGGGATAGTCAAAAATAAAACTAAGCATGGTGGTTACTATTGGGTGAATGCCTATGTTGCACCTGTGTATGAGAATGGGACTATTCACGAGTTTCAATCCGTTCGCCGCCAAGCAACACCCGAGCAGATCAAAGCGGCCGAGACTATTTACAGCGATATTAATCAGGGTAAACAGCCTAAGGCATTGCGCAAAGATAGACTCGGTTTTAGCGGTAAAATTCTGTTGGCTATGTTGGTTTCAATTGTCACTACAGCTGTGATTGCTAGTTATTCTCCCCTAGTGGCGGCCATTGCTGGTATGGGCATTGCGTGCCTCGCTTGGTATTGTCTGATGCGACCCTTACAAAAGTTGGTGTCTATCGCAACTAATATCATCGATGATCCCGTCGCTATGGGAGTGTATACCGGTCGACAGGATGAAATAGGCAAGCTGGATCTGGCCTTGAGATTTTTAATTACCGAAATAGGCGGGGTGGTTGGACGAATGGCCGACTCTGCCAGCGAGATCCAAGAGCAGAGCGTTAACCTTAAGCAAACGATTACCAATACATGGGAGCATGCGGATAGTCAGAGTGAGCAAACGACGCAGGCCGCGACGGCGATGGAACAAATGAGTGCCAGTTTTGCCGAAGTCACAGGTAACATTCATCGAACGGCCTCTGAGATGGTGTCTAGCCATCAGGCGGCACAGCGCGGTCATTCACGCTTAGAAACCGTTATCGATGCCATTCACCAGCTGAGTGTGCAGGTCAGCCATTTCTCCGATGTTGTGCAAACGATTGAACAGGATAGCCATGCTATTCATCAGGTATTAGAAGTGATACGCGCCATCGCCGATCAAACTAACCTATTAGCATTAAACGCTGCCATTGAGGCTGCTCGTGCTGGGGAGAGTGGGCGAGGCTTTGCTGTCGTGGCCGATGAAGTCAGGCAACTGTCGAGCCGTACCAGCCAATCGACCTCGCATATTGAGCAAATTGTCAGCCGATTCAGGGACAGTACGCACAAGGCGACTTCTACTATGGTGGCAGGACAAGAACAGGTCAAACGTTCTGTTGAGTTAGCGCAGGATGCGAGCGTAGCCTTTGGCGAATTATTATCATCCATCGCCAGAATTAACTCCCTCAGTGATGACAACGCCGCTGCGATGACACAACAAGCCTCCGTTGCCGCTGAAATTAGTCGAGCTATTCATGTGATCAGTGATTTAGCTCAGCAGAGTTTAGAACAGACCCAAGATGCAGCCGCGCGAGGCGATCAAGTGTCGCGCTTATCCACTAAGACCCACCATTTATCGCAGCAGTTTTGGCAACAGAGTGTACAACGTAAATATTGAGTGAAATTGAAGCTATTGAAATAGGTTGTGCATGTGGCAGTGGTTGATTTTTATACGATCCGTCGTATTTAAATCAACCACTTACTTATCCCTTGAATAATGTGTTTCTTGATGCACTTCACATTTAGGTGCAGCTAATACCTGCGTTGATCGAAATATTTATCTTTAGGGCTTGTGTTTTATTCTGCATGCCCCAAGCTCTAATAGTGAAACGAAAATAAAAGTAATGACACTAAAAGGGACAACCTATGAAAATAAATCTTTCTGGTCACCATGTCGATGTTACTGATTCTGTTAAAGAACATGTCAACGAAAAGTTTTCAAAAATCGCCACCCATTTCCCTACCTTGATCGCGCTCGATATCATTATTGCGAAGGAGCATGGCGAGTTTCAGGTTGAAATTCGAACAAATTATGAAGGCAGTCGCATTTCTGCATCGGGCACGGATGAAATCATGTACCCAGCAATCAAGGCGGCATCGAAAAAATTAGATGCCGCACTTAAGCACCGCAAAGGCCAGCTAAAAGCTGATTTACATGAAACTCCAAGTTGCACTACGCCTGCGATTGCCCACGAAATTATCCAAGAGATGGAGCTTCGTTAGGTTTTAGCCATGACTCATCGCCTTAGGTGAGCACAAAAAGGGCCTTAATAGGCCCTTTTTGTTGGCTGTGACCCGTCCTAAATAGCGTTGACACTTTTCAATCTTTATTTGGAGAGTGTAATGAAATCAACAACCAAACGAACTCAACAGGATTATTCCCTCGCTTTTAAATTGGCTGTGGTCGACCAAGTC
>NZ_AFOZ01000036.1 GCF_000217915.1 Shewanella sp. HN-41 | reverse complement strand
GGCCGAGGTCATCAACAAACTCCACACAGACAAAATTCAAGATAATTTAAAGCCTAGTAGAAGGGGCTGAAAAACACAAAAAGATGTGGCTGTCCCCGTTTTTTCCCGTTTTTCCGGCCGAGGTCATCACAAACTCCACACAGACAAAATCAGGATAATTTAAAGCCTAGTAGAAGGGGCTGAAAAACACAAAAAGATATGGCTGTCCCCGTTTTTGTTTTTTAGTAGAAGCCTCAGAGATGCTTCTTTTAAAAGGAATTGGCGGCGTATCTCTGAGGAAACAATGACAATAAGTACAGCACACCTGACGACAAAGTTATCTTGCTTTGGGGCATAAACAAGTTAGGACATATGTTCCATTCAGTATTAGTCGTTTTTGTATGAGTTAGCGTTTGAGTTCAGTTAACTGCAAAGTCTTGCCTCTGACTTTCCGTTGGCGTTAAAAAACGGGATTGGTATCTTAATGCCAATCCCGTTTTTAATTACTCAGTGCTTACATTTAGCGCTTAGGCAAAGTTCTTAGGCTTATTGCTTTGCCTGAGTTCTTAGGCTTAGCACTTATTGACCAAGCTTTGGTGTGCGTGGCGGAACCATACGCTTATTGCCCGTCGATTCGAATGCGCCCGCAAACTTCAGCAGATTGTTATCGTCGTAGGCACGGCCCACGAAGGTCAATCCCACTGGCATACCGATATCGGCCATCACGCCCATAGGCACAGTCACAGTCGGCACGCCTAAATGGCGAATTGCGAGGTTACCGTTTGCCACCCAAACCCCGTTGCTCCAAGCGATATCGGCGGAGGCCGGATTCACATGGGCATCGGCGGGGCCGACATCGGCCACGGTCGGGAACAGCACGGCATCGAGCTTAAGTCCGTCCATCCAGTCTTCGAGATCCAGCTTACGGGTCTTCTCTAAACCACGCAGACCATCAGGAATACTGTCGATCTGGTCATAGGATTTCAGGCCGCGTTTGGCCATGTTGACATACTCTTCCATGCCAGCCGCTAAGTCACCCTCACGGTTTGGCAAGGTGCCTAAATCGTGTGGGAAAATCAGATAGCCGTTAACATCTTCAAGCTTGTTGAGTTTAGGGTCGTTGTTCGCGCGCAGGAATTCATCGAACGCCCAACCCGAGAGTTCCCATAATTCATCATGGAGGAATTGAGGCGTGACTATGCCACGGTTAAACACGGTCGGCGCACCGGGGCGGTCGCCTTCACAGTTAGACACCAGAGGAAAATCGACTTCAATCACTTCGGCGCCAGCGGCTTCTAGGGCTTTACGCGCCGCTTCCCACAAATCGATAACCGATTGGCGAGTATGGATACGTTGACCCGTTGGCCCACCGATACCTGGGTTTTCGCTGGTTCCCGCGAGTTCATCTTTGTTGATGTACATGCGCGGCACGCCAAAACGCTTACCCTTAAGGGTGTCGGCGCTAGCCACCAGCGCCAGATAGGATTCTGGGCGAACGCTAGAAGCTTTAGGGATTTGAACCCAAGGTTGCAGGCGCCAGAGGTCGCCACGGGTAATAGGGTCATCTGCCACAATCACATCCAGCACTTCGAGCATATCCGCCATAGTGCGAGTATAAGGCACGACCACGTCCATGGTTGGGGTTAATGGCCAGTTGCCGCGCACCGAAATCACCCCGCGAGATGGCGTATAGGCACACAAACCGTTGTTGGATGCAGGGCCACGACCACTCGACCAAGTCTCTTCGGCAAGACCGAACGCCGAGTAGCTTGCCGCGGTTCCAGTGCCCGCTCCGTTGGAAGAACCCGAAGCAAAGGGCGCCGTCAGATAGTTCGCATTGTAGGGACTTTCGGCTCGGCCATAGTGACCACGCTGCATGCCGCCATTCGCCATCGGTGGCATATTGGTTTTGCCTAAGCAAATAGCACCCGCGGCGCGTAGGCGCTCCACCGCGAAGGCATCATATTGAGCCACTAAATCCTTAAAGGCTGGGCTGCCAGACGCCGCCGTCAGCCCCTTCACCAAATAGCTGTCCTTAGCGGTGTAAGGAATACCATCGAGTGGGCTTAAGGTTTCGCCACGGGCACGGCGCGCATCGGAAGCCTCGGCCTCTTTCAACGCATCGGGATTGTGTACCACTAACGCATTCAGCTTAGTCTCAGTGGCCGGGCCATCGTAGGCCGCCACTCGAGCCAAATAGGATTTTACCAACTCAACCGCAGTCGTACGGCCGGATTCGAGCGCTTCACGCAGCTCGGCAATGGAAACTTCAGTTACTTCAAACATCTTACGCCCTCCCGCAGAAAGCCAATTGTGGTGCAATAACAGTGACATCGAGCGTCATACTGTTCTCCTTGTTGTACTTACTTTCCAGAAGGGAGCTGCTGGGTAATACAATGGATATTGCCGCCACCTAATAAAATCTCCCGAGCGGGTACGCCAACAATCTTGTACTCAGGGAAAATCTCCTGCAGTTTTTGCGCGGCGATATCGTCGGTTGCAGGGTCAAGCAGGGGGAATACGATACGATCGTTGGTGATTAAAAAGTTCACATAGGAACCCGCTAAGCGCTCGCCCGCAGTGCGCGGTACGCCAGTGCCTTCTGTCACGCCTTTTGATTCTTCTTCGGTGCAATACAGAGGACCCGGTTGTGGCAGCAGGTGAATTTTTAACTTGCGGCCTTGGGCGTCAACTGTGTTTTGCAACACATCCAGCGCGGCTTTCGAGCGTGGATATTGTGGATCGGTTTCATCGTCGGTCCAGTGCAGGATCACTTCACCAGGGCGCGCGAAACAGCACATGTTGTCGATATGGCCGTCGGTTTCGTCCATATATACGCCCTCTTCCAACCAGATAAACTGCTTAACATTCAAATAGTCACGCAGTAAGGCTTCGATCTGCTCTTTAGTCAGATCCGGGTTACGGTTGGCGTTAAGTAAACATTCTGCCGTGGTCATACAGGTGCCTTCGCCATCGACATGGATAGAGCCACCTTCGAGGATCAGCGGTGCGCTATAACGGGCAAAACCATGTTGCTTGAGCATTTGTGCGGCAACCAGTTCGTCCTTATCCCATGGGAAATACAGACCACCGTTATGACCACCCCAAGCATTGAAACCCCAATCAACGCCACGGCATTCGCCCTCGGCATTAACGACCACAGTGGGTCCAGTATCGCGAGCCCAGCAATCGTTGCTATCGATTTCAACCAGAGTCACGTGGGAAGGCATCACTTTTTGAGCTTCAGCTAAAAAGGCGTGAGGTACGCCCATAAACACGGGAGTGGCACCACCGATGGCATCGGCCACCTTAGCAAAGGTCGCTTGAGCATAAGCACCTGCTGAGCGCCAGTTATCCGGACGATATGGCCAAATCATCCATACGGCTTGCTGCGCCGCCCATTCGGCGGGCATATAAAAACCATCCTGTGATGGCTTAGTGGTTAACTGCGTGGCATCCACATTCGCGTTTGTCATGAGTTTTGTCTCCAAAATCTATAAGGGTGTACGCTCCATTTAGGGCGACAGAATAGAAATACACCTAACATTATCAAATAAATAAATCGAATAACCGCATTCATCACGTGCACAGTTAGGTCAAAATTGCCACGTATTCATTCGGTGAGTTTTAGCTTCGTTGAAATATTGCGGTATCTTATCATTTAAGACGGCTTGCGCTAAATACTTGTATGCAGGGCATAGATGAAGAATTTGTAGGCTAAGAAGGTTGTAAATTTATTGCTCATTATATGAGGGCAATCATAAAATTGGGCAGATACTCTTTCGTTTAATAAGTCACTAAGACCCTCATTCAGGATCAAAATAGCGCTTTTATTTTACCTAACTTATCATTACCCCTTTATTGTGGTATCTCGCTAAAAAGCACTGCTGGGGTGTATTCTTTTTGCTCTTCCTCAGTATTCGCCCGTTTCAGTATTTATCTTTAAAGGATATAAGCATGACTTCCCATACCGCTCAATTAACCTCATTTTCCACAACGGATGTTGAGCCGCTACTTAAGATTATGGAAAAACTGCGCGATCCGCAGACGGGTTGCCCTTGGGATAAAACGCAAACTTTCCAAACCATAGTGCCTTTTACCCTAGAGGAAGCCTATGAAGTCGCCGATACCATTGAGCGTTTAGCCTGGGATGAGTTACCCGATGAACTTGGGGATTTATTATTTCAGATCGTATTCTATTGTCAGCTCGGTAAAGAGCAGGGGTTGTTTGATTTTGCCACTGTGATTGAAAAAATCAGCGACAAGTTAACCCGTCGCCATCCCCACGTGTTTGGTGAGCAAAATGTACAAATGGACGATAGCGCCCAAGCGATGAAAGCCAATTGGGAGGCGATTAAAGCGAGTGAGCGTGAGCAAAAGGCGCTGCAAGTTGCTGGTGAAACCCAAGCTGATACTGTGGTTTCTGCGTTAGACAATATTCCGCGCACACAACCGGCGCTGTCGCGCTCAATCAAAATTCAGCAAAGGGTGGCGCGGGTCGGTTTCGATTGGGCCGAGCTTGAGCCCGTGGTCGCTAAAATCCACGAAGAAATCGATGAAGTCTTGCATGAAGTGAATCATTTCGAGCAAGACCCGGCTAAAGTGCAGTCCGAAATGGGCGACTTGCTGTTTGCGGTAGTGAATTTAGCCCGTCATCTAAAGGTCGATCCAGAGCAAGCCTTGCGCCAAGCCAACCTTAAATTTGAACGTCGTTTTCGCGGCGTAGAACAGTTGGCGAGTGAGAGCGGTAAAAGCATGGAAGAACACACATTAATGGAACTTGATGCCTATTGGGACCAAGTAAAAGCGACGGAGACGAGATAAACGGCAAATTATCCCGATTGGTGTTTGTCGAATCGTGCCGCCTTTGGTATACTACTGCCCCGTCCTAGTGCTTTCTTACAAGCACGTATTTTCAAACTCATTTTCTCAGGTTCAGCATGACTACAAGGTATATCTTCGTTACTGGTGGCGTTGTTTCATCACTAGGTAAAGGCATTGCAGCTGCGTCATTAGCCGCAATTTTAGAGGCCCGCGGTCTCAATGTAACCATCATGAAACTGGACCCATACATTAACGTTGATCCGGGTACCATGAGCCCAACCCAACATGGCGAAGTATTTGTGACTGAGGACGGTGCAGAAACAGATCTCGACTTGGGTCACTACGAGCGTTTTATCCGTACTAAGATGAACCGCCGTAACAACTTCACTACCGGTCGTATTTACGAAGAAGTATTGCGTAAAGAACGTCGTGGCGATTATTTGGGCGCAACCATTCAGGTTATCCCACATATCACTAACGCGATTAAAGAGAAAGTACTAGCCGGTGGCGAAGGCCATGATGTGGCTATCGTCGAAATCGGCGGTACTGTGGGTGATATCGAATCCTTGCCGTTCCTCGAGTCTATCCGTCAACTCGGTGTTGAGCTGGGTCGCGACCGTACTCTGTTCATGCATTTAACCTTAGTGCCTTTCTTAGGTGCTGCAGGCGAAGTGAAAACTAAGCCAACTCAACACTCAGTGAAAGAGCTGCGTTCTATCGGTATTGCACCAGATGTGTTGGTTTGCCGTGGTGACCGTGCGATTCCTGCTAATGAAAAAGCCAAAATTTCGCTATTCTGTAACGTCGAAGAGCGTGCGGTGATTTCATTAAAAGATGTTGATAGTATTTATAAAATCCCAGCTTTGTTACGTTCACAAGGTTTGGATGACTTAGTGGTTAAGCGTTTCGGTTTAGAATGCCGTGAAGCTGACTTATCTGAGTGGGAAAATGTGATTTACCAAGAAGCTAATCCAAACGGCGAAGTCGTGATTGGTATGGTGGGTAAATACATCGAGCTGCCAGATGCCTATAAGTCAGTTAACGAAGCATTAAAACACGCGGGCCTTAAAAACCGCGTATCTGTGACCATCAAGTACATTGATTCACAAACCGTAGAAGCCAAAGGCGATGAAGTCCTACAGGGCTTAGACGGTATCTTAGTACCAGGCGGCTTCGGCGAGCGTGGTGTTGAAGGTAAGATACTGGCGGCGAAATTTGCCCGTGAAAACAAGCTACCGTATTTCGGTATTTGTTTAGGTATGCAAGTTGCCTTGATTGAATTTGCACGTAATGTCGCTGGTATGGCTGATGCTCATTCAACTGAATTCAATAAAGAAACGCCATATCCTGTGGTTGGTTTGATCACCGAATGGGTTGACGAAGAAGGTAACCTAGAGCAGCGCCATGAGGCATCTGACTTAGGTGGCACTATGCGTTTAGGCGCCCAGTTATGTCATTTACTCGATGGTTCTAAAGCGGCTCAGGCCTATAAAGGCAGCACTTGTATTGAACGCCACCGTCACCGTTACGAGGTGAACAACAAGTATAGAGAACGTTTAGAACAAGCGGGCATGGTGTTCAGTGGTTTGTCCTCCGATCGTAAGCTGGTGGAAATGATCGAATTAAAAGATCACCCATGGTTTGTAGCAGGTCAATTCCATCCTGAATTCACCTCAACTCCGCGCGATGGTCACCCATTGTTCGAAGGCTTTATTGCCGCAGCGAGCGCACATCAAAAACGTGATCTAAAGTAAGAAAATTTAAGGCCGGACCCACGACAGTGAGGCCGGCCTTTTGCTACACTCAAGCCGCTTAAACCTGAGTGAGAACTCGTACCCATGTGTATAAACGACATGCGTATAGACGGAAATAGTAAACGGAATTTAAAGATTTTAGTCGTGCTTTACATCTGTTTATTCCCATAGGTATTGGTTTTTTCTTTTATTTTTAAACTTAAATCGAGGGTAATATGGCTAAGATTATTAACGTGATTGGCCGCGAGATTATGGATTCTCGTGGTAACCCAACAGTTGAAGCCGAAGTGCATTTAGAAGGTGGTTTTGTGGGTATGGCTGCGGCGCCTTCTGGTGCATCAACCGGTAGCCGCGAAGCGTTAGAATTACGTGATGGCGACAAGAGCCGTTATTTAGGTAAAGGTGTATTAACGGCTGTTGCCAACGTAAACGGTGTCATCCGCGCTGCGTTATTAGGCACAGATGCCAGTGCACAGGCTGAACTTGATCAAATCATGATCGACTTAGATGGCACAGAAAACAAGGACAAGTTAGGCGCTAACGCGATTCTGGCTGTGTCTTTAGCCGCTGCCAAAGCAGCCGCAGCATCTAAAGGTATTCCTTTATACGCGCACATCGCCGAATTGAACGGTACACCAGGCCAATATGCTATGCCTGTGCCTATGATGAACATCTTAAACGGTGGCGAGCACGCGGATAACAACGTTGATATCCAAGAGTTTATGGTGCAACCCGTTGGTGCTAAAACCTTCCGTGAAGCACTGCGTATGGGCGCTGAAATATTCCATACTCTTAAAAAAGTACTACACAACAAAGGGTTAAGCACTTCAGTTGGTGATGAAGGTGGTTTTGCGCCTAACTTAGCTTCAAATGCCGATGCTTTAGCGGTAATTAAAGAAGCCGTTGAACTGGCGGGTTACAAGTTAGGTACTGATGTGACTTTGGCACTCGATTGCGCCGCATCTGAATTCTACAAAGATGGCAAATACGATTTAGCGGGTGAAGGCAAAGTATTCGACTCGAACGGCTTCTCTGATTTCCTTAAATCATTGGCGGAGCAATACCCAATCGTGTCTATCGAAGACGGTTTAGACGAGTCAGATTGGGATGGTTGGGCGTACCAAACTAAGATCATGGGCGACAAGATCCAATTAGTGGGCGACGATTTATTCGTGACTAACACTAAAATCTTAACCCGTGGTATCGAAAACGGTATCGCTAACTCAATCCTCATCAAGTTCAACCAAATCGGTTCATTGACTGAGACTTTAGCCGCCATTCGCATGGCGAAAGAAGCGGGTTACACGGCGGTTATTTCACACCGTAGTGGTGAAACTGAAGATTCAACTATTGCTGACTTAGCCGTAGGTACTGCTGCTGGCCAAATCAAAACCGGTTCACTGTGCCGTTCTGACCGTGTGGCTAAGTACAACCAATTGCTACGCATCGAAGAGCAATTAGGTGAAAAAGCGCCATACCGTGGTTTGAAAGAGATCAAAGGTCAGGCGTAATTTAACGTCTGATGTAAAAAGGCCACCACTTGGTGGCCTTTTTTGTTGTACTATCTGCAGTATATTTTTTTAATCCAAGATACTGACGTTAATTCCTCCATGAAATTTTTTGTCATTGCACTCATAGTGCTACTCGGTTTGCTGCAATACCGGCTGTGGTCGGGAGATAACAGCCTGCCCGAATACTTTGTCCTGCAAAAACAGATTGCGGCTCAACAGGAAGGCAACGCTAAACTCAATGAGCGTAATCAAGTGCTTAAGGAAGAAATTATCGACCTTAAAAGTGGCACTGAAGCCATTGAAGAACGTGCCCGTAACGAGCTTGGTATGGTCAAAGAAGGTGAGACCTTCTACCGGGTTGTAGGCGGTGAACGCTCAGTATCGAATCCTTCACAGTGATGGAGCCAATGCGTATGGATATCGCATTAGAAGTGGATAAGCATTCAGAAAGCCAACCCCAAATGGCCGGGATCGCTGCTCATAAGCTTCACTCGGTTGTGGCGATAGTGCCAGCGGCGGGGATCGGCGCCCGTATGGGAGCGGGCAAGCCAAAGCAATATTTAGAGTTATTAGGCCAAAGCATACTGGCCCATACCTTAGATAGGCTATTGTCCCATCACCAGATCACCCAAGTCATTGTCGCCCTGCATCCAGAAGACACTTTTTTTGAGACTTTACCCCAAGCCAAGCACCCTAAATTAGTCACAGTGTTAGGCGGCGGTGAGCGTGCCGATTCGGTATTGGCGGCATTGCAGCAAGCGCCAGAACACAGCTGGGCTTTAGTACATGACGCGGCAAGACCATGTTTAACCGAAGGGGATATCGATAAGTTGCTGGCATCGAGAACACTGTTTCCCCAAGGAGCCATTTTGGCTATGCCAGTGCGTGATACCATGAAACGTGCCGATGCACGGGGGGAGATCTGTGCAACTGTCTGTCGTGATAATCTATGGCATGCATTGACACCACAATTATTTCCCACATCCCTGCTGAAATCGTATCTGCAAGGCGCCATCGCCGCGGGTGTCTTGGTAACGGATGAAGCCTCGGCTATGGAATGGGCGGGGATCTCACCAGGGCTGGTTTCGGGGAGAGCCGATAATATTAAAGTAACTCATCCAGATGATTTAGGCTTGGCAGAGCTTTTTTTGATGCGAGCCACTAAGTAATTTATATAAAATTAAAGATAATCAATTTGTTAGGTGGATAAATGAAAATCCGTATCGGCCATGGTTTTGATGTTCACAAATTTGGCGAAGCGCGACCATTAATTTTATGTGGTGTTGAAGTGCCCTATGAGACTGGACTCGTTGCACACTCCGATGGTGACGTGGTTTTACATGCGATTTCCGATGCCATACTTGGCGCACTGGCGCTAGGGGATATAGGCAAACATTTCCCCGATACGGATGCCGCTTATAAAGGCGCAGATAGTCGCGTATTACTGCGCCATTGTTATGGGTTAGCAACCGCGAAAGGGTTTGAGCTAGGCAATTTAGACGTCACTATTATTGCCCAGGCACCTAAAATGGCACCTCATATTGACGCCATGCGTCAGGTGCTTGCCGCCGACTTAAGTACTCCATTAGGTGATATTAATGTCAAAGCTACCACAACTGAAAAGTTAGGTTTTACCGGGCGTAAAGAAGGCATAGCGGTAGAAGCAGTTGTCTTGATGAAACGTATACAAGATTAATTAACGAGATAAATAAGTCCCATGAGTGAACTCCATTACCTATACGGCAAGCCACTTGGCAGCGCAGATTTACGTACTCATAATAGCGATTTTATCGTGAAAGAGATTTTGCCTTTTAGCCCTACAGGCGAAGGGGAACATCATCTGCTGCATATCCGTAAAGATGGACTTAATACGGTTCAAGTGGCTGAAATGATAGCCAAGTTCGCAAAAGTGCATCCAAAGGAAGTGACCTACGCGGGTCAGAAAGATAAAAATGCCATCACGGAACAATGGTTTGGTGTACGCATTCCGGGTAAAGAAACTCCCGCTTGGGCAGAACTCAACAGCGAGCGATTAACGATTCTCTCTAGCAGCCGTCATAGCAAAAAATTACGCATCGGCGCACTGCTGGGTAATCGATTTATCCTGACGTTACGTAATGTCACCCATGTTGAAGATATTATCGGCCGTATCGAAAAAGTGAACCAAATAGGCGTACCCAATTATTTTGGTGAGCAACGCTTTGGCCACGATGGTAAAAATTTAGTTTTGGGACGCCAAATGTTGGCCGGCAAAAAGGTCAAAGACAGAAATAAACGCAGCATGTATTTATCTGCCGTGCGCTCAAATCTGTTTAATACCGTCGTGTCATACCGTTTAGCCAACCATGGTACTAAGCCTTTAGCGGGTGATTGTGTGATGTTGGCGGGGAGCAAAAGTTTCTTCGTCACACCCGAATGGGATCTTGTGGTGTTGAAACGTCTGATTGAAAAAGATATTCAACTTTCAGCGCCATTATGGGGTCGCGGCATGATGTTACCTCAAGGTGAAGCCGCCATGGTGGAAACCGCCGCGATGGCTGAATTAACGGATGATTGTTATGGCTTAGAACACGCGGGATTGGAGCAAGAACGCCGACCATTACTTTTAGAACCACAAGGACTTAAATACGAGCAAACGGAAGACGGACTAGTGCTGGAGTTTATTTTGCCCGCGGGGAGTTTTGCGACTTCCTTACTCAGAGAGTTAGTCAATTATCAGGATGTAAAAGAGCAGCAATGGCAGGCAACGCTCTCCCCTGAGGTGAAAATGGCTAACGGCAGTGATGAAGCATCATGATCCGCATTCTTGTCAGTAACGATGATGGCGTCAACGCGCTCGGGATCAGAGTCTTAACCGAAGCGCTTGCTGAAATTGCCCATGTGATGACAGTCGCACCCGATCGTAATTGTTCTGGCGCAAGTAACTCTTTGACCTTGACTAATCCATTAAGAATTAATAGGTTAGATAATGGTTATATTTCAGTGCACGGCACTCCCACCGATTGTGTGCACTTAGCCATTCGTGAGCTTTGTGAAGGTGAGCCCGATATGGTGGTTTCGGGTATTAATGCGGGTGCGAATATGGGGGATGACACCTTATATTCGGGCACAGTTGCGGCGGCGATGGAGGGACGGTTTTTAGGCTTCCCTGCGGTGGCGATTTCGCTTAATGGTCGAGAGGGCAAACATTATCACTCGGCGGCCGTTTATGCTCGTCGTATTGTACAAGGATTGTTAGCACACCCCTTGGCAAGTGACCAGATTTTAAATATCAATGTGCCAGATTTACCCCTCGAAGAAATCAAAGGGATCCGAGTGACGCGGCTTGGCGCGAGGCATAAAGCCGAAGGGATAGTGCGAACCCAAGATCCCGCAGGACGGGAAATCTTTTGGTTAGGCCCTCCTGGTCTTGAGCAAGATGCGACCGAGGGGACGGATTTTCATGCTATCGCTAATGGTTATGTTTCTATCACCCCTTTAACGGTAGATCTCACTGCATATAGACAATTATCGGCATTGCAAAATTGGGTAGATAAAATATGACTCGAATTGCCTCAACATCGGCGGTGAATTTAGCTAAAAAGCTCCATGATACGGGGATCCGTAATCAAGCCGTGTTGAAGGCGATTTCACAAACGCCGCGGGAATTGTTCCTCGATGATGCATTAGCCCATAAAGCCTATGAAAATACCGCCTTGCCCATAGGGCAAGGGCAAACCATTTCTCAGCCCTATATCGTGGCTCGTATGACAGAGCTCATACTACAAAACCAGCCGCAAAAGGTGCTTGAGGTGGGAACTGGGTCGGGCTATCAGGCGGCGATTTTGGCGCAATTAGTGCCAGAGCTTTATACCATAGAGCGGATTAAAGGGCTGCAGATCCAAGCTCGGCAGCGATTGAAGCGACTCGATCTCCATAATGTGTCCTTCAAATATGGCGATGGTTGGCAAGGTTGGCAAAATCGTAGCCCCTTTAACGGCATTATGGTGACGGCTGCGGCCTCAACTGTGCCGGAGGCTTTATTATCCCAGTTAGCCGACGGTGGCGTGTTAGTGATCCCTGTTGGTGAAGAAACGCAGCAATTAATGCGGATCACCCGTCATGCTGATCGTTACAGTTCCGAGATCGTTGAAATGGTGAAGTTTGTGCCCCTAGTTAATGGTGAACTCGCTTAACATTTGCAGCCTTGTCTAAGGTGGGAAATCGTGGTGAGAAATGATTTCTCCCATAGTTAACAGTGATACAGCTTAGGAAAGGAGTTTTTATTGTCGAATGCGGGTTTATTTTTAAACCTTGGTTTGTTGTTTATGCTTGTAGGTTGTAGCTTTCAGGCGAGCCGTCCCGCACCTGTCGAAAGTCTTTCCCACAGTTATTCAAAACATAACAAAGGGCACATTAAATCAAATTCATATAAAGTTAAAAAAGGCGATACGCTCTATTCAATTTCATGGGCGGCGGGCAAGGATTTCGCAGAAATAGCCAAAATTAATCAATTAGATAAATCGTACACTATCTACCCTGGGCAGGTTTTATATTTAACCGAAACCCCGTCAGTGCCTAAATCAAAAACGACAACTTTAAGTGGAAATAACTCGATAGCCAAAGGGCGAGGTGAGGTTAATTCCTCTATAAAACAATCTAGTAGTGATAATTCGAACGTAAAATCTCCATTAAATGATCCACAGAAAAAAACACTTGATCAGAAAGCGAAGCCTGCGTATTCTGCAACAAGTACCCAACAAAATATTAACCCTTTAATCGTTGCCCCCACCTCGACACTGCCGGACAGTGTGAGTCAATGGCAATGGCCCGTAAAAGGTAAACTGATTGGGACTTACTCTGCCAATGAGCAGGGGAATAAAGGTATTAAGATTGCGGGAAGACGTGGAGATATCATCAAAGCCGCTGCAGATGGGCGGGTGGTATATGCAGGTAGTGCGCTTAGGGGATATGGTAATTTAGTCATCATTAAGCATAGTGATGATTACCTTAGTGCTTATGCTCACGCAGATCAGATCTTAGTCACTGAAAAGCAACATGTCCTAGCGGGACAAACAGTTGCAAAAATGGGCAACACAGGCACTAACCAGATAATGTTGCGATTTGAAATTCGTTATCATGGTCAATCTGTAAACCCACTTAATTATTTACCTAAGCAATGATTGTTTAGGGCCTTGTTGGCATGGAGGAGATAGAATTGCAGTAATTCAAGCAGTTAAATTAGGTTTGGGAGATTTGATCATGAGCCGCATAAATAGCACTGCCGCAGAAGAACTAGTAGATTTTTCCGTAGAAACCGCAGAATTTGATCTCGAAAAAGAGGATATTGCCACCGATTTAGTTCAAGAACTTGGGCTAGAACAACAGGTTCAAGATGACCTGCAAAAAAACCTTGATGCCACTCAACTCTATTTAGGTGAAATAGGGTTTTCCCCACTGCTTAGCGCAGAAGAAGAAGTATATTTTTCCCGTAAAGCCTTAAAAGGCTGCGAAAAATCCCGTAACCGCATGATCGAGAGTAACTTAAGGCTTGTCGTGAAGATTGCCCGTCGTTACAACAATCGTGGTCTTGCGCTGTTAGACTTAATCGAAGAAGGTAACTTAGGATTGATCCGCGCAGTAGAGAAATTCGATCCCGAAAGAGGGTTCCGCTTCTCTACCTATGCGACTTGGTGGATTAGACAAACCATTGAACGTGCGATTATGAATCAAACACGCACTATTCGCTTGCCTATCCATGTTGTAAAAGAATTGAACGTGTATTTACGTACTGCCCGGGAGTTAGCACAAAAGCTGGATCATGAGCCCACAGCGGAAGAGATTGCTGAAAAACTGCAGGTTTCCAGTGCCGACGTGAGTCGTATGCTGAAGTTGAATGAGAAAATCACCTCTGTCGATACGCCTTTGGGGGGCGATAATGACAAAGCTCTGTTAGATGTGCTGGCGGATGATGATAACGTCGGCCCAGACTATAAAGTGCAGGATGAAGATATTTCTAACTCTGTCGTCAAATGGTTAAACGAGCTCAATACTAAACAAAGAGAAGTGCTAGCGCGTCGATTTGGTCTACTGGGGTATGAACCATCCACTTTAGAAGATGTAGGAGCTGAGATAGGCTTAACCCGTGAACGTGTACGTCAAATTCAGGTTGAAGCATTAAAACGTCTACGTGATCTGCTCGGTTCACAGGGGTTATCAGTTGAAGCGTTGTTTAGAAATTAATGTCTTTTGGAAGACTTAATTTTAGGTTTACCTTAGAGTCCTTCGTATATAAACGCCCACCTAAGTGGGCGTTTTGTTATCTAAAAATCAATAAGTTAACTTAAACGTTTTAGCTCATACAGTAAATCAAGGGCTTGCTTAGGCGTTAAATTATCGGGATTGAGCGCCTGCAATTTGGTGAGAGCGGGGTTCTCTGCGGGTTCAGGTAGGGCGAGTAAGGCTTGAATGGGCGTTTTTGTGCCCTCAAGCTGATGATCTCGATTTTCTAATTGCTGCAATTTGTGTTTTGCCGCCTTAATGACTTTCGCGGGTACGCCCGCGAGTGCCGCAACCTGTAATCCATAACTCTTGCTGGCAGCCCCTTCTTGCACTGCATGCATAAAGGCGATGGTATCCTCATGTTCTATTGCATCTAAATGGACGTTATAGACGCCAGACATCAGCTCTGGTAATTGGGTTAGCTCGAAATAGTGCGTGGCAAACAACGTCATAGCGCCGACCTGCTGGACAAGATATTCAGCAGCGGACCAAGCTAAAGACAAGCCATCGTAGGTTGATGTTCCGCGGCCAATCTCATCCATTAATACTAGGCTGTGAGCCGTTGCGTTATGGAGGATGTTGGCGGTTTCTGTCATTTCGACCATAAAGGTTGAGCGACCTGAGGCCAGATCGTCCGATGCACCAATACGGGTAAATATTCGATCAATGGGCCCTATGACAGCCCGCTCTGCCGGTACAAAACTGCCTATGTGAGCCATTAGGGTTATCAAGGCGACTTGACGCATATAGGTCGATTTACCGCCCATATTCGGGCCTGTGACAATCAACATGCGCCTTTGATTGTGTAAGGTGACCGGATTGGCGATAAACGGTGTTTGACTTACACGTTCAACAACAGGGTGGCGACCCGCATCGATTTTCACCCCAATTTCAGTACTGAGTTCGGGGCAGGTATAACCTAAGGTTTCGGCACGTTCGGCAAAGTTACTCAATACATCGAGTTCGGCAGCGGCTCTAGCAAAGGCTTGTAATTCGTGCAATTTAGGCAAAATGAGATCGAATAGTTGTTCCCATAACTGCTTTTCGAGGGCTAAAGCTCTACCTTGGCTGGAAAGGACTTTTTCTTCATATTCCTTAAGTTCGGGAGTGATATAGCGCTCCATATTCTTAAGGGTTTGGCGGCGCTGATAATTCAGCGGCACTTGGTTTGATTGTAAGCGGCTGACCTCAATGTAATAGCCATGTACCCGGTTGTAGCCGACCTTAAGTGTCGCTATGCCTGTACGTTCTTTTTCCCTTGCTTCAAGCTGGACTAAATAGTCACTCGCCCCTTCGCTAAGGCCGCGCCATTCATCTAATTCAGCGTTATAGCCTTCACGGATCACGCCACCATCACGGATAAGCATAGGTGGATTATCGACAATCGCACGCTCAAGCAGGGTTTGCTCTGCGGGGAATTCGCCTAAATGCTGACGCAATTGAATCGTGTGTGGTGCGCTCAGTGTACTTAAACTCTGTTGTAATTCAGGTAATAAGTTCAACGCTTGACGTAATCGGGCAAAGTCCCTCGGGCGAGCAGTGCGAAGCGCCAGCCTTGCCATAATGCGCTCTATATCACCCAGGGCTTTTAGCTGCCCATGCAGCGCTTCATGTGTGTTGGTTTCAAGTAACTCATTCACTGCCATTTGACGGGCAATAATGGCGTTTGGATCCCTAAGGGGTTGATGGATCCAGCGCTGCAACATACGGCTGCCCATGGCGGTGGCAGTATTATCGAGCACGGCTGCTAGGGTGTTATCCCTGCCACCACTGAGATTTTGCGTCAACTCTAAGTTACGGCGAGTAGCCGCATCGAGGACTATGGTATCGGTCTGATTGAAACGGGTGATAGCATTGATATGGGGCAGGGCGGTGCGTTGGGTATCTTTAACATACTGCATCAAGCAGCCTGCCGCTTGCAGGGATAAGCGCGCATCACTAATACCAAAACCGTGCAGATCTTTAGTGCCAAATTGTGCGAGCAGCAACTTGATACTGGTATCGTAATCAAATTCCCACTCGGGGCGGCGGCGTTTACCTTTGAAATGTTGTAATAATTCCAGTGCGCCAAAGTCTTCACTGTAGAGAACTTCAACGGGATTGGTCCGTTGTAATTCGGCCTCTAAGGATTCTCGAGTCTCAAGCTCTGCAATCACAAATCGACCAGAAGAGACATCGAGAGTTGCATAGCCAAAGCCAACTTTCCCTTGATAAACAGCAGCTAATAGATTGTCTTGGCGCTCCTGTAAGAGGGCCTCATCGGTTAAGGTGCCAGGTGTCACTATGCGCACCACTTTACGTTCAACCGGACCTTTAGAGGTCGCGGGATCACCAATCTGCTCACAAATGGCAACCGATTGACCAATTTGAACCAACTTAGCTAAATAGCCTTCAACTGCATGGTAGGGGATGCCTGCCATAGGAATAGGATCACCGCCACTCTTACCGCGGGCAGTCAGCGAAATGCCCAATAATTCTGAAGCGCGTTTGGCATCGTCATAGAAGAGCTCGTAGAAGTCACCCATACGATAAAACAATAACATATCGTGATGCTCTGCTTTCATGGTCAAATATTGACGCATCATAGGAGTATGTTTTTCTAAATCATCGGTATCAATTACATTCATTAAATCGTTATCGTCCGTTGTGGCTGCCCTAAAGGCGATATCAATTGGTCTGGTAATGGCAAAAATGTCAGGGATTTTGGCCACTACTGCGCAAAATAAGTTGCGCCAATCTTAGCAATAATTTACTGAGAATTGAGCCCTAAACTGTGGATATTCGTTTATATAGTGATTTATCTGACTTAGAGTAATCTAAAAGCAGGTTAATTTGGGTAAATCCATTGACCTAAAAATAATTCAGCCACAGGTCTTGATACTGTATGATTGTACAGTATACTAGTCAGCAGATTAAGACAGAAAGCCTCGCTTTTTGAATTGCCCCGTTATTAAATTGAATATCACTTTTGACAGTACTGACACTGTCTAGATGAGGGAACAGGAATGAAGGTCGATCCAAATAAAGAGAAAGCACTTGCTGCGGTATTGAGCCAAATTGAGAAACAATTTGGTAAAGGCTCCATCATGAAGCTGGGCGAAGATCGCTCTATGGATGTTGAAACCATCTCTACCGGTTCGCTATCTCTGGACGTCGCCTTAGGTGCTGGTGGTTTACCTATGGGGCGTATCGTTGAGATCTATGGCCCTGAATCATCGGGTAAAACGACCTTAACACTAGAAGTGATTGCCGCAGCACAGCGTGAAGGTAAAACCTGTGCCTTTATCGACGCAGAGCATGCTTTAGATCCTATTTATGCCAAAAAATTAGGTGTAGATATTGATAATCTGCTTTGTTCTCAGCCAGATACTGGCGAGCAAGCCCTAGAAATTTGTGACGCCTTAACTCGCTCTGGCGCGGTGGATGTGATCATCGTTGACTCTGTGGCAGCGTTAACACCCAAAGCTGAAATCGAAGGTGAAATTGGTGACTCACACATGGGCTTAGCGGCTCGTATGATGAGCCAAGCCATGCGTAAGCTTGCGGGTAACTTAAAGCAGTCCAATACCTTACTTATCTTTATTAACCAAATTCGGATGAAGATTGGTGTGATGTTTGGTAACCCTGAAACCACCACTGGCGGTAACGCTCTGAAGTTCTATGCCTCTGTTCGCTTAGATATTCGTCGCACAGGCGCCATTAAAGACGGCGATGAAGTTATCGGCAACGAAACCCGCGTTAAAGTGGTTAAAAATAAAGTGGCTGCGCCCTTTAAACAAGCAGAATTCCAAATCCTTTATGGTCAAGGTATTAACCGCACTGGCGAGTTAGTTGACTTAGGCGTTGCCCATAAGCTGATCGAAAAAGCGGGTGCTTGGTATAGCTATAAAGGCGATAAGATCGGTCAAGGTCGCGCCAATGCTGGTAAATATTTGACTGAAAATCCAACCGTAGCCGCTGAAATCGATAAAACATTACGTGAGCTATTGTTGAGTAATCCTAGTGCACTGGCATCATCAGCATCCGATGATGAAAGCAGTGAAGGTAACATTGACTTAGAGACAGGCGAAATTTTCTGAACCAGTCAGCCCGTCAAATCGCGGTCGCGCTATTAGCGCGCCGTGATTACTCCCGCCAAGAAGTTTTCACTAAACTGCTCGAGAAAGGCTTCGAATTACCCGAGATAGAAGCCGCGCTAAATGACTGTGAGTCTGCGGGATTTATTAACGACAACCGTTATGCTGAGTTGCTTGTTCGTAGCCATATTAGTCGTGGGCATGGCGTTATTCGTATACGACAAGCTATTGCACATAAAGGGCTTTCCAAAGAGTGCATCGAAACCGCTATTGTCAATAGCGGTTGTGATTGGTTTGAATTAGCCAAAGATAAAGCGATCAAAAAGTACGGCAATCCTAAGGTAACAGCAGTCAAAGGTTCTAAATCATTAGCGCTGTTAACTAAAGAAAAGGCTAAGCGGGTGCGCTTTTTGCTCGGGCAAGGTTTCAGTTATGAACAGGTCATTTATGCGCTCGATTATGATCCAAGCGACGACTTCGATAACTGACCTCATTCCCTGCTTCGATCCGCTATTGAGTTAAGCATTTCCCGCCTGTTTCACACAACTTCTAGACCGAATGCGCGCTTTGTTTCATCTGTGTGGCCGCCTTATTCTTGGTATCAATTTGCTATAACCTATGCGCCATAGGAGATCTTACTTAAAATATTAAATTCCTGATGCGTATATCAGCAATCAAGGCTGGTCGTCCTTCCTCAGTCTGCTTATAATGCTGGGCAAATAGAAATACGGCTAGCCTAAGGCGTAGCTGGTAATGCTTACCCAATTCAGGACGATTTCATGTATCAAACGACAGCAGAGCTTAGAAGTGCTTTCCTCGAATTTTTCCGCAGCCATGGTCACCAAGTTGTGGACAGTAGTTCTCTTGTACCCGGCAACGATCCAACCTTGTTATTTACCAACGCCGGTATGAACCAGTTCAAGGACGTGTTTCTTGGCATGGACAAGCGTAGCTACACACGTGCGACCACTGCTCAACGTTGCGTTCGTGCGGGTGGTAAGCATAACGATTTAGATAACGTTGGTTATACTGCCCGGCACCATACCTTTTTTGAAATGCTAGGTAACTTCAGTTTCGGTGACTATTTCAAAGAAGAAGCGATCCGTTTTGGTTGGTCATTTTTAACTGAAACTTTAAAGCTGCCAAAGGAGCGTCTGTGCGTAACCGTTTATCAAACAGACGATGAAGCCTTTGACATTTGGAATAAAAAGATTGGTGTAGCCGCCGAAAATATCATTCGCATCGGTGATAATAAGGGCGCGCCATACGCTTCAGATAACTTCTGGCAAATGGGTGACACTGGCCCTTGTGGTCCTTGTACCGAAATTTTCTACGACCACGGCGATCACATCTGGGGCGGACGTCCTGGTAGCCCAGAAGAAGATGGCGACCGTTTCATCGAGATCTGGAACATTGTTTTCATGCAGTACAATCGTCAAGCCTCTGGCGAAATGTTGCCTCTGCCAAAACCTTCTGTCGATACAGGTATGGGGATTGAGCGTATTGCTGCGATTATGCAGGGCGTTCACTCAAACTACGAGATCGATATTTTCCGCGCCTTGATTGCCAAAACCGCCGAAATCATCGGTGTGACTGACCTATCCAACAAGTCTCTGCGTGTTATTGCCGACCATATCCGTTCATGTGCATTCTTAGTGGCAGATGGGGTGATGCCATCTAACGAAGGTCGTGGCTATGTGCTGCGCCGAATCATCCGCCGCGCCGTGCGTCATGGTAATAAGTTAGGAGCAACCGAAGCCTTCTTCCACAAGTTAGTGCCGACACTGATTGAAGTGATGGGTGATGCGGCTAAAGGTTTAGCTGAAACCCAAGTGATTGTTGAAAAGGCGCTTAAAGCGGAAGAAGAACAGTTTGCCCGCACACTTGAGCGTGGTTTAGGCATACTGGATAGCGCATTAAATGAATTGCAAGGCGACACCTTAGACGGTGAAACCGTCTTTAAACTGTACGACACCTATGGCTTCCCTGTGGATTTAACCGCTGACGTATGCCGTGAGCGCAATATCATCGTTGACGAAGCTGGCTTCGAGGCGGCGATGGCTGAGCAGCGTAGCCGTGCTCAAGCTGCGGGTAACTTCGGTGCCGATTATAACGCTGCACTTAAGATTGATGCTGAAACCGCATTCTGTGGTTATTCAGAACTCACTGGCAATGCCAAAGTCACAGCGCTTTATGTGAATGGTGAATCTGTGCTAGCGATCAATGCGGGTGATGAAGCGGTAGCCGTGCTCGATGTGACGCCTTTCTACGCCGAATCGGGTGGCCAAGTGGGTGACAAAGGGGTACTCGTTGCCCAAGATATTGAATTTGTGGTAAATGATACACAAAAATTTGGCCAAGCATCGGGTCATAGAGGTTCATTAACCGCTGGCAGCTTAAGTGTCGGCCAAGTTGTTGAAGCTAAAGTGGATAAGAAGTTGCGTCACCGTACTCAGTTAAACCACTCTGTGACTCACTTATTGCATGCTGCGCTGCGTCAAGTGCTCGGTACTCATGTCTCGCAAAAAGGTTCTTTGGTTGATCCTGAGCGTTTACGTTTCGACTTCTCCCATTTTGAAGCGGTAAAACCAGCGGAACTTAAGCAAGTCGAAGAATTAGTAAATACCCAGATTCGCCGTAACCACGAGCTGAAAACTGCTGAAATGGCGATTGATGAGGCTAAAGAAAAAGGTGCCATGGCACTCTTTGGTGAGAAATATGACTCGCAGGTGCGTGTGGTTACCATGGGCGATTTCTCTATCGAGTTGTGTGGTGGTACTCACGTTGGCCGCACAGGTGATATTGGACTGTTTAAGATCACCTCCGAAGGCGGTATTGCCGCGGGTGTTCGCCGTATCGAAGCGGTAACAGGTGCAGCAGCTATGGCCTACGTGGCTGAGCAGCAGTCTGAGCTTGAAGAAGCCGCTGCATTGCTCAAGGGCGATACACATTCGGTTGTGACTAAGTTAAAAGCCCAACTGGATAGAATGAAGCAGCTCGAAAAAGAAATGTCGCAACTGAAAGATAAGTTAGCGGCGGCAGCGAGTGCGGATTTAGCCGGTGATGCGGTTGTTGTTAATGGCGTTAACGTGCTGATTAAGAAGCTTGAAGGCGTTGAAGCTGGTGCACTGCGTGGCCTGCAAGATGAGCTAAAACAAAAGCTGAAATCCGCCGTTATCCTGCTAGGTGTTGCACAAGAAGGCAAAGTAAACCTTATCGCGGGTGTAAGTAACGATTTAGTCGGCAAAGTGAAGGCGGGCGAACTAGTTGCTATGGTTGCCGCACAAGTGGGCGGTAAGGGCGGTGGTCGTCCAGATATGGCGCAAGCGGGCGGTAGCCAACCAGAAAATTTGGATGCTGCACTGTCTCAAGTATTACCTTGGATTACTGAGCGTTTAGCTTAAGAGGTTGCTGTGCTCGAAAAACGAAAGCTTAGTGGTAGCAAGCTTTTTGTGAAAAAGTTTGGCGGCACTTCGGTAGGTTCTATTGAACGTATCGAAGTGGTTGCCGAACAGATTGCAAAGTCCGCCCACAGTGGTGAACAGCAGGTGCTGGTTTTATCAGCCATGGCAGGGGAAACCAATCGTCTTTTTGCGCTAGCGGCGCAAATCGATCCCCGCGCAAGTGCGCGGGAACTCGATATGCTCGTTTCGACGGGGGAGCAAATCAGTATTGCGTTAATGGCCATGGCACTGCAGCGTCGCGGTATTAAAGCTAAGTCGCTCACAGGGGATCAGGTTCAGATACATACCAATAGTCAGTTTGGTCGGGCGAGTATTGAGCATGTCGATACGGTTTATCTGGAGTCCTTGCTCGCCGATGGCATAGTGCCAATTGTAGCGGGATTTCAAGGTATTGACCCTTATGGTGACGTGACGACCTTAGGGCGTGGCGGTTCGGATACGACTGCGGTTGCCTTAGCCGCTGCGCTGAGAGCCGATGAGTGCCAAATTTTCACCGATGTGACTGGTGTGTTCACCACAGATCCTAATATTGATAGCAACGCCCGTCGCCTCGATGTGATTGGCTTCGATGTTATGCTCGAAATGGCTAAGCTTGGTGCTAAGGTACTGCATCCTGATTCCGTTGAATATGCCGAGCGATTTAGGGTGCCTTTACGGGTGCTCTCGAGTTTTGAAGCCGGACAGGGGACATTAATTCAATTTGGTGATGAATCTGAACTCGCTTTAGCCTCTTTAGTGCAGGGTATTGCGGTCAATAAAGCTTTAGCAACCTTTACCATAGATGGACTATTCACAACCAGCGAGCGTTATCAGGCTCTTTTAGCCTGTTTATCGCGTCTTGAGATCGATGTCGAGTTTATAACTCCCTTGAGACTGAATGAGGATAGCCCTTCAGAATGTGTAAGTTTTATGCTGGCGGAAGCAAAAGTGGATATTCTTTTACAGGAACTAGAAGCTTTAAGCGCTAGCCTTGATCTAGGCCAATTGATTGTTGAGCGTCAACGTGCAAAAGTATCTTTAGTTGGCAAAGGTTTACAGGCAAAAATTGGATTATTGACTAAGATGTTAGAGGTCTTGGGTAATGAAACAATCCATGCTAAGTTACTCTCGACGTCGGGGAGTAAGTTGTCAACCGTGATCGATGAAAGGGACTTACACAAGGCGGTTCGGGCGTTACATCACGCTTTCGAGCTAAATAAGGTGTAATTAAATAACCGTTTGAGTATTGAATACTATTAATTTGTACTAAGCTGACCTTATAATAAGCCCATCTACCGGATGAGTGCCGTGTGTAAGCTGAATTAGGAAATAAAGGAGTTATCGAATGCTGATTTTGACTCGTCGTGTTGGCGAAACACTGATGATTGGTGATGAAGTCACCGTTACAGTGCTAGGGGTAAAAGGCAATCAAGTGCGTATTGGTGTGAATGCACCTAAAGAGGTTTCTGTTCACCGTGAAGAAATCTATCAACGCATTCAATCTGAAAAATCGGGTTCGCCATCAGAAGGTGGAAACTTTTAATACTGCGTTTCGACGAGAGTATTATGGCAACTGAAGAGTCAGTTTTTAACTGGCTTTTTTATTTTTTTAAAGTGAAAGATTGGCGCAAATCAACGCATTGGCTTGATATAACAGCAATGTGATTAAAAACAGTCCAAATGGAATCTGTTTCAGAAAAAGGGTTTGACTTATTTTCGTCAAACAGTAATATGTGCGCCAAGAAAACGGAGAGGTGGCCGAGTGGCCGAAGGCGCTCCCCTGCTAAGGGAGTATGGGCTTTATCTCCCATCGAGGGTTCGAATCCCTCCTTCTCCGCCATTTCTTACCGATAGAAAACAGTGCGCATGTAGCTCAGCTGGATAGAGTACCTGGCTACGAACCAGGCGGTCGGAGGTTCGACTCCTTCCATGCGCACCATTTTTTATTGAAGCAAAAAAGATACAAGTCGCGCATGTAGCTCAGCTGGATAGAGTACCTGGCTACGAACCAGGCGGTCGGAGGTTCGACTCCTTCCATGCGCACCATCTCTGCA
>NZ_AFOZ01000037.1 GCF_000217915.1 Shewanella sp. HN-41 | reverse complement strand
TCATCGCCAAGCGCCTAATAAGCTCTGAAAAGAGCAGTGACGAAGCCAGCTGAATAAGCTGGTTTTTTTGCATCTGTATTTAGGACTTTATAACATCCCGCTCTATAGCCCCATTTATCCCTATTCTCATCAAAATTTAGTCATCACGGTCCAATCATTTAAGCATGTTTTTATTAAGCGCTTTGTATCGCTGATAGAGTCATTCCATGTATGGCTGCAAACCCCACTATAGCTTCATCCCTAGAAACACTTGCTCCATTCTGACGGCGCTGAGAAATCATCGCCTGATGTTGGCTGAGCTTCTGTTTTACCCGCTGCCGAATAGTCTAGGTCAATGATATGGGCATACTCGAATTGTTGTTTTAGACCTCTTTCTATTGTTGTCACCTAAGTTGGAATACAGAGACGCCATTTTGCATAAATTATCAATGTGCAGTTTGCTGGCAATTGTTTCATTCCTGAGCAAAGGAGTGATGTTTTCATTTAGATTATATCTGGGCTAGGTTCATTGTTTACTGCTTTAAGCTGATGAATATACATTTAAAAGAGTAATTAATGTGAAATCATCAATGGTACTCAATAAATTCACTAATGTTGGTAAGACCAATTTACATTATTGTGGTGTTGTTTGCCTCAATTAGGTATGTTTAATAGCGGTAAATGTGAGGGTGTACTTCACCTGTTGTGAATGAATAATCTTTAAATGTGATTTTGTATGCTTTGGTGTTTGTGGGCTCAGCGGAAAGTGAGTTTCTTAGTTCAGCGTTGGAAACCAAAGCCATCAAAATTTTTATGAGTAATGTATTCATTAGTAAGGAGTTGTAGGGATATGGGGGAGTTAACTGGGCAGCTAATCGATGCCGTTGGCATTATGGTTTTGGGGATGGGGTTGGTGTACTTGTTTTTAAGTGTACTTATTTTGGGCGTCCATGTGGTCGCAAAATGGTGTGCAACTGAGGCGGTGAATAGCAAAATTGCAGTTAATCCACCGCGTGGAGCATCAGAATCGACTGCGAATGCTAGCACTTTAGATCCCAAAGTGGTGGCTGCAATTACCTTAGCCGTTCAGCAATTTCGTTCGCACGCAAAATAATGGGGAGCAGTATGAATTCAGTATGTTCAGCAGTGGCACCAAAGCCATTAGTATTAACCGATGTCGTTTTACGTGACGCGCATCAGTCGATCTTAGCTACCCGTTTAAGAATCGACGACATGTTACCCATAGCACCATTGCTCGATCAGATCGGTTTCTGGTCGCTGGAGTCTTGGGGTGGTGCGACTTTTGATGCCTGTATTCGTTATCTTGGCGAAGATCCCTGGGACAGAATTCGTGAGCTGAAGAAGGCCATGCCAAATACACCACAGCAAATGTTGCTGCGGGGCCAAAATTTATTGGGTTATCGCCACTATGCTGATGATCTAGTGTGGCGTTTTGTCGAACGTGCCCATACCAATGGCGTCGATGTTTTCCGCATTTTTGATGCGATGAATGATGTAAGAAATCTTGAGACTGCCGTTAAAGCGGTGCGTCAAGTGGGCGGCCATGCCCAGGGAACGATTTCCTATACTACGAGCCCTGTCCATACGATTGATACTTGGGTGGATATGGCGAAACGCCTCGAGGATATGGGGTGTGACTCTTTGTGTATCAAAGATATGGCGGGATTGCTTAAGCCAATGGAAGCTTTTGAGCTTATCAGCCGACTAAAATCCCAGACGCAACTTGTGCTGTCAATGCATTGTCATGCAACGACTGGGCTGAGTACTGCCACTTATCAGAAAGCGATTGAAGCGGGCGTTGATGTGCTCGATACGGCAATTTCCTCTATGAGCCAAACCTATGGTCATACGGCAACAGAAACCGTTATTGCCATGGTAGAAGATACTGAGCGCGCAACGGGTTACGATATGGTGCTGCTTGAGGAGATTGCCGCTTATTTCCGTGAAGTGCGCAAGAAGTACGCTAAATTTGAAGGTGCCCTAAAAGGCATCGATTCGCGTATCTTACGAGCACAAGTGCCTGGTGGCATGCTGACCAATATGGAGAGCCAACTTAAGGAACAAGGTGCGGCCGATAAGATGGACTTAGTCTTGGAGGAAATTCCCCGTGTTCGTGCCGATTTGGGATTCTTGCCCTTAGTTACGCCTACATCACAGATTGTCGGATCGCAGGCGGTCATTAATGTGTTGATGGGCGAGCGTTATAAGTCACTGACCAAAGAGACTGAAGGTGTGCTCAAGGGCGAATATGGTGCAACGCCTGCGCCAGTCGATTCCCAATTACAAGCGAGAGTACTCCAAGGAGCCGAAGCCATTACGTGTCGCCCTGCGGATCTATTAATGCCGGAGCTGGTTAAGTTAAGATTAGAGTTGACCCAAAAAGCGCAGGAACAAGGCATTCTCCTATCATCAGAGCATGACGATGATGTGCTGACCTATGCGCTCTTCCCGCAGATAGGGCTACAGTTCTTAAAAAATCGTAATAATCCAAGTGCTTTTGAACCAAAACCCGAAGTCTTGTCCTCTGCACCAACACTGACCAATGGTAGTGAAATCTATACGGTGAAAGTTGAAGGACAAGAATATGTGGTTGAAGTGACGGCTGGCGGTGAAATAAGCCAGATCCAGCCGCAGGGCCAAGCTGCCACGCCTATCCAACCTTCTAATACCACTAGGCCAGCGGCAAGCCACGGTGAGATCACTCTTGAAATGAGTGCACCTTTATCGGGGAATATCTTCAAAGTGCATGTTTCTCCTGGCGATCGAGTCCGAGAAGGGGATGTTGTGATTATCTTAGAAGCCATGAAAATGGAAACTGAAATTCGTGCTCAGGGCGATGGCATTATCGCTAAGCTCTGGGTGAAAGAAGGTGACTCTGTTTCTGTGGGTTCTCAATTACTGGCCTTGGCGTAGGAGTCATTATGGAAGGTTTAATGGCTTTTTGGGCTGAAACAGGGATTGCTCACTTTACGGGCGGGCAAGTGCTGATGATGGCAGTGGGCGCTTTGCTTTTGTATCTCGCCATCGTGCGTGGGTTTGAGCCTTTGTTGTTGCTACCAATTGGTTTTGGCGCAGTGCTGGCAAATATTCCCCATGCGGGATTTACCGAAGAAGGTGGCATGCTGTATTACGCCTATCACGTGGGGATTGAGACTGGGGTGTTCCCGTTGTTGATCTTTATGGGCGTAGGTGCGTTGACTGACTTTAGTGCTTTGATTGCGAATCCTAAAACCCTGTTGTTAGGGGCGGCGGCGCAGTTTGGCATTTTTGCGACACTGATTGGCGCGATAGCGCTTAACTTAGTCCCTGGCTTTGAGTTCACCATGAAAGATGCGGCGGCGATTGCCATTATTGGTGGCGCCGATGGGCCTACGGCGATATTCCTCGCTTCAAAGTTGGCTCCTGAACTATTGGGGGCGATTGCGGTTGCGGCCTATTCCTACATGGCCTTAGTCCCTATTATTCAACCGCCGATCATGCGTTTACTGACCACCCAAGCTGAGCGTGAAATTAAAATGGAGCAGCTACGTGAGGTCAGTAAGAAGGAAAAGATTATTTTCCCTTTGATGGTGCTGGGGCTAACGATTCTATTCTTACCTGCGGCGACGCCTTTAGTGGGCATGTTTTGCCTTGGTAACTTGATGCGTGAATCTGGCGTGGTGGATAGATTATCAAAAACGGCGCAAAACGAGCTTATTAATATCGTGACTATATTTTTAGGTTTAGCTGTGGGATCTAAACTTTCCGCCGAGCAATTTTTGCGTGTCGAAACTTTAGGCATTTTAATTTTAGGGGCCTTAGCATTTAGTATTGGCACTGCCGCAGGTGTGTTAATGGCAAAACTGATGTGTAAGTTGTCGGGGGGAAAAGTAAATCCATTGATCGGTGCCGCTGGTGTGTCGGCGGTGCCTATGGCGGCGCGAGTCGTAAACAAAGTGGGATTGGAAGCGAATCAGCATAACTTCCTGTTGATGCACGCCATGGGGCCGAATGTGGCTGGAGTATTAGGCTCGGCGGTTGCGGCAGGGATATTACTCGCCGTGCTTGGCTAACGGCAGCGGCTTAACTAACAGCCTACTCAGGACGAGTAGGCTTTTTTATGCGGTCAGCCACAGTAATAGCATCAATAGTAAAATCAAAGTCCCACAGATGGCGATAATATAAATGAATCCGCGTTTGCCCTGGGCGAGGGGAAGTCCATTGGCTTTTAAAAACAGTGTCCATAGCAAACACAGTATCAACGGGATTAAAAAGAGTTTAGTCATAATGGCTCAACTTTTTTGTTTAGCATCATAGCAGTCTGGTATCAATGAGTTTAACAGTTTGATCTTATTGGTGGTAATCGATTTTGATTTTATAGGTATCCCACGGGTTATTGGTTGTTATTTCCCCATAAAAAAGACCGCCGTAGCGGTCTTTCGATATTCAATTGTTACTGAGCACTGGCTGGCGCCGTCTCTTGTGTGTCATTCGAGTAAAACTGCGCTTCATCGAGCTCATTTTCTGATTTGCCGATCACTACTGCGGTCATCATATCGCCCGTCACATTGGTTGCAGTACGGATCATATCGATAATACGGTCAATCGCGGCAATAAAGGCAATGCCTTCAAGTGGTAAACCAATCACACCTAAGGTGACAGTCAGCATCACCATTGCACTGCCTGGGACCCCTGCGGTTCCCACTGATGCAACAGTGGCTGTGACGGCAATCATCACATAATCCAAGGTATCGAGGGGAATATTATAAATCTGGGCGATAAAGATAGCGGCTATCGCGGGGTAAATTCCACCACAACCATCCATATTCATGGTGGCGCCTAATGGCATCACAAAGGCACTATAGCGCTTTGATACTCCCATCGTTTCAACGGCACGAGTGCTCGCGGGTAATGTGCCAAAACTTGAGGAAGTACTAAAAGCTACCAATTGTGCAGGCATAGCTTTACGGAAAAACTGCACTGGGCTTAAGCCTGCGGCAAATTTAACTAAGCCCCCGTAGATAAAAATCATGTGGATGAGCGCCGCAATATAGATAGCGGCGATAAATTTACCTAGGGGTAAGAGGGTCGATAAACCATATGCGCCGACAACCCAAGCCATTAAGCCAAATACACCGATAGGGGTTAGCTTTAACACCATGCGAGTCAGTTGGAACATGACTTCAGCACCGGCTTCTATGGTGCGCTTCAGTGGTTCGGCTTTCTCACCCACTTTATTGATAGCGATTCCAACTAAAGCGGCAAACACAATAATCTGCAGTACCTTACCTTCAGCTAAAGAAGCGAAAGGGTTCACTGGGATCATATCGAGTAAAACCTGTGCAAAGCCAGGAATGTTTCGCTCGCGCACTTCGGTTGCTGTTAGCTCCATAGTGCCGCCCATATCGATCATCGAGCCCACGGCTAAACCTATCAATGAAGCGATGGTGCCCGTTAGCATAAATAGTCCTAAGGTCTTTAAACTCAGGCGCTTCAAGCTGATCTGCGAACCTAGGGAGGTAATACTTACAGCAATGGCACAGAATACCAAAGGTGCAACCAACATCTTGATAGCACTGATAAATAAGTCACCTAAGGGTTTCAGTACGGTCGCTGTTTCTCCTAAAATGACGCCAACAAGCGCCCCTAAAATAAAACCTGCGAGGACTTTTTGCCAAAAAGGAATGCGACTAATAGTTTGAAGGTTCATGCGTTTTCTCAAAAAATAATATTAAGTACAAGTCCATAGACCCGAGATGCTAGGATGTGCCTTCCATTGAAGTCAGCGAACTCGTCTGGTAAAGGAGATGTTTTCCATTAAATGCATTGTATAGATAGAAGTGGGGTTATAACAAACCGATTTTCTTATAACTTATTGTGATAAATGGGGTTGTTTCAAAAAGGTTGCGAGTTACATTTGCTTAACCATGCTATTTGGGCAATGCATTTCTACACTGCAGTATGTTTTCACTGGGTCATCACTTATGTCCGAATTAAGTCTCATGTTTTCTGGTGCGTTTTTAGCGGCAACTTTATTACCGGGGGGATCTGAGGTTTTGCTTATTGCGCTTTTAAATCAAGCGCCTGAAACTTGGTTTTCCCTAGTGGTGGTGGCGACGATTGGTAACACACTCGGTGCGATGACGAGTTTCTACTTGGGGCGATTAGGACGCTTTGCCAAGTCGCCTGAGGAGTTGAGTGGAACAAAGTATGCCAAAGGGTTAAGTTTGATAGATCGTTATGGCGTCTGGGCGCTATTGCTTTCATGGGCGCCTGTGATTGGGGATATATTATGTCTGCTGGCAGGGTGGTTAAAGTTGCCCCTATCAGCATCATTTTTGATGATACTCGTAGGAAAAACAATACGTTACCTACTCATTGTTGCGGCCGTTATGCACTGGTTTACGTAAGTGTTAGTACAATAGTTCGGTCCCATTTAACGGTTGTCATAGGGATAAATTCTTGTATTAATAGGAACTTAGTTGCTGTGGTTAAGTCATAGTAACTCGAGTCTTCAAAAACATTGTTTATAGATTTAGCTGTTTTCTGAACAATTGATGTGTAAGGGGAATATTTTGAAAAAATGGATATTAGCACTAGCGATTTCTACCGCTTTAGCCGGTTGTGCATCCGATACCACGACTACGAGCTTACCCGCTGGTGTTAGCCTCGTTGAAAATGTACAACTTGCTGATCTACACGTTGGTATTCCCTATAAAAAATATCAATTAGCCAATGGTTTGACCGTTATTCTGCATCAGGATAACTCAGATCCTCTAGTGCATGTGGATGTCACTTACCATGTAGGATCTGCCCGTGAACTCGCGGGGCGCTCAGGTTTTGCCCATTTATTTGAGCATATGATGTTCCAAGGTTCAGAACATGTTGCCGATGAGCAACATTTTGAGGTCGTGACCGAAGCGGGCGGCACGCTTAACGGTTCAACCAACACGGATAGAACCAACTATTTTGAGACAGTGCCGAGCAACCAGCTCGAAAAAATGCTTTGGCTCGAGTCAGACCGAATGGGCTTTTTATTGCCGGCGCTGACCAGTGAAAAGTTTGAAGTGCAGCGCAAGACAGTGAAAAATGAGCGCGCACAACGCATTGATAATCAACCCTATGGCCGAATGAGTGAGCGGTTTAACCAAGCTTTTTATCCCGTTGGACACCCTTACTCTTGGCCTGTTATCGGCTGGCCGGAGGATCTTAATCGGGCTACAGTGGATGATGTGAAACACTTTTTCCAACGCTGGTATGGACCGAACAATGCCACATTGACCATAGGCGGTGATTTCGACGAAATGCAAACCCTAGCATGGGTGAACAAATATTTTGGCGAAATACCCCGTGGCCCCGAGGCTTTACCCGAGCCCAAAGCCGTAATTCATCTGGATAAGACCCGTTATATCTCGATGGAGGATAAGGTGCATTTGCCACTTATCCGTATTGGTTTTCCGACAGTGTATGCCAGTCATCCCGATGAAGCTGCACTCGACCTCCTTGCGAATATTTTAGGGGGTGGAAAAACCTCCTTGCTGTATAAAAACTTGGTTAAAGATGGCTATGCAGTGCAAGCCAATGTGAGCCAACCCTGTCAAGAATTAGCCTGTCAGATGTTGATTTACGCACTGGCAAACCCTGAAAAGGGTGCTAACTTGGCGGATCTTGAGCAGAGGATCCTCGACTCTATTAATGAATTTGAGCAACGCGGTGTCACCGATGAAGATCTGCAAAAAGTGAAGGTGCAATTTGAAGCCGATAGCATTTTTGCCTTACAAAGCGTGAAAGGTAAAGTGACGACACTAGCCTTGAATCAAACCATGTTTGGCGATCCTAATAAGATTGCCGCCGATCTTGCACGCTATGCCAATGTAACTAAAGACGATGTGATGCGTGTCTTTAATCAGTATATAAAAGATAAACCTCGGCTAGTCATGAGCGTGGTGCCAGAGGGGATGACGGCACTCGTCGCCCATCCCGATAACGTTACGCCACAAACCTTGCCTGTTGCACAAACCGCTGTCGAAGGCGAGTTGCCAACGGCAAAAATCATCTCCCATGTTGACCGTTCAATCATGCCAAAATCGGGGGCGGCGCCTATGTTAAAAGCCCCTAAAATTTGGACGACTAAGCTAGCGAATGGCATTGAGGTCATGGGGACACAGAGTTTGGAAACGCCGACCGTGGAATTGGTGGTTTATCTTAACGGTGGACATAGATTGGTGCCCGTTGAAAAGGCGGGGCTTGCGAGCTTAACCGCAGAGATGCTGAATGAGTCGACTCAAAAGCGCTCGACTGAGCAATTATCGCAGGCGCTCGAGATGTTAGGCAGTACGGTGGACTTTAGTGCATCCGAAACCCAAAGCACGATTAAGGTCTCGGCACTCACCGAGCATTTGGATAACACCTTAGCCATATTAGAAGAAAAGCTATTTCAGCCTGCCTTCAACGAGGCTGATTTTGCTCGCGTGAAGCAGCAACAGTTGCAGCAAATTCAACATATGCAGTCGGATCCTGGCTATGTCGCCGACTCTGCGCTGTATAGCTTGCTCTATGGCAAGAATAACGCCCTCGGGGTGAGTGATGCTGGGACCTTAGATTCTGTTGCCGCCTTAACCCTTGAGGACGTGAAAGCCTTTTACGCAGAGCAATATCGTGGTGCTAATGCAAAAATCATCACAGTTGCGGATCTCTCTGAGGCGGCCCTGCTACCTAAATTAGCTGGGTTAAGCCAATGGCAAGGTCAAGCCACAGTGCTGCCTCCTTTAAAGCCATTTCCGTTATTGAAGGGAGGCACGATTTATCTGATTGATAAACCAGGGGCGGCGCAATCGGTGATCAATATCGCTAAGCGTGCTCTGCCCTATGATGCCACCGGGAATTATTTTAAAGTCTCACTGATGAATTACCCTTTAGGTGGTGCTTTTAACAGTCGTATCAATCTGAATTTACGTGAGAATAAAGGTTACACCTATGGTGCTCGAACTCATTTTTCTGGTGGCGCCGAAGTAGGGGATTTTATGGCATCGAGCGATGTACGTACCGATGTCACGGCTAAGGCCTTAAGCGAATTTGTGAAGGAGATCAGTGCCTATCAGCAAGAAGGGATGACGGACGCTGAACTTGCCTTTATGCGCAATTCTGTTTCCCAAGGTCAGGCTCTCGATTATGAGACTCCCTATCAAAAAGCGGGGTTTATGCGAATGATCCAGCGTTATCAGCTAAGCCAAGATTTTACCGAGAAGCAGGATAAGATCATCAATACTGTAACAAAAGATGAACTCAATGTCCTTGCGGCTTCCGAGCTAGATATCAAGCAAATGATTATCTTAGTGGTGGGGGATAAGGCTAAAATTGAAGCGGATTTAGCAACATTGGGCTATCCAATTGAAACTTTAGTGTTGTAAATTGGTATTTCGCCCTTATATAGATGATGGACGAGGGCGTTAGTTAACGACCATTCGTCATAAATTGACATCGAAAGACGGTGACAGCATTAGCTGTCACCGTCTGCGTTTTGCCATAAAAGAATGTAATTTGGCTTGCCCCATACACAGGTTTAGATTTATTTTGAGGCGTATTTTGAAAGATAAGCCTCAAAATAAAGGTCTGACTGTTAACCATGTCGCGATAGCGAATCACCAATCAGAGAAGCGCAAAATTGAAGCCATTCAATGAATTAGTACAATATCTCTCGGACGCTCATGGGCGCACCGCACTCTTAGGTATGTTACGTGGCATAGAGCGTGAGGCTTTACGGATCGATGGGTCTGGTTTCCTTGCTATGGATACGCATCCCCGCGAATTGGGATCAGCGTTAATGCATTCGCGCATTACTACAGATTATAGTGAAGCGTTACTCGAATTTATTACACCAGTGAATAATCAGGTTGAGGCACTCTTACAGGGGTTGACCGAAACCCATGCCTTTAGCCTCCGCCATTTAAATGGCCAGCGTTTGTGGCCAGTGAGTATGCCCTGCTATGTAAAAGATGAGCACAATATTCCCGTTGCCCGCTATGGCTCATCGAACACTGGCAAAATGAAAACTTTATATCGCAAGGGGTTAACCTATCGTTATGGTGCCCTAATGCAGATTATTTCAGGGGTACACTTTAACTTTTCGGTATCGCAGGCGCTGTGGCAGCGTCTCTATGAACTCAGTGATAAGAGCCTGACATTTGATGCTTTTATCTCTGAATCTTATTTTGGACTGATCCGCAATTACCGCCGTCTAGTCTGGGTATTGCCGTACCTCTTTGGTGCTTCACCTGCCCTGTGTAGCTCTTTTATTAAGGGGCAGAAAACCGATCTGCAGTTTGAAAAGTCAGGCCAAGGCACCTTGTATTTACCCTATGCGACCTCTCTGCGAATGAGTGATTTAGGCTACACCAACAAAGAGCAGGAAGATCTCAACATCAGCTACAACTCTTTACCTGAGTATTTAGCGGGCGTAAATGCGGCCATTAGAATGCCATCGGCAAATTTTGCCAATATAGGGGTTAAGGTTGACGGGGAGTATCGACAGCTTAATGCCAATGTCTTGCAGATCGAAAACGAGTTTTACTCGCCCATCCGTGCTAAGCGCGTGACTCGAAGTGGTGAAAAGCCCTCAGAAGCGCTCGCCCGTGGGGGAGTTGAGTATATTGAAGTACGGGCATTAGATGTTAATCCCTTTAGCCCCATCGGCATTGAAGCGAGCCAAGTTCGTTTCCTCGATTTATTCCTACTCTACTGTTTATTAACCGAATCACCTAAGTCGGATCCCGACGAAGAAGCGCGCCTGAGTGCGAATCTTAAATCGGTTGTGCTTGAAGGACGTAAACCTGGCCTTGAGTTATTAACCTCGACAGGGGCTTTGCCATTGAAGACTTGGCTTGCAACCTTGTTCGATGAGTTACAACCCCTTGCTAAGTTGTTAGATGGTGAAGGAACCGACTATCAAGCCGCCTTAGCCCATTGGCACCGCGCCGTGGATGACCCTAATCTGACCCTATCTGGGCAAGTGAGTCAGCATTTAATTGCTAAGGGAGAAGACCATGGACATTGGGTTATGACACTTTCTCAGCAATATTATCAGTACTTTATCGATTATCCGCTCTCTGACGAGACCATTGCCCAGTATCAAGCCGAAGCAAAAAGTTCATTGGAGAAACAGGCGATATTGGAGGACGAGCAAAGTGCCGTCTCCTTTGATGATTATCTCGATGACTATTTTGGAGTGAGGGCGTGATAGTCCGAGGAATAAATATGCCACGATTGGGACTGGTGGCGGGGTTGTTCGGTGTCAGCACCTTATTATCGGGCTGCGCAAGCTCGCCCGAAGATCCGCTCCGTTGTGGGACTGTTTCGGGCTATTTGCAGCCCGACGTCAGTACCCACTGGTATCGTGTCGTAGTGACACACTTAAATGGTCAAGCCGTTATTTCTAAACCAAATTACCAACTCGCACCAGGGGATTATGAGTTTACAGTGGCAGAACTCATCGATGATCCCTCTCTGGGGGTCACACTCAGTGCCCGTGCGCCTAAAACATTTAAGCTCATTGTCGAAGGCAACCAGCGTTACCATATTGGCGCCTTGTTCCATACAGATAAGCGCTACATGGGTAAGGATTCTTCCTACTGGGAGCCCGGAGTGTGGCAACAGGAAGACCATGAATGCCAACTTGAATTGGCTCCAGAAACCAAATAGTCCTAGTGTTGCTGTGGATCGCTGTCTGTTTTACCTAGGAGTACAAAGGGGATTTTATGTTTGCCTTGTTGTGAGTGTATGCCATCATTGGGCGTCTTAATACTATGGAGAACAAGCGATTAATGAACTGGCATTATGCAATACTACTCTGTGCATCCATAGGGTTACTCTCAGGATGTGCCACATCGCCCCCAAAATCCCCCGACAATCTGTGTGATATTTTTCAAGAACACCGCTCTTGGTATGACGCAGCCAAAGATACCCGAGACAAATGGGGTGTGCCAGTGCATGTGCCACTTGCCATGATGTACCAAGAAAGCTCGTTTAAGCATAATGCGGCGCCTCCGATGGAGTATTTTTTAGGCTTTATTCCCATTGGAAGGGCGAGTGATGCCTATGGCTATGCCCAAGCCAAAACGATGACCTGGGACGATTATGTGCGTGAGACGGGTAACGGTTGGTCGAGTCGCAGTGATTTTGATGATGCCATGGATTTTATGGGCTGGTTTATTTATAAAACAAATAAGATCAATGGTGTATCAAAATGGGATGCGAGAGCACAGTATCTCAATTATCACGAAGGATGGGGGGGATATCGTCGTGGTAGTTACAAATCTAAGGCTTGGTTAGTCAAAGTGGCGGCTAAGGTTGACGACAGAGCTAAGCGTTATGCGGCCCAATATCAAAGCTGTAAAGAGGATTTAGACTCATCTTGGCTGTGGCGATTATTCTTTGGTTAGTCGCGATGGTTAGTCGCCTCAAGGGTAATCATAAGGTTTAATACGATTTATGTTTTTGCCGCAAAGGTTTCTAATGCGTGAATGGCTTTTTTCTTAGCGCGTTTTTGCTCATACATAGCATGGTCGGCTTGCTTAAAGGCGGTTGACCAGTCGCTATCAAACGGAGCTATCCCAAAGCTAAAACCTAGGCTCAATTGATCTTGATGCAACTCGATGCGGATTTCATCGAGGTCGTTTTCAAGTTGTTCCTTAGGTCCGTGGCAAAGAGCAACGAACTCATCCCCTCCAAAGCGCGAGATAATCCCCTTATTTTGCCAATAGCTCAAAATAGCGGAGGAAACTCGCTTAATGGCGGTATCACCCACTTGATGACCATAGGTATCGTTAATGGCCTTGAGGTTATCCATATCGATAATGATCAAAAAACTCCCAAGATGAGGTTTAGCTTGCCAGTGGTGCAGGGCATCCTCAAAGTTTTTGCGATTAGAGAGTCCGGTTAATGAATCGAAATTGGCGAGTTTAGTGATTTGTTGTGACTTCTGATATAGGGCAATCGCATTGCTGGCCTCGTGTGTCAGAATCGAGACTAAATTACGGTCGTAGTCACTAAAGGCTCCCACACTGCTGCTGTCGAGGTTAAGCATGCCGTAGAGTTTGCCATCGATACGAATGGGGCTTGAGAGTGTAGAACGTATTGGATGTTTGGCCGCGGTCAGTAAAATTTGTTGGGCTTCTTTCGATAATGTACTGCCGGAGTTGATATTTTTCATATCGTTAACGACCACGACCCGGTCGCACTTTCCCTTCGTTAGGCGGTATTCAAAGGATTGCTCTAAGGTAAAATTAAGTTGTTTCAACTTGGCTAGGTCGAGGCCTACTACGGATTCAAAATGCAGTTTATGGCTGATTTCGTTTACTTTAATAATGCTACCCATTTCAGCGCCATTAATAATGCAGACCGCCTTATTGAGCAGGGCATCAAGAAAGGCGTGCTCATTTTTATAATGGCTCGACAAATGGGCAAGCTCATAAATGGCGTCATTAATATTCACCACTTGCTCCAAAATGTAACCAGAGGCGACTCAGACGACCTTGATGCAGGTAGTAAATTAAGCTGTAGGCAATCACATAGATAAGGCAAACAAACAGCAGGGGCAAGATAGTCCAGCCTTCGGTGGGGGCATTAAAGACAAACAGCAAAACGAATAGCACTATTGGTACAATCAGTAACAATAAGTGGTAGCGATAATCTAAGCGGTCTATGGTTTTACGTTTAAAGTTATCCCTTAATTTCACTCGAAAGTTCCTTTATTCGTGCCCTTGCTAGCGGTAGTAAAACAAGATGCATCACTAACTCATTCACGCTGAGTATGGCTAAGTATATAACAAATATTGAAAAATAAACTGATATGAAATCTAGTTCCATTCCATATCAGCATTTATTGTAACAGAGGCTAAATTAATTATGGTGTTTGGCAAATTCCGCCAACACCCATGCAAGCGGGGCCTGATACTGGGCTGGCATCCAAGCTTGCAATGCGACAATGCTGTCCTTGAGTACAGTTTGATTAGGCACCGAAAGGTTTAAATGTCCCACCTTTCGACCTGGGCGCACTTCCTTGTCGTACCAATACAGTTCTGCATTAGGCAAACTTAACCAACGTAGGTCATTATCGATACCGATAAGGTTGACCATCACACATTGAAAGTTCACCTGCGGCTGTGGAATGGCAATGCCACACAGGGCCCTTAAATGTAGCTGGAATTGATCCATATGGGTGCCGGCTTGCGTCCAGTGGCCCGAGTTATGTACGCGAGGGGCTAATTCATTGACCAATAAACTATTGCCAACACGGAAACATTCCATCGCCATCACACCGACATAGTCTAGTTCGTGCATGATGGCGCTGAGCATTGCTTCGGCCTGGGCTTGCAGGGGCGTAAGGCGTGCCAATGGCGAAATAGAAGCCATCAAAATGCCATCTTGATGGAGATTGAGCGTCAAGGGGTAAAATATGCATTGCCCTTCGCGGGTGCGCACGCCCACTAATGACACTTCCTCATCAAAGTTAATGGCCTGTTCGGCAATGGCTAAATTGCGCCAATCCTGTGGAATATCACTGGCTTCAGCTTGTTTTAGCCAGTGTTGGCCTTTGCCATCGTAACCACCTGTGCGGCGTTTCATTAATACGCGCGCACCAAAATTTTGGTAGAGATTATCGACTTGGGTATGGTCATCGACGAGTGTCCAAGGCGCGGTAGGTACATTGATTTGGTCGAGCAAACTTTTTTGGCTGTAACGATCTGCTAGGCGACTAAATACGGGGCCGTTAATAAACTGAGGGTGGCTACTTAGTTGTAAACTCAAGCTAGATTCAGGCCACTGCTCACGCTCGGCGGTAATAATATCTTGGGGAGCGAGAGGGAGGATCTCATCCGTTGGTGTCATAATATCCACTGCACGGACATCAATTGCCAGTGGTGCACCTGCGTGGGTCAGCATGGCTCCTAATTGGCCATTACCTAACACCCACACCCTCTGCTTTGTGTTTGTCTGGGTCATTAGGCTTCCCTCGGATCGGGATTGTCCAGCACCGCACGGGTTTGTTCTTCTCTAAAGGCTTCTAAGCGTGTGGCAAGCTTGGCATCATTATTGGCTAAAATTTGGCAAGCCAGTAATCCTGCATTAAAGGCACCAGCGGTACCTATGGCTAAGGTGCCAACGGCAATTCCTTTAGGCATTTGTACGATAGATAGCAGGCTGTCCATGCCTGAAAGCGCCTTGCTCTGTACGGGTACGCCTAATACGGGTAAGCGAGTTTTCGAAGCAATCATGCCTGGTAAGTGCGCTGCTCCCCCCGCACCACCAATAATGATCTTAAAACCACGATCAGCGGCGGTGGCTGCAAACTCCATCAGTTTATCTGGCGTTCTATGGGCGGATACCACTTCAACATGATAAGGCACTTGCAGTTTATCCATGATCTCAGCGGCGGCTTCCATAGTGGGCCAATCACTCTTAGAACCCATAACAACAGCAACAAGGGCTTGCATGATAACTCCTTAACTCACTAATTTTAATTATATTTTGACCTTGTCTCAGGTCTGGGTACAGTTGATGCCCAATGCGTCAGTAATGGCGGGGAGCATCATGGCGCAGAATAATACCATGTAAAGCGCCATTTCTGGCGTTTTTTGCGCGCAAAAATAGTGTCCTAAGCACGGAATTGAGTGTTCATAAAACTAGGGCGAGTACCATCTTGTACCCGCCATTTCCCCTAAAGCTAACTGATGTAGCCGTCGGGGAAACCTGTTAAGGAAGGGACTTTGTTTAGCTTTGCAAGGTATGGGTCACTGCTGGCGCTTCGGCTAAGGCTTCACGTAGCGTGGGGTAAAACTTGAGTACACCTTCGATAGGCTGAATTTTGGCCCTTGCCAATGTACGAATGGGTTGGAATTGCAAATCGGCAACGATAAGTTTGGTGTGGTTAATTTTGCATTTCTCAATCAATTTGGTGAGTGCCGCTAAACCACCGGCATCGAGAATTGACACCCCGTCGAGGTACAGCACTATCACTTGCTTATCTTGGGTCAGGGTCGCTATTTCGGCAAAAATGCGATCGGCTGCGGCAAAGAATAGCGGCCCATTAATTTTGATCACAGCCCAATCGGCAGGTAGCTCTTGATCGACATAGCGCTTATTGCTACTGATGTCGTAAAGTTTTGTCATTTCTGCAATTTCTTTCATAAAAAGCAAAGCCGCAAGAATAATACCTACGCTGATGGCTATCACCATATCGAAAATCACAGTCAAAGAAAAACAACTCAAAAAGACTAAGATGTCGCTGGTGGGCGCTGTTTTGACTAAATGCACTGCCTTTGGCGCCTCACTCATATTCCAAGCGACCACCAGTAGCAATGCCGCCATGGCTGACATGGGTAAGTAGGCGAGCACTCCTGCTAAGGCGACTAAACCTATTAATACTACGAGTGCGTGGGTCATCGAAGCGATTGGACTCTGAGCCCTCGCTTTGACGTTGGCTGCACTACGCGCTATTGCGGCCGTGGCTGGTATGCCACCGAAAAAAGGCGTGATGATATTACCAATGCCTTGGCCGAGTAATTCACTATTGGCGCTGTGGCGTTTACCCGTCATACCATCGAGCACTACGGCGCACAGGAGGGATTCAATGGCTCCTAACATGGCAATGGCAAAGGCTGCGGGAAGTAAGGCTTGAAAGGTGGCAAGATTAAATTCGAAGGCCTGTCCATTGGCACCCGCTTGCAACCAAGGCCATTCGAAACTCGGGAGCACGGGAGGTATCCCTGTGCCAGTGGTACCGTCACTTAATTGGTAATGAAAACGTGTCCCTATGGTTTCAATATCCGCACCCATCGCATTTAGCACTAAGGCGACTATGCTGCCTAAGGCAATAGCCGGTAAATGGGCCGGAATATGAATTTTTAATCTTGGCCAGAGTAACATCGTCGCTAATGTGATCGTTGCGACTAATAGGCTAGGCAAGTGCATCGTGGGGAGCGCTTTGCCTAGGACCATCATTTTAGAGAAATATTGCTCAGGCATGTGTTCGATCTGCAGCCCGAAAAAGTCCTTAAGCTGCAAGGTTGCAATGACAATTCCAATCCCAGCGGTAAAGCCTAAGGTTACGGATTCTGGAATATATAAGATCAAGCGCCCAAGGCGCAGCATGGCCATAGCGACTAACATCATGCCTGACATCACAGTGGCAATTAATAATCCCGCTAAGCCAAATTGCTGGGCTATGGGGTAAAGCAGCACCACAAAGGCGGCGGTAGGTCCGGAGACGCTGTAGCGCGAACCGCCCGTCATGGCAATGATAAAACCACCAACAATCGCGGTATACAGACCGTATTGCGGCGCTACACCACTGGCGATGGCCAGTGCCATCGCCAGTGGAATTGCGATAATACCCACCGTGAGGCCGGCGAGAATATCTTGTCCAAAACGTTTTAAAGAGTATTTATCTTTTACACAGGCTTCGGTGAGTGCGTGGGCAATTCTTAACGAAAATAAATGAGCAGAGTGTGGCACGAGTGGGTCCATAGTGCGGGCTGTTACGAGGCTCTATTCTAAGGTTCTTGAAAAGGCGCTTGTGTGATCTTGCTTGCAAAAATAAGTTAAATGACTTTGTTTTGAATAAATAATGTGCTTGGGAGGTAAGGGGAAGGTGTCAGCTATAAAAATGTTTGCGGGATAACCCTTTTTGCACAGAGTCGCGTTTATAGGACTGTATACCCAAACAACCTGAAAATGCTGGATTCTGCGGGAATTTAACGCACTTTAGGCAATGCCATTAATTGCTCCTGCATTAATGGCATTCACGCCATCCATGGTGATTGCGGTTATTAGCAGGCCTAGCGGGCCTAGCGGGCTAAGTTAAAAATAACCAACACAGCATAAAGTGTATTAAAGCCCGCCGGGACGGATTGCCTAGGGTACTTCACTTCCGTATTGCATCAATTCAAAAGGTAGCCGATTTTGTCATTGATACGCCTTGAATTGAAGCACCCTGGGCTCTCTGAAACTCGTGTCTTCAGGTAGCTTGGGTATAAACCTATTGAGGCCTTGATAATGAAAAAACGTTACCTCCCTAAACTGCACACTATGACCGAACTTGCCAATTCCACTGTGGCTAGTAAAGGCTTTACTCGACCTAGTCACGTGAAATTGAGTCACACTCTTCTGTTCTCCAGCTTATCGCTCGCCGCCCTATTGGGATTAAGTGGCTGTACAGATAAGCCCATTGTCGATGAGAAATTACCTATACAAGCTCCTGAATTAGCAGAGCAACAAGCTCAATTGAAACAAAAACGTGAATTAGAACAGGCGTTATTACAACAGGTTGAGCAGCGCAGGGCGAAGGATTATATCCGCTCAATGGAAGTTGCAAAGATAGATGCCGCACAAAGGGTTATGCGTTTGCCCCCTCAACAGATGGCGGTGGAAGTCACGCCGAGCTTAGCAGCCCCTGTAGTTGGAAAGGTTTGGGATGCTGAGGGGCAATCTGAAGGTAACCAGTTCGCGAAGCAAGTGCAAAACGGCATTATGGTGGCGGGTGAAATTCCAGTGTCCACCTTTGCTATCGATGTGGACACAGGGAGCTATTCGGCCCTGAGGCGAATGCTAAATGAAGGTCGCTTACCGAGCAAAAACACAGTGCGTATCGAAGAAATGCTCAATTACTTTCACTACGATTATCCTTTACCGGGTAAGAATGACGCACCTTTTAGTGTCACGACTGAACTCGCACCATCGCCGTATAATGACGACACTATGCTGCTGCGGATAGGGTTAAAAGGGTATGAGGTGGCAAAGTCTGATATAGGCGCGAGTAATTTGGTCTTTTTGCTTGATGTTTCAGGTTCAATGGCCTCTACCGATAAACTGCCACTTTTACAAACTGCCATGAAAATGCTTACTCAACAGTTGAGCGGGCGAGATAGGGTTTCCATCGTCGTTTATGCGGGCGCGGCTGGCGTTGTGTTAGATGGGGCTTCAGGTAATGATGCTCAAACCTTAATCTATGCATTAGAGCAGTTACGTGCTGGCGGCTCGACTAACGGTGCAGAGGGGATCAATCTTGCCTATCAATTAGCACAAAAGTACTTTATTCACGGGGGGAACAATAGAGTCATCCTCGCGACCGATGGTGATTTTAATGTGGGGCTGACAAATTTCGATGAATTAATCAGTTTGGTTGAAAGGGAGCAAGCACGGGGAATTGGGCTCACTACCTTAGGGTTTGGAATGGGTAACTATAATGATCGGCTGATGGAACAACTCGCCGACAAGGGTAATGGTCATTACGCTTATATAGATACCGCCAATGAGGCGCGTAAAGTGCTGGTGGAACAATTGAGTTCAACTTTGCTGACCATTGCCAAGGACGTTAAAGTGCAAGTGGAATTTAACCCTGCCCTCGTTTCAGAATATCGTTTACTTGGTTATGAAAACCGAGCGCTAGCCCGTGAGGATTTTAACAATGATAGGGTCGATGCCGGGGAAATTGGGGCAGGCCATATTGTGACCGCACTCTATGAATTGCGCTATGCTGAATCGGGCAATATGGCCAATGATAAGTTACGTTATGGCTATAATTCGCAAACGGGACAGGAAAAATATAGTCGAGAAGAAATTGCTTATCTAAAGCTGCGCTATCAGTTACCCGATGCCACTGAGAGCCAATTACTGACGTATCCAATCCGAGCTGACCAAGGCGTTAAATCCCTAGAGCAGGCCAGTGACGACTTTCGGTTTGCGGCGGCGGTTGCTGGTTTTGGGCAACTACTGAATCAAAGTCACTATTTGCATCAATTTGATTATAATAAGCTTAGTGCTTTGACTCGTTCAGCCCTAGGTAATGATAGCTACGGATATCGGCATGAATTTATGCAATTGGTCGATATTGCCGCAGCGCTCACACAATCGAATCGAATACCGTTAAATAAATTCGATCCCAGTGATAAGCCTTTTCCTCCCGAGGATAAGCTTCATTAAGATGCTAGTCGCACTATCTTCATAAATGATTTGAGATCATAGGTTAAGTTAACAATAAGGGAGCTGTCATGGCACTCGCGATACCGCAACTACATGCCCATGAGCATACCGACGAACACTTAATGCAGCGCTATGCTAAGGGGGATAGCCAAGCATTCGAACAGTTATACCTTAAGCATAAGGGAGCATTGTATCGATACTTTGTGCGTCAGTTGGGGGATAAGCAGCTCGCTGAGGATTTATATCAAGAAACCTGGGGTCGGGTGATCCGCGCTGCCGTCAATTATGAAGTTAGCGCCAAATTCAGTACTTGGCTTTATCGTATCGCCCATAACCTATTGATAGACCACGTGCGGTCAGTCAAACCCGTCGATTTGGTCGGCCACGATGAGGGAGATGCGGGTCTCGATGCTTTTGCTGGTAAGGAGCAAGACAAACCCGATGTACAGTGGCAAGCGGCACAAAAGGGGTTGTTGCTTAAGGCCTGTATTGGATTATTGCCCCAAGTACAGAAAGAAGCATTTATTCTTAATATCGAAATGGGATTTACCGCCGCGGTGATCAGTGATATTGCCGGAGTCACGCTCGAAGCGACAAAAAGCCGTATTCGCTATGCCTATCAAAGTTTGAAAGATTGCGTAAATGCGAAGTGGCAGGAGGCTGGACATGAGTAATTCCACCCAACAGGCGCAAGACCGAGCGCTGCGTCAAGAAGTCTTAGCTTGGTATCATCAACAGGCGCTTGAAGCGCCATCTGAAAAGTTAGATCAAGATATTCTAAGACTATCGCAAACTCATCTTGCTGAAATGAATATCGCTAAGCTTAAACCGACAGTGGTGCCACTTTGGCAACGCTTCCCTTGGGCATTTTCGAGTGCGGCTTCCTTAGTGATAGTGGTTGGTTTGCTTGTGCTTAATCGCGCTCAGGTTGATAGGGAATTGATGACACCTAACGTGGTGATTATGAATGCGCCTACGGCATCCCCCTCGGCTGAAGCCGAGTTAAATGCTGAACAAGCAAAGAATGCCCAAATCGAACATCAAGCCAAGATGAGACAGGCCGAAGTGACAGAGTCACAGACAATGAAGGCTAAGTCACGCATGTTAGCTCAAGAACAGGCTCAATCTGCCGCGCGCAAAACAAGCCCAATGGTAGCGCCCCTAGCTTCACCGCAACTCGATTTGGCAGCGACTCCCAACGTGGATGATGTGCAAGCTAAAGCATCACCATCACTCGCCGAGTCTTTGGCGCATTTGAAGGCATTGATTGAGTCTAAACAAATTGACGAGGCATTAGCCCTAGAGCAAAAACTATTGAGTGAATATCCCGCATTGTCCGAAGCGGGAGCAAGGGATAAGAACCCCGAGGAGACAGAAACTCCCAGTGCAACATTTAAAGCACTACAACGGCAGTTGCACCAAGGGCGTCAATAGCCTTCAGTGCGGATATTTTAGGATGACACAGCGGCTTTTTACCTTGAGTTGCATTATTTACTTGATCGCTGTCATAAAGTGGACAGGATTTAGCCTGCTATATTGGAGATCGATGCACGACTTGACTAGTATCAATAGTTAGAGCCCAAGTTTAGGAGGCAATATGCTTAAAAGACTCTCGCATGATCATAAACATATAGCAGTTTTATTGAATGTCTTGAAAAACAAGCAGATGAAGTTATCTGAAGGTGAAGCGATTAATTTTATCGTGGTGCGAGACATCGTTGAGTATATGCAAGGATATGCTGAGCGTTGCCATCACCCTGTTGAAGACATCATTTATGCCTATTATCTTGCCCATAAAGCGAATGGTGCAATGGATAAACTCAGTGCGGAACATGAAGTCGTGATCCAAGTGTCGGCGGCATTAATGAATACCTTAAATTTGATCCTGAGCGACATTGTGGTTGCTCGGGAAAAGCTGATTGCTGACTTTGCCGAGTATGTCGAGTTGCAAGAACGACATATGCAAATGGAAGAGCGGGAAATATTTCCTCTCCTCGCTAAAAGTCTAACCGAGCAGGATTGGCAAGTCATAGAAAAAGAATGCCAAGACTCTTTGATCGATGATCCTCTGTTTCTCGACCGCGAACAACAGGAATTTGATGAGTTGCGCTCTTATCTAAATTCATCAGAATAAGTGTGTTGAGAGTGGCGTAAAAAAAGCGCCACTGGCGCTTTTTTTACGTTCTAGATTGTATCAATCCTGATTAAACATGCGGTTACAACTGGATCGCGTCAATATCATAGTCAAAGTTATTATCTATCTCTTGGAGTTCTTTGAGTAAACGATGCTTATCCTTTAACGCTTCGATCTCTCGCCATTTACGCTTCTTATTGGAGCCTCGCGAGCGATCGGGTCTTTCAACGACTTCATCTAGCGCACAACCATAATCTAAACGATCCATGGCAACCTCCTGTTGTTGTATGTTTTGTCAGCGATTAAATAACATATTTTTAAAACAGGGTGCAAGAATTATGTTTCATTTGTGTTAAGTTGAAATGAAGTTTGGATGATATCTCGTTGATATTAAGTGGGTGAACTTTAGGTGTTAAAGTGGATAAATTGAATATAAATAGATACAATAAAAAAGCCAGCAATTGCTGGCTTTTTGTTCAATCAGATTTTACCCTGTCGATAAAGGTTTATCAGCCCATTACTCGAAGCATCTAAGGTATGGGTATCTGCACTGGCGCCAATACGTTCTAGCACATCATTACCTAAGACCTTACCCAACTCGACTCCCCATTGATCGAAGGAGTTGATATCCCATATGGCACCTTGAACAAAAGTTCTGTGCTCATAAAGGGCAATTAGCGCACCTAAGGTTTCAGGCGTGAGTTTATCCATTAATAAAGTATTGCTGGGCTTATTTCCTTGCATCACTTTATGTTTTGCGATGAGTTGTTTCTCATCTTCGCTTATAGGGCTATTAGTTAACTCTGCTAATGCTTCTTCGAAGGTACGGCCTTGCATAAGTGCTTGAGTTTGTCCGAAGCAATTAGATGCAAGCTGATCATGGTGCTCACCAATAGGGTTGTGGCTCTGCAATGGCATAATAAAATCGGCAGGAATGAGTGCCGTGCCTTGATGCAGTAGTTGGTGGTAAGCGTGTTGACCGTTAGTACCTTCGCCCCCCCAAATAACGGGACCTGTGCTGTAATCGACATCGGTACCATTTAAGGTGACCGACTTACCGTTGCTTTCCATATCCAGTTGTTGGAAGTAAGCGGGTAGACCGCGCAGATAGTGATCGTAGGTTAATACGACATGGGACTGAGCATTAAAGAAGTTACCATACCACAGCGAGAGTAAGCCCATAATGACAGGCATATTTTCTGCTAACGGTGCATTGGCAAAGTGCTCATCCATCTGGTGTGCACCTTGGAGTAAGCCCCTAAAATTATCCATGCCGATCAACAGCGCAATAGGCAAACCAATCGCCGACCATAAAGAATAACGTCCACCTACCCAATCCCACATGGGGAAGATATTATCTGCATCGATACCAAAATCTGTGGCTTTTGCTACGTTAGATGTTACCGCGGCAAAGTGTTTTGCCACATCCGATTGTAAACCACCTTTGGCTAAAAACCATGCTTTGGCCGTTAAGGTATTGGTCAGGGTTTCTTGAGTGCCAAAGGATTTGGATGACATGATAAATAAGGTTGTTTCGGGATTGAGCAACTTCAGCTTTTCAGTGATAGAAGTCCCATCGACGTTTGCCACAAAGTGGCAATTTAACCTTTGAGTCCAGTAGGGACGAAGTGCTTGAGACACAATTTTAGGGCCAAGAAAAGAGCCACCGATACCAATGCTGACGATATCGGTAATCGCTTTGCCGGTATAACCCTTCCATTGTCCCGATGTTACTGAAGTGACAAACTCCTGCATTTTATTCAGGGTCCGTTGAACTTCAGGGACAATATCTTGACCCTCGGCTGTAATTGACTGGCTCGCGGTGCTACGAAGCGCCGTGTGTAGGACCGCACGTTTTTCTGTGGTGTTAATAATATCACCAGCAAACATCGCTTTAATTTTGGCTTCGAGCTTAGCCTCATTTGCGAGAGCGTAAAGCAGTTCTAGTGTTTGTGGGGTCGCTCTATTTTTCGAGTAATCCAGAAATAAACCGCAAGCCGATAACGACATGTTATTAAAGCGTGCCGTGTCGTTTGCAAACAACTCCCGCATATGGGGAATATTTTTGCTGTGTGCCGATAAAGCTTGCCAAGTAGTGCTTTGGGTCAAGAATGTCATCGAGTCGTCTCCGAGGATGCTTAGTTTGCCAGTTTTGCCTTGAGCATCACTTCAAGTTTGCCTTGGTCGATAGCAAAGTTACGAATGCCTTCGGCTAATTTATCGACGGCCATAGGATCTTGGTTGAAGTCCCAGCGGAATTGAGCTTCTGTTAAGGGCTCCACAGCACTTGCGGTCGTATTTGTAGGCAAAAGTTTAGGTTGGATCTGTTGCTGAGAGTTGGCTAATTCTTCCAGTAGAGAGGGCCCAATGGTGAGACGATCACAACCCGCTAGTTCAATAATCTCACCAATATTGCGAAAACTCGCGCCCATTACAACAGTCTTATAGCCATGCTGTTTGTAGTAATTGTAAATTTCTGTCACCGACACAACACCAGGATCATTGGCGGGAGTATAGTCTTTGCCTGTGTCTTTCTTATACCAGTCCAAAATACGGCCAACAAAGGGCGATATTAAGTAAACCCCTGCCTCAGCACAGGCTCGTGCTTGAGCAAAGCTGAACAACAGCGTTAAGTTACAGTTGATCCCTTCTTGCTCTAATTGTTTGGCGGCACAAATACCTTCCCAAGTAGAGGCTAATTTGATCAGAATACGAGATTTATCAATACCAGCGTCTTGATATAGGCGTACGAGTTTGTGTGCTTTGGCGATGGATTTTTCTTTGTCAAAGGAAAGGCGGGCATCAACCTCCGTTGAAATACGGCCAGGAACGAGTTTGAGGATCTCAACACCTATATTCACGGCAAGTTTATCGCCAGCGTCATCAATTTGTTGCTCAACATCAGCACTCTGTGACTTTGCCCATGAAACGGCATTATCAATTAAAGCACTATATTCAGGAATTTGAGCGGCTTTTAAAATAAGTGATGGGTTGGTTGTTGCATCTTCAGGCTGGTAGCGTTTGATTGCTTCAATATCGCCGGTGTCGGCAACAATGGTGGTGTAAGACTTGAGTTGCTCTAATGTATTGGCCATGAAAAACATCCTTCTGAGGTAGCTGTCTAAACTCGGAATTTACTGATGACTATTAGAAGCGATTTTGCCAACTTTTCCAACCTTGAATGTAAAAAAATTACAAAAATGACAAAACTATGTCGATTCTAACTAAAACTGGCCCAAGTGATGTACTTGGAGTGGAAGCACTAAAGGAACATTAGCCCTGTGCCTGCTTCCCGAAAACAAAAAAGTCGCTGCAAGCAGCGACTTTTATATTACTGAAAGTAAAAGATTACTTTAGCACAGGTTGTTTCATGCTGGTGGTCACGATAGCTTCAATGCGGCGGTTAGCTGCATGGGCTTCTTTTGAATCACCCGCGACGATTGGTTTAGTCACACCGTAGCCATTAGATGTTACGCGGCTTTGGCTGATACCATACTTTTCAACAAGGATTTGAGCGACAGCATCGGCACGCTTGTCTGATAGAACCATGTTGTATTCAGGCTTACCTACGTTAGAAGCGTGGCCTGCGATTTCAACTGTGAATTCTGGATTCTTATTCAGGTAGTTAGCCAGTTTTTCGATTGATTTGTAGTATTCTTTTTTAACTACAGCAGAATCGTTAGCAAACTGGATTGAGCCTACATCTTCTTGTTGTTTAACATTTTCATAGATAGTACAACCAGTTGAGTCAACTTTGTGAGTTTCTGGCGTCGCTGGGCACTGATCTTTGTCGTCGTATACACCGTCGTTGTCTGAGTCAACAGGAGTTGCTGCAACTACAGCTGCTGCAACTGGTGCTGCCGCTGCGGCCGCACCGAAACGGTAGCTTAATTCTAGGCCCCAGTAATTGCTGTCTGCATTAACTGGAACGATAGCACTAGCACCTGCGTTATCATCTAAGTTTTCATAGCGGCGATATTTAGCTTGTAACTTCAGGTTATCAGTGAAGTTATAGCCCACACCAGCCCCAAAGTATGGAGCAAAGTCATTTTCGCTGTAAGAGCTTGAGATTGCTCCTGAGCGTTGGCTGTTTTCGAGCGTGTAGTACATTGCACCTGCTTCAGCAGATAGGCTCCAACGGTTACCTAATGGCCATACGCCCACTAAGCCAAGAGTTGCACCTTTTACATCAGCATCGTTGCTAATACCTGCATAGGTCCAATCTGCACTACCTAGATCACGATAGCCGAGTTCTGCACCAAAGTAGTCATTAAACATATAGCCTGCGAAGATGTCCCATGCGTATGGGTTGTCATCGCCATTGTCAGTTGCAATGTGTTCATAGTTATTAACGCCTAGACCTGCACCAACATACCAAGGCGTTAGCTCCTGAGATGCGCTGGCAGCAAGTGGAAGCATTGACGTAAGTAAAACTACTTTTAATGTATTCTTCATCATTTTCTCTAAGTCCATTGTTTATGATTCTCCACCAATATGCTTTGCGAGTGTTATGCAAAACATTGCTAGCACTTAGTGTGGGGATCCTTTGGTATTGTAGCCAGCGGTTAATTATCACTGCATTTGTTAAATTTTTCCAGTGATTAATCTTAAGTTTTTTTATCGACAGTCATTCCGTTAATTAAACTGAATGTTAAAAAGGCATTCCTTAGAATGCCTTTTTGTGTCTATTTTGTTAAAAACATTTATTGCTAACGTGTCCAAATCCAGTTTTCAATCTCTGCAGGATCGACACCATTGGCCTTAATATAATTGCGATGATCAACGAGTCTTTGAAGCATGTCAGTCGTAATTGAAACATGCTTGGTTTCATCAATAACGCCCTGTTGGAACAGTTTGTACGCCATATCAATCACTAAGTGATAGCGAGAGGTGCCATTACGAACGCCCATGTCGAACGGTGTCGTTGTTGAGCCTTCTTCCTCATAGCCTTTAATTCTAAAACGGCGACTTCCTTTGTAATCAAAAATTAACTTTTTGATTGTATTTGGGTAACCATGATAGTTAAAGACAACACCTTTATCTTGAGTAAATATTTCGTCCATTAACCAAGGTTTTTCTTTAAATTTGCGACTACCTAAGCCATCACTGCTTAATTCGGTTACGCTAACAAAGCGAATTCTGACCCTTGGAAGTAACTCACGAATTAATACTAAAGATGCCATACATTCTTGGGTGACATAATCACCACAACCTGCCAGTACAATATCTGGATTTTCATCTGAGGCGAAATCCCAAACCATGACACCATCTTTAGCTTGTTTGCGAGCTTCTTCTAAACTGAGCCATTGTGGCAGCTCTTTTTTACCTGCGACAAGAATGTTGAGTTTGTCACGATCCGCAAATGCGCGCTCTGTGTAAACGAGCGTGCTGTTAGCATCAGCAGGCAAATAAGCCGAAATAATTTTTGGATGCTTTTCTAACATTGCCCCAAGGAATGAGGGGTTTTGATGCGAATAGCCATTGTGGTCTTGACGCTCTAGCAATGAAGAGAGCACAACGTTACAGGCTGGTAGTGGTTTGCGGAAATGTACTCCTTGGCTCGCATAAACGTATTTACAGTATTGATCCGCCATAGATGAGACGACCTGCGAAAATGATTCATAGGTCGGGAACATCCCGTGACGGCCTGTGACTGTATAGCCATGTAACATGCCAAAGAGTAAGTTTTCAGACAACAATTCGAGTACGCGACCATCACGTGACATGTCGTCATCCCAACTTTCGATTGGCCATTGCCAAGCTCGATCGGTTTCTTCAAATACCGCCTGCAATTGATTCGAGTAAGTTTCATCGGGACTGAAAATGCGTAGGTTATGTTGATCACGGTTGAGTTTGAATGCGTCACGCATCCACTCGCCCATTTTCAGCATTGAGTAGCCTCGATGACCACGTGGGACCTCTGGACCGTAACTAAGCTTCTCAAGATCTGGGTTAGATAAGGCTCTTACGACTTCACCACCATAGGTTAGATGTTGGCGACCACAGGCTAAGTGCTTAGGTGGGATTAAAGAGCAAATGTCAGCATCAAAAATCAGCTCACCTTTGTCATTCATATGGTACAGCTCTTGGAAATGATAGTTGGCAAGCCAAGTATCCAGAGCTTCAAGATGGCCTTTATCGGTAGCGCACTTATTGACGATCACTTGATGTGATTCACAGTTACCTTCTAATTTTTTACCATTATATTCGCTAACACCTGTCCAGCCTTTTGCTGTGCGCATCAAAATGACTGGCCAGCGTGGTTTGACAACATCTTCACCGCTACGAGCACGACGTTGGATCTCATTGATCATGCTATAGGCGGTATCCATAGCATTCAGCATTTGCAGGTAGACATCTTCTTCTTGCTCGCTGTCAACAATGATCGGGAAATAGCCAAGGCCACGGAATTCTAGATCCAATTCTTCATGGCTCATGCGCCCCATGCGGGTAGGGCCTGAAATTTTATAACCATTGATATGGACTATGGGTAAGACGGCACCATTTGTCGCTGGTGACACTAAACGGTTTGCATACCAAGATGCAGCCAGTGGGCCTGTTTCAGACTCTCCGTCGCCAATTAATACTGTTGCAATCAGGTCTGGGTTGTCTAAAACTGCACCCCAACCGACAGCGAGTGAATAGCCGAGTTCTCCGCCTTCGAGTATTTGACCTGGTGCCTCTGGGTTAGCGTGAGAAGGGTAACCATAGGCGGCTGAAAACTTTTTACAAATGTCTTCAATCCCCGTTTCATTATAGGGAATGGTCTCGGGGTAAAAATGGCTTAATGAGCCTTCGAGGAATAAGTTTGCCTGTACAGCGGGAAAACCGTGACCTGGACCGACTAAATAGATGAATGGACGATTATGTTTGACTATGAGTCTGTTAATGTTGGCATAGACAAAGTTGATTCCTGGGCATGTACCCCAGTGACCGAGTAAGCGTGGTTTAATGTCAGAATGTGCTAGTGGACGTTTATGTAAGACGTTTTGTTTTAGGTAAATTTGTGATGTTGCGAGGAAGTTGGTTGCTCTGACATATTTTTTTAGAGCATTAATTTCATGTATGTGCGTCATATTAAGCCTCACTAGAGCTGACGAAAGTATGTGGGTTTTCGATGTAGACACTATATTTGTAATTTTATTACAAAAATGTGCCCTACATCCAAATTTTAAAAGTTGTTTTAGCTGTTAAGTATAGTCGTTCGATGAGAACTATTTGTTAATTTAGCTTTAACAAAGACTTGAGAAAGTTATTGGTCGTGATGATGGCGACATTTAAGTGTGCAAACACGAGCTTGATCACATGAGTAATTTCGAATACTGTGCTATTTTGCCGCGTTGAATTCGGTAGCCGTGTTGTTGTAAATTCACGGAAGGATAATTTGAAGAAATAAATCTACTGATATTCTTATCTTTAATCTGGAAGGATTCATTCACCACAAATATTTTGCCTCTCGCTTTTACCGCGTAGAAGAGGGGGAGTATTTGCTACGGGAAGACGTAAAATAATGTTAGAAACCATTGTTAATTTTTTGAATGCACTGCTTTGGGGTAAGTTGTTAGTTTATGGGCTGGTTGGAGCGGGTCTCTATTTCAGCCTTAGACTGATGTTTATTCAGCTTACTCACTTCAAACACTCTCTAAAAGTCATGGGCATGAGTCGTCAAGGCTGCGATAGTGGGTTATCTTCATTTCAAGTATTTTGTACCAGCATGGCAGCCCGTGTCGGGGCGGGAAATATGGCGGGTGTTGCGGTTGCTATTGGGGCCGCGGGACCAGGAGCCGTATTTTGGATGTGGTTGATTGCTGTACTGGGGATGGCCACTGCTATGGTTGAATCCACCCTGGCTCAAGTTTATAAAGTACGTGATAATGATGGTCAATTTCGTGGTGGTCCTTCTTACTATATGGAAAAGGGGTTAGGACAAAGGTGGATGGGGGTGTTATTTGCTTTTTTCCTGATCATTGCCTTCGGACTCGTTTTCAATGCCGTTCAAGCCAATACCATCACAGGTGCAATGGAGCGGGTGTTTGGTTTTGACCCAACCTATGTTGGGATCGGGTTAGTGATTGCGAGTGGGTTTGTTATTGTTGGCGGTCTACGTAAAGTGGCTCGAGTCTCCGAGTTTATTGTGCCAATCATGGCGCTAGCCTATATTTTAGTCGCTTTTATCATTGTTATTTTCAATCTAGAACAATTACCTGCGATCATTAGTCTTATCGTAAAAAGTGCTTTTGGTTGGCAAGAAGCCGCCGCTGGTGGCGTTGCCTATACAGTTGCGCAGGCTATGCAAGCAGGTATAGCTCGTGGCTTATTCTCTAACGAAGCCGGAATGGGGAGTGCCGCCAATGTTGCAGCGAGTGCTTCACCAAACCCCAACCATCCCGCTTCCCAAGGGTTCGTACAGATGATGGGGGTGTTTGTCGACACTATTGTTATCTGTACTGCAACTGCTGCCATTATCTTACTTTCCGGTGATATAGGCTCCAGTGATGATGGTATTCGTTTAACGATTAATGCCATGTCCAATCATGTCGGTGACTGGGGGGGGGCTTTTATTGCGGTTGCTATTTTCCTCTTTTGCTTCACTTCGATTATTGCGAATTATTCCTACGCCGAAACCAATGTGATGTTTTTAACGGGTAACAGCACAAAAGCACTGCCTTTATTTCGACTATGTGTTCTCGGTATGGTGATGTTTGGAGCCGTCGCTAAGATTAGCCTAGTATGGAGCTTAGCGGATGTGTCTATGGGGCTGATGGCTACTGTGAATATTGTGGCGTTATTGCTATTGTCGGGTTTAGCTATTCGAGTGATTAATGATTATCGTGAGCAGCTCAAGGCGGGTAAGATACCGGAGTTTGATCGCAGTAAGTTTCCTGAACTGATGGATCAGCTAGACAATGATATCTGGCAGGATGTCAGTGCTACTAGGCCAGTAGAGAGTCGCTAGTCGTACCCGTGAGTTGTTTTTAACAGATGAGCACTATCGGAAAAACCACGCAGTCAATGCGTGGTTTTTTTATCTCTCTTCCGTATCATAGATGTATATTATTTTCTGTTGGAGTTTTTGATGTTGATATTGGTTTCGCCGGCGAAAACCTTAGATTTTGAGCGACCACCGCTGACTCAAGTCCATACTCACCCCGATTTTTTATCCTATAGTCAGGAGTTGATCCAGGTCTGCCGACGGTTAACGCCAAGTGACATCGCCACATTGATGAAAGTCAGTGATAACATTGCAGGCCTAAATGCCGCTCGCTTTGGGGAGTGGCAACCGAATTTCACCCTTGAAAGTGCGAAACAGGCTATTTTTGCTTTTAGAGGCGATGTGTATACAGGCTTTGATGCCGATACGTTATCGTTTCCTGAGTTGAAAAGGGCGCAATCTCAATTGCGTATTTTATCGGGATTATATGGTTTACTGCGCCCTCTTGATTTGATTTTACCCTACCGTTTAGAAATGGGGACCTCATTAACCAATCCAAAGGGAAAGAATCTTTATGAATTTTGGGGCAATATTTTAACCCAAGCGGTTAATCAAGCCATAGTAGAGCAAGGTGACGACATCATTGTTAATCTCGCCTCTAATGAGTATTTTAAAGCCATTAAAGTGAAGCAGTTAGAAGGTCAGCTCATTACACCAGTCTTTAAAGATTTGAAGAATGGCCAATATAAGGTGATTAGTTTTTTTGCTAAACGTGCTAGGGGAATGATGGCCCGTTATATTATTAAGCAGCAAATTAACTCAATTGAAGGGTTAAAAGGATTCGATGCCGCAGGTTATTACTATAGTGAAGAATTGAGTAAGCCAAACAAACCGACTTTTTTAAGAGAATCACAGCTATAAAATAAGCGGTTAATAAAAGAGCAGCTTAAGGCTGCTCTTTTATTATAGTGGGATTATTTTTTGCTCTCAGCAACGAGAGGTGTTAGCACTATATTTGAATTTGCCATGATATAAGCAAATTGGGCATAGGCTGCGACATTTTGTGCCAGTGCAGCAGGATCTATTTTATCTAGGGTATCATTTGGGGTATGGTGATAATCAAAATAATCATGACCATCTTGCCTCAATGATGCAACTGGCACACCTAATGCTGGCAGCATTGACACATCAGGTCCTCCAGATGCTTGGTTATTACCCAGCGTTACACCGTTAGCAGTCATAGGGCTAATGGCGGTTTGGACCTCAGCAAAGACACTTTCATTTACTTTAGTATCGATTTGATAAATCCGTCCGGCACCGAAGTCTGATTCTGCGGCAATATAGTGTTGAGCTAACTCGGTTTTATGGGTATCGCTATAGGCTTTTCCACCGATAAGCCCCATTTCTTCTGCGGCATATAACACGACCCGGATTGTACGGGCGGGTTTAACGTTAAGGTCTTGAATGTGCTTAGCCGCGGCCGTGACGATAGCGACGCCTGCGCCATCATCAATAGCACCCGTGCCCTCATCCCATGAGTCTAAATGAGCACCAATAAGGACGATTTCACTGGGCTTACTGCTGCCTGTTACCTCGGCTATCACATTATAGGAGGTGTTAAATCCTAAGTCTTTTGGTGACATATGCAACTCGAGTACGGCATTGGGATTACGTTTTAATATGGCATCGATTAAATCTGCATCTGGGTTTGACATGGCTGCTGCGGGAATTTTTGGCACGCCATCTTGATAACGCATCATGCCAGTATGGGCCATACGATCATGATCTGTGCCTATGGAGCGAATAACGATAGCGACGGCTCCTTTTTGTGCTGCTGCAACGGCCCCCTTGGCGCGTCCTGCGACACTCTTACCGTAACCTTCACCCGTGATATGCCGTTCGGTTTTTTGGTCAATAAAAGCAATCTTATCTCTTACTTCATCAGGGTTTGCCTGTTGCAGCGCTTCTAGGCTATCAAAGCGTGCAATCTTAGCTTTAATGCCTTCAGTGGGTGTTGCAACACTTCCTCCTAATGCGGTGATGACGAGTGGTTGCTCCGTTGGAGAGATAATTCTCGCTTTAGCTTCACCACGTTCCCATATTGGAACTTGCACAGGTTCTTTATAAACACGATCAAATCCAAGACTCGTTAATTTATTCATAGCCCAGTTGACTGCAATAGTATCCTTTGGGCTGCCCGCCAATCTTGGGCCAACTTCAACGGTTAAGGATTCAACTATCTCGTATCCAAGCGAAGAGGATAATGCAGTTTGTGTTAATTGAGTGACTTCATCTGGCTGAGGTGTCCTGTCAATGTGGTTTTGGCAAGCACCTAAACCGCTAATTAAAAGGCCAGTTATTAGTGCTGTCTGATAGGGTTTCATAGGTTTCCTTTATTTTTATTAAGCATGTCCCATTTTTAAAAACAATCTAGCAAAAAGTGTGCTTTATGTCCCGACTATATCTGTAAGGCAACGCTATATTAGCGCAGGGGTTAGTTTTAGGAGAAAAAGTGCGTAATGAATATTGAATTGATGCAGGAGCGAGCCGATCATGCCGTAGTGCTATTAAAGGCACTCGCAAACGAACGCCGTCTATTTATCCTTTGTTATTTATTGAATGAAGGAGAGATGTGTGTTGGCGAAATGAATAAAAAATTAGGCTTGAGTCAATCGGCACTATCACAACACCTTGCTTGGTTACGCAAAGATAATTTAGTAACCACACGCAAAGAAGCGCAAACGGTATTTTATTCACTGAAAAGTGATGAGGTACGGGAGATGATCCATCTACTGAACAACATTTATTGTCATTAATGGTGTTTTTCAGATATAAAAAAACCGGCAATTGCCGGTTTTTTCTATTTGCTATAGATATTAAGCAGCGATTGCTTTGATCTTAGCGTTCAAGCGAGCCTTATGACGGGCAGCTTTATTCTTGTGAATAAGGCCTTTAGTCGCCATACGGTCAACGATTGGTTGTGCAGCAGCAAAAGCTTCTGTTGCTGTTTTGTGATCGCCTGCTTTAATTGCAGCGATTACTTTTTTAACGTATGTACGTAACATTGAGCGACGGCTGGCGTTATGCTGACGACGCTTTTCAGATTGAAGCGCGCGCTTCTTTGCAGACTTGCTATTAGCCAAGGTGCAACTCCTAAAAACTGGATTTGATACTTTTAAAGGCCGAGGAATATGCCTGCATTTAGTCACTTTGTCAATGACTATGATTGAATATTCATCATAAAGATAAATTAATCCAACCTGCCTTGGCTATCTTCAACCCAACTCGTGTAATATGTGGCGCAATTCTAGCAGCTATTGCCGCGGTGTGACAGAGCCTGAGTCGATTTTTTGAGATGAATCACCTAATCAATTCGATGTAGGTCTGGGGGACGATTGAGTAAAAAATTATTAAAATCTGGCATGATCGTTAGTGCTATGACATTGATATCTCGTGTTTTAGGCTTGGTCCGAGATGTTGTTGTTGCAAATTTAATGGGTGCGGGTACCAGTGCGGACGTTTTTTCTTCGCCAATAAAATTCCAAATTTTTTGCGTCGATTGTTTGCCGAGGGAGCATTTGCACAAGCTTTCGTTCCAGTTTTAACAGAATACCAAGAAAAGCACTCTTCGGATGAAACCCGAGTGTTACTGAGCAAGGTGGCTGGGACACTTGGTTTGTTAGTCACAATAGTGACTTTAGTTGGTGTGATTGCATCACCTGTTTTATCTGCACTTTTTGGTGGCGGCTGGTTTGTCGCTTGGCTGAATAATGAGCCCGACGGCGCTAAATTTGAACTTGCAACCGTCGTGCTTAAAATTACCTTTCCTTACCTGTGGTTTATTACTTTTACGGCGTTGGCGGGCTCGATTTTAAATACCCGTGGACGTTTTGCGGTATCGGCATTTACCCCAGTCTTCTTAAACGTGGCCATTATTACGGCGGCAATGTTTTTTGCACCGACGTCTGCCCAGCCTGAGATTACCTTGGCGTGGGGGGTGTTTTGTGGTGGTTTGATCCAGTTTCTATTCCAAATTCCATTTCTTTTACGGGAAAAGGCCCTTGTTAAACCTTCTTGGGGTTGGCATCACCCCGGTGTGGTAAAGATTAGAACCTTGATGATACCCGCATTATTTGGGGTCTCGGTTTCACAAATAAACCTGTTGTTTGATACATTTATCGCCAGTTTTTTGATGACAGGTTCCATAAGTTGGCTGTACTACTCTGATCGTTTGTTGGAGTTTCCCTTAGGCTTGTTTGGCATTGCTATCGGAACCGTAATTTTACCCGCATTATCACGAAACCATGTTAATGCCGAAGGGGATGGTTTTGGGTTGACGATGGACTGGGGAATAAAAGCCATCCTCTTGCTTGGATTACCTGCGATGATGGGGTTAATTGTATTAGCTAAACCTATGTTAATGGTCCTGTTTATGCGCGGTGCTTTTTCAATCACTGATGTTGAAATGGCATCCTATAGTTTGATGGCTTATGGCAGCGGTTTGCTTAGTTTTATGTTGATAAAGGTTCTGGCTCCAGGGTATTACTCTCGCCAAGATACTAAGACACCCGTTCGTTATGGCATTATTGCCATGATCACTAATATGGGGTTCAACTTGTTGTTTGCGATACCTTTTGGCTATGTTGGGTTGGCGATTGCGACCTCGATGTCGGCTTTACTCAACGCCACATTACTGTACCGTGGGCTGCATTTAGCTGGCGTTTATCGAATTTCACGGCCAACGATAGTGTTTTTTGTTAAAGCCGTGGTCTCGACAGCCCTTATGGTGGTAGTCTTACACTACTTTTTACCTTCGCAATCACAATGGTTAGAGTGGCATCTGATCGATCGCACCAAAGCCTTGATAGGTTTGATTTCTATGGGAGCGATGACCTATCTGCTTGGGCTACTTTTGCTTGGAATTCGTCCTTGGTCTATTAAACGGGGAGTTTGATTGCTGATTCTCATCGCGAGCTGTTATATAATCAGCCGATTTGCGCTTGGCAGTTGTCTAACGTTATGGAATTAATCCGCGGTATACATAACATTTTGTCATCCCACCACGGGTGTGTTTTGACTATAGGTAATTTTGATGGCGTCCATCGCGGTCATGCACAAGTGATTGCAAACTTAGTGCAGAAGGCCAAGCAGTTATCGCTTCCATCAACTTTGATGACGTTTGAACCTCAGCCACAGGAATTGTTCAGTGGTGAGAATGCTCCCGCCCGTTTGAGCTTATTGCGAGATAAGGTTATTTTGCTCGATGAGTTGGGCGTCGAGCGGTTAGTATGTGTTAACTTTAATCGCGCTTTTGCCGATCAACCTGCCGAGCATTTTATCGAAGAACTGTTGGTTCGTAAGCTTGGGGTGAAATACCTTGTCATCGGCGATGATTTTTGCTTTGGCAAAGGGCGTAAAGGCAATTTTGAAATGCTGATGCAAGCGGGCGCTCGCTATGGTTTTACCGTAGTCAGTACACAAAGTTTTATGCTTGGCTCACAAAGGGTGAGTTCCACGGCTGTGCGTGAGCAATTGGCTAAGGGAAACCTTGAACAGGCCCGGCGTCTGTTAGGTCATCCTTTTACCCTGAGTGGTCGGGTTGCCCACGGGCAAAAAATTGGTAGAACCATAGGTTTTCCTACTGCCAATATTGCACTTAAACGTAATGTTGTGCCTGTGCGTGGGGTGTTTGCGGTTAAGTTATATTGGGATGATAGTGACATTTATGAAGGGGTTGCCAATATTGGCTTTCGCCCAACGGTAAACGGTCAAGTGTGTCAGCTCGAAGTTCATTTATTTGATTTTGACGATGACATTTATGGCAAACATGTTGAGGTTGAATTGGTGGCAAAGTTGAGGGATGAACAACCCTTCGATTCATTGGATGCGCTAAAACAACAGATTTTGAATGATGCAAATGAGGCCAGGGCTTTATTTGGTAATGATGCAGGCTGAAATTTATCAGTTTAATTAACGGTATAGGATCAATGAGCGACTATAAATTTACTTTGAATTTGCCGGAAACAGAGTTTCCGATGCGTGGTAATTTGGCAAATCGCGAGCCAGAGATGTTAGAGCGCTGGACAAAAGATGGTCTGTACCAGCAGATCCGCGATAGTCGAATTGGCCGCACTCCCTTCATTTTGCATGATGGTCCACCCTATGCGAATGGCAGCATTCATATTGGTCACTCTGTAAATAAAATCCTTAAGGACATCATTGTTAAGTCAAAAACCATGTCAGGTTTTGATGCGCCTTATGTGCCGGGTTGGGATTGTCATGGTCTACCAATTGAACTCAAAGTTGAACAAAAAGTCGGTAAGCCTGGCCAAAAAATTTCTGCGGCAGAATTTCGTGAGGAATGCCGTAAATACGCGGCTGAGCAAGTGAATGGCCAACGTGAAGACTTCGTTCGCCTAGGTGTGCTCGGTGATTGGTACAACCCGTATCTCACCATGGATTTTTCAACCGAAGCTAATATTGTGCGCTCTTTGTCAAAAGTGATTGAAAACGGTCACTTGCACAAAGGGGTGAAACCTGTTCACTGGTGTACTGACTGTGGATCTGCATTGGCTGAAGCTGAAGTAGAATACGAAGATAAAACTTCTCCAGCCATCGATGTGGCTTTTATCGCCACAGATAGCAAGGCTGTTGCCGCTAAGTTCGGGATAAGCGATTATTCACATCCAGTCTCTATGGCGATTTGGACAACCACACCATGGACTTTGCCTGCAAACCGTGCCTTATCTTTAAGCCCAGAGCTTGATTACAGCTTGGTTGAATTCGTTAAAGATGATGTGACACAAGCATTGATCTTAGCCGACGTCTTAGCTGAGGCTTGTTTAAGCCGTTATGGCGCCGAGAGCCACAAGGTATTAGGTAAGGTTAAAGGGGCCTCGCTTGAATTGGTACGTTTCAATCACCCATTCTTAGCCTTTGATGTACCTGCTATTTTAGGCGATCACGTCACCACGGATGCGGGTACTGGTATTGTTCATACTGCGCCAGGCCACGGCCAAGACGACTTTGTTGTCGGTCAAAAATACGGTTTAGAAGTGGCAAACCCCGTTGGCGATAACGGTGTTTATAAGCCTGATACTGAATTTTTTGCGGGCCAGCATGTCTTTAAAGCCAACGACAATGTGGTTGCGCTGCTGAAAGAAAAAGGCGCATTGCTACACCATGTTGCCTATCGTCACAGTTATCCACATTGCTGGCGTCATAAGACACCGATTATTTTCCGTGCAACGCCGCAGTGGTTTATTTCTATGGATAATCACGGGTTGCGAGCGCAGGCATTAAAAGAAATCGAACAGACCCAGTGGATCCCTGATTGGGGCCAAAGCCGTATCGAGAAGATGGTCGAGAATCGCCCTGATTGGTGTATCTCGCGTCAACGTACTTGGGGCGTGCCTATTACCTTATTTGTGCATCGAGAAACTGAAGAGTTGCACCCTGACAGCGTGTCGTTAATGGCACGTGTAGCCAATCGCATTGAGCAGGAAGGTATCCAAGCTTGGTGGGATCTCGACGCTGCCGAATTACTGGGCGAAGAAGCCGAACAATACCGTAAAGTGACCGATACTTTGGACGTTTGGTACGATTCAGGTTCTACATTTGCGTCTGTTATTGCCGCTCGCCCTGAATTTCATGGTCATGGTGTTGATCTATACCTTGAAGGTAGTGACCAACATCGCGGTTGGTTTATGTCATCTTTGATGATTTCAACAGCAATGAATGGCAAAGCCCCATACAAACAAGTGCTTACTCACGGTTTTACCGTCGATGGTAAAGGTCGTAAAATGTCGAAATCTATCGGCAACGTGATTGCACCACAAACTGTGACTAATAAATTAGGCGCCGATATTCTGCGCTTATGGGTTGCGGCCACAGATTATAGCGGTGAGATGACGGTTTCCGATGAAATCTTAAATCGCAGCGCCGATGCTTATCGTCGTATTCGTAACACCGCTCGTTTCCTATTGGCTAACTTAAATGGTTTTGATCCTGCAAAGGATTTAGTTGCCGTAGAAGACATGGTGGCACTCGATCGCTGGGTTGTTCGCCGTGCAGCAGCACTACAGCAGGAAATTATCGAGGCTTTTGAGCAATATAACTTCCATAGTGTGACACAGAAATTAATGCAGTTCTGTTCAGTTGAACTGGGTAGTTTCTACTTAGATATCATCAAAGATCGCCAATATACGGCTAAGCAAGAAGGCCATGCCCGCCGTAGCTGTCAATCGGCACTGTATTTGATTTCTGAGGCCATGGTGCGTTGGATTGCACCAATTCTAAGTTTCACTGCCGACGAAGTATGGCAACTATTGCCTGGTGAGCGTGATGCCTATGTCTTTACTCAAGAATGGTATGAAGGCTTGAAATCGGTCACCTTAGCGACAGATCTTAGCGACGACTATTGGCAGCAACTGCTGACTGTGCGCAACGAAGTCAACAAAGTGATTGAACAAGCTCGCCGTGATAAACGTATCGGTGGCTCATTAGAAGCTGAAGTGACCTTGTTTGCCGATGCCGCTTTGACTGAACAATTAACCCATATCGGCGATGAACTAAGATTTGTGTTATTGACCTCTGAAGCTAAAGTATTGCCTTTAACGGATGCAACAAGTGATGCGGTTGAAACTGAGCTGGCGTCACTAAAATTAGTAGTTGCTTCAAGTACTGCTGAGAAATGTGAGCGTTGTTGGCATCATAGAGAAGAAGTCGGCACTATCGAGGCTCACCCAACTTTGTGTACCCGCTGCGTAACAAACATTGAAGGTGACGGTGAAGTTCGTCTGTTTGCGTAAAGGATCTGTATGCCATTAACTTGGAAAGACAGTGGCTTACGTTGGTATTGGGTAGTTGTATTGGTGTTTTTGGCCGATCAACTATCCAAACAATGGGTCTTAGCCAATTTTGATTTATTCGAATCGTTGCCGTTATTGCCCTTTTTTAATTTTACTTATGTCCGCAACTATGGTGCAGCCTTTAGTTTTTTAAGTGAAGCCGGTGGTTGGCAGCGTTGGTTGTTTACTGTAATTGCAGTGGGTTTTAGCTCCTTATTAACTCTTTGGTTGCGTAAGCAATCGGCTTCATTATGGAAGTTGAACTTAGCTTATACCTTAGTGATTGGTGGCGCCCTAGGTAACTTAATCGATCGATTGATGCACGGTTTTGTGGTGGACTTTATCGATTTTTATTGGGGTAAGAGCCATTATCCTGCCTTTAATATTGCAGACTCTGCAATTTTTATCGGTGCCGTATTGATCATTTGGGATTCGTTTTTTAACAGCAAATCCGAACAAGATAAAACCGAAGAGGTGAAGTAGTGACTGTGACACGTTCGTTATTGTGCCATATGAATATTGTGCTTGAAGATGGTTCGACCGCCGACAGCACTAAAGCCTCTGGTAAGCCTGCCCGCTTAAACATCGGTGATGGTACCTTAAGTCCGGCATTCGAGGCGCAGCTTGTATCCTTGAATGAAGGCGATAAGCATAGCTTTACGCTTGAAGCTGTCGATGCGTTTGGAGCGTCTAATCCCGATGCGATTCACTATATGGATAGAACCCGTTTCCCTGCCGATATGGCGTTAGAGGTTGGTGTTATCGTGAGTTTCGCGGGCCCTGGCGGCAGTGAGATCCCTGGGATTGTGCGTGAGGTTGCAGGTGATTCGATTACCGTCGATCTCAATCACCCCTTAGCGGGACGCAAAGTCACTTTTGAACTCGATGTGGTGAAGGTACTGTAAGATGAAATTCGATCCTACTAGCCCAAGTTTAAATATTATGCTGGCCAATCCTCGCGGCTTTTGTGCTGGTGTGGATCGCGCCATTAGCATTGTTGAGCGTGCGCTCGAGTTATTTTCGCCACCGATTTATGTTCGCCATGAAGTGGTCCATAACCGTTATGTGGTTCAAAACCTTAAAGACCGCGGCGCTGTTTTTGTCGAAGAGTTAGACCAAGTTCCTGATAATAATATAGTCATCTTTAGTGCCCATGGAGTTTCTCAAGCGGTGAGGGCTGAGGCTAAGACTCGTGGATTAAGGGTCTTTGATGCAACTTGCCCCTTAGTCACTAAAGTGCATTTACAGGTCACCCGAGCGAGCCGTAAAGGGATTGAATGCATTTTAATTGGCCATGAAGGTCACCCTGAAGTAGAAGGGACAATGGGGCAATACGATAACCCTAACGGTGGTGTTTATCTGATTGAATCCCCAGCTGATGTTGATACTCTCGTCGTTCGTAATCCTGACAATCTTTGCTTTGTAACCCAAACAACGCTATCGGTTGATGATACTTTAGATATTATTGCGGCCCTACAAAAGCGCTTCCCCTCGATCGAAGGTCCACGTAAAGATGATATCTGTTATGCGACTCAAAACCGCCAAGATGCGGTGCGTAATTTGTCAGCTGATGTAGATTTATTGATTGTGGTGGGTTCAAAGAATAGCTCTAACTCGAATCGATTGCGTGAGCTGGCGTTAAAGACGGGGACTCAATCATATCTCGTTGATACTGCCGATGATGTTGAATCAAGCTGGTTTAATAATGTGACGCGTGTAGCTGTTACTGCTGGGGCGTCTGCCCCCGAAGTATTAGTACAACAAGTAGTTCAAGCGATAGCCAAGTTGGCTCCGAGTGTTGTGACCGAAGTTGAAGGTCGTAAAGAGGACACTGTTTTTGCTGTTCCAGCTGAATTACGCTAATCCACTTCAATGTTGCTAATAAAAAAGAGGCTAAGGCCTCTTTTTTATTAGCAAAAATTTCCAAAATTCATACAAAGCATAATGACATCAAGGCTTATATGCTATTGTTACTGGCTACTTACATTTTAGTCATCTATTATTAACTGTTGATGGTGTTTTTATCGTAAGATTAAGATTTTTAAAGGGTAAATTGCTGAAAAGCTTGTCAAAAATATGACAGAATTCGAACATTTGACACAAAAAAGATTTCAACGAGGCTTCTCATTAATAGAAGTGCTTGTCGCATTAGTGATCTTAATTATTGGCTTAATAGGTATTTTTAATCTGCACATTGTCGCAAAGCGAAGTAGCTTCGAGTCATTTCAGCAGACACAGGCCTCCTACTATGCCAACGACATCATCAACCGGATGAAGCTTAATCGAACGCAGCTCGCTAGTTATGCTGGGGACTATATAGGCGCTAAAACGACTATCACACCTGCATCGCCAGCCTGTGAGGGCGGGACTCTCTGCTCTCCTGCTCAATTGGTTGCTTGGGATTTATACGAATGGCGCTCAGCCTTTTCTGGTGAAGATGAAGTCGTGGGTACTCAAAATGTGGGTGGATTGGATACACCTACAGCATGCATAAAAGTTAATGGCAATTCAGTTTCAGTTACAATGACATGGCGTGGAATTAGTGAAACGAGTGATGGTATTGGAAGCATCGAATGTGGTACATCGAATAATAGACGACGTGTTTTTACGATTCAAACGGTGATTTAGATGACCTTTAGTTTAACAAAATTTGTCGTTATGAATAGACAAACGGGGATGTCACTCGTTGAATTGATGGTTGCTATGGTTATAGGTCTATTTTTAACGACTGGCGTATTCACTATGTTTAGTATGTCGTCATCCAATGTCACTACAACCAGTCAATTTAACCAATTACAGGAAAATGGTCGTATCGCATTAGCCATTATGGAACGGGATATCAGTCAGTTAGGTTTTATGGGGGACTTAACTGGGACCGATTTTGTTGTTGGAATTAATACAAATGTTGAGGTTGCTGCCTTAACTTCTGATTGTGTTGGGGCTGGCTTAAATAACGCAACTTTACCTAACGATAAACCTGCACATTTTAGACGGCTCTGGGGGTACGAAAACACCTCCACGAGTGAGCATCTTAGTTGTTTGGATAATGGTGATGTGAAAGTTGATACTGATATTTTGCAGTTAAAACGCTTTCTTGGTCCAAGTGTATTAAAGGGCGATAACAATGCAATTTATGCCGCATCAAATTCATCACAAGTGGCATTTTTTGTTGGTGAGAACCCTGCCGCAACGATAGAAAACTCGAGGATTTGGGAGTATCAGCATCATGTGTACTTCATTGCTGATGATGCAAGTGGAATACCTATTTTGCGGCGTAAAACTTTAACCAGCACAGGTATGAGTAACGATGAGCAATTAGTTGAAGGCATAGAAAATATTCGGTTTTTGTATGGATTTGATAATGATGGTGATAGTACACCTGATAGTTTTATGCCTGCAGAAAATGTGACTGAGTTGATGTGGGATAATGAAGGTTTTCAAAGGCTTGTGGCCATTAAGGTTTTTATATTGGTTCGTTCTATTAATCAAGATAGAAGTTATACCAATGAAACTAAATATCAGCTTGGTGATAAGCAAATAACTATCCCTGTAAATGATCATTATCGTCGTAAAATTATGTCCACAACAATAGTACTGGAAAATCCAGTACTGATACGTAGTTGATTGGAGTTGTGCATGAAGAAGCAAAAAGGTGTAGTGCTGTTTTTCGCATTAATTGTTTTGATCATTATGACGGTCATTGGTGTTGCTTTAGCTGTTAATTCGACTCAATCGCTGCGGATGTCTGGTGCTGGTGCAGAAAGAATTGAAGCAAAGGCCATTGCTGATGGTGGTTTAGAGCAAGTTATTTCTGATTATTCTGGCGAACAGTTTGCCAACCTAAGTGCCGAAACCGATACGGCAGTTTTTAATAGCAGTCAAAAATTAAAACCATTACCTGATACAGGTGTACGTGATGTCGGCTGTCAAAGAACTTCAAATGCAACGGGCGCTAATTTGGTCAGTTGTAGAAGAATTGAAATTAGTAGTTCTGTGACTTTCGGCAGGGATAACCTTGGCTCGCTAACTGTTGTTTCTGGTGTCGAGCAGCAAGTGCTAACAGGAAATTAAAGCTATGTTGAAACAAATTTTTTGTGCTCTGATTGTTGCGATGGTGATTATTGCGGGGCAAATACATGCAGATGATACAGAGCTTTATCTTGTTGACTCCACCGTAAAAACTGGCAAGCGTCCACAAGTGTTATTTATATTTGATAATTCAGGGAGTATGTCCACTGAAGATCAGAATGCTGTCAGCTCTTATTGTTCAGCAGAAAATGTAGGTAAAACATGCTCATATGCGCTCGGTTTTGAGAATTATTTAGCTGATTATTCTGGCTATATTAATGAAAAAGGGATCTATTGGAATGCAGGAGGGATTGATAATACCAGTAATATGCCTACACCCGATGTGCCAAGTGATTCTCGTCGATTTTATGCAGATAATAATAATTGTCAAAAGGCTGCGGAAGCATTAGTGAGCAGGGGGCGTTACACAGGGTTACTACGCGAGTTTAAAGCCAGTGGTAATTCTGGTAGATGGACCCCTTTAGCTGAAAATGAAGGATTTAACCAAGGTCAAATTGTTGATTGTTATCAAGATATAATGGAAAGTGAACCGAAAAATCCAGGGGCTAATAAACAAGGAAACTCAACAACGTCTTATGCTCCGGGATATCCTGTGGACCAAAAAGCTATGTATACCACAGGTTCTGATAGTGCTGCGCGGGACGCAAGCCTAGCAGGTACAGATTTCGGAAAAGGCTCTCCTGTCACACTTTACACTGCTCACTATTTAGTTTGGTACAAATGGATCACCCAAACAGAAGAAGGACAAAATAGTGGTGGGACTGGCACTCGACTAGATGTTGCTAAAGATGCAATATCAACGGCATTAACGGATTTAAGTATAGATATTGACGCTGGATTGGCTATATTTAATTTAAATTATGCTGCAGAAGGAGATGCGGATGGTGGAAGAATCGTTTCGGATATCAAGGAGTTAACAAGTGCGAATCAGACAGCACTCCTGTCATTAATTAATGGGATGCCTGCACAGACAAATACCCCCCTCTGTGAAACGCTTTATGAAGCTTATCAGTATTTTAGTGGAGGACCTGTAACTTTTGGTAATAAAGATAGTAATGCCAAGGGGAAGTATACTATTAGTGGTTATGTTCCCAATAGTCCACCGAGTATTCTTAGCTCCGGTAATTACACCACACCATTTAAAAAGTGCCCTGATACTGCTTATATTATTTACATTACTGATGGTGCGCCGACCTTAGATCATTCTGCCGATCTTGCGATTCAATCATTAACCGGCTCCGCTAAAATTCAAGCTGATTACAGTGGCTTCGAATTTACTAATGATAAAGGTGTGAAGGAGACCAGTTATTTACCCGCTTTAGCCGCATACATGGCCAATAATGATTTGGTTGCTGGCGTTACTGATGCTAATGGTATTGATAACAAACAAAATGTGAGGACCTTTACTATTGGTTTTTCTGATGGTGCCGATGTTGCTGCGGCATTGTTGGAGGAAACAGCCTTTAGAGGCGGCAATTCCAGAAATGCTCAAGGAATTTCTAAGGGCTATTATGTCGCCAAAAATGGCTTAGATTTAGTACAGGCAATGGATGATGTATTAAAATCAATTTTATCAATTGACTCATCTTTTACTTCCCCCAGTATTGCAAGTAATAATTTCGATAAAACGCAGACATATAATTCGGCTTATTTTGCAATGTTTTTACCTGGAGAGGGTCCTCGGTGGAGTGGTAATCTGAAAAAGTTAAAGGTTAATTCTGCGGGTGAAATTGTGGGGCCTGGTGGTGTTACAAATGCAATCGATACTAATGGGAATATAGCTTCGAGCACTTGTACCTACTGGAATACTTGTCCTGCCAACGCCCCCGATGGCAATAAAGTCAATTCGGGAGGTGTGTTGCCAATTTTGAGAAGTACCCTTAAAAATAGACAACTCAAATCCCTTAGTGGCTCTAGCTTGACAGATATTAGTTCTACAGACTTTGTAATTAATTACTCCCAAGCTGATTTGGATTGGCTCTATGGTGTTGATGTAGATGATGATAATAATAATGAGAGTACCACAGATGCTAGGGAAGATATTATGGGGGATCCACTCCATTCAAAACCCTTGGCAATCAATTTTGGTAAAAAAGCAACTAAAGATTCAGATGGAAATGTCACTTCCGAGAACCTTGATGTTCGAGTTTTAGTCGGTACAAATCAGGGATTAGTCCATATGTTTATGGACTCTGATACAGGTAGTAGTGATTTTTCTGTTGGAAATGTGAAAGAGTCTTGGGCATTTATCCCTCCAGAGTTATGGGGAAATGTTTCTCGGTTGCGTGAAAACTCCCCAACGAGAGTGCATAGTGTGTACGGTATGGATTTATCTCCTGTTGCATATACTGAAACTAATTCTTATGGTGAGGTTAATAAAGCTTGGGTATTTTTGGGGATGCGTCGAGGGGGGGCTTCCTACTATGCTTTAGATATTACATCACCAGATTCTCCTAAATTCATGTGGAAAATTGACTCTACTGATAGTTTTCAAGAGCTAGGCCAATCGTGGTCTGAACCAGTAGTGACTTTTATTCCAGGATATGCCAAACCTGTATTAGTTTTTGGGGGAGGTATGGCCTCATCAGATGGTTCAGGATCCACAATTTATATAGTTGATGCAGAGACTGGTACATATAAATATAGTTTTACAGCCGCGGGAATGGGGAGTATTCCTAATAAGGTTGCTATATTAGATAGTAATAACGATGGATTAACTGATCGTATCTATGCAACGGATGTTGATGGCAATGTGTGGCGTATGGATTTACCTTCGGCAGTTAATTCTACTTGGTCTATTTTTAAGTTTGCATCAATTAGTTCAGATAGTTCGCCAGATAATAGAATGTTTTTCGCTGAACCAACGGTCGCGCAAACCCAATTTAATAATCTTCATTCAGAAAATGGTGTTTTATCATATCAAAGTATTCCATATGATGCTGTTACCGTTGGAACAGGAAACAGAACACATCCGCTAGACACTGCAACTAACGATATGTTCTATGTTTTTCAGGATAGGAATGTTGTGACAAAACAATATTCTGGAACAGATGTACCTGCACCACTAACCATTTCAAATTTATATGATGTCACCTCATCAGCCCCTGCATCGCAGAGCGAAAATATTGCTTTTGGTGAAAAAAGAGGCTGGTACTATGATTTTCCTACAATAGGTGAGAAGAGCCTTTCTTCATCGTTAATATTTGACGGAAAAGTTTATTTTACCTCATTTGTGCCACCAACTAATCAATTAGTGGATTTAGATGCTGGAGTTTGTGGCTTTTCAGGACAGGGTCGGCTTTATGTATTTGATTTACATAAAGGAACAAGAACATCTAACACTCTCTATTATGAAGTAGGGGAGCGAGTCCCTGATACACCTCAAATTGTGATCCCTAGACCTGAGCCGGGTGAAGAGCCGAAAGCTTATGTTATCGGAGTGGGTAAAGGAGAGTGTGATAATGGCGAATGTAAAGGTACGATCGAATTAGGCAGTGGTTTAAAGACCAATAAAATTTATTACCATATTGATGAGTGACGATGTTAATGAAAAATAATAGTTTACAGGGATTTACTTTGATTGAAGTGATGATCGCCGTTGTTATAGTTGGTATTTTAGCTGCGATTGCCTATCCATCGTATATTGACTATGTCATCAAGAGTGGACGCTCGGAAGGTGTTGCTGCGGTAATGAATGTGGCAAATTTGCAGGAGCAATATTACTTGGATAATCGTGCTTATGCGACAGATATGACAAAGCTTGGATTGGCAAACCCCTTTGTTACTGAGCATGGATATTATAGTGTTGCTTCTGCTGGTACGAGCTCGTTTACGATTACGGCAACAGCGAAAGGGAACCAAGCAAGTCGAGATTCCACTTGTGCAACTATTACTATGACATCAGCGGGTGTAAAAGGCCCGTCAGCGGAGTGTTGGAAATGAGCAGATTTCTTATTGGTTTAGTGTTAGGTCTTTTTTCTTGTGTGTCCGTTGCTGCGACGAGTGAGTCAGCACAGGACTATAAATGTCACATTACGGCATCTAAAGGGGATAAAGTGGTTTTTTATCGTTGGAAGGTAAAAGACGTTAACCTGAATATTGCCAGTTTACCAGGCAAGCAGCTAACCGCCTCTGATGGTAAAAAGTATTTTATTAAAGATGTTGTTGAGTGTGTTCCTCTAAGCCAAGAATTTACCAGTGACGAGAGCAAGCAATTAGATAAAATTACGCTTAGATAAGTATTCGTTCGCGCTGTGTTAATAAAAATCCTTTTTTAAAGGTTTATTTATTGATGGTTCATAAAATTTAATTCCACATAATGATATAGTTTTCTAAGTGTTCTGGTTTTGTATTACTAATAGTTTATTAAATTGGTTTTTGTGCTTGCATTAGCATTATATGCCAATGCAAGGCGGATGGTGACAATGAAATTAAGAGGGAAAACCTTTATCCGTGTTCTTAGACATAGCCTCATAGTTGTTTATTTTTTAGGAAAAAAGCCAAGTGTTTTTTGGATTTGAGAGCTGCGGTGATGTCAAATGCAAGTTTTAAATGCGTCTAGCGTCAATACTTAGGCACAGCTACTGCCATTAGAACCGTACGAAATGATGCCACCAGCATTTACTATAACGCCCTTCGATTCCGCCGTCTTTCCTCCAGGGCAATAAATTAATGTTCCTCCAGAAGAAAGGCCGTCAGCTGAGAATGTTAGCGAATTAATAGAACCTTTAATTTTGTCGCTCGAATGGAAGCCATCAATAACCCGCAATTCTTTATCAGTTCCGATATATACACGAATTCCTTTGCTCCAGTCTGTTGACGTCCCACAGGAGGTTGCTGTAGCAAAGGGACATACATTGACTGTGGTTCCATAACTCACTGCCTGATTGCGAGCAAAGACCATAATGTCGTGGATTTTTGTAATGTTGTTATTGACTCGCATACCTTCGTAGAGAGTGACCAGTGACGGTACTCCAACGGTTAATAAAATTGCTGCAACTGCAATAGTGACCATCAATTCAACTAAGGTAAAACCTACCATTTTGTTTTGCATACGAGCAATCCTCACTTATCTTCCATAGAGTATAAGCGAGAATGCTGTTGATTTCAGTATCTAACTAGTGCCTTTTTAATCTTATGTTTTTGATATGAAATAGCTTCCTTACGATGATATTGAGTGCGGTGCATTTTCAAGATATAAACCCTTACCCGTTTCTTAGCGCAGCTTAAGCTAAGTACAATTTATGTTGCTATCTGTTGAAATACGAGCTCTACCTGCTTGATTAATAACGATTGCTTGTGAATATGGGCTTGTCGGACTGGATGGGCAATATTTAAGCGTTCCATTGGTGCCAGAAGCTAATCCATCTGGTAAAAAACGAATTACCGCACGATTGTATGTAACAGTATCTTTTGAGTGAAACGCATTAGTGGTATAGAGCTTTCTATCACTGCTATCCAGTTGATTGTTATTATTAGTGTCAATAAAAACAGTGAGGCCAGCTTGCCAGTTTGAATCGCATTTTCCGTCGATAAGAGCGCAGACTGTTACCCTCATATTGAAGGAAATTGCTTGATTACGTGCAAACTGCAATGTTTGTTGGATCAGCCGTATGCTGCTATCGGCCCGATATCGGGTATAAAAATCTGTTAAGGGTGATACACCTATAGCCAATAGGATGGTTGATACTGATAGAGTGGTAATAAGTTCGAGAAGGCTAAAGCCTTTTGGATAAATGCTCATAACACTTCCTTGTCTGTATTGCGCTTGCATCCTGCGAGCGAATGGATCGAGAACGATGAGATTGTAAGTATAAAATCTCTGAGCCTCAGCAGGGGACTTTTCTTAGACTTTTATGTGCTAACCGCGGTTTTGTAGAAACTGTGTTTTATGAGCAAAGCAGCGTATGTGCTTCAATATTGACGTAAGCCCGTGTAAGCTAGTGTTATTCAGTTTGATTATGTTAATGCAAGTGCCGAGGAATTTTTGATGAAAAAAGTTGAAGCCATTATTAAACCTTTTAAATTAGATGATGTGCGCGAGTCACTTGCTGAGATTGGTATTACAGGGATGACAGTGCTAGAGGTAAAAGGTTTTGGACGCCAGAAGGGGCACACGGAATTATATCGTGGCGCTGAATATATGGTGGATTTTTTGCCTAAAGTAAAGATTGAGCTAGTTATCCAAGATGATCTTGTTGATCAAGCGATCGATGTTATTATCGAAACTGCTCGGACTGGTAAAATTGGTGATGGTAAGATTTTTGTGACTGATGTTGAACGTGTTATTCGCATTAGAACGGGTGAAGAAAACGAAGAAGCGGTATAAGCTATCAATGTGATTTTAAAGGGCCTTAAGGCCCTTTTTTATTGGGGCTGCCAGCGTTATTGGAATGTACTCAATATGCCTATTCTGAAATATCTTTAATGGAAAACCGCTAGCTTTACTTGACTAAAGTAGTTATCTCTTATCAGTAACATGGTATAACTTAGCCACTTAAACGTGGTTGTTGAGGTTGTTATTTTGGTTACAAAAAGAATAGTGATTGTGGGGGGCGGCGCCGCGGGTTTAGCGCTTGCATCTAAGTTGGGCCGAAAATGGGGCGGTAGTGATGTCGTCGATGTGTGCTTAATTGACAAAAGTCCTATTCATATATGGAAGCCTAAATTACACGAAGTCGCTGTTGGTGTGATTGATCAATCAATTGAGGGACTACTCTATCGTGATCATGGACTTAAAAATGGTTACCGCTATATTCGAGGTGAAATAGAACAATGCGAGCCCGATGCTAAAATTATCCAATTAGCTGCAGTTTATAGTGATGGAGGAGAACTGCTATTAGAGCCACGCCAAATAGAGTATGACTATCTTGTGCTTGCATTGGGTGGTGTCTCTAATAGTTTCAACACATTAGGTGCTGAAGAGCATTGTATATTTCTCGATAGCTTAGAGAATGCGAATCTGTTCCATCATAAATTGCTCGATGCTTTGCTACAGTTAAATGAAACTCAGGAAAGAGTGAGTATCGGTATTGTGGGTGCAGGGGCTACAGGAGTCGAATTAGCAGCAGAACTTCATCATGTGATTGAGTCAGTTAAAGAATATGGTTATCTGAACATTTCGAAGCATCATCTCGATGTGCACTTGATTGAAGCCTCTCCTAAAATACTTCCGCAGTTACCAGAACGAGTGAGTGCTCGAGCCCAAGCTGTACTAGATAAAATCGGTATACGCTTACATATTGGTGTGCAAGTAAAGGAAGTGACGCGTGATGGTTTTATCACCCAAGATGGCGATGTGATTGAGGCCGGATTAAAAGTATGGGCTGCAGGGGTTAAAGGACCTAAAGCTTTTCAAAATTTCACAAAACTCCCCATCACATCGCGCAATCAAGTTGAAGTAGATGCTTGTATGCGAGTAAAGGGCCATCAGGACATTTATGCACTAGGTGACTGCGCTTTATTAATCCTTGAATCGGGCCAAGCGGTTCCTCCAAGAGCTCAAGCCGCGGCACAAATGGCGGACACGCTATTTAGCAATATTGTTAATCGGTTACAAGGAAAATCAGAAAAGGCCTTTGAATACAAAGATTATGGTTCGCTGGTATCATTGAGCCGCTTTTCTGCAGTGGGAAATTTGATGGGGAACTTACGCTCTGGCACTTTCTTTGTCGAGGGCCATATTGCTCGAATTATGTATATTTCTTTATATCAAAGGCACTTAGCAAGTCTTTATGGTTGGTTTTCAGCGATCGTTTATCGCATTGCACAAAAACTATTAAAGTGGCAACGGCCTAAACTTAAATTACATTAAATTTAGTGGGTTGCTAAATAAAACAGAGAGCCAATGCTCTCTGTTTTATTTAGAGCATTGGCTAATATTAGTGCTTTGGTGCTGCAGATGAATCTCGGATCACAGGTTCAGGTGTAAAGGTCTTCGCATATTTTGCATCTTGCTCTCGACGCTTCGCGATAAGTAGCTCTGTTGCGACCTGTGCAATTTCTGAGTTGGGTTGATGCACCGTTGTCAATTTAGGCCAAGTTTGACGGGAGAAAGGACTATCTTCAAACCCGACAATAGAAAGATCTAAGGGGATATCTAAACCCGCTAAACGCGCTGCAAAAAGTGCCCCTGCGGCGATTTCATCGTTACATGCGACTATGGCTGTTGGGCGGTTTTTAAGCTTGATAAGATTGTTAGCACCTTCAACACCAGACTCAAATGAATACTTTCCTTCAATTATGTAATCTTCATTCAGAGCTAAATGGTTTTTTGTTAATGCTTGTTTATAACCGAGTAATCGTTCCTTGGTCGATTCATGATGCAAATCACCACTTAAAAATGCGATTTCTTTATGCCCTAAATCGATTAAATGCTGGGTGATTTCGATAGCGCCGGATTTATCGTTGACAAGGATTGTGAGCCCATCCTGATCTTTTACATTCTCGCCAGCGATGATTCGAACATAATTCGCGTCAATATCATTGAGCGCTTTAAGCACGGTTGGATCTTCAGAAAGGGGCGGGGTTAGCACTAAACCTGCAAGTCTAGAATACTTGACGAGAGCCGTTAGCTCTTCACATATTGACTCTGATTTTGCATTGCAGGGATGAATAACCAGCTCATATCCTTTGTCTTTACAAGCCGACAAAATCCCATTTTGCATATCAATGATGTAATAGGCATTGGGATTATCATAAATAAAACCAATAGCATAAGATTTTGTCCCCGCGAGATTTCTGGCCGCTAGATTAGGTTGATAATTCAGTGCTTTGATAGCCTCAGTAACTTTATCAACAGTGGCCTGCTTCACCGATGGTTCGTTATTAGTAACACGGGATACTGTCTTAATTGACACTCCAGCATATTTAGCTACGTCGTTGATAGTGACTTTCATTGATGTAAAAACTCTTTATCTAAGGTCGCGAAGGGCTGGCTGTTCCATGAACGTAAATGCTTTAACAACGATTTACAAGCTTACAATTTTGTAGCCATTTTTATATTTGTGGGACTTATAGTGCGAGCATTTAAGGTGCTTAGCAATGGCAGATTGTTACAAACTGGCATTATTTTTATTCTGTTACGGGAGCGTTGATGGTTGTAATTTTACAGCAATTTTTATAACTATATGTTTTGCAATTGAAATTTAAATTAACATTGTTTAATAATTGCGCTTTATGACATTTTTTTTCGTCTTACGTTATTTTGTTGTGGCAAGGCTGTTAATTATTGTGTAATGTTTGCTCTAGACATGACAGCGTTGTCATTCCTTGGGGAATGGTTATGAATACTAAAACGATAATAAAGTTATGGAAGGGAAACGAGATGCGACCATCAACCTTTAAGAAAAGTGTACTAGCTACAAATATTGCAATCCTACTCGGCAGTGCTGTATCTATCAGCGCTGTCGCTGCAGATGCTGCGGCAACCACCGCAGCAACAGAAAATATTGAAAAAATTGAAGTTCGCGGTATGCGGGCTTCTAACAAAGCCGCGATGAACGAGAAGCGCTTTTCAAATGCTGTGGTTGATGCAATTTCAGCAGAAGATATCGGTAAATTCCCAGATAAAAACGTTGCTGAGTCATTACAACGCGTTGCTGGTGTATCGATTAACCGCGGTTTCGTGGGTGAAGGTGCCGAAGTATCAATTCGTGGCGTCGATCCTAACTTGACTCAAGTATTGATGAATGGTCAATACGTTGCATCAACAGCTTGGTTCTCTCAAGGTTCAAATGACCGTGGTTTTAACATGGACCTCATGCCATCAGAAATGATCGCTGGCCTTGAAGTGTTTAAGTCGCCAGTTGCCTCTTTAGACGAGGGTGGGGTGGGTGGTACGGTTATTCTGCATACTCGTAAGCCTTTGGCTTTAGATTCTAATACCGTGTTTTTATCAGCTGAAGCTAACACTAACTCACTTGCAGACAGTGATTATGGTCTAGGCGGAAGTGGTTTATTTAGCTGGAAAAACGACAACGAGACCTTTGGTATCTTAGGTATGGTTTCTACCTTAGAACAAATTGGTCGTGGTCGTAAGTCTGAAAACTATTGGGAAGAGGGTTGGTCAGCATCAGGTATTGCTGGTTTCGATCAAGATCGTACTCGCGATGCATTTGATATCACAGCTCAATTCCAACCTAGTGACGACCTTGGTTTCTCGTTGCATGCATTTCGCACTCAAATTGACGCTACTAACACTAACCAAAACTTCTTAGTCATTGGTGCTGACGGCAGCACTATGACCAATACAGCAGGCGCTCGTGTTGCACCTAACGGTTTACCGTTAACAGGTACTGTCAATAATGCCGCTTGGTTGGCACAAGACACCAACACTCGTCGTGCAGAAATGACCAGTACCGTTATCGATTTAACGACTGAGTACACCGGCAACGGTTACGTGTTAAGTGGTGCTATCGGTACAACGTTTGCTGACGGTGGCAACGGTGGTAACGCTAACGGTTTATGGGGTCAGCCTATTAATGGTACCAATGGTATCACAGTAGACGTTGATATGGATTTACCTGATTCAATGAAGCTGGTACCTAACGGTGTGAGCTTGACTGATGCTAGCTGGCAGGACTTCCAAGGCGGTTCACTGACTGAAACTAAACTTGAAGATGAAGAAGTTTATGCTCAAGTTGATCTGAAACTTGATGTTGATTTTGGTGCGATTACCAGTGTTGAAACGGGTTTAAAATTCCGCTCACACGATAACACTTATAAGAGCTACGGCGCGACATTAGGTGATATCAGCGGTATTACTAATATCGATCAGTTCTCCGATGGCTTACTTGAAGATTTCGACGAAGTTGTTACTGGTGGTTCACCAACATCTTACGTAAAAATTGATGGTCTAGCGTATTGGAATGCTCTGAATGATTCTGTGACGGCATGGACAGAAGAATTAGGGAACTACAGCAAAATTGAAGAAGATATTTTCGCAGCGTATGCACAAGGTAACTTCGACGGTGAAAACTACCGTGGTAACGTGGGCATTCGTTATGTCAACACCAAAACTGATGGTAGCGCTTATAACGGTAATTTGACTGCAATCAATACCTTCTCTGGTGAATACAGCGATTTCTTGCCTAGCTTCAACTTAGCCATCGATCTCGCGGATGACGTCATTTTACGTATGTCAGCAGCGAAAGTCATGACGCGTGCTGGTTACAGCCAATTGGCACCAGGTTACAGCGGCTTACCAACAACTCCACCAGAAAGTGGTCGTTTGCAAACTCGCCGTGGTGATCCAGGTTTAGATCCATTCCGTGCGACACAAATGGATATCGGTGTTGAATGGTACTACGACGAATCATCCATGCTGTCTGCAGCGCTATTTAGCAAAGATATTGCATCTTTCATTAGCAGCAAGACCATCTCTGAAGATCTCGTAAACGTACCAGTACCAGGTACCTATGAAGTGGTTGTTCCAGATCAAGGTCGTGGCGGTAAGATTGAAGGCTTTGAAATGCAATGGCAAACCAGTTTCGACAATGGTTTAGGTGCACTAGTTAACTACACTTATGTTGATGCAAAAGGTCAAACTGACGACGGCTCAACAATTATACTTCCTGGTTCATCACGTAACTCTTACAACGTAACAGGTTACTATGAAGGCGATTACATCACTGCACGTATCGCGTATACCGCGCGTAGTGAGTTCTTCGCGGAAGGTACGGCGATTGGTGCTGGTGCTGACAGCTTTGATTCTCAGGACTTCTTAGATGCGTCAATCACTTACCATGTAACTGATTATTTAGATATTTCGTTAGAAGGTGTGAATTTAACCAATGAAATCACTTTCCAACGTCATAGTACAGGCGCTGAAACTCTGCGTGTAACAACCGACAACGGTTCTCGTTACTCACTGAAAGCGGCACTGCGTTTCTAACTAAGTGTTGATAAAAAAGGAAGGCATCTGCCTTCCTTTTTTGCATTAAAGTGATCTGTTCGCTGTTGTAGGATAAGGTAGTAATCCAGCGTACCCCGAGGTAGATGTGATGCATTCAGAGTCGATAAAATCAGTAGTCGTAGTCGGTGGCGGGACGGCCGGATGGTTAACTGCAGCGAACTTAGCGCGCGCCTTTAACAGTGCCAACCCTAATAATATTCAAGTGTGTGTCATTGAATCCCCTGATATCCCAACAATAGGCGTTGGTGAAGGAACTTGGCCGACAATGCGCGCAACCTTAGCCAAGCTGGGAATCGATGAGGCAGATTTTTTAACGCAATGTAATGCCACATTTAAACAAGGGACTAAGTTTATCAACTGGCAAACTGACGTTGAGCCTAATCAGTATCATCACCTTTTTACCTCCATTTTTGATCCCACTCAGTTCAACCTCGCGCCTTATTGGTTAAAAGGCTGCGCTGGTAATTCGTTAAGTTACGCCCAAGCTGTCAGCGCTCAAATAAAAACTGCTGAACTCGGGTTAGCGCCGAAAAAAATCACCTCCAAACCCTACGAAGGGTTGCAAAACTATGCGTATCATTTAGATGCTGGAAAGTTTGCCGATTTATTAAAACGTCACGCCATCAATAAGCTTGGCGTCAAGTTTATTGCTGCCAATGTCACAGATGTTCGTCTCGAAAGTGACGGTTATATTGCTGAAGTACAAACCGATAATAGTGGCGCAATTGCTGGCGACTTTTTTGTCGATTGCACCGGGTTTAAGAGCTTGCTTATCGGAGAAACGCTTGGCATTGGATTTACCTCAGTTGCCGACACTTTGTTAACCGATCATGCGGTTACCATTCAAGTGCCATACGATTCAGATGATGCGCCTATCAATGCCTGTACTCATTCAACAGCCCAAGATGCGGGCTGGATATGGGATATTGCTCTTACAAACCGCCGTGGCGTGGGGTATGTCTACTCGAGTAAACACGTGAGCCATGAAGAGGCTGAGGCGACATTAAGACGCTATATTGGTGATGCTGCGACAGGGCTTAGTGCACGCAAAATTAAGATTGATTTGGGCTATCGTAATAAGTTTTGGCATAAAAACTGTGTGGCGGTGGGTCTTTCTGCCGCGTTTATTGAGCCATTAGAAGCATCAGCTATTTTCTTGATTGAAGCAGCAGGCAACATGATAGCCGATCAGTTGCCATCACGGCGCCAAGGTCTTTTATTTGCCGAGCAAAAATTCAATGAATCATTTATGTTCCGCTGGCAAAAAACCATTGATTTCATCAAAATGCATTATTTGTTATCGCAGCGTTCGACGCCGTTTTGGCAGGCTAATAAATGTAAGTCAACGATCCCTGAGTCGTTGACAACCCTGCTCGGTAATTGGCAAGAGCACTGTATTAGTGCCTACGATTTTGCCCATGTCTATGAGCCGTTTCCGATGGAAAGTTATCAATATGTCCTATACGGAATGGGCTTTAAACCCCAGAGCGTTGCAGAGTATCGTTACACTGAAGACGTTAAAGCTGCGGAGCATTTTAACAAAGTGCAACAAGTGACCGAATATTTAGCAAAAGAGTTACCCGGACAACGAGCGTTGTTACAAAAAGTCGCCCAGTTTGGATTTTCATCTATTTAAATCACAACAATAACGAGAATAAAAATATGACAGCATTAGTTGCCTTAGATAGCCAAAAACATCATCAGTTAAAACTGGTTACCGATACCAGTTATCCACATGCTAAAGCGCGACATTTACTGCCAATAGCGGTACATGAGTTTGCCTTAGCGGCGACCAACTTTCCGATTGTATTTGTGAAAGACAGTGAAACTGGTCAGTTTAGAAGTTGTGTATTGACGGGCTTAAAACCTCAGCAAAATCTATTTTGCAAAAATGACACGTGGCTAGGTTCATACGTACCTGAATGTTTGCGTCATTATCCATTAGCTGCGGTAAAAGTGAATGATGCCAACGACAGTGATCGTTTCGTTATTTGTATTGATGAGTCAAGCCCGTTGGTGAGCACTCAGGATGGCGATGCGCTTTTTAATGATGCTAAAGCCAGTGAGTTTTTAAATCGTCGTGGAGAGGCTGCCGTAAATTGGGCTCAAAAAAACACAGTTACTCAATCGTTTATAAATCGAATTGTTGAATTAAAACTTATCCAACCACAAAGCCTTACCATCAACAATAAAGACGGAAAACCGTATGAGCTAACAGGATGTTACATCATGAATGAAGCCTTGTTAAACCAGCTCAGCGATGCTGAATTTATTGGCCTGAAGCAGGCTGCGTTTTTAGGTCCGATTTATGCTGCGTTAATTTCGCTGAACCAAGTAAACAACTTATTAAAGTTAGCTGATTAACTTAAGCGAGGTTTTATGGGCACCCACAGCATAGACCAAGTTGTCATTATCGGTGGTGGAACTGCGGGCTGGTTATCGGCAGCTATTCTGGCAAAAAAGCTGAACAGTCGCGATTCTGCCAGTGTGCAAATTACGCTTATTGAATCACCAACAATCCCTATTCTAGGTGTGGGTGAGGGCACATGGCCGACTATCCGCAACACACTGCAGATGATCGGGGTGGACGAAAGTGAGTTTATGCGTGAGTGCGATGCAACCTTTAAACAAGGTGCTGAGTTCGTCAATTGGCGGGAAACGCCGGCGCCAGGTACCTCTCATAGTTACTTCCATCCCCTAAGCGCGGTGTTTCACTCTGCGTATAATTTTAGTTTGGCGCCGTACTGGCTACTAGGACAGTCGAATTTACCTTATGATTTGGCTACCACAACTCAGAGCCGGATCAGTATGTTAGGTTTGGCACCCAAAAAAATTACCACCCCAAGTTATGGTGCGATTCAAAACTATTCTTATCATCTCAATGCCAATAAATTCGCTGAATTTTTAAAACGCCATTGCATCGAAAAGCTAGGCGTCAAATTTATCAGTGCAAACGTTGTCGATGTGCATTTAGGTGAGCAAGGCCATATTACTGCGGTGAGTACGGATACCGCAGGCGAAATTGTGGGAGACTTTTTTGTCGATTGCTCTGGCTTTCGAGCCTTGCTGTTGGGGCAAGCTCTGGGTGTTGGCTGGCATAAAATTGATGACATCATCTTCAATGACACTGCACTGGCGATGCAGGTGCCTTACGCTGATGCCGATGCGCCTATTGCGAGTCACACAATTGCGACGGCTCACGAAGCTGGCTGGACATGGGATATCGGTCTGCATAATCGTCGCGGGGTGGGATACGTTTATTCGAGTCGTCATACCACAGATGAACGCGCTGAGCAGGTGCTGCGTGATTATGTTGGCGAGCAAGCCAAGGGGTTAGAGGTTCGTAAAATCCCTTTAAATTTGGGTTATCGTGAGCAATTCTGGAAAGGCAACTGTGTGGCCATCGGCATGTCAGCCGCTTTTATTGAACCCCTTGAGGCGTCAGCAATCTTTTTAGTTGAAGCGGCTGCCAATATGCTTGCGGATGCCTTTCCACGAGCTAGAGCTTCGCTTGAATATACAGAACGTAAATTCAATGCGACGTTCAAGTTACGTTGGGATAAAAGTATCGACTTTATCAAGCTTCATTACTGTATTTCGGGTCGACGTGATACCCAATATTGGCGTGACAATGTCGATCCTGCATCGATTCCAGCAACGCTTAAAGAAAAGCTCGCTCAATGGCAATATCAAGCGCCGACTAAGTACGACTTTGATTATGCATTTGAGCCGTTTGTGTTAGATAGCTATTTATTTGTCTTATATGGATTAGGCTTTAATACCAGCTTAAAGGGCAATGAAAGTGCTTATGCGGAGGGAGATGTTGCTCAAGCCAAATTTGATGAAATTAATCAGCTAACTGAGCGATTAAAGCTTGAATTACCAACACATAGGCAATTGATTGATAAAGTTTATCAATATGGTTTTCAAGCGATATAGTCTAGCGTAACTCAGCTCTATTTTAACAAAGCAGCCAGTGTTTACTGGCTATTTTTTCAGCTGAGATTTGCAACCTCGTGCATAGAGATGAGTGTCACCCACATTGAAAATTCGATATGCCACTACAGCAAGATGGTATCGTTGCAAGCTGGTATCGTTTGTCTTACCACACCTTTATCAACATCGCTGCGCCGGTTAATATAATCCAGCTTGAAAAAAATAGTTTGAGCTTGATAACGGGAAGGTAAAGCGCCAGTTTACGCGCCAGCAGTCCGCCGATAATTGCGCCAGGGCCCGCAAACAAGACTAAGTAAAAGTTAGCATCGCTGCTGCTGGCTAAATGCACCGGGCTTGCCGACCAGACGGTAACAGCCGATACCACTACGCCAGTGGCTATGGCCATCTTGGCACATAAACCGCGTAGCATTAGATAGATAACGATTAACTCACCCACGCCCACCGATAACCAGGTGGTGATTATGCCGCCAAAAAAAGCTAATGGCGATAATGCTGAGGTAATCGAGCCAGTTAAGAGTAATAGTGTTAGCGGATGCCTTTTTAAGACTGCTGTAAATGATGGCCACGCCGAGCACAATCGAAAACACACTAAAGCTTTGATGCAAAGAGGTAGGGGACGGTAACGCCAGTAAATAACTGCTCCATAGCCCGCTTACCGAGCACAGGCTGGCAAGTAACACTAAGGGGGTAAAATATTGCCACTGATGGTTGTGCTTATGGTGGTTAGCGTAATACCAAGACCAAGATAGTGCGCCCGCCGTCATGCCAAAACATTGAATGGCAAAAGAAGTCGAGATGCTTTGTGATTCACTAAAGCCTAAGTGACTAAACACAGGGATAAAAATCACCCCTCCACCAGCGCCTGTGGCGTTGGCAAATATCGCTCCTGTAATACCCAGAAAAACAAAGCGTCCATATTCTTGGATAAGATCAAATGGCGAATGAAAATGGCTCGCCCAAAATAACCAAGCTCCACAAAGTAGCAATATCAAACTGAGGTTTCGGTAGTGCCGAGTTAAGCGCGGTGCCGGTTGGGTATTGCTGGGCACTAATGTGTTAAGGGGACTCATCGATAGCTACCGTGATCTTTGTCATGTTATCGCCATGTTACCAATGAAGGACAACGTTGTCACATAAGCTTGAATAAATTAATTAAATATTTTAAGCGTATGAATAATATGAATTAAGTATATATTTTCATTAAAATAGTAATAATTGTCAAAAAATGTAGAAATCCTGTTCTTTCTTGTGTACTTTAATAATGACAACGCTGTCATCTGCTTGTGTGATACGTTGTTTGTAAGGTCTGCATGAGAGGATGAGGTCTCCTTATCATGTGTTTGGCAGGAGTATTGCTGTCGGGCGGCGATACGTTTGTCTTTGATATTTTGATAGTCTCTCCCCAGAAACTAGCGTGGGCTGGGTACTGTAAGCAGTGCCCAGCCATTTTTTTAGGATGTTTTTACGGGATTACTCAACTGCCTACCTCAGCATTTGAACGTTAGCGGCATAGATAAATAAAACTCACTGGTAAAAACCAGATAATAAAAAGAGGCTGCAATTTATGGCGATTCATTTAACGGCTGCGATGCGCGTCATTGCGACGGATATGGCGAGTGTCATTCGTCATGTTTTTACACTAACGACCATACTCGTCATCACTCAACGAGCTGTTTGCTGGTCACTGTTTATCATGGCTCTGACGGGGATTTCGACGGCCTCATCCTTCAAAGTGTTTGCCGCCGATATCGCCTCAAGTCATATCGCCGCTAACTCTAATTCAAATTCAAACTCTAATTCTGGCTTCTCTGGCTCCATTAAGTCTGACGCTTCTCACACTCAGGCACCGATTTCAAAAACAATCGTCACCACCATACAGCAGACTTGGCAGCTAAATTTGCTTAAGGAAGCGCTGCGCCGCTCGGATAGCGACTATCAAGTGCAGCAAATGTCGACTCAGATGAATCAAAAGCGCAAGGTGGAAGAAGCTCTGGCAGGTACGGTCGATGTGTTTTGGAGCATGACCTCAAAAGAATTAGAAGAAACTGTGCTACCCGTGCGCATTCCATTGTTTAAAGGGCTACTCGGTAATCGACTGCTGATTATCCGCAAAGCGGATGAAACGCGATTTGCCAATGTGAGAACCGTGGCGGATTTTAGGCAGTTAAAGGCGGGGCAAAATCGTTATTGGCCCGATGCCACGATTCTAGAGACCAATGGATTACCCGTCGTCACGAGTTATCAATACACCAATTTATACCCCATGTTAGAAGGCGGGCGTTTCGATTATCTTGCCCTCGGCGCCCAGGAAATTGGCGACGAACTCGCAAGTCACCCCGATCCCGCTCTTAAGGTCGATAGCCATATTCTGTTGCAATATCGCTCGCCGGCTTATTTCTTTGTGTCCCCTAAGCGCCCCGAACTCGCGGCGGCCATTTTGGCTGGGCTGGAAAGTATGATCCGCGATGGCTCCTTCGATGAGATGTTCAATCGAGAGCTCAAAATTGAGCAACTGTACCGCGAGGCTAAGTTTGAACAACGGGTCATTATCCGTCTCGATACGCCAGATTTAAGTCCGTTAACACCAATAGAACGCAAAGAACTATGGTTAGATCTTTTTAGTATGCAAGGTGCAAAATAATGAAAACATTAGCCTTAAAAGTACAGATTGGATTAGCAGCAGCGATTTTCATGATTGTCAGCGTTTTGTTCGGCGCATCTTACTGGTTGGCGAGCGATAAGCTTACTGCCAGTGAAACTGAGTTTGAAGACAATACCGTCGCCAATTTGCAAGTCACCATGGCGCAGCCCATCTTCACCTACGATTACGAACAAATCCAAGCCGTGTTATCTGTGATGCTTAAATCTGCGCAGATTTATCATATCGTCGTGAGCGACCATCGCGGTAAAGTGTTAGCCGAGAGTCAACAGGCTCAAACGGTAGCCGATGAGCATCTGGTGAAACGTGACATTCACTTTGCTGACCAAGGTAATTCGACGGGCCAATTGGCCATTCAGTTTTCTATGTTACCAATTCGCGCTCAGTTGTCTGATTTACTCTTAGGTTATTTCTTGCAGGCGCTGTTAATTCTCGGTGGCAGTTTAATTGTTATCTTCATTATTCTTAAACGTTTAGTGATTAATCCACTGGAGAATGTGGTCCACGCCATGGAAGAAATTGCCAGTGGTGACGGCGATTTATGCCACAGATTACCCGTTGAGAGTCAGGATGAGATTGGTCAGCTTGCTAAGGCATTTAATGGTTTTGTAGAGCAAATCCATGGCACGATTTCCAGAGTGCACGAAACCTCAGGACAATTACTGGGCGATGCCAAAGCGCTGGGGTCGCTGTCGCAAACCAACAATGATCGCGTGCAAACCCAACTAAAAGAAACCGAGGCCGCAGTGACTGCGGTGACTCAGCTGAGCGCCAGTGCTAACGAAGTTGCGATTAATGCCAAACGCACCGCGGATGCGGCGAGTCAGGCCGATAAAGCGGTCGATGACAGTCAGCGGCAGTTCGATTCTGGACTAGACATTACCCGCAAGCTGGCATCTGAACTAGCCCGTTCGGCACTGTCCGTTTCACAGCTACAGCAAGAAACGCAAAAGATTGATGAAGTGGTCGTGGTGATCAACAGCATTGCCGAACAGACCAACTTACTGGCGCTTAATGCTGCTATCGAAGCGGCAAGGGCGGGTGAACAAGGGCGCGGTTTTGCCGTGGTCGCCGACGAAGTGCGCACTCTGGCGAGCCGAACCCAACAAGCCACAGGTGAGATCCAGAAAATGATCCAGCAGGTTCAGAGCCGAGTGGCCGAAACGGTCACTGTGATGCAAGCGAGCCAAGCCCTCTCGACTCAGGGCGTAAGCCGCTCGGAAGAAATTAAGTTAGTGCTCACTAAAGTGACTGATTTAGTCTCAAATATCAGTAATATGAATATCGAAGTTTCCCATGCGGCGCAGGAGCAAACCTGCGTCACCGAAGCGATTTCTCGTACGTTAAATGATCTTGCCAATGTCTCAGGTTCAGCCTCACTCGATAGCGAGCACTTAGCGCACTCGAGCGAGCGACTGTTTCACCAAGGGGAAAGACTGCGGACGTTAGTAACTTCCTTCAGATTGTAGCCATTTCTGGAGCTAGATAAGGATAATCATGAAAAAAACACTTTCAGCAAGCGCCATTTTACTGGCTTTAGGATTAACGGCCTGTTCCGAGGCGCCTGTGACGCCTTCCGCAGCGTCAGCCGATAAGGCTGTGGCTCAAACACAGCAAGTTCAGGACGCATTAACTCAAGTGCAGTTACAACAACTCGGGGATTCGTTAGTCGTAACTTACCGTGTTGTGACCAATGTGCCAGATGATAAGTGCCTAAAAGATAAAGCCGATGGTCGCTGTTTTGTCGCTCAAATTGATTTCGTGCCCGGTATGGATTTAGCCAGCCAGGATTGGGAAATTTATTTAAGCCAAATGCGCCCAGTGCAATCGGTTGAAAGCGGTGAATTGACGATAACGCACGTTAAAGGCGATTTACATCGTATTACGCCAACGGCCGCTTTTAAGGGATTTGTTAAGGGCGAGAAAAAGCAACTGACGTTCCGTGGTGAGCCGTGGCAATTGGCTGAAACCGACGCTATGCCAAACTATTACCTCACTGCAAACGGATTAGAACCCGTCATTATCGCCAGCACTCAAGTGGGTAAAGATGCTGAAACGGGTTTAGAGACGCGTCCGTATGTTGAAGGGTTTACGAATTTTAAAACCCAATATCAACGCACTGAAACGGATAAACTCGCGCCAGCCGATGCCGCACAGTTATTTATCAATAATCAAGCAGTGAGCGAAGATGCCGCCTTGGCTGTGGATACCATTATCCCAACGCCACAAAAGGTGAAGCTCCATTCAACCGATACACCAGTATCCCTTGCTGGTGGTATTAAGCTCGAATATCAGCAAGATAACCCAGAGCAAAAGAGTCAAGTTGCGGCGGCGGTGGCACGTTTAGCTCGCCTGGGTGTAGCTGAATCTGCGAGTGGCATTACGGTGAAATTTGCCAGCCAAAAAGGGGATGAGGGCAGTTATCGCTTAGATATTCAGCCAACTGAAATTGTGATCGCTGCCAACGATGCGGCGGGCCTCTCTTACGGTTTGTCATCATTAGCAAGCCTTGTGGATGTGAATTCGCTGAAAGTCAATGCCATGACCATTGAAGACAGCCCACGCTATCCGTTCCGTGGTATGCACATCGATGTAGCACGCAATTTCCACAGCAAACAATTGTTGCTGGATTTGCTCGACCAAATGGCGGCTTATAAGCTCAATAAGCTGCATTTGCACATGGCTGACGATGAAGGTTGGCGTTTAGAAATCGATGGTCTGCCTGAATTAACCGACATTGGCAGTAAACGTTGCCATGATTTAGATGAAAATACCTGCTTATTACCGCAGTTAGGCAGTGGGCCGTTTGGCGATACTAGCGTCAATGGCTATTACACCAAACAAGATTATATCGATATTCTCCAATATGCATCTGCGCGGCAAATTCAGGTGATCCCATCGATGGATATGCCGGGTCATAGCCGCGCGGCGATTAAAGCGATGGATGCGCGCTACCGTAAATTACTCACCGAAGGAAAAACCGCAGAGGCTAAGACTTATCTGCTCTCGGATGCCGACGATAAAACCGTTTATTCCTCGGTGCAGTATTACGACGACAACACGCTAAACGTCTGCATGGAATCGACCTATCAGTTTGTCGATAAAGTGATTGATGAGATTGCCAAGTTACACCAAGCCGCGGGTCAACCATTGACGCGTTACCACATTGGTGCCGATGAAACGGCGGGAGCTTGGAAACAATCACCCCAATGTTTAGCATTTGTCGCCAATAACGATAAAGGCGTTAAGTCGATAGATGACTTAGGCGCTTATTTTATTGAGCGGATTTCAAATCAGTTGGCGAATAAAGGTATTGAAGCTGCGGGGTGGAGCGATGGCATGAGCCATGTTCGCCCTGAGAATATGCCTGCTAAGGTGCAGTCCAATATTTGGGATGTGATTGCCCATAAAGGTCATGAGCGCGCTAATCAGCAGGCGAATCTTGGTTGGGAAACCGTGCTCTCTAATCCTGAGGTGTTGTACTTTGACTTCCCCTATGAGGCCGATCCTAAGGAGCATGGCTATTACTGGGCGAGTCGCGCGACCAACAGCCATAAAGTCTTTAGCTTTATGCCAGACAACTTGGCCGCCAATGCCGAGCAATGGACCGATATTCAACATCAGCCGTTCGAAGCAGATGACAGAATAAAACTCGATGGGGCGGGTAACAAAGTCTCGGGTCCAAGGGAGAAAGGTAAACCTTTTACTGGCTTGCAAGGGCAGGTTTGGAGCGAGTCGATCCGCAGTGACGATACGCTTGAATACATGGTGTTCCCGCGTTTGTTGATGTTAGCCGAGCGTGCTTGGCATCAAGCCGCGTGGGAAGTGCCCTATCAATATCAAGGCGCTGTGTATAACCAAAGTTCGGGCGCTTTTACCTTAGCCATGCGTGATGCACAGGCAAAAGATTGGCAACAACTCGCGAATACTTTAGGCCATAAAGAGTTTATCAAGCTAGATAAAGCGGGGATTGATTATCGCGTACCGACGGTCGGCGCCGAGATCCGTGACGGTAAACTGTTTGCTAATATCGCCTATCCCGGCCTTAAACTCGAATACCGTAGCCTCAATGGCCAATGGCAAGCTTATCAAGCGGGGCAGGCGGTTACTGCACCGATTGAGATCCGCGCCATTGCTGCCGATGGTATTCGTAAAGGCCGAAGTTTAATCGTTGACTAAATCGGTTTTGTATCTGGCTGTATTTTAATAATAAAATGCAGCCTTTTTGTTTTTCTGTGTCAGTGATTTCCTAAATTTGAGTTTAGATCATAAATCATTTAAAAAAGTAAATGACAACGCTGTCATTTTTGCTGTAACATTGAGTTAACTAAAATTGAGCGCTGTATTAACGGCAAATAATAAGCAACGGTAGCGCTGCATTGATAGGTGAAGAGGGGTGTCATGGGGTTAGTCCAGACAAAAGAGCAACAACTGTTTATAGGTGTCGATGGCGGCGGCAGCAAATGTCGCGCCACCATCTACTGCGCAGACGGTACCGTTTTAGGGACAGGTGTTGCTGGACGCGCAAATCCACTGCATGGTCTTGCACAAACATTTGAATCCATTGAAGCATCGACTCGCCTGGCGTTGCTGGATGCGGGCATGAACGAGAGCGATAGTCACTTGCTGGTGGCGGGTCTTGGTCTTGCTGGCGTCAATGTCCCTAGGTTATATCAAGACGTGATCAACTGGCAGCATCCTTTTGCGGCCATGTATGTCACCACAGATCTGCATACGGCTTGTATTGGTGCCCACCGCGGTGCCGATGGCGCCGTGATCATCACGGGCACTGGCTCTTGCGGTTATGCCCATGTTGGTGATACCAGCTTGAGTATTGGCGGCTATGGTTTTGCATTAGGCGATAAGGGCAGCGGTGCTTGGCTTGGATTAAAAGCCGCCGAACACGTGTTGTTAGCACTCGATGGTTTTGCCGCGCCGACCCGATTAACCGATATACTGCTTAATTACTTTAACGTCACCGATGCACTCGGGATTGTCGAAAATCTAGCAGGTAAATCATCAAGTTGCTACGCCGCATTAGCCAGAAGTGTGCTCGATTGCGCCAATGATGGTGATGCCGTTGCGACTGCCATAGTGCAAGAGGGCGCAGATTATATTAGCGACATGGCGCGTAAGTTATTTAGCCTAAATCCGGTGCGTTTTTCGATGATCGGTGGCCTTGCTGAGCCTTTACAAGCTTGGCTCGGTGCCGATGTGGTTGCCAGGATTTCAGAAACCTTAGCACCACCCGAACTCGGTGCTATGTATTTCGCCCAGCAAGAATTTAATAAGTCGTTGTCAGTGCAAATAGGCACTGAAGCCAAATCCTGTATTTGAACCTGAAGGTAAAAGACATGACAAACACTATTATGGAGCAAGAAGCTCGCACCGCACCGCAAAAAATCGCTGGTCAGTTAGAAGCTAACGTTGAAATCATGCAGCAGTTAGGTGAAAAACTGCGTGCCTTCGATCCCCGTTTCGTGATGATCGTTGGTCGAGGCTCATCGGATCATGCGGGTGTTTTCGCTAAGTACTTATTTGAAATCGAAGCGGGCATACCGACCTTTGCCGCCGCCCCTTCAGTGGCGAGTGTGTATGGTAAGACCTTGAAACTCGAAGGCGCATTAGTGATTGTGATTTCACAATCTGGCCGTAGCCCTGATATTTTGGCCCAGGCGCGGATGGCAAAAAATGCTGGCGCTTTCTGTGTTGCCTTAGTCAATGATGAAACCGCACCGATTAAAGATATCGTTGATGTTGTTGTGCCTTTACGTGCTGGCGAAGAAAAAGCGGTTGCCGCAACTAAGAGTTACCTCGCGACCTTGTCGGCGATTTTACAACTTGCCGCCGCTTGGACTCAAAGCGCATCGCTTGCTAGCGCCGTTGCTTCTTTACCCCAAGCGCTGCAAACGGCGGTGGACGCTGAGCCACAACTCACGCCTGAATCCGTTGCCGACGTGAAGAACTTAGTCGTACTCGGCCGTGGTTTAGGTTATGCGGTATCTAAGGAAATCGCGCTTAAGTTGAAAGAAGTGTGTTCAATCCATGCCGAAGCATTCAGCAGCGCCGAGTTCCTCCACGGCCCTGTGACCTTAGTTGAGAAAAAACTCACTATCGTCGATGTATGTATTGGCGATGAATCCTACGCTAGCCACATCGAACAGATTGAAAACGTGAGCCAACGCGGTGCCGATTTAGTGCATCTGAATCAAACCTCCACCGATATTCACCCCCGTGTGGCGCCGTTAGCCTTATTACAACGTTTCTATATCGACGTGGCTGCGGTTGCGATCGCCCGTGGTATCGATCCCGATCAACCGGCTGGACTTAAAAAAGTGACCCAAACGCTCTAAGCTGCCTAAATTTAAGCCTTAAGCTACCCGTGTTATTTATTGAAAGAGGTTTGCGATGAAAATCACCTTGATCGCCGAGCGTATTTTCGATGGTGAGTATTTCCATCAAGATGTGCCTGTGACTGTCGAAGACGGGCACATTCTGGCGTTTGATACCGTCTCAGGCGCGAAGGAAATCCGCCAAGTTGGAACGCTGGTGCCTGGTTTTATCGATGTGCAAGTGAACGGCGGCGGCGGGGCATTATTCAATGCCGATCCGAGTGTTAGTTGCATTGAAACTATCGGCCGTGCCCATGCGCGTTTTGGCACGACGGGATTTTTACCTACGCTTATTACCGATGATGTCAGTGTGATGGTCAATGCGGCCGATGCGGTGGCCGAGGCTTTAGTCAAAGGCAGCGCTGGCGTTTTAGGGGTACATTTTGAAGGGCCACATTTATCTGTGCCTAAAAAAGGTGTACATCCGCAGGGGTTTATTCGCGAAATCACCGAGGCTGAACTCGCGGTATTTTGTCGTCAAGATCTGGGGATTAAAGTCGTCACGCTTGCGCCTGAGAATGTGTCGCCAGAGGTGATCCGCACGCTTGTCGCCTCGGGCGTTAAGGTGTGTTTGGGTCATTCTAATGCCGATTATGACACAGTTGTTGCAGCATTAGCGGCAGGCGCGACGGGCTTTACGCACCTTTATAATGCGATGTCACCACTGGGTTCCCGTGAGCCGGGCATGGTTGGCGCGGCGATTGAGAGTGAAACCGCTTGGTGTGGTTTGATTGTCGATGGTCACCACGTGCATCCCGCTGCGGCAAAGGTTGCACTACGGGCAAAACCTAGGGGCAAGATAATGTTAGTCACGGATGCAATGCCGCCAGTTGGTATGGACGATGAGACTAGCTTCGAGCTCTTTGGTACTCGAGTGTTGAGAGTCGGTGACAGATTAAATGCCGTGACAGGTGAGCTGGCGGGCTGTGTGCTCGATATGGTGACTGCGGTCAATAATACCGTGAGCTTGTTAGGTTTACCTTTGGCGGAAGCCTTAAGAATGGCGGCACTATATCCCGCGCAGTTCCTCGGAATAGATCAGCAGGCTGGCCGTTTAGCACTGGGACATAGGGCCGATTTTGTCTTGCTCGATGCGCAAAACAAAGTGCAGGCAAACTATATTGCTGGAAATGCAGTTTATGTTCGCCCTTAGTGTGCGTTGAGTCAGTAAAGCGTTAACCTTGGCCCTTGTCGTATTTTGATGACAGGGGCTAAGTTTTTTTATTGTACAGCCTGTATTTTTACAACGAGTTTGCAAAAATCGTTGAATAACAATAATAAAGGATAATGGCATGGCTACGACAGCCCCCAATGAGACTGCAACAATTAAAGTGACTAAGCCTAGGTTGATGTCGCTGGATGCACTGCGCGGCTTCGATATGTTTTGGATCTTGGGCGGTGAGGCCCTGTTTGGTGGCTTGCTTATTTTAACGGGCTGGGCCGGTTGGCAATGGGGTGATGAACAGATGCACCATAGCCAATGGCACGGCTTTCGATTTTACGATTTGATCTTTCCGCTGTTTATTTTCCTCTCAGGTGTAGCCTTAGGTTTATCTCCCAAACGGTTAGATAAATTACCCTTGAGTGAGCGATTACCTGTGTATCGTCACGGGATTAAACGACTCTTGTTATTGCTGCTACTGGGTATTTTATACAATCACGGTTGGGGAACGGGCGCACCTGCCGATCCTGAAAAGGTTCGCTATGCCAGTGTGTTAGGTCGAATCGCCTTTGCATGGTTCTTTGCCGCGTTATTGGTGTGGCATACGAGTCTACGAACCCAAATTATCGTCGCCTTGGGCATTTTGCTCGGTTACGGCGCAATACAACTTTGGTTACCTTTTTCCGGTGGACAGGCGGGCGTGCTCTCGCCAACGGAATCCATCAATGCCTATATCGATTCGATTTTATTGCCCGGCGTGAGTTATCAGGGACGCACACTCGATCCTGAAGGTTTACTGTCGACAATCCCCGCTGTAGTCAATGCGTTAGCGGGTGTGTTTGTCGGTCACTTTATTGTTAAATCCCATCCTCAAGGTGAGTGGGCCAAAGTGGGATTACTCGCCGCTGCGGGTGGCGTCTGCTTAGCCTTGGGTTGGCTGCTAGATGGTGTCATTCCTGTCAATAAAGAGCTGTGGACCAGTTCATTTGTGCTGGTGACGTCGGGCTGGAGCATGGTACTGCTGGCGGTATTCTATGCCTTAGTCGATGTGCTTAAGTGGCAAAAAGCCGCATTTTTCTTTGTGGTGATAGGCACGAACGCCATCATTATTTACTTAGCGTCGAGCTTAGTGGATTGGAAATATATCGCCCAAAGCGTGTTTGGCGGCTTAGTGCTGGCCTTGCCAGAAAGCGCTCAAGCGTTAGCTGCGGTTGTCAGCTTGCTTGCGGTGCAATGGCTGGTCTTATATTGGTTGTATTGCCGCAATATTTTTGTACGAATTTAGCCTGTTAGGTCCATTTATCTCGGTAAGCCGCAGGCATTTTGTGTCTGCGGCTTATTATTAACTTGGATATGACTAATGCCTTATTAGGATTTTAGTTGCGAATGAAATGCCGGTGTCAGGAAAAATCGAGTAGTAAATCACAAATGACAGCGTTGTCTTTTTGTGTTATTTGTTTTAACATCACTGAAACAATGGCGCGTTTGGATGATAACATTAGCCATTGCGGACGAGTCGTGATACGGATATTCGGGAACTTAGGCATTAATTTAAACCCCGTTATCACCTAAATAATTAATTACTATAAGAAGCAGGTTTATGGAAATGACACTCGATAAAAGCCAGCAGAAAAGCAGCTTTCTCCCCATGGCCATAGTGGCCGCTCTCTTTTTCATCCTCGGATTCGCCACTTGGTTGAATGGTTCTTTGATGCCGTATTTGAAACAAATATTGCAACTCAATCCCTTTCAAGCGTCGTTGATCCTGTTTTCTTTCTATATTGCAGTGACCTTTACTGCACTGCCATCCGCTTGGCTTATTCGCAAAGTCGGTTATAAGAATGGTATGGCGATCGGCATGGGCGTAATGATGCTGGCGGGTTTACTGTTTATCCCCGCCGCGGAAACCCAAATATTTGCCTTGTTCCTATTGGCCCAATTAGTGATGGGCACAGGCCAAACCCTATTACAGACTGCGGTTAACCCCTATGTGGTGCGTTTAGGCCCTGAAGAATCCGCCGCTGCCCGTGTGAGCGTGATGGGTATTTTGAACAAAGGTGCGGGTGTGATTGCACCTATGGTGTTCTCGGCGTTGATTTTAGATAGCTTTAGAAGCCGTATTGGTACTGAACTGACTCAAGTTCAAATTGATGAAATGGCTGACGGTTTAGTCTTGCCGTATCTAGGCATGGCGATTTTTATTGGCATTTTGGCATTAGCGGTGAAAAAATCCCCATTACCAGAATTATCCAATGAAGATGAAGCGGCTGAAAATACTGAAAAAGGCCAACTTAAGGCGGCGCTGTCTCACCCTAACTTAGCTTTTGGCGTGCTGGCGCTGTTTGTGTATGTCGCGGTGGAAGTGATCGCCGGTGACACTATCGGCACTTTTGCGTTATCACTCGGGGTTGAACATTACGGCGTGATGACCTCCTATACCATGGTGTGTATGGTGCTAGGTTACACTCTGGGCATCCTATTAATTCCTCGCTTTATTTCACAACCTAAGGCCTTGATGGTATCGGCCATTCTAGGTTTGTTACTGACATGCGGGATTTTGTTCGGCGACAATAACTCCTACGCTATCGCCAATGTTGTGTTAGTACCTTTTGGTGGTGTCGCACTGCCCGACACGCTGTTAATGATTGCTTTCCTCGGTTTAGCCAATGCGATCGTATGGCCTGCAGTATGGCCGCTAGCCTTGTCTGGTATGGGTAAATTGACCAGCACAGGTTCTGCGCTTCTCATCATGGGGATTGCAGGTGGCGCCTTTGGTCCTGTGTCTTGGGGTTTAATGAGCTCGGCGACGGATATGGGCATGCAGGGGGGTTATATGGTGATGTTGCCCTGTTATCTGTTCATTCTGTTCTACGCGGTGAAAGGTCATAGGATGCGTCATTGGTAAACCAGTTGCTAAATGGCAAAAAGAAGCCCTCGGTAAACGAGGGCTTTTTATTTTGATATCAACGAAGGATGATTAGAATGCGTAACTTACACTAGCGAGAGCAGTATCTGAGTTTTTAAATACGCCATCAGAAACCTTTTGATCGCCGCTAAGATCTGTGGCTAACCAAGCAAGTGATAAACCAAAACCAGCTAACTCAGTTGATACGCCGATAGAATAATCAGAATAACTATCAAAGCCTTCACCGTCGTCCAGAGCATCGCCAACGTTGTAGCCGTAGTGCAGATCGAGACTCCAGTTCTCTATAAACTCATAGGAATAGTTGAGCTCAGCGTAGTGATAGTCTAAATCACTGCCACCGTAGTCATCGGTGTACCAATAAGCTGCGCGAAAGCCTTTATAATCCATGCCGACCGTGGCTTCAAAGTAGCCAATATCACTCTCGCCTGAGTAGTTATAACGGTTCAGGGTGAGGTCGTAGGTCAGATCTTCGTTGATCTCGCCGCCATAGGCGACATAGAAATCGTATTCGATATCAGGGCCGTTATAACCAGGCTCATCAAAATCCACGTTACTTGCCCAAGCGCCGACAGAGAAACCCGAGTCGAAGCTCCAATCGATACCGCCTTGCAGGGCAGGATCGCCAGCGGTTTGTGATACGCCGCGAAAACGATAGTCGTTAGTGAGACTAATTTCCCCTGTTACTTCGGCGGCGGCCATGCCGGAGAATAGGGTCGTGGTTAGCGCGAGTCCGACAAGCTGTACCAGCCGTTTTTTATTCAGATTGTTATACACGGTATTTCTCCCATTTTCTTTGTTGACTCGGATGTTACTGGCTGCCATGGCATATTTTATGGCGCAAGTGCATCCGTTGGTTTGCCAAACAACAGCCTAGGAAAACCCGTTGCTGTGACCTCATGGCGAGTTATTGCTAAGATAACTTAGCTGTTTTACTGGGGCTCAAATCAGCCCCTTTAGTCTTGCTTTTGCTCAAAAATGACGTAAACCTTACGGCAGGGCTCCACGACTTCCCAAGTGCCTTGAAAACCCGCGGGTATGATAAATCTGTCACCCACAGTGAACGTCTGCGATTGGCCTTGAAGATCGGTTATCACACTCCGGCCTTCGAGGATCTCGCAGTACTCGTACTCAGTGTAGTTTATTTTCCAAGCGCCTGATTCACTTTGCCAAATTCCACTGTGGAATTGATCACAAGGACTAGAATAATGATTCTCTATCCCTTGGGTTGGGTTGCCTGAGAGCAACTTTTCCGCTGGTAACTGATAGGTTTGGGCGGTTGTTTGCGCCGTAGCAAAGCGAATAATGGCGTTGATACTCACAGTCACTTGCGATCTCCTTGTTCTGCTTAAATTCGGCTATTTCATCGTTGGCATCACAAACTCGGCTTGAGTCTGTTTACCCACGGGCCAACGAGCGGTAATCGCTTTACGTTTGGTATAAAAACGCACGCCGTCGGGGCCATGCATATGCAGCGGCCCAAAGAGTGAACGCTTCCAGCCGCCAAAACTGTGGAAAGCCATTGGTACTGGGATCGGCACGTTCACCCCAACCATACCGACTTGTACATGGTGGCAAAAATGCCGTGCCGCTTCACCGCTTTGGGTAAAAATCGCCGTACCATTGCCAAATTCGTGTTGGTTAATAAGCTCAAGCGCGGTTGGGTAATCTTTCACGCGCACGATCGAGAGCACTGGGCCAAAGATTTCTTCGCGGTAGATGCTCATCTCAGGCGTGACATGGTCGAACAGACAGGCGCCGAGGAAATAGCCCTGTGGATTTTCTTCAACACTCAGTTTACGGCCATCGACTAGCAGCGTTGCGCCTTCTTGCACACCGGCTTCAACATATTGGGTTACCTTGGCAAGGTGCTGTTTTGAGATCAACGGGCCCATTTCCATCTCTGGCGTCAGGCCGTTACCGACTTTTAAGGTTTGGATTTGCGGTAGCAGTTTTTCCACTAAAGCATCGCCCACATCGCCTACCGCGAGTACGACTGAAATTGCCATACAACGCTCGCCAGCACTGCCGTAAGCGGCGCCCATTAAGGCGCTAACGGCTTGATCTAAATCCGCATCTGGCATGAGCAACATATGGTTTTTCGCGCCGCCTAAGGCTTGTACGCGTTTGCCATATTTAGAAGCTGTGCTGTAGATGTATTCGGCAATCGGAGTGGAGCCCACAAAGCTCACCGCTTGCACATCTTTATGGGTGAGTAAGGTATCGACGGCTTCTTTGTCGCCGTTAATCACGTTAAACACGCCATCGGGAAGACCCGCTTCTTTAAGTAGCTCGGCAATACGCATCACCGAGCTTGGGTCCTTTTCCGAGGGTTTCATAATAAAGGTGTTACCGCAGGCAATCGCGATTGGGAACATCCACATGGGAACCATCACGGGGAAGTTAAAGGGCGCTATGCCTGCGACAACGCCTAAAGCTTGATTGACTGACCAAGAATCGACGCCGCCACCGACTTGTTGGGTGTGCTCACCCTTAAGTAAATGCGGAATCCCACAGGCAAATTCGACCACTTCGAGACCACGGATAAGCTCGCCCTTTGCATCATCTAAGACTTTACCGTGCTCGCGGGTGATAAGCTGCGCCATCTCATCTAGGTGTTGCTCGACTAGGGCTTTGAATTTAAATAGCACTCGAGCACGATTCAGTGGTGTCACCTGTGACCAGGTTTCAAAGGCGGTTTTAGCGATAGCTATGGCATCGCTGACTTCCGCTGCGCTTGCGAGTGAAACCTGACCGTGACACTCTCCAGTGGCGGGTTCAAAAAGATCTTGAGTTCTAGTACTGGCAGGGGTGTGCTGACCATTAACAAAGTGGGTGATCTTGAGCATAGTAAACCTTTGATATTCCCCGCCGCAGCGGGGTGTTAAATATGAGTGGACGAACCGCTGGCGCTATTATCCAACGGTGTTAATGGCATCGCTTAGGCTATTGACCATTTGGTCAATTTCGCGTTTATCGACAATCAGTGGTGGTGACATGGCAATAATGTCGCCCGTGGCTCGCACTAAGGTGCCGTGGCGGAAGCAGTGTTCAAACACCCCGTAACCCCGTTTACCCGCGCCTTGGGCGTTAGGGGCTAATTGAATTCCCGCGACGAGTCCGGTGTTGCGAATATCGATCACATTCGGCAACCCTTTGAGGCTGTGCACCGCTTCTTCGAAATAGCGTTCAAGCTCAAAACTGCGCTCGAATAATTGCTCATTTTCATAAATGGATAGGGTGGCAAGTGCTGCGGCTGCGGCCACAGGGTGACCCGAATAAGTGTAGCCGTGGAAGAACTCAATCAGCTCAATAGGGCCTTGCATGCAAGTGTCGTGGATAAAATCTTGCACAAACACAGCGCCCATAGGGATAGCGCCGTTATTGATGGCTTTAGCCGTGGTGATCATATCCGGAATAACGCCCCAGCGCTGGCTCGCAAAGGCGGCACCAACGCGACCAAAGGCGGTAATGACTTCATCAAAAATCAGCAGGATACCGTGTTTTTTAGTGATTTCACGTAGACGCTTTAAGTAACCTTGAGGGGGTAATATTACCCCCGCAGAACCAGACATAGGCTCAACGATTACGGCGGCAATATTCTCGGCGCCATGCAGGGTCACTAGCTGTTCTAATACCTCGGCTTTTTCCGCGCCAAAGGGCGATAATCCTCGGGTAAATGCCGCATTTTGGATATCTAAGGTATGGGGCAAGTGATCGACGCCTTGCAATAATTGGCCGCTAAAAGCTTTACGATTATTGCTTAAGCCACCCACAGAGATGCCACCAAAGCCCACACCATGGTAGCCCATTTCGCGGCCGATAAAGCGAGTACGCGAGGCTTGACCGTTGGCTCTGTGATAGCAAAGAGCCATCTTAAGCGCGGTATCGACGGACTCAGAGCCTGAGTTAGTGAAGAAGACCTTATTGAGTCCTTCAGGACTCAGCTCGGTTAAACGTTCGGCGAGTTCAAAGGCGATCGGATGACCCATTTGGAAGGAGGGCGCGTAGTCCATCTGTTGAATTTGTTTACTGACCGCTTCACTAATTTCTTTGCGACCGTGGCCTGCGTTACAACACCATAAACCAGCGGTGGCATCTAATACCTTATTGCCATCAATATCCGTGTAATACATGCCTTCGGCCTTGGCGAGTAATCGCGGATTGGCCTTAAACTGACGGTTGGCGGTAAAGGGCATCCAGAAATGTTCTAGGGAGGACGCATTGCTGAGTGAGTTGAGCTGCAAATCGGCCATAGTGTCTACCTTGTCCTGTAGTATCGGGTCTTGTTTTAGAGTGGCTAATATTTGCTATGCTATGTTAGAAATAATGAACATGGAAGATCTGTGTGCAGTTATTTGTGGCAAAAAAGCTATTTTTGTAAAAAATATTGAATTTTATTGTTCAAACAGCGTAATCTGAAGCCCAAATTATGATTGTGATGATGTTGAGCATTTACGTTAACGTCGCCACAGGTCACTATTATTTGTTGATGAACGATAAACCACACCTATGCGAACTATTAAGAGGTCATCATGAGCACACCGAAGAAACGCAGCGAATGGGAAAGTCTTGCTGCCAGCCTGTCTATTAATGGCAAGGCGTTTATCAATGGCGAATACCAAGATGCCGTTTCGGGTAATACCTTTGACTGTATTAGCCCAATCGATGGCCGCTTGCTGGCCAAAGTGGCGAGTTGCGATCTTGCGGATGCCAATCTTGCGGTTGCCAATGGCCGCAGCGTATTCGAGTCCGGTGTTTGGTCGCAGCAGTCTCCGGTAAAACGCAAACAAGTGATGATCCGTTTCGCCGAGTTACTCGAAGCCAATGCCAATGAACTCGCGCTGTTAGAAACCCTCGACATGGGTAAACCGATACGTTTCTCCAAGGCTGTGGATGTGGTGGGTGCTGCCCGTGCGATTCGCTGGTCTGGCGAAGCGATTGATAAAATTTACGATGAACTCGCACCAACCGCCCACAATGAAATAGGCATGATCACCCGTGAACCTGTTGGGGTTGTGGCCGCGATTGTGCCGTGGAACTTCCCTATGCTGATGGCGTGTTGGAAGCTCGGGCCCGCGCTTGCCACGGGTAACAGTGTGGTGTTAAAACCCTCTGAAAAATCACCCTTAACGGCTATCCGTATGGCGCAATTAGCCATCGAAGCAGGGATCCCACAGGGTGTATTAAATGTGTTGCCAGGATTTGGCCATACCGTGGGTAAAGCCTTAGCTCTGCATATGGATGTGGATACGCTGGTATTCACAGGATCCACCAAAATTGCTAAGCAATTAATGATTTACGCAGGCGAGTCGAACATGAAACGCGTGTGGTTAGAGGCGGGAGGCAAGAGCCCCAATATCGTCTTTAATGACGCGCCAGATCTGAAAGCCGCCGCCGTTGCTGCGGCCGAAGCGATTGCCTTTAACCAAGGTGAAGTCTGCACCGCTGGTTCGCGTTTGCTGGTGGAATCCGGGGTGAAAGATGAGCTTATCGCGCTGATTGCAGAGGAGTTAACATCATGGCATCCGGGGCATCCACTCGATCCTGCCACTGTTAGCGGCGCCGTTGTCGATAAACAACAGTTAGACACAGTACTCAGTTACATCAAAGCGGGTAAAGACGAAGGTGCAACCTTAGTCCACGGTGGCTGCCAAGTGATGGCCGACACGGGCGGTGTGTATGTGCAGCCAACGGTATTTTCTAACGTAAACAACCAAATGAAAATTGCCAGCGAAGAGATCTTTGGCCCTGTGCTCTCTGTCATTGAATTTAATGGCATGGAAGAAGCGATATCAATCGCCAACGATACCATCTACGGTTTAGCCGCTGGCGTGTGGACATCGGATATCAGCAAGGCCCATAAAACCGCCAAAGCCTTGCGCGCTGGCATGGTGTGGATCAACCATTACGATGGCGGCGACATGACAGCGCCGTTCGGTGGCTATAAACAGTCAGGTAATGGCCGAGATAAATCTCTGCATTCCTTCGACAAATACACAGAACTGAAAGCGACTTGGATCGTGCTATAAGCGTTCTGTTTTTATAACCGATCTTTTTTTGTCTATATAAGAGAAGGAGCCGCTTTCGCTCAATATTAAAACCTCTTTTCATATTACATGGAAAGAGGTTTTTTATTTTTAGGGCGGTTTTGCCCCAAAGCAAGATTATTGAATCGTCAGTTGTGCTGCATTTATTGCCATTGTTTCCCCAGTGACTCGCCGTAAATATATCCCTATAGGCTCGACGGCGGCATCCATGCCGCCAACGGTCACAGTTGCAACAATGCCAATCTTAACTAACACTTCTGCTGTTCGTTTAGCTAAAAAAATATTGCCCCTTTCCGTGTTTCGGCTCGTTAGCTCAACCGAAAATTCCCACAACTGCTGCCATAGATATTCTTATCTATTTGCCTAAGTTTGGCCTTACCAGAAATCGACTAACAATGTATGAGTATACAGTAATATTTAAATTTAGGTGTTTTGGTATGATTTTCAGACAATATCAGTGCGCACTAATTCCATACACAATAAATAAAACCCCATAAAATCAGGTGAATATAGTAACTGAATTTTAGTTAATAGGTTTGGAAAACGCGCATGCGCGTTTTTCCAGATGGTGTATTCGGCTGAAAGCTGATAAGTTCTTTGCATACAGGTAGTTAACCGTGCGCGTTTTCACTGGTCTAACTAGGTAAACGCGCATGCGCACGAATAAAATGTTATATTTTTTAGAAAGTATGAGGGAACATATGAAATGTGCATTAATTTATGATTTTGATGGTACTTTAGCTGAAGGAGATTGTGCGCAACATGGTTTAATGACGTCGCTAGGCATCGATGATGTTGCAGCTTTTTGGAAGGAAGTGAAGAGTAGAGCTCAAAATGATGACGGTGATGAGATTCTTGCTTATCTTGGCTTGTTAGCCGAAAAAGCAAATCAATTAGAGTCGGATGAATTGAGTAACGATAACTTAATAAAGCATGGTAAATGCATCCCACTCTTCCCTGGTGTCGATACTTGGTTTGACAGAATTAATGAGTATGGAAAACTACATGGGTTAGATATTGAACATTACATTATTTCAAGCGGTTTAGATGCAATGATTCAGGGTACAGTAATTGGTTCAAAATTTCGTAAAATATACGCCTGTAAATATCATTATTCTATAGATGGTAAGAAAGCAATTTGGCCAGCGCAAGCAATTAATTACACTACAAAGACTCAGTTTTTGTTTCGAATAAATAAAGGGATCGACAACTCTTGGGATAATGCAGCTGTTAATAAATTTGTCGAACCAAGTGAACGAACTATACCATTTCAGAAAATGATATATTTTGGTGATGGTGATACTGACATTCCATCAATGAAAATGGTTAGATATCAAGGTGGATTCTCATTGGCTGTGTTTGACCAAAAGAAATGGAGTGATTCTAGCACTCAAATTAAAGTAGAAAAGCTCATTGCTGAGGAGCGAGCAAATTATGTTGTACCAGCTGTTTACGAAGAGGGTAGCCAACTTGATGTAACAGTAAAAGGCCTATTACAACTATTTAAGCGAAAAAAAATATAACAAACGCCTCAAGAGGGACTGTCAACGCGTGGCGTTTCCAGTCCCATTGAACCGCGGTGGTTATGGTTATTGTGTTTGAGTTTAGTGTTCTGCGTTGCCAGCCCCTTAGGCGGGCGTTAGCCTGTACAACAGAGAATTGAGCATGATAGAACGGTTGGAAAACCTGTGGTCACAATATACAACGGTCAATGTTCCTGAGCTAAAGGGTATGCGCTTACGCCTCGCATCATCTCGTAAGAATGCTAGCATTTTATTATTTCCGCCCACACAGCCAGTGGGTGAACTTCGTATTCTATCAAATATAGATGTTCACTGCGGTTGGGAATGCCCTGTAAATCTAAGGTGGGCTAAAGGCTTAAACATAGATGAGCAAAGTGAAACTTTACGAGATATTCAACTGAAAGCTTTGGAAAATGCATTAGATAATGGTCAGTATCCATATCTATGGTGGTTCTATAACGAGAAATTTCCAAAGAAAAGGGCTATTTACATCGACAGTGTTGGCGCTAGTTTTATCAAGTTAAATTGTGTGTGGCAGGTCGTATATAACTGTAGAGAGCTTGGTACATTAGTCGGGGCGCAAGGCCATAGAGGAGAGGCCGTGGACTATGAACAATTGCCTCCCAATGCATATTTTGTGGTAATGGAGAATGAGGCAGCAGCTCGTCGTCACTCTGCTAGCTAACAAAGCGTTTAAGACGGATTCTCAACGCTTGGTATTCTTGATTTGATTCAAATTTAGTGTTTACGGCACAATGGGCTAGGTTGGGTGGTCGAGTTATTCACCCCTTAACGCGGCGTTAATCCATAGAAATTCTTATCCGAAATTCACCTGATAGTGCCGACGCCCTAACTCTGACATGTCCCAAAGCGTGCTGCGTAAGACCTTTAAATCTACGGTTACGCTAAAGCCAAAACGGTGAGCCATGGTGATTAGCGAGACGACGAGCGAATGCCATGGTAAGCCTGTGTTAGTGGATACCAGCAAACGCTAAACTGTTAATAACTAAAATTACAGGTCCTCCAAAAACTAGTCTCCAACACATATCTGACTGTTTTTAAGTCAATATGTCCGCAACCTTTTGACTTGAAACCTAGGGTATTCACCTGCAAGTACGTGATTTTAGCGTGCAACTGCTGTAGCCTCGTGGAAATTTATTGTTTCTTGTTCTGATCTTTTAGGATGTAAGCTTCGTGCTTTGCTATCTAAGGTTGTTCGTTATTTCCCTGTGACTTTTGCTGAGCTAATCGCTCGTCGCAAAGTGTTTACTTATGAGAGGGTGTCATGTGAATACACTTCAAAACCTAATTAGGCCGTTCAATTTCGTCAAACTAGCTGTGCTGGCATTGTTAAGTTTTTTGGCTGGCTGTTCTTCAATGCAGACGGGTGAAAATGGTAACTGGGTGGGATTCACTGAAGCGGGTCAGGCTTCCTTTTATGGGGATAAGCACCAAAGTAGGAAGACGGCGAGCGGTGAGCTTTACCAACATAAATTAAAGACGGCGGCGCATAAAAAGTTACCTTTTGGTTCGAGCGTTAAGGTCACCAATGTCGATAACGGCAAAAGTGTGATTGTAAAAATCAATGATAGAGGGCCCTTCGTGCGTGGCCGTATTATTGATCTGTCTAAATCGGCTTTCAGTAGCATAGGTAACACTTCCTATGGCTTGATTGATGTGAAAATTGAAGTCATTAAGTAGCGGCTATATTGAAAAGGATTATTTCAAAAGGGCTGTCTCGAAAAGCTATCTTGAAACACTGCTTCGCCGCAATTTAATGATTGAGTGCATGAAATCGAGTCGACGCTTTTAAATAAAATCCCAAAGCAGACAATTTGTTAAGCCGATATTTGGGCTTTACGGCATTTGGTGAGAGACTAGCAGCAGATTTAGATAACAGTAAAAGGACCCGCTATGGAATACCCACTTGTTAGTACGCAGTGGCTCGAAGCACACCTCACCGATCCCCATTTAGTCTTGCTCGATGCCAGTATGGAAACCGTTATTGGTAAAGAACCACTGGTTTACGATGAGCCTATCTGCATTCCGCGCTCACGTCGATTCGACTTGGAAAATGTGTTTTGCGATATGACTTCAACCCAAATTCATGCCTTGCCGACGTTTGAGCAATTCATCCAAGGGATAGCGCAACTTGGGATTGAGACCGACAGTATTATCGTTGTCTATGATAATCAAGGCATTTATTCATCCCCACGGGCGTGGTGGACCTTTAAAGTCATGGGCTTTAATCGAGTTTATGTGCTTGATGGTGGCTTGCCCCAATGGATTGAAGAAGACCGCATCACCTCATCGCGTTACCAAGCCGAAGGCGTCGATTACGGCCCGGCGGATGTCGATGCTTTAGCCGATGTACTGCAATACCACCCCGAGCGGGTGATGGATGCCGAGGCCGTACTATCTCGTATCGAAGATGATGAAACCGCGATTGTCGATGCCCGTGGTGCGCCACGCTTTCTAGGCCAAGTGAGTGAGCCGCGCCCCGGTGTGCGCTCAGGGCATATTCCACGCTCGGTTAACTTACCCTTCGCTCAAGTGCTCGATGGCAATAAAATCAAAACGGCCAGCGAGTTACAGGCTATTTATCAAGGGCTAGCTGTGGACAAAACTGCACGGATATTCAGCTGCGGCTCTGGGATTACGGCGTGTATTTTGATCTTAGCTTCAGTAGCCGCAGGGCATACAAATCCCATCCTCTATGACGGCTCGTGGGCGGATTGGGGCAGTCGTACCGATCTGCCGATTGAGTGCTAATTGCGCCGTGCATTGATTGAGCCAGTGTGGATGTTAAGCTCTATATAACCGCAGTGTTGTTTGGCTAAAGTACCAAGGAGGTTATCCTTGATTGGCAGATTGCTTGATAAGCTCGTATTTGGGTTGATTCTGGTAATTGCCTTGCAATTACCACAACTGGCTGATCATTATCAGCAATTTTTAGCTGGGCTCTATGAATCAACTCGATGGCAGGTAGCAGGTTACGAGGCAACGGCTAAGGAGTTCCATTACGCCGATGCCGAGGCCATGATTGCCCGTCACCAGCAAAATGAGGAACCTAGTGTGCGTGCTGACGCCGAGCAAAAGTTGCAGACTCTGGCGCACTATAAAGCGCTAACAGAGGGCATGACGGTTTTTAATACGGGTAATTTGTTTGAGAAAACCGCCTATATATTTAATCCCGTGCGCTTTGATTATCTTGAGAAAACCATCAGTAACTTTAAACCTGGGATACCTTTAACTACGAGTGGAATTGGCTTTGGTGTTGTGGTGGCCTTAGTTGTGCATTATCTCGGGTCTATCCCTTTTATCCTGTGGGCAAGGCGTAGAAAGCGGCAAAGATTAGCGAGAGTCGATTAGCCACGACAAATCTGATTAGGCCCTAGGGCTTTGGAGCTTAGGTTTTAAGCGAAGCTTTGTGTGATTGCTGCCTTAATAGCATGCACCTAAATAACGAATGTTTAATTGACTGGAGCTTATGACAATAATGCCCATCGGCTTGTTTATCCGATGGGTATCATGTGATAAATCTTAAAATAGTTCATTAAAACAATCTGTTAAAATAAGTCTTTAAATCTATGATACAGCATGCCAGCCGCGAGCATAGGTGAGCGGAACGTCGGGCCACCGGGGAAGGTCATGTGTTTGATTTTAGCGAACACATCGAAATGTCCCGCCTGTTGGCAAATGGCCTCGGCAAGCAGTTTGGCCGCCATATGTGTGGCATTCACGCCGTGTCCTGCATAGGCTTGGGCGTAGAAAATATTATTGGCATCTGGCAGACGACCAATTTGTGGCATACGGTTAGCACCGATACCTATCATACCGCCCCATTCATAATCGATGCGTACCCCTTTTAATTGCGGAAAAACCTTCTCTAAGTTGGGCCTCAATGCCGCCTCAATATCCTTAGGATCTTTACCCGAATAAGTGCAAAGGCCACCAAACAGCAGCCGACGGTCTGAAGATAAGTGAAAGTAATCTAAGGCAATTCGCATATCGGCGAAGGCCATATTCTGCGGGATGATACTCGCGCATTGCGCTTCGCTTAAGGGCTCTGTCGCCAGCAAGTAGCTGCCAGCAGGCAAGACTTTACCTCCGAGATAAGCATTGAGTTTATGGCCTATATAGGCATTGCCCGCCAAGACTAAATATTGGCAATTGACGGCTCCTTTGGCGGTAATGACCTTAGGTCTAGCCCCTTGAATAATCTTCTCTGCGGCGCTGTATTCAAACAACTGGGTGCCAAGATTGCGGGCGACTCTGGCCTCACCGAGGGCTAAATTGAGTGGGTGCAGATGGCCACTACCCATATCAACTAGCGCACCTTGATAAAAATCTGAGCCAATCACTTCACCTAATTGTCCCTTAGTTAGCAGCTTGATTTCTTGCTGATAACCCATGGCCTTGAGTGCGCTAAATTCTTCTTCAAGCTCATCCATATGGCGAGGTTTAACCGCTAAATCGCAATATCCCATTTGCAGATCGCAATTAATTTGATGTTCTTGTATGCGATTGCGCACAATTTCCACCGCTTCAAACCCCATCTGCTGAATGGCTTTTACCCCTTCAGCGCCAATTTCATTTTGGAATTGCGCAGGGTCATGGCCTATGCCGCGAATGAGTTCACCACCATTGCGCCCCGATGCCCCCCAACCGATACGCTTGGCTTCCAATAGCACAACACTCATACCACGCTGCGTGAGTTCTATGGCGGTATTGATGCCGCTAAAGCCGCCGCCCACTATGCATACATCGGCGCTGATTTCACTTTCAAGCTGCGGGTGCGCATAAATTTCCTTCGCCGTATCTACATAATATGAGTGCGGGTATTGTTCGCTGTGCACTGGAGGTTTACTTGCCATCATGGCTCCAAAAATTGTTTTTATTGTAAATTGGACTTGTCTCAGTATACTCATCACACTTTTAACATGACGCAAAAAAGTGTTCGTTTTATTTAACACGCTTTTTATGTAGAATACAATGAAAGCTGTAAAACACACGCTTGGGGGCGAAAATGCGCTCTAGATGGTGTTTATCCTGAACAACCTGTTCGTCATCTATCGGGGGAACCCGAGCCTTTGGGGAGATGTTAAATTTGGATATTGGAGCCAGTCTCAAAACCGTTCGAAAAATGAAAGGCTTATCTCAGCGAGAGCTGGCTAAGCGTGCTGGTGTGACTAACAGTACGATTTCAATGATCGAAAAAAACAGTGTTAGCCCGTCGGTCAGTTCTTTGAAAAAAGTATTGTCGGGTATCCCTATGTCTTTAGTGGATTTTTTTTCCATTGAAGCCTCATCTGACAGTGAGCAAAAGGTTGTTTATCGCTCCGATGAGTTGTTGGATATTGGGACGGGTCCATTGGAGTTTAAGCTGATTGGTCGTGACTTTCCGAATCGTGCTATGTCAGTGATGAGCGAAACCTATCCTCCGGGCTCAGATACGGGTGAAGAGATGCTAAAACACGAAGGGGAAGAGGCCGCCATGGTGATCGAAGGTAAATTCGAGTTAACCGTGGGAGATGAGGTTTATATCTTGGAGGCGGGTGATAGTTACTACTTTAACAGCGAACTGCCCCATAGATTTCGCAACCCCTTCGATGAACCTTGCCGTCTGGTGAGCGCGACGACACCCGCAAACTTCTAACTCATTATTCCTTGTTCAATCGCAGGGTATCGCACGTAGGCACGCCTCATTTTATCTAGAGTAAGCTTCCCTGAACGCCATAGGTGGCGTAGAGGGTCCGCTTAGCGATACTCTGTTCGTCCTGTACCGCGCTCGACAATTCGGAACCGTTATTTAGCCTTATGATGCGACTCGGCTTTTACTCTGGATCAGGGAGTATGTGAGCCGAGGGGATGCCCTATCTCGATTTTGGGGCGTTTTTAGCTTCGCTCAACCTATCGACTAGTATAAATATTTTGTCATTGTGTAAATAATATTGGTCAAATTAGCCCCATGTCATCTGGACCAACCTTAGTTGCGATTTAGCATAATTTGCCCATTTCGGCCTATGCAAAGGAGGTTTATTCACACCTAATTGGCAAGTTTTTTGTATAACATAATGTTATTTATAAAAAATATCCTATCGATGTTAAATAATCTTTAACAACTGCTTAACCTCTTGCCTAGGGGGGGAATTCGGTGTACTGTGTGAAAAAATGAACGTTTGAAGTTGAAGTGTTCGTTATGCTAGTAAAATGAATTCTTAAGGTGAGTTATGTCTGTCGAGTTGCCCTTCATTGGCGTGATTGCGTGTAATCAGCAGTTAGGATCACATCCTTTTAATATAGTGGGTGAAAAATACCTACTTGGTGTAGTAAATGGCGCGAAAGGTTGGCCCTTAGTGATCCCATCTTTGGGGTCGGACCAACCCATTGAAGCCATTTTGGCACGACTCGATGGCATTTTGTTTACTGGTTCACCTTCTAATGTAGAACCCCATCACTATGCCGGCCTTCCCAGCGAGGAGGGGACGCACCATGATCCCAAACGTGACGCGACTACGCTGCCGCTTATCCATGCCGCAATTGCTGCTGGCGTGCCAGTGCTAGGGATTTGTCGCGGTTTTCAAGAGATGAATGTGGCTTTTGGGGGCAGTTTGCATCAGAAATTACATATGGTGGGTGGTTTTATTGAACACAGAGAAGATAAAAATGCCTCGTTAGAGGTGCAATATGGGCCATCCCACAGTATCACTGTGGAGCCTGGGGGGGTCATTTACGAGGCTTGGGGCCGTAGCTCTGCAGAGGTTAACTCTGTTCATACTCAAGGCGTGGAGCGTCTGGGTGTTGGGTTGCGGCCAGAAGCTTATGCTCCCGATGGATTAGTGGAGGCTTTCTCCGTAATAGGTACTAAAGAATTTGCCCTAGGTGTGCAATGGCATCCGGAATGGAAGGTGAGTGAAAACCCATTTTACCTGTCTATTTTCAATGCCTTCGGTGATGCATGCCGACGCAGGGCTACAACTCGAGTGAAATAATAATGAATAAGCTAATCGCTTTTTTAAAAGAACGAAAAATCACAGAAGTCGAATGTGTTATCAGTGATATGACCGGCATTGCCCGCGGTAAAATCGCCCCAGTAGATAAGTTTGTCGATGAGAAGGGCATGCGTTTGCCCGAAAGCGTGCTGTTGCAGACGGTCACCGGTGACTTTGTCGGTGATGATATTTATTACCGCTTACTCGATGATGCGGATATTGATTTTGTCTGTGTTCCCGATGAAAACGCCGTCTTTATGTTGCCTTGGACGATTGAAGCCACGGCGCAGGTGATCCACGATTGCTACGACAGAATGGGCAATCCTATTGAGTTATCACCACGTAACGTGTTGAAAAAAGTGCTATCTCTCTACGAAGAGAAAGGTTGGGAACCTGTTATTGCACCGGAAATGGAGTTCTATTTGACCCGCCGTAGTGATGACCATGATTTACCGCTTAAGCCGCCTATTGGCCGTTCGGGTAGACCCGAGGCGGGCCGTCAATCATTCTCTATCGATGCAGCCAACGAATATGATCCTCTGTTTGAAGATATGTATGACTGGTGTGAAATTCAGGGATTAGATATCGATACCTTGATCCATGAAGATGGCCCAGCACAAATGGAAATCAACTTCAGTCATGGTAACCCTTTATCTCTAGCCGATCAGGTATTTATCTTCAAACGTACCCTACGTGAAGCGGCTCTGAAGCACGATGTTTGTGCCACCTTTATGGCGAAGCCTGTGACCGATGAGCCAGGTAGTGCTATGCATATTCATCAGAGTGTGATTAATAAAGAAACAGGTAAAAATATTTTCACTAATGAGGATGGCACTCAAAGCGCATTATTTTTGAGTTATATCGCAGGGTTACAGAAATTTATTCCTGAGTTATTACCTCTGATGGCTCCGAATGCTAACTCGTTCCGTCGTTTCCTCCCCGGAACATCTGCCCCAGTTAACTTAGAGTGGGGTGTTGAAAATCGCACTTGCGGTCTACGTATTCCTGAATCGTCACCACAAAATCGTCGTATCGAAAACCGTATCCCAGGAGCCGATGCTAATTGCTATTTAGCGATTGCAGCGAGTTTGTTATGTGGCTATATCGGCATGGTCGAAGGACTTAAACCTTCGACGCCTGTGCAGGGTAAATCGAATGAAAGCCGTAGCAATAACCCGCATTGCTTGCCTTTAACCTTAGAAGAAGCGTTAGCGGCGATGGAGGAGAGTGATGCCTGTAAGGAATATTTAGGCGAAGCATTCACTACGGGTTTTGTGGCGGTGAAACAGGCCGAACTTGAGAACTTCCGCCGTGTGGTCAGTTCTTGGGAGCGGGAGTTCCTGCTCCTCAGTGTGTAATGAGCGTTGTTTTAATATAGAAATAGGGCTCGATATTTGCCGATGTTTGCTTAACATCTTGCCTATGTTCGAGCCGAGTTTAAAAATTTTGTGCACCACTTTAGTGCTTTTGATTAACTTTGGTGCAGAGGTGTTTTTAACTCAAAGGTTGCTATTTATCTGATTTTGGATAAATAAATTTTTGTAGACTCATTCAGTTAGGTGTTAAGCATAAGATTTTTTTTAGTATTGGTATTATGCACAAACGAGATTAAAATTTATTTTAGCTAACTGTTTGTTAGTCAAATTAAAAAGATACTTTATTTTGATGGTTTCAGCGGTTGTTTTAGGGACTTGAGGCGTTTGCCTTAATGTTGCAAGATGTAGGGTATATGTCATATCTAGTCTGTTTTTGTGAGTGTTAATGCAATCGTGAAAACAGATCACTTTGGCATGAAATCTGATACCTAACAAATTGTCGCAACCTAAATCAGAAGGCATGATTATGGTGCTGTAGAGACTGCCGATGCGGTTTTTAAGGTGTAGCATTGGTCGAAAATAACAACAATAACCGAGCTGTTGGTCGGTGACACAATTTCAGAATTGATATAGGCAATTCTGCTACCCGAGAAAGGAGAAAGCATGAAGCTATTTAATAAGATGACCACTCTGGCTTTAGTGACGGCGGGTGCACTCGCCAGCGTCGCAGCACAGGCCGAAGAAGTGGTGCGCGTGTATAACTGGTCTGATTATATCGCAGAAGATACCTTAGAAAACTTCAAGAAAGAAACGGGCATTCGGGTGATTTACGATGTGTTTGACAGCAACGAAGTACTGGAGGCTAAGTTACTCTCAGGCCGCAGTGGTTATGACATCGTTGTTCCTTCTAATCACTTCCTTGCAAAACAAATCAAAGCCGGTGCATTTAAGTCGTTAGATCGTTCTAAACTCCCCAATTTTAAGAACCTTAATGCTGAACTGATGAAACAGCTTGAAAAAGCCGATCCGGGTAACCAATATGCAGTGCCTTATTTATGGGGGACTAACGGCATTGGTTACAATATCGATAAAGTGAAAGCTGCCGTGGGTGAAGATGCGCCATTTAATTCTATGGAGCTGATTTTTAACCCTAAATATGCTGAAAAAATCTCTAAATGTGGCTTTGCTATGTTAGATTCCGCCGACGATATGGTGCCCCAAGCCATGATTTACTTAGGCTTAGATCCCAATAGCACTAAGGCTGAAGATTATGAAAAAGCGGGTGAATTACTGGAAAAAATTCGTCCCTATGTGACGTATTTCCATTCATCGCGTTATATCTCCGATCTAGCCAATGGCGATATCTGTGTGGCCTTTGGTTTCTCCGGTGACGTATTCCAAGCCGCGGCCCGTGCCGATGAAGCTGGAAACGGTAACAAGATTGGTTATTCCATTCCCAAAGAAGGTGCAAACCTCTGGTTCGATATGTTAGCCATTCCAGCCGATGCGACTAACGTTGATAATGCCCATAAGCTTATCAATTATTTGTTACGTCCTGACGTCATTGCGCCAATCTCTAACTATGTGGCTTATGCTAATCCAAACGATCCCGCTCAGCCTCTGGTTGATGAGGCAATCCGCAATGATCCCGCAATTTATCCACCTAAAGAAGTATTAGATAAGTTGTACATTGGTGAAATCCGCCCCCTAAAAGTTCAACGTGTACTCACCCGCGTGTGGACCAAAGTGAAGTCTGGCCAATAATCCATTCGGGGCAGGCTCTGCTTGCCCCTGCTTTGGTCGACTGACTTAATACATAGGTCATCCCCTCTGCATGGCTGGGGGCAACAGATTTAACCTCTATTCATTAATTTATTGTGTAAATCTCAAGTGTTGGGCGTACTGTCGTATCAATGCTTGGGTGGAGAAGTACTATGGCAAGCACCTCGGGCGTCACCAATAAACCGACAACAAAGACGCAAGAAAAAGTACTGCTCAAGATTGAGCGGGTAAGCAAACTCTTCGACGATGTCCGCGCAGTTGATGACGTGTCATTGACTATTAATAAGGGGGAGATTTTTGCTTTACTCGGTGGCTCAGGCTCCGGTAAGTCAACCCTATTGCGCATGTTAGCCGGCTTTGAGAAACCCACATCTGGCCGCATTTATCTTGATGGTGAAGATATCACCGATTTACCGCCCTACGAACGTCCCATTAATATGATGTTCCAGTCCTATGCCCTGTTTCCCCATATGACTGTTGCGGAGAATATTGCCTTCGGTTTGAAGCAAGACAAACTGCCTAAGGCTGAAATTGAGCAACGTGTACAGGATATGCTCAAGCTTGTGCATATGGAGCAATACGGTAAGCGTAAACCGCATCAATTATCCGGTGGCCAGCGCCAACGTGTTGCGCTAGCACGCTCCCTCGCTAAACGTCCTAAATTATTACTGCTCGATGAGCCTATGGGCGCATTGGACAAAAAACTGCGTACTCAGATGCAGTTAGAAGTGGTTGAAATTCTTGAGCGCGTTGGCGTGACCTGTGTGATGGTGACCCACGATCAGGAAGAAGCTATGACCATGGCGGGACGTATCTCCATCATGAGTGATGGCTGGATTGCCCAAACGGGCTCGCCAATGGACATTTACGAAAGCCCCAATAGTCGCATGATTGCCGAATTTATCGGTTCGGTGAACCTCTTTAGTGGCGAGATTGAGGTCGATGAAGTCGACCATCTGATCATCAAACCCAACGAGTTAGTCCAATCTTTTTATGTGGGTTACGGGGTGACGACCAACGTTGAAGATAAACATGTTTGGTTAGCTGTGCGCCCCGAAAAGACCATTATTAGTCGCGAACAGCCAGAGGGTGAATATAACTGGGCAAAGGGTGTCGTGCATGATATCGCCTATTTAGGGGGGATTTCGGTGTATTACATTCGTTTGGAGAATGGCCAAATTGTCCAATGCAGTATGACTAACCGTGAACGTCGTGCCGATCATGCCACTTGGGATGATGAAGTGTTTATCAGTTGGGAGGACACCAGTGGCGTGGTGTTGAGATCATGAAGATACCCTCAAAATTAAAATGGCTGAAAGGGCGCTTCTGGACCATAGGGTTCCCCTATGCCTGGTTATTGCTATTTTTTGCCTTGCCCTTTGCGATAGTGCTTAAGATCAGCTTCTCGACGGCTGCGATCGCTATTCCCCCCTATGAGGCCACGTTTCAATATAGCGACGATGTGCTAAATATTTTTTTGCATCTAGGCAACTATTTGATGTTGCTTGATGATTCGCTGTATTACACGGCTTATCTCAGTTCCTTGAAAATGGCGTTAGTCTCAACTATTGGTTGCTTAATCATTGGTTACCCGATGGCCTATGCCATTGCCCGGGCGCCAGCACGTTTGCAAACCGTGTTGTTATTATTAGTCATGCTGCCCTCTTGGACCTCATTCCTCATTCGTGTTTACGCTTGGATGGGACTGTTGAGTAACACAGGCATTATTAACAATGCCTTGATCTGGTTAGGTATCATTTCTGAGCCACTCCAGATCTTAAATACCAATTTTGCCGTCTATATCGGCATCATCTATGCCTATTTGCCCTTTATGATCCTTCCGCTTTACGCCACCTTAGTCAAGATGGATATGAGCCTTATAGAAGCGGCATCGGACTTGGGTTCTAGCCGATTAAATACTTTCTGGAAAATTACTTTTCCACTCTCCAAGAGTGGTGTGATTGCGGGTTCTATGCTGGTGTTTATTCCTGCCGTGGGGGAGTTTGTGATCCCTGAACTACTCGGCGGTCCCGATTCCCTCATGATAGGTAAGGTGCTGTGGCAGGAATTCTTCAATAACCGTGACTGGCCTGTAGCCTCATCACTGGCGATTGTAATGCTGGCACTCTTGATTATTCCTATTACTTTATTCCATCGTTATCAGGCACGTAGTTTGGAGAAAGACCTATGAAAAAGCTGAGTTTTTCTTCTGTGATGCTGTGGTTTGGACTGTTTTTTCTGTACGCACCTATGCTTATCCTAGTGATTTATTCATTCAATGAATCAAAGCTCGTGACCGTATGGGGGGGATTTTCCCCCAAATGGTACGGGGAATTATTTAAGGATCAGCAAATTTTGGATGCGGTTTGGACCAGTTTGCGAATTGCATTTTACAGTTCCACCATGGCGGTGATCATTGGCACTATGGCAGCATTTGTGATGACGCGTTTTAAGCGCTCATGGGCAAAGCTAACCCTATCAAATATGATTACAGCACCACTGGTTATGCCTGAAGTGATCACGGGGCTGTCATTGCTGCTGTTGTTTGTGCATATGGCGGATCTTTTAGGTTGGCCAAAGGAGCGCGGTATGGTGACAGTGTGGATTGCCCACTCAACCTTCTGCGCCGCCTATGTGGCCGTGGTCGTGTCCTCAAGATTGCGTGAGCTGGATATGTCAATCGAAGAGGCGGCAATGGATTTAGGGGCTACACCATTAAAGACCTTCTTCCTGATCACTGTGCCTATGATTTCCCCTGCTCTGGTGGCGGGTTGGCTGTTATCTTTCAGCTTATCCTTAGACGACTTAGTGATCGCCAGTTTTGCCTCGGGCCCTGGGGCAACCACTTTGCCTATGGTGGTGTTTTCTTCGGTGCGTTTAGGTATATCTCCTAAGATCAACGCCCTAGCAACATTGATCATTCTGTGTGTGTCTTTAATCGCCTTCCTCTCTTGGTATATGGCAAGGCGCGCCGAACAGCGTGAGCGCATGCCACTTAATTAATAATAAATGCAGCATAGCCCTTAGGGCTATGCTGCTCATTTTTAATAAGACCCTCTCCAGCCATTTTCTTAAGCCGCATTACACTTTAGCCATACTGAGTTCAGGGCATTCGCCTGTTTGAAATATCAAACAAAACGTAAAATATTATGCTTTTGTGGCTAGTCATTCGATTTTTGAAGGTGTAGGATGTGATGGCTGTTTAAAATAATGAACAAAAGAATTCAAAGGAACATCATGTCTGCCATACCCCACACTGGATCATATTACGCCGCATCGGCTAACGATAAAGTCGAACGTCCGCGCCTACAGGAATCGATAGATGCCGATGTTTGTGTGATTGGCGCGGGCTATACGGGTCTTTCTGCCGCGCTGCACTTATTAGAATCAGGTATGAGTGTTGTCGTGCTTGAGGCCGCTCGCATTGGTTGGGGAGCCTCGGGCCGTAACGGTGGCCAAATCGTCAATAGTTATAGCCGTGATATTGATACTATTGAAAAAACCGTCGGCAAGGAACAGGCAAAACTCTTTGGTCAAATGGCCTTCGAGGGCGGGCAAATTATCCGCGACCGCATCGCTAAGTACCATATTCAATGCGATCTTAAAGATGGCGGTGTGTTTGCGGCGATGAACGAAAAACAGATGGGTCATCTGCGCCATCAAAAGCAACTGTGGGAAAGCCACGGCCATGTTAATCAGCTTGAACTCCTCGATGCCAAAGCTATTCGCTCTGTGGTTAATACTGAGCGTTATGTCGGTGGCATGTTAGATAAAAGCGGCGGCCATATTCACCCGCTTAATTTAGCACTAGGGGAAGCGCGCGCGGTTGAATCCCTCGGCGGTAAGATTTATGAAGACTCGGCCGTGCTGCGTGTCGATGAAGGCGATAGTCCCGTGGTGCATACGGCGCAGGGCAGTGTGAAAGCCAAGTTTGTGGTCGTGGCGGGTAACGCTTATCTAGGTAAGTTAATGCCAGAGTTGCAGGCGAAATCTATGCCCTGCGGTACGCAAGTGATCACCACTGAGCCTTTGAGTGAGGAGCTGGCGGCGAGCCTATTACCGCAGGATTACTGCGTCGAAGACTGTAACTATCTGCTCGATTATTTCCGTCTATCCGGCGACAAGCGGATGATTTACGGTGGCGGCGTAGTCTATGGTGCCCGCGATCCGGCGGATATTAAATCGATCATTATTCCGAATATGCTCAAAACCTTCCCGCAATTAAAGGATGTGAAGATCGATTATGCGTGGACGGGAAACTTTCTACTGACACTATCGCGCCTGCCACAGGTTGGTCGTATCGGTAAGAATATCTATTATTCACAGGGTTGCAGTGGCCACGGTGTCACTTATACCCATCTGGCGGGCAAGTTACTGGCCGAGATGCTCAACGGCCAAGCCACGCGCTTCGATGCCTTTGCGGCACTGCCACATTATCCTTTCCCCGGTGGCCACGCACTACGCGTCCCTTTTAGTGCCATAGGGGCTTGGTATTACACCTTGAGAGACAAGCTAGGTATCTAGTCTGTTACATTTATTTTTATTCGAGGCAAGCGATTGCCCCACTAATGCGAGGACGTCCTTGTGTTGCTAAAAGATCCGAGTTTGCTGCGTCAACACTGTTATATCAATGGTCAGTGGTGTGAGGCTGAGTCTAAAGAAACTGTCGCGATTGCTAACCCGGCAACGGGTGCCGTGATTGCGAGTGTCCCTGTGATGGGACAAGTCGAGACCCTAGCTGCAATTAAGGCGGCTGAAGCTGCACTGCCAGCTTGGCGAGCGCTAACGGCAAAAGAGCGTGGTGCCAAACTGCGTCGCTGGTTTGAATTACTCAATGAAAACAGTGATGACCTCGCGTTATTGATGACCACAGAACAGGGCAAACCGCTGGCGGAAGCCAAGGGTGAAGTGACCTATGCGGCGTCTTTTATCGAATGGTTCGCCGAAGAAGCGAAACGTATCTATGGCGATACCATTCCTGGGCATCAAGGGGATAAACGCTTGCTGGTGATCAAGCAGCCGGTAGGTGTGACAGCGGCGATAACGCCGTGGAACTTCCCAGCGGCGATGATCACCCGCAAAGCGGCACCGGCTTTAGCTGCGGGTTGTACTATGGTGGTTAAACCTGCGCCGCAAACACCGTTTACCGCATTAGCATTGGCCGAACTTGCCGAGCGTGCGGGTATTCCGGCAGGGGTGTTCAGTGTCGTTACGGGCGATGCCATCGCGATTGGTAATGAAATGTGCAGCAATCCGATTGTGCGTAAGCTGTCTTTTACTGGCTCGACCAATGTCGGCATTAAGTTGATGGAGCAGTGCGCGCCAACACTTAAAAAATTATCTTTAGAATTAGGTGGTAATGCGCCATTTATCGTGTTTAACGATGCCAATATCGATGCCGCTGTCGAAGGCGCCATGATTGCTAAATATCGTAATGCCGGCCAAACCTGCGTCTGCGCTAACCGCATTTATGTGCAAGACGGTGTATACGACGAGTTTGCCTTAAAACTCAGCACCGCAGTGGGTAAGCTTAAAGTTGGAGAGGGCATCAAGGAGGGCGTCACTACGGGTCCACTGATCAATGCTGCCGCGGTCGAGAAAGTACAAAGCCACCTTATCGACGCCATCGCCAAAGGCGCATCTGTGCTCGCGGGCGGCAGAGTCCACGATCTTGGCGGTAATTTCTTTGAGCCAACTGTGCTTACTAATGTCGATAAAAGCATGCGCGTCGCCCGTGAAGAGACCTTTGGTCCACTGGCGCCGCTGTTTAAATTCAGCGATGTCGACGATGTGATTAAGCAAGCCAACGATACTGAATTTGGCCTCGCCGCCTATTTTTATGGCCGTGATATTTCGTTGGTGTGGAAAGTCGCCGAAGCCTTGGAATACGGCATGGTTGGGGTCAATACTGGCTTGATTTCGACTGAGGTCGCCCCCTTTGGCGGGATGAAATCCTCAGGACTGGGCCGCGAAGGTTCTAAGTTCGGTATCGAAGAATATTTAGAAATGAAGTACATCTGTATGTCCGTTTAATACGGTCCGATTTGGCGTGTGAGGAACACTAAATGACAACAACCAATGATTCATTGATGGCTCGTCGCCAAGCCGCAGTTGCGGGTGGTGTCGGGCAAATTCACCCCATTTTTACCGCGCGCGCCGAAAATGCGACCGTGTGGGACGTTGAAGGCCGCGAGTTTATCGATTTCGCAGGTGGCATTGCCGTGCTCAATACTGGCCATCTTCACCCTAAAGTGAAAGCGGCGGTTGCGGCTCAACTGGATAATTTTTCCCATACCTGTTTTATGGTGCTCGGTTATGAGAGCTATATCCAAGTGTGTGAAAAACTTAATCAATTGGTGCCAGGGGATTTTGCCAAGAAGACGGCACTATTTACCAGTGGTTCAGAAGCGGTTGAAAACGCAGTTAAAGTGGCGCGAGCCTATACCAAGCGTGCCGGCGTGATTGCCTTTACGTCTGGCTACCATGGTCGCACTATCGCGGCCTTGGCACTGACCGGAAAAGTCGCGCCCTACAGTAAAGGTATGGGACTGATGTCGGCGAATGTGTTTCGCGCCGAGTTTCCCTGCCAGATGCACGGCGTGTCCGATGATGATGCTATGGCATCGATTGAACGTATCTTTAAAAATGATGCCGAGCCAAGTGATATCGCCGCCATTATTTTAGAGCCTGTGCAGGGTGAGGGCGGTTTCTACGCCGCATCACCCGCCTTTATGCAACGTTTACGCGCACTGTGCGACCGTGAAGGCATAATGCTTATCGCCGATGAAGTGCAAACAGGTGCTGGCCGCACTGGCACTTTCTTCGCCATGGAGCAAATGGGTGTTGCTGCCGATATCACCACTTTTGCCAAATCGATTGCGGGTGGTTTCCCACTCTCTGGCATTACTGGCCGCGCACAAGTCATGGATGCGGTGGGTCCCGGTGGTCTTGGCGGTACTTATGGCGGCAATCCGTTAGCCTGCGCCGCTGCGCTTGCTGTCATTGAAGTGTTTGAAGAAGAAAAGCTGTTAGACAGGGCCAATGCGATTGGAGAGCGCATTAAGTCAGCACTGAATTTGATGCAGGTCGAACATGGGCAAATCGCCGATGTGCGTGGTTTAGGTGCGATGATTGCCATCGAATTGATGGAAGAGGGCAAACCAGCGCCGCACTATTGCGCGCAAGTATTGGCCGAAGCCCGTAACCGTGGTTTGATTCTTTTATCCTGTGGAACTTACGGTAATGTGCTGCGTATTTTGGTGCCATTAACGGCGCCGGATGCTCAAATCGATGCTGGCCTTGGTATTCTTAACGCCAGCTTCAATGCCGTACTGAAAAGCTAATCGCTTTGATATAAACCTGTTTTAGATGACAGTGTTACATAATAAAAAATCCCGCTTAGGCGGGATTTTTTTATGGGTGTGGTGATTATTTTGGCATTGGCCGTTTTGACCGCCAATGACCTTCAGTACTCGACTGAAGCACTACTGTTTAATCTCCATTAGGATCTGTAATGCTCTTTGGCGTTTATCAAGATCGTACAAGTCATTGGTAAAGATGAACTCATTTACGCCGAGTTCTTTGACGATCATTTCTAAGCGATGCTTAATTGTCGCAGGGCCGCCAGTGACAGATAAACCTAAGAAATTATCGACATAGGTTTCTTCTTGCGCACTCCATAAGCCATCCATAGTGTCTACCGGAGGTTTTAACCATAACTCGTGACCACGGATAAGTGCCAGCACGCGCTGTTTCGAGGTCGTGCCCAAAAATTGCGCCTCTTCATCCGTGTCGGCGGCCACTAGTGGCAAACCTAACATCACATAGGGCTTATCAAGCACTTGGGAAGGTTTAAAGTCGCGGCGATAGATTTCAATCGCATCGTAGAGAAAACGTGGCGCAAAGTGGCCCGCAAACACATAGGGTAAACCGCGCTGCGCCGCTAACTGTGCGCTAAAGAGACTCGAACCCAATAACCAAATCGGCACCTTGGTGCCTTCTCCAGGAATCGCTCGCACCGCATGGCGACCATTATAAGGGCCGAGTAAGGTTTGTAGCTCGCTGACTTCTTCAGGGAATTGTTCGGCCCGACTGGGATCACGGTTCAGTGCTCGGCTGGTAATTTGATCGCTGCCGGGTGCGCGTCCCAGCCCTAAATCGATACGCCCGGGATAGAGGCTTTCAAGGGTGCCAAACTGTTCGGCGACCACTAACGGCGCATGGTTTGGCAGCATAATGCCACCCGCGCCGACGCGAATGTGCTGCGTATTGCCAGCAATATAACCAATTAATACCGAGGTCGCCGCGCTGGCGATACCGGGCATATTGTGGTGTTCGGCAAACCAAAAACGATTAAAGCCGAGGCGTTCGGCTGCCTTGGCATACTGCAAACTATTGTGCAGTGTTTCACCCACAGTCGAACCTTGGCGCATGGGCGCGAGTTCCAATAGCGAGAAGGGAATATCGGCCAATATTGATGTCTGTTGTGACATAGTGTCTCCAAGTGACTGTCGTTTGCTAGTGGCATTGTGAGTCGCATAGCTAAGAATAAGCGTTAACGGCTCAGTCTTGATGAGTAACAGGTATTCAGTGTTATTGATATGGGGTTCACGACACGGCTTCTCAAGCTTGAACGGCTAACGCTTTCCCCTTAACTGTTGGCATTTGAGCTGTCTTATTGATCCGAAAGCATCCCCACTTTGTAACAAATCGAGGGGGCGAAGTCATCTGAATGTGAGGGGCGATAATGTGGAACTGAAGATCTTATTCCCAGCAACTCAGCGCTAAGCCCGTCACACTGGGATTGCATACGGTCGCTAAAGCTCATTTGGTTATGAGTTGCAACACAAGGGTATAACTAAGTGAAGTGATAAAAAACTGCCGATAGTAGGACTATCGGCAGTTGGCGTTATGCAATAGATAACTCGCTATTCTCAACTGAGCATTACTGTTCGGCTTTCACATCCCGTAGTGATGCTGCGGCACTATCATTCTCAGCATTATTATGTGAATGGTGAGTCTCAGTCAGGCGACGCATTAGCGGTAATACCGCAAGGGCGATAAAGGTACAGACCACAGCCGCGATACCCAATTTATTAAATAGGCTGGTATATACGGGCAAGGTTTGCAATGGGTCGACCAAATCCTGTGGCACACTGGCAAAGTTAGCCACAACACCACCGAGGTACTGGGAAATACCTGAGGCCACGAAATAGGCGCCCATCATAAAGCCGCCCATACGCGCTGGCACGTAGCGAGCGATCATCGCAAGACCTAGACCACTCACAAGCAATTCACCGAGGGAGTATGAGGCATAACCCCAGATCATGATCCAAGATGAGGTTTTACCATTGACGGCAAATTGGCCTGCAAAGCCATAGATAAAGAAACCTATCGCCACAACCGCAAAACCTAAGGCAAACTTAGCTGCAATCGAAAAGTCTTTATTATTGCGTCCAGCCCATGAGTAGCTCCAAGCCAGCACTGGACTTAATACCATGATCCATAAAGGGTTAAGCGCTTGGAATTGAGCGGGTGACCAAGTCCATAAGTGGGTACCAAACACTTGGAAATCCCAATCCACATTGCGCAATGCAAACAGGGCAAGTGAGGTAGACATTTGTTGATAGAAAATAAAGAAAAATACCGTTTGCACCGTCAAGATCAGTGCTGCAATTAAACCCGCACGTTCAGTGGTTTCACTGGTGCGGATCAAATGAACGAAAATACCTAATACGGCGATACCGGCAGCATAGACGAACACTCGGGCAACGTCTTCATACTCAAGGATAATGGCCGAAGCTACAACGGAAAGTGCCGCTAATACTAAGACAATCGCAAGGTTCTTCTTATTGACTGGGCGAGTATCGGGCTCTGAACCATAGTTGGCGAGGCTCTTATACATCAGGGCATAGTTACCTAAACCGACTAGTAAGCCCACGCAACACACGGCAAAGGCGGCATGCCAACCGTATTCATTGCCATATTGGGCGTTAACGTAATCCTTAATCCATGGTGTGAGTAACATAGAGAAGGTTGAACCTACGTTGACCGCCATGTAGTAGATAGTAAACGCACTGTCGATTTTTGAGTCGTCGCCTTCGTAGATCTTACGGACTAAGTTCCCCGCATTGGGTTTAAATAAACCGTTACCGACTACAATCACACCGAGGGCTGAAAACATAAACCAAGTGTTTTCAGTGGGAACTGTCATCAGTGCGTAACCTACAGACAAAATCCCCGCACCGAGCAGCATAGTGCGTTTGGTGCCGAGGATTTTATCCCCAACCCAACCGCCGATGGCCGGTGATACATAGATGAGCGCCGCACAGGCACTCCAGACTAAATTTGCGCGTGAGTCATCAAAGCCAAGGCGCTGCACCATAAAGTACACAATCAGCGCTTGCATGCCGTAATAACCAAAGCGTTCCCATAATTCGATAAGTGACACAGTCATAAATGAATGTGTTTTACTTACCGGAGCAGTCCCAATCGTCATATCGCTTGCTTCCAACATTGTTGTTTTAATATTTGAACTCAAAAGTATAAGGCGATAACCAAAGCAAACCAATGGCAGAGGCTGGCAAAAACAGACTTTGTTACAAATGAACTGATGAATTTTAAGCTGAGTTTAAGGCGTTGGGCGATATTAACTTCGATTTTTGGGGCACCAATAAACCCAGCTCAAACTAAAGTGTCAGCGTCAGTCACAGTGACATAAGGCTTTGTGCATCGCTAGTTAGCGGACTGAGGGTTTGAACTCGAAAAAAATATTGCTCGTTAGCCGGCCTGTTCTTGGGTTGGCATCAATATCGGTTTGTGGGTTCACTAAGGTGGAATGCAGCAAATTACCGGGATAAATCACTAAACGATTCGGGCGATATTCGACTTGATGATAAATCTCATAGTGGCTATCGCTTTCAACACAATAGCCCGAAGGATGACGAGTAATGTCATCGACCAGAGGTTGAGCCGACTTAAAGTAGTCTGGCATACGTTCTTCATTTATCCGCTCAAAGCCCGTCGCAATATGGCGGAAAAACGCCGTATTGCCATGGGGGCCGTCGTTTAAATAGTGCAACAGTGCGAAATAGTGCGGTGAGGGAGTATCAAAATGCGGCAGGCATTGCAGCGGCTTAAGCTCACTCGCGGGGGTGCTGATCAGCGAGAAATACAACGCCTGTAATTTGATGCTTAAGCTCGAAGGGATTTGATACACATCATAAATCAACTGGTACACAAGATTGAGCACATCGGTGACATAGGCCTGCGGCAAAGGAGCACGCACGCCGGGGTAAAAAGACCCTTTATCGGCAGAAAAGTGCGCTTGGGTGTAAGCGCACTGACGTATTGGTAATAGATCCGCCGCGAAATTATCAATAATAATCAAGGGTGTCTTTTCATTGCCAAGATAGACTAGCTGAGGCGTGAGCTTGACTGGCTGTTGCTTAGTTGCCTGTTGCTTAGTTGCCTGTAGCTTAGTTGCCTGTAGCTTAGCCGTATTCGCGTTGCGATCTATGGTTTGCATCCTTGTCCCTCACATTGCCATAGGTTCAGTGTTGGCTAAAACCTCAGCTGGGCAATAGTGCTGAATAAAATCGATGTGTATGGGTAGGCTTTCTACCTTGCGCTTAACGGTCGATTTTATATTGTTTAAGAAGGCTTCGAGTTCAGGTTCTTCCATCACATCGACTATGGGGTGATAGTGTTTTGGCATTATACCTTGACCCATCATCACTTGGATCCATGAGCTTTCGCCAAAGAGTTCACTACCGTATTTATAGACCTTACCGCTGTCGGCAAACATTTCGATACGATGTTTGAGTGACGCTGGAATATCCATATTTTTGCAATAACGCCAGAAACGGCTGTCTTCGCGTTCCGTGGCCTTGTAATGCAAGATGATAAAGTCGCGGATATTGTCCATTTCGAGTTTAGTTTGTTGATTAAACTCATCAATATCGGATTGCACTATGCCCGCCGACGGGAATAATTGCATTAACCTGATGATGCTACGTTGGATCAAATGAATGCTGGTAGATTCGAGTGGCTCTAAAAAGCCGCCGGACAGCCCGACGGCAACACAGTTTTTATGCCAATGCAGGCGACGGGTGCCGGTTTTAAACTTGATAACCCTAGGCTTATTCAACGGTTCCCCTTCGAGATTAGCGAGGAGCAACTCAGTGGCATCCTCATCGGAGATAAATTTGCTGCAATAGACGAGGCCGTTGCCCGTGCGATTTTGCAGTGGAATACGCCACTGCCAACCCGACTCGCGAGCAATCGAGCGAGTATAAGGAATAGGGGCTCCCACGGACTGGGTTTGCACCGCAATCGCACTGTCGCAGGGCAGATAATGGCTCCAATCCTCAAAGCCAGTATTAAGCGTTTGTTCTATCAGCAGTGCGCGAAAGCCGGTGCAATCGATAAACAAATCTCCTTCAATTGTTTCGTCATTCTCTAGGACGAGGGCTTTGATATTGCCGCTATCATGATGCTGTAATACCTGTTTTATTTTACCTTCAATACGGTGGATGCCGTGTTGCTCGGCCATTTTTCGTAGGTACTTGGCATAGAGACTGGCGTCCATGTGGTAAGCATGGTTGTAATCTTGGTTTGGCAGTACGGCAAAGCGTCCTTGGCGGGCGGCGAGGTGTTCGGCGCAGTAGTCGCCAATGTCACTCACCATGCCGAGCTGTTTACCTTTCAGCCAAAAATGTTGAAAACCACAGGCCCAGCAATCTTTGCCTAAGAAACCGAAGGAATGCAGGTAGTTTTTATTGATGTCCTGCCAATTTTCAAAGGAGATCCCGAGTTTAAAGGTCGCATTCGTCGCAGCCATGACCTCTTGTTCTTTGAGGCCGAGTAATCGATGGAAAATGTGTAATGTGGGGATCGTCGCTTCGCCCACGCCGACCGTACCAATTTCATCGGATTCGACCAGCACTATATCCAAGTGTTTGCCCATCAATTTAGTGAGCGCAGCAGCGGCCATCCATCCGGCAGTTCCGCCACCCGCAATCACGACTCTTTTTATGGCTGTTGTCATCGTTTATATCCTCAACTGGGCTAACGTTTGAGCTTATTGGTTAAATCTGCCCGCAGTTTTCGGGCGTTGATTTCATCGAGTGGGGTGGTCAGCATGCCTTGGGCTGCACTAGGAATATGCTCTAGATCGCCATCTTCATGGTCAAAAATATAGTGTTCGAACAGGGCTTTCCACGCCTGACGCTGCGCCTTGGGTAAGGAGCGCAAACTTAACATCGCATGCAGTAAGGCATTATTGGGGCGACCAAGATAACCGGGCGTATCCCGCCACCAATGGGTAATGAGGACATTAAAGTCATCCATTCCGCGCACATGGTGCCACCACATACTGGGGATAAATAACACATCACCGGGTTCCAGTGCGGCGACCTGCGCCGCTTCCATCGCCTTGGCAAATTTAGGAAAGCGGTCAAAATCGGGATTATCTATATCGACTAAGCTAATGTCTTGGCCGCCCGGGGCAAACTCCATTGGGCCAATATACAGATTGCTGACTTGCTCCGGTGGAAACAGGGTAAAAGTGCGTCTACCGACGACATTACAGGCTAAGTTATGGGGAAAGTCGAAATGGGCGGCGATACGAGTTTGATTGCCAAGCCAGATATTAGTGAGCGGTGACAAAGGTGCAAGATTGAAACTATTGTCATCGCCAAGTCCCGGTAAACACTGATTAATATCGGTTGAGCCCATATAAATACTGGCATCTTGTGGCGCAGATAGCTGCGTGAAGATTTGCCGCAGATCTAACTTACTGGCCTGATAGTTAAACCCATCTAAGGTGTCGTTATAAAACACACGGCCTCGATGTTCTGGCGCTAAATAATAGGCTGTGATTGGCATACCGCGGTAAAACTGGGCCAGATATCTCATCGCGCTATCACTGGACTCAAGCCCTGCTTTCACTAAAGGCCAGTTTGCGCAAAGTCCTTTAAATACTAAAGGTTGCTCAGCGTCTTTAATCAGCGCGAGCATCTCCTCGGTTGAGCAGTTCTCAAGGTGTTTGACGACATTGGCTTTAGGTTCCATCAGATCAAGACTCATGGCTGCGACCTAGTTATCCTTGGGCATTTTTAAGGTTAAGCAAGTCACGCACCCTTGCCTGTGAGGCCAAGGTCATGTAAATCGCCTGTAGATAACCCTTAGCATGCAGCTGCGCGAGGACTTCTGTCGAGAGGGCCGCTAGCGTTTCTTCATTAATGGTATAGAACCCCATCATTTGATGCTGGTGGCCATTGTCGAGCTTGATATCTAAGGTAAAAGATTCCAGCAACTTATGTTCGATAAGCAAATCGATAAAGTGCTTACTGTCGATAAGCCCGTGGTGGATACCTTCTAACATATCCCCTATGTCATCCAGATATTGCGTATTGCCGCCATAGGGATGGAACAAAGCTTCGCCTTCGGTTGTGCTTATTTTTGGACTCGCCATATCGATATGTATGACCCTTTGTTTCAGCTCCACGCCGTCTTCGTACACGCTTTGCTGACCAATAAGAAACGGCTGACGACGTAGGGTGAGAGGGATATAAGAAGCCTGCCAAGTACCGTTATTTAAAAACAGATTCTCATTATTTTGAAAGCCATAAAGTGCCACCGCAAAGAACTGGCCTGTGGTCTGATCCTTTTGGAAAAAAATCGGGTAATGCGCCTGTACGCTGCGAAACTCCGCCGGAAAGGTGACACTGAACCAGACATTATCGCCGTACTTAGCACTACGCTCAGTGATAATTTTAATATCTTTATGGTCTACGCTGTTAAGTAATACGTGTTGGCTCATAGGGTTACCTTTGTCCTTTGTTGATTCTCACTGCCGCGAGTTATTCTTGTTATTTGTGCTAAATCTTAGGAAAACCAAATTGCCTGACCTTGTTTAATAGGTCGCGATTGCTCGGAAGGCTCTGGCTCAATGCATTAATCTTTTGTTGATTCTCACTAAAAAGTCTTTGGGCAACTTGCTGTTGCGACGGCTTGATATGGGTGGGTAGGGCAGTATTAAAGCCCATACCATAAAGCACATATTGGAAGCTCGCCGCCGGAAATAAGGGCTCTTTGTAGCTAATATCGTGGCCGCTTGGCGCTTGATAACGCCATAGGTCGAGTTGCTGCTGTAATCTTTCTGGGATGGATGCGCTGTCCCTGTGATCGCGCCAGTAGTCATCCACTTCACGTCGACTAACGACATAATGCAGTTTCAAGAAATCGATGATTTGCTGCCAGTGGCGCTCGTAGCGTTCATTCACTCGCTGGGCAATCGTGTCCATCACACCGCGATGTGCTGGCAGCTGCGCGGCTAAGGCATTCGCCGTCCATTCCACTAAAGCCAATGCCGATGCTTCTAAAGGTTCAATAAAGCCTGCCGCCATGCCGATGGCAATACAGTTGTTTTGCCAGCATTTTGCATGGTAGCCGGGGTTGATATTCAGCTTTCGATATTCTTGTTTACGACTATCAAGCGCGTTGCTGGATGCGTAGTGAGGGTTGGTTGATTTGTCATTCGTTAAATAGGCTCTCAGGGTTTGCTCTGCCTCGTCATCGCTACAATGGGCCGAGGAATAGACATAACCCACGCCTTTGCGAGTCGGTAAACCTATATCCCAGATCCAGCCATTGGGCTGCGCCGTCGAGAGTGTGCATGAGGCGATAGGGCTATTTTCTTCGGCATAGGGGACTTGAATTGCTAAGGCGCTATCGTTAAACAGCACAGCTTTTTGGCACAGGAAGGGCACGTTAAAATGCTCGCCCAGCAGCAATGATTTAGTGCCGGAGCAATCGACAAACATATCGCCTAAGATCACGCCATGCTCTTTGGTTGCAAGGCCTTCGATATCCCCATTGGCAAGACTGCGAACCTGAGTGACATGATCACGAATGTACTTGACCCCCAGTTTTTCGGTGCAATGCTGCATTAACAGTTGGCTAAATTTTCCCGCATCTAAGTGATAGCCGTAGTTGTTTTGAAAATGATATTCCGGCGTCGCAATAGTTTTAGGCGCCAGCCCTAACTGAGTCAGTGCATCTTGGTTGGATACCGCATGGGCAAAACTGACCTTGTCACTGTGAGGCAACCAAAAGGGACACAAATCTAACTCTTGATGGCCATGGGGCAGGCTAAAGGGATGTAAATATTGGTTAGAACCGAATGGTTTAGTAGGTTCCGTATTGTCGTGCTGCCAGTGAATGAAGCGTGAGCCTTGCTTGAAACTCGCGTCGCATTGGCGGATAAATTCGGTTTCGCTGATGCCGATTTTATCTAAGGTGTTACGCATCGAAGGCCAAGTCCCTTCGCCGACGCCGATAGTGGCCACATCGGGGGACTCTATTAATGTGATATTGAGTTTAGGTGAGTGCGCAAGCTGGCCTTTATCGACATTATGCTCGGCGGCCAAAAGAGCTGCGGTTATCCAACCAGCTGTGCCACCACCGACAATGACAATGTTATTAATGGCTGTATGAGTTGCTTGCTGCATATCGAATGCCTAATTTTTATTGTTGTTTATGAAAGGCTTTTATGTTTTTTCGTTACCACTAACGCGGTGAACTCTTGCGCTAGCATTGAATAGTTTTACTGTGATTTCCAGTGTTTATTTTGCTCATATTGACTAAAAAGAGCGGCTACATCCGTGTAGCCTGCAATCATCCTGATAAAAATGAGGTATCTATGACATACCTCATACGACCTTAGGGTAAAGATCTGTTGCTCTTTAATCGGTACGACTAGAAAGTGTAACGTGCACCTATACTGTAACGCGCACCCGTCTGGGTGTAGTTAAGGACTTGTTCCGTCGCACGACCATGTACACGGGTGGCTTCATTGGTGATGTTTAAGCCTTCGATGAAGATGGTTAAACCTTCAACCGCTTCAACGTCGTAGCCTATGTTAAAGTCTACCTGCGAATAAGCTTCGGTGTATTTAGGGTTAGATCCAGTATCTTGACCTGTTGAGTTTAAGAACTCATCACGCCAGTTGTAGGCGATACGGGCCGAGAAACCATAGTTTTCATAGATACCGACTAAGTTTGCGGTATCGCTGATGCCTAAAATCACGTTCTGGGTCGCATCACCTGGGCGACCTAAGTTAGTGTTATCATAGCTGTCCCCCGCATCCACCATAGTGTAGTTGGCTTGGAGACCAAATCCTGACTCACCAAAGAAGTGCTGGATAGAAAACTCCCAACCATCGATCACATTACTTAAATCACTGTTAGTTGGGTTAGTAATGAGAAAGTTTAATGATGGATCACCTGGGTTACCGGTAATCTCGATATTGCCGTTATCGGGATTGATCGTCACATTCGGATCGGTTGCACCGTATTTGTCATAAATCCATTGGCGTTGTTGAATCGCAGTGGTGGCGCCTGCCGCAATGGCTTCATCGACATATTTACCGTGTGCTGGATCCGGAATGTTGTAAATATCTGAGTTTTCAGGGTTACTACTGATAAAGTTAGTCACATCTTTACGGAAATAACCGATTGAGACATAACTGGCATCGTTGTAATACCATTCTGTCGATAGGTCGTAGTTTGTTGACTCGAGCGGTAACAGACTTGGATTACCCGCAGAGCCGCTACCACCGTTGCGATAGGCAAGCGTTCCTACTGTGGTGCCACCTTGAATAGAGGTGTAATCAGGACGACCAATCGTTTGGCTAAAGGCGGCACGGACAAACACATCTTCCAGCATTTCAATATTAAAATTGAAGCTGGGTAGCAAGTAATCGTAATCACCTTTTTGAGTCTGATAAACACGATTGTTATCTACCGAGCTCGTTAGGGCGATTTCAGATTCTGCAATCCAAGTAGCTGTATCATAAGAAGAAACAACCGAAGTCGATTCAACATCTGTTTTTTCATAGCGTAGGCCAAAATGCACGTCATAGGGCATATTGGCAATTTCGCTGGCGAAATTATATTGGATATAGGCTGATTGGGATTTTTCTTCAGTGAAACGGTCTGTGCCTTTGGAGTAATCGGTAGAAGGGCAGAAGCCATTACCACAATCACCGACTATGCTCGTAGCATAGAGTTCGGCTGCGCGGGCACGAACCGCAGCAAAATCCCAAAGGAACATAGTGTTTAACGGCTCTGTCGAGGCACTACCGTTATAACCTGCGAAATTGCCTTGTGAACCATCGAATTTATCAATAACTGAACTGGTTGGGAACCAAGCTGCATCTAAATCGCCCGCCGCACCAACGCCACCCCAGTCGTTACGTTGAATATCAACCTGTTGTGAGTGGTTATTCACGTCTGACAGCGCAATACCAAAATCGATACTGCCTGCCTCGGCTAAGTCATATTTGCCCGACATTTGCAGCTGTTCGATTTCGGAGCGATTGACGGCATTGGTAAAGGTTGAACCGGTCACTCGCATATCTTCTGGGCGAACCGCATTTCCACCACCGACGGCGAGTACTGGGACATCACCGCTAAAATCGGTTGCGGCGCTGGTACGAATAAAGGCGGCGGTACTGAGGTTGCTCGAACTGCCATTGACATTGTTAGGTGTACGTTCGGCGTAGGAGTTATGGTAATCCAAGTTTAAGGTCAGATTATCACTGGCTTCCCAAGCTAAGTTAAAACCCAGTGAGCCACTTTGGTCGCGGGTACCGTAATCACCAGCGGCCATGGAAAGATCGGCCGGTGCATCGTAGGTTTCGGAATACACGAGTGGTGATGAGACTGGGCCATCACTCCAGATACTTTCTTGGGTTGGCACAAAGTTAAACCATGCCGAGATGTCGTGCGACTGAGTATCGATGTCGTTACGCATATAAGTGTAATCAAGCGTTGCGCGCAGCGAGTCAATCGGCTCGTATTGCAGCACTAATTGACCGTTGGTGCGCTTGCGTTGCTGCTCTTCAAAACGGTAAATCGTAGTTTGTGGCACGCTATAGACGTCATCATCGCCAGGGCGATTGACTTGATTGTCATTTTTGGGAACGCCGCCCCATTCTGCGTTGCTACCGCTGTAATCTTGGTCAACGATACCTGGAAAGCTGCGCCAACCGGTACCGACTTGGGCTTGTTGATTACCACTTTCTCTTTCTTGATAGCTACCAGAGATAGAAATCCCAAATTTATCATCGGCAAAGGTATTTGAGTACAAGCCAGAAAGCTCTGGTGTGGTAGAGCCTTTATCCGTGGATGAGTCATCAACGGCCTTTGCACCGAAAGTCGCCTTCATGCCTGGCGAGCTTAGCGGTCTATGGGTTAGCACATTGATCGTTGCACCAATACCGCCGGTTGGATTTTCCGCCTTAGCGGTTTTCTCCACTTCCACCGCACTGATGGCTTCTGACGCTATGTTGGCAAAGTCGAATGAGCGAGAGCCAGTGGTGACGGGCATCTGACGTCCGTTCAATAACACTAAGTTTTGATCGGCACCAAAACCACGGACCGACACTCGGCTACCTTCACCGTTTTGGCGGTCGATTGATACGCCAGAAATACGCTGTAGTGATTCAGCTAAGTTACTGTCGGGGAATTTACCGATATCTTCGGCGTTAATGGCATCAACAATGCCTTCTGAGCCGCGTTTTACATCCATCGAACGGACTAAGCTACCGCGGATCCCTGTGACTTGAATAACTTCAATATTTTCTTCTTTTTGTCAGTATCGGCGGCATAGGCTGGCATGATAGCGCCAACGCCTAAGACTAGCGAAAGGCTAGTGGCCAATCTGGTTTTTCTAAATGTTCTAAGTTCCATCTACATCTCCCCGTTGAGTAGATATTCAGGCTACAACTCTCTGATTTGTGGTGTGGGTTGAACAAATCATGTACAACACAGACATTTTTTTGTTCTTGTTAAGGTTTATGTAAGCGCTTACATAAAGCTAATTTAAATAATCAACAGAGTCAACGGCAAGTTACTTTATTGTTGCAAAATAATGCTATTCCGTTTGTGCGTACATTCTAACTCATTGTTTTAAAATGAAACTAATTTTATATTTTGTTACACAATTATGATGCTATTAGTGAGAAATGGGAGGCTAAACCCGCTTAATGAAATGTGAAATGGTATTTTACGCTTAGGGTGAATGCTCAAATTTGAGGGAGTTTTTGTACTAGCGAGGATGATTGACCATTTTGTCAGTGGTTTTCTCGCCTAAAAGGGAGTGATTAGGGTGCCGTTGGGGCTGAAAGTGGGGCGACGATATATGCGTGTTTTAAAGATGCGAAAAGCATCGTTAACATTCGTTAAAGCCCCTTTAAAAAGTCCCTTTAAAAAGTCCACGCCGAGTGAGTTTTATGGGTTTGCAGGCCATTTTTTGTTCCGTTTTTGAGCCCGGCTTGTTCACTTGTGCCGTGAAATCTAACGAGAAGGCGCAGTGCATTGCTCCCAGGGTAGCAGCTCAAAGATATGGCCAGGCTAGGGCAGTACTAGTCTTCACTCTTTAGCTATTCTATTAGCTTACCTGCTGAATCTCTTACAAATAATGAGGGCGTAAAATGACTTACAATTTCCACATCCGGTTTATTGTAAACGTGTTTTAATACCCAGAACGCCGCCATCTTACCCATTTCATGGATGGGGTTACTGACTGAGGTGAGCTTAGGGGAAATATACTGGGGAAACGGGATGTTATCATAACCTATGAAGGATAAATCTTCAGGCACCCTAAGCCCATGTTCAAGGCAGGTTGAAATCGCCCCCGATGCCATTTGGTCATTGGCGCAAATCACCGCAGTAAACGGCCGTTGTAAGCTGAGTAAATGTCGCATGCCATCGCAACCGCTCGATTCTTTAAACGTCCCTTCATAGAACAGTTCGCTTTCATAGGGAATGGCCGATTCAGCGAGCGCCTTTTTATGGCCCATCAGGCGTTGCCTAGCATCTAATTTGAATAAAGGTCCTGATATATAAGCAATATGTTTATGCCCTAACGACAACATATGTTGAGTCGCGAGATAACCACCAAGCTCATTATCGAGATAAATACAACGTTCACGTATGGCGGCAACGTAGCGGTTAATCAGCACTATTGGCGTGCTCTGTTTACAGAGATCGATAAGATAGTCATCTGAAACCGCTTCCATGTCGATAATCAATGCATCACAGCCGCGATCCAGTAAAAACTGCACCGCATCCTTTTCTAGGGATTCATTGCTTTTACCCGCGGCAATAATGACATGTTTACCCGCATTACGCAGTGCATCTTCAATTTCAGTCATCATAGGCCCATAAAATGGACCATCCAATTGTGATACTAGGACGCCCACACTATTTGAGCAATTGGACGCTAATGATTGGGCTATCGCATTGGGGCGATAGCCCAACTGAGCCATAGCGTCTAATACCTTTTGTTTGGTTTTCTCACTGACATTGGTATTTTTATTCATCACCCGTGACACAGTCGCAAGTGAAACGCCCGCAAGTACTGAAACGTCGTAAATAGTGGCCATATCGTCTCAAATTAGAGGTACTAAAAAGTACAATGCCTTGAAGATTAGCATAATTTTATTGGGTGGCTCTATTTAATTCCAGATGAATTTCATCCACTTTTTGGTTATTTAGCGTATAACGACGCATGATAAATGCGACTAAAATTGAGCCGATAGCGGGATAGAGGGTAAATGAAATTAAGATGCCATTGAGCGTCGTTTCACTCTGAGCTGCATCGGCTTGATAACCATAACTTGCCAGTAACCATCCTGCGGCCGCCCCACCAATAGCGACTCCAAGCTTGATAAAGAAAATCACCGAGGAGTAAATCATACCTGTGATACGCACGCCCGTTTTGTATTGACCATAATCGACCGTATCCGCCATTTTAGCCCAGAGTAATGGGGTGGCCATATTGAAGGTAAATCCCCAGATAATGTAAAGAGTGAAGGCGAGAACAACTTGATCCTTAGGGACAAAAAAGTGCAGTACACACAGGGTTGCGGCGAGGAGTTGTAGCACAATATAGGCTTTGACCTTACAAACTCGCTTGGCTAATGGTTCTGCGAGAATACAGCCGAAAATATTGCCGACCATGCCTAAGGTGATGAAAAGAGTGATCATATCCGGCAGGTTAAGGAAATATTTTACGTAGTAAATGGCTAGGCTAGTGCGTAATACCATGCCGGATAATAGACAAACAGCGGCGGCTGATAACACTCGCCATTGGTCATTTTGTAATAGGTATTTAACATCCTGTTTAAAGCTGGAATTTTGATCCACTGGCGGATGTAAGCGCTCTTTTGTGCCCCAGAAACAGGCCAAAAACATGGCGACACCTAAGATGCTCATGGCGAGGATCGTGAGCTGGTACCCTTTGGCTTGGTCGCCTTTACCGAGAAATTCGACGAGTGGCAGCGTGAGTCCTGAGACCAGTAAGCCACCGAGCATAGCGAACACAAACCGATAGGATTGCACCGAAACCCGCTCTTTGGGATCGGCCGTCAGTACCCCGCCTAAGGCGCAATAGGGAATATTGATGGCGGTATATACCATCATCAATGCCGTGTAAGTTACGAAGGCATAAATCATTTTCCCATTTTCAGATAAATCAGGGGTCGTAAATGTCAATACACTGATAAGCCCAAAGGGCAGGGCAAACCAAAGTAAGTAAGGCCTGAATTTCCCCCAGCGCGTATTCGTGCGGTCAGCTAATGCCCCCATTAAAGGATCGGTGACAGCATCAATTAACCGAACGAGTAGAAACATAGTGCCGACAAAGGCAGGTGAAATGCCAAAAATGTCGGTGTAAAAAAAGGTAAGGAACAGCATAACGGTTTGAAAAACGATGTTGCTGGCAGTGTCGCCAAGCCCATAGGCTATTTTTTCTTTTATGCTAATCATGGCGTTCGTCTTATTTGTTATTGTTATTAGTTAAGTGAGCCCTTGAGCGAATCAAGTCGCTGTAGGCTTGACCACTGGCTTTTATTGTTCGGGTTTGGCTCGCATAATCCACATAGACTATACCAAAACGTTTTAAGTAGCCTTCGGCCCACTCAAAATTATCCATCAAGCTCCAGGCAAAGTAACCCTGAATGTTAACGCCTTGTACTATGGCATTGTCTACAGCGGTTAAATGGTGCTGGTAATAGCTGAGTCTATCGAAGTCATCGATACGCCCATCAATACATTTATCGTCCATGGCGGCGCCATTTTCTGTGATGAAAACAGGTGGTAAATCATAGGTTTGATCTAAAGAAACCAGTAACTCGGTAAAGGCTTGCGGATAGATCTCCCAGCCTATGTCGGTCTTAGGTACCCCAGATAAATCAACTTGTACAAATCCTTGTTCTGCATCGGCCTGATAAACAGCGCGGGTATAAAAGTTAACCCCTAAAAAATCAATTGGTTGACTGATAAGTTCAAGATCACCGTCGTGAATTTCCGGTCTGTCTTCTGGCGCTAATGCTGTGAGAAGGTCTGGGTAAGCGGCATCGAAAATGGGCTTGATATACCACTGGTTAAAGTAATCATCGGCTTGTTTTGCGGCCTGAATATCGGCGGCACTTTCTGTTAATGCGTAGCAAGGTGTGAAGTTAAGCACTATGCCATTCATGCTGTTAGGGCTGTTCTTTTGCAGTACTTGCATCGCTAAACCGTGGGCGAGCAATAGGTGGTGAGCCGATTGGCGGCCATAGGCTTTTTTCATTAAACCGGGGGCGTGAATGCCTGCTTCATAGCCTAAATATGAGCTGCAAAAGGGTTCATTTAAGGTGGCGTAGGAATAGACTCTGTCGCCGAAGGCTTGGCTTATTTTGTCGGCATAATCTTTGAAAAGGTAAGCTGTATCTCGGTTTAACCAGCCGCCTTGGTCCTCAATATGTTGAGGCAGATCCCAATGGTAAAGCGTGACAAATGCTTTGATATTTCTACGTTTTAGCTCGTCTAGAATCCCAATGTAGAAATTAACTCCCTGCTGATTAATGCTGCCATCTTGATTTAAGACCCGTCCCCATGCGATTGAAAAACGGTAGGCATCAACCCCGAGTGACGCGATCAAGGCGATATCTTCTTTCCATAGATTCAAGTGGTTGCAGGCAACATTGCCATTGGAGGCATCACGGATTTTATCCGGTGTTGCACAGAAGGTATCCCAAATACAGGGTTGGCGAGAGTCCACGCCACCTTCGATTTGAAATGAAGAGGTCGCAACACCAAAAGTAAATGCTTCACTTTGGAGTATCGAGTTCTTTGGTAAGGATATGTTCATATATTCAGTCACTTAATTATATTTTTGAATTTATGCCTGCGATTTAAAACACAGAGTTCAAGATAAAAAGAGTAAAGATGCTTGCCGACAGTCACTAAAAATATTGACTTTGGTTATCGACATGTTAACAATGAAAGCGCTTACATCGAGGTTAGTGACTAATCATAAAAAGGTCAATATGTGATTCGGATAAATTAATCACGCCATATTGACCGAGAAAATTAAACGGTTTTTATCTAGGTAATCGGTTGGGGAGAATAGGGCAAATATGGCGATAGTAAATGAAACTGAGGCGAGTGCGGTGAGTGAGGCAGCAACGAGTGTGCACCAGAGTGGCAACTTTAAGTTCGCTTTAGTGGCATTAACATCGTTGTTTTTCATGTGGGGATTTATCACTTGTCTTAACGATATCTTAATACCTTATTTAAAAAATATGTTTGAGCTGAACTACGCTCAAGCCATGCTGGTGCAGTTTTGTTTTTTTGGGGCTTATTTCATTGTCTCAATCCCTGCGGGTGCACTTGTGGGCAAGATTGGTTATCAAAAAGGCATAGTCACCGGGCTTGGTATAGCTTGCTTAGGCTGCTTATTGTTCTATCCTTCGGCGAGTTTCGCTTCCTATTGGATGTTCCTTGGCGCTTTCTTCGTTTTAGCCTCTGGCATTACGATTCTACAAGTGGCGGCTAATCCCTACGTTAGCGTGCTGGGACCCGCGAAAACTGCCTCATCAAGACTCACTCTGACCCAAGCGTTTAATTCCTTTGGCACCACAGTCGCCCCGTTTTTTGGCAGTTGGTTGATTTTATCGACTTCACATCAAATGACGGGAGAGGTCGCACCCGATGTTGTGGCCAGCACTGCGGCTCAAGCGAGCACGGTACAAGTTCCTTATTTGATTTTAGCGGCCAGTTTATTTGTGCTGGCGGTGATTTTCATGCTGTTAAAGTTGCCATTTTTAGGGCAAAAACTGCCAGCGAGCAGTGCTAAGGTGCTGGGCAGTGCATGGCGATATCCACATCTTGTTCTCGGTAGCGTGGGGATTTTTGTGTATGTGGGGGCCGAAGTCGCCATTGGTAGTTTTCTGATTAGCTTTTTAGTTCAGCCCGATATTGGCGGTTACACCCACGCCGAAGCCGCCCATTACATTGCCTACTATTTTGGTGGCGCTATGGTTGGGCGTTTTATGGGCGCGGCCGTAATGCAAAAAATCAAGGCTGGCAAAGTGTTAGCCTTTAATGCAATTTGTGCTTGCCTGTTGGTGGCCTTAGCCATGTTCAGTACTGGGGCGATGGCGATGTGGGCCTTACTGTTAGTTGGGCTATGTAACTCTATTATGTTCCCGACGATTTTCAGCTTGGCATTGCAAGATCTTGAGCAACACACCAGTCAAGGCTCAGGCATTTTATGTTTGGCGATTGTGGGCGGTGCGATTGTGCCCTTATTTCAAGGTGTCTTAGCCGATCATTTTGGTATCCAATTGGCCTTTATTTTACCGCTGCTTTGTTATGGTTTTATCGCCTATTACGGCGCCAAGGGTTGTGATGCCCCAAGACCAAGATTTTAAATCCATTAAAACACGACGATTAACCACATGGATGCGCACACGGCGTGTGTATTAAGACATTGTATTTTTTAAGGGTGAGAATTATGAGCGTTATCGCATTGATACCCAAAGCGTTTAGCTTGAGTTTATTGGCTGTGCTGATCAGCGCCAGCTTAAGTGGATGCAGTAAAACAGAACAGGAAACAGAGCCTAGTCAGTCTGTAACACCGAATGATGTGGTCGCATCTAGCTTACCCAATAGTCCGAATGGCTACAGTATCGCTGGCAAGTCTACCGATATTAATATTTGGCCGCAGTTAACTATCCCCCATAAAAATCAGCCGGATGTTGAAAAGCGAGTCGCAGATTTACTTGCAAAAATGACGCTAGAGCAGAAAGTCGCACAGATGATCCAACCTGAGATCCGCGATATCACGGTCGAAGATATGCGCAAATATGGCTTTGGTTCCTATTTGAATGGTGGAGGTTCTTACCCGAACCAAGATAAACATGCGACACCAGCAGATTGGATTGCCTTAGCCGACGCTATGTTTCAAGCCTCTGTGGATGATTCGCTCGATGGCATCAATATCCCAACCATGTGGGGGACGGATGCGGTTCATGGTCACAACAATGTGATTGGCGCAACCCTGTTCCCACATAACATAGGATTAGGCGCGGCCCATCACCCAGAGCTTATTCAGCAAATTGCTGCGATCACCGCCAAAGAAGTGATGGTGACTGGGATCGATTGGGTATTTGCGCCGACTGTCGCCGTAGTGCGTGATGACCGCTGGGGACGAACCTATGAGGGTTACTCTGAAGATCCTGTCATCGTTAAGTCCTATTCCCACGCGATTGTCGAGGGATTACAAGGTGGCAATGATAAAGACTTCTTATCGGATCAGCATGTTATCGCCACGGTAAAACATTTCTTAGGGGATGGTGGTACCGAAGCGGGAGATGATCAGGGCGATAATCTCGCATCCGAACAAGCCTTGTTTGATATTCATGCCCAAGGTTATGTCGGCGGGTTAACCGCGGGCGCGCAAACTGTTATGGCCTCATTCAATAGTTGGCACGGCGCTAAAAATCACGGTAATCCTTATTTATTGACCGATGTGCTTAAGACCCGCATGGGCTTTGATGGTTTTGTCGTTGGCGATTGGAATGGCCATGGGCAGGTTGAAGGTTGCAGCAATGAATCCTGTCCCCAGGCCGTAAATGCAGGCTTAGACGTCTTTATGGTGCCTACAGCCGCATGGAAGCCCTTATATGAAAACACTATCGCGCAAGTTAAGTCGGGCTTGATCAGTCAAGCGCGGATTGACGATGCAGTGAGCCGTATCCTACGGGTGAAAATTCGGGCGGGATTATTTGAAAAGCCCAGTCCTGCTAAGCGCCCTTTATCGGGTAAAACTGAGTTAATTGGCCAAGCGAGCCACAGGGACGTTGCGCGCCAAGCGGTGCGTGAATCATTGGTTTTATTAAAAACAATCAGCATTTACTGCCGTTATCGCCCAAGGCTAAGGTGCTCGTTGCAGGCGATGCCGCCGATAATATTGGCAAGCAATCGGGTGGTTGGTCTATTACTTGGCAGGGTACAGATAATCAAAATGCCGATTTCCCCGGCGCGACATCGATTTATGCCGGTATAGCAAAGGTGGTTTCTGCCAGCGGCGGTAGCGCAGTGCTGAGTGTTGATGGCCAATTCGATGCTGCGAATAAACCCGATGTGGCGATTGTGGTATTTGGTGAAGAGCCCTATGCCGAAGGCAATGGAGATATCGATAATCTTGAGTATCAAAGGGGGAATAAGCGTGACTTAGCTTTATTGCACAAGCTTAAAGCCGCTGGGGTTCCTGTGGTCTCTGTGTTTATCAGCGGTCGACCTTTGTGGGTCAATCCTGAGTTAAATGCCTCCGACGCTTTTGTCGCCGCTTGGTTACCTGGCTCCGAAGGCTCTGGGATTGCCGAAGTGTTATTCACTCAGGCTAATGGCGATGTGCAGTATGACTTTAATGGCAAATTGTCTTTCTCATGGCCGTCGACACCACAGCAAACTCAAGTGAATGTTCACGACAGTGATTATTCGCCACTCTTACCCTATGGCTATGGTCTAAGCTATGCGGATAAGGCTGATAGTACTGCACCTGCGTTATTATCGAATCGCCTGTCCGAAGATAACTTCAGTGAGCAAGTGCAACTCAGCCAGAAGCCGTTATTCGAGCGTGCCGTAAAGGCGCCTTGGAAAATGTTGATTGGCAGTGTTCAAGGTGACAAGGTTTCGATGGAACCTATCGCGAGCAGCACGCAGTCGAATGATGTTGTCACGATCAAAACTCTTGATAAACAAGTACAAGAAGATGCCCGCCATGTCAGCTTCAACGGTAAAGCGCTTGGTTTTGTGAGCCTGCAGGGGAACTTCCCTGAAGACTTACGAGCTTATCTGGCGAGTAAGTCAGTGCTCAGTATGCAAGTCAAAGTAGGTTCATCGATTACTGCGCCAGTTAATGTCGGTATGACCTGTGAAGGCGATTGTCGAGCCCATGTGGATATCAGCCCTCGGCTAAGCGCATTAAACCTTGATACTTGGAGTGAGCTAAATATAGATCTCACTTGTTATCAGGGGCAGGGGATTGATTTTGGTAAAATTATCTCTCCATTCACATTATCTTCATCGGGCGTTGTGGATATCAGTTTTAGCGATATCATCTTAAAGCCAAAGACGATGAATATGGCATCGGTCGAGTGCCCATAATATAAAACCCCGAGGCGCAGTGAGTCGTTCAAATGACGACTGCGCCTTCATTGCTTGCTGTAATAAACAGTCTTTCCTTTGACAGGGGCTAATGTTGTTTTTGGCCTGAGTTAGTTTTCAATTACAGTGTATGGCATCAGGCAGTAGAGCCGAGCTTTACAGAGCCGCTTTGCGTTAAATATATTGAGATGGAGTAAGTTGATGTTACGAATAGGTATCGATCTTGGTGGCACAAAAATCGAGTTAGTCGCATTAGACGACGCTGGTAAAGAAGTGTTTCGTAAACGCATCCCAACACCGAGAGAATATGTTGCGACAGTCGATGCGTTAGTCGCACTCGTGACAGAAGTTGAAGAAAGCTTGCAGCAAACAGCCACGATAGGCATAGGTATTCCTGGGGTGATTTCCCCTTTTACTGGCCTAGTTAAAAATGCCAATTCAACGTGGATCAATGGTCATCCCCTCGATGTGGATCTGGGCGCTCGATTAAACCGTAAGGTAAAGATCGCCAATGATGCGAACTGTTTTGCCGTATCAGAAGCGGTCGATGGCGCCGCTGCTGGCAAGTCAGTGGTCTTTGGCGCCATTATTGGTACTGGATGTGGTGCAGGTATCGCCATCAAAGGGCAAGTGCATGATGGTGGTAATGGTATCGGTGGCGAGTGGGGTCATAATCCTTTGCCTTGGATGAAAGCCGATGAATTTAATACCACGACGTGTTTTTGCGGTAACAGAGACTGCATCGAGACTTTTATATCAGGGACGGGCTTTGTACGCGATTTTCGCGCCGCAGGTGGTGTTGCTGACAGCGGTATTGAAATTGCCCAAATGATGCAAGCGGGCGATCCGCTGGCGACTCAGGCATTTGATCGCTTTATTGATCGTTTAGCTCGCTCATTGGCCCATGTGATCAATATGATAGATCCTGATGTTATCGTCCTAGGCGGCGGTGTGTCTAACATCGATGCTATTTACACTGAATTGCCAAAAGTCTTACCGTTATATGTAGTTGGCCGTGAGTGCCACACACCGGTTGTTAAAAACTGTTATGGCGCTTCATCGGGCGTGCGTGGTGCCGCTTGGTTGTGGGGACGCTAATTTTAGGCTCAATCTGAAATAGTGTTTGATATTTAAGACCGAGTTCATTTATTTGAATTTGGTCTTTTTTATTTTATCACCCAAAAGTTTTACTTGTTAGTAACAATTCTTTATCTTTGGCACTGGTAATCCCTATTCTGAGTGCTATTTTTTAAACTGAGAAGCAAAAATAAAAATGAACTAGATCAAAATATTTAGGCTCTTGACCTTCTATCCTTTGGAGTTTACTCGATGAAGCATTTGTCCATCAGTACTAAGTTGTTGTGGATCACTTCCGCCTTGTTCCTATCGATAGTCGCAATTTTATCAATCAGCCTCTGGTGGATGCTATCGGATCAAAACGCTCAGTTATCCGAGCAAGTACAAAATAGCTTACAAAACGAAACCCGCGATAAGCTCGAAGCTCGCGCCGGCGAGTATGGTGAAATGGTCGCTGGATTTATTAATGAAGCTTACCGGATCCCCTTTTCTTTCGCTGGCATGCTTGAAAGTACCGCAGAAGAATTACCCTTAAAGCGTGATCGCTTAGAACTTACAGTGGCGGCAGTGCTCAGGAAGAATGCGCAGGTCTCTTCTATGTATGCCCAGTTTGAACCTAATGGTTACGATGGTCTCGATAGCGAGTTTCTGAATGTTCAGGTGAGCCATAGTGTGACCTCGTCGGGCGCCCTAGAGGTTTATTACACTCGCAATGATGATGGTAGCGTTGAACATCAACAGGTTGATGATTCGGCAGAAAAGTACCTCAGCAGTTTGAATGAGTTTGGGATCAGAGATGCTGAATGGTATTTGTGTGCTAAAGAGACTCTCAAACCCTGTCTGATGGAACCTTATTTATACGAAATTACCCCTGGTAATACCGCGTTAATGACGTCGTTGACTGTGGCTGTACTTAAGCATAAACAATTTATTGGTGTGGTAGGGGTGGATGTCAATTTGCCAGTATTTCAGTCCCTGATTGATACGCTGTCAAAGAGTCTCTATGACGGTCAGGCCAAAGTGACCCTTTTAAGTACCCGAGGTCTAGTGGTTGCGGCCAGCCATTACAGTAAAAAAGCTCGGCCCTTATCCGAATCGGTCGATCCTCAATTGGCTTCGCAAATCATCTCGTTACACAAGAATGGCAAGTACATGATGAATGACGATGAGATTATCGTTGCTTATCCGATCAAAATTCCCCTCGCCAATGCCGAGTGGTCATTAGCTATCCAAGTCCCTAAGGTGCAGGCCTATAAGAGTTCGATCGCACTCCACGATAAAATGGATGAAATGGCGGCCTCATTAGGCAGCCTATTATTGATTGTGGGTTTAGTCGTCTCAGTTCTTGCCGTGGTGACTATTAGTCTCGTTATCCGCAGTATCATCTCTCCTCTTAAGATGATCCAAGGTCGTGTTGAGCATTTAGCCAGTGCAGAGGGCGATCTCACTCAATCGATAGAAGTGGATGCCCATGCGGAATTGATTGCCCTTGGAAAAGGGTTTAATTCCTTCATCTATAAGTTAAAGAACTTAATTGCAGAGCTAAAAACCTTAGCGGGTCGTACCCAAGAGGAAAGCCAATCCTCGGCAAAAATTGCCCAACTAACCCGTGACAGTGTGCATCGGCAGTATGGTGAAATTGAAAGTGTGGTCACAGCCGTAAATCAAATGAGCGCGACGGCTCTCGAAGTCGCTAAAGCCTCGGAACAAACAGCCTCAGAGACAGAGGCCATGTCTCGTAATATTCGCCACAGTGAAGAAAGCCTAACCAAGGCGATGGACTTTGTGGCGACCATGTCCCAAGAATCGATGCAGGCAAAAATTGCCGTCAGTAAAGTCGCTGAAAGTAGCACAAATATCAGCCGCATCCTTGAGGTGATTAGCTCCATTGCCGCGCAAACTAACTTGCTCGCTTTAAACGCAGCCATTGAAGCGGCTAGGGCGGGAGAGCAAGGTCGTGGTTTTGCGGTTGTCGCCGATGAGGTGAGGGCGCTCGCCTCTAAAACCCAAAGTTCAACCGATGATATCAGCGTGCTTATCGATGCATTGCAAAAAGAGGTGCACAGTGCTTCTGGGATTATTGATAAAGGGGCCGAGCGCGCGCAAATGGCAGTTTCGCAAACCGAACAAGCACTGATATCCCTTAACTCTATGGTCAGTCAGATAGAAGAGATCTCGGCCCAAGTAACCCATATTGCCGCCGCTGCAGAAGAGCAGAGCGCGGTGACTGAAGAAGTTAATCGCAATATTACCGGTATTTCTGATTCGGCCTCTGAACTTGCTCGCCTTGCGGGCGAGGCGCAGCAAAGCAGTGTGGTATTGGCTAACTTAGTGAAGCAGCAGCATGAGCAGTTAGGTAAGTTAAAAACCTAGCGCGCAGATATTTACTGAATTGGCTCATTGATTTTAAATAGGCTCTTTGATTGTGTTGCTGATTAAGCACTTATCAAAGGGCCTATTTTTATGGTGATGGTAATTAACAGCTCACAAGCTGAAGCTATAAAACAGTCAATCAGTTAGGGAGTCGGCTGTATATACATGGCGAATCGGTGGGGAAAATATTTTAGATACAAAAAAGCCCATTTTACAATGGGCTTTTTCGTTGAATCGGGTGGTGGCCCCTCACGGACTTGAACCGTGGACCTAACGATTATGAGTCGTGTGCTCTAACCAACTGAGCTAAGGGGCCGACTAGAGGCAATCGTCATTACCTAAAGCGGGAGGAAGTATACTAAGCTTGTTTGCGCTTGTCACCCGTGTTTTGGTTTGAAATTCACACAACTGATTCAATTGGTTATCTGTTAATCAACTTAAATGCCATCGTCGCCTAAATTTAATGCTTCCATACCGTGCTTATACGGATATTGGCGTGGGAAAGGCAATAAAAAGCCCTGCATAGGCAGGGCTTCAAATATTACTTAGCTTATTTTAGGCTTGTAACTGTCTATTCATCTAGGAATGACTTTAAGATTTCTGAGCGTGAAGGGTGGCGCAGTTTACGCAGTGCTTTTGCTTCAATCTGACGGATACGTTCACGGGTTACGTCAAATTGTTTACCCACTTCTTCCAGTGTGTGGTCGGTATTCATATCGATACCAAAACGCATACGCAGCACTTTTGCTTCGCGGGCAGTTAGGCCTGCTAATACCTCATGGGTCGCGCTCTTGAGACTTTCGCTAGTGGCGCTGTCCAGTGGTAACTCGAGGGTGGTATCCTCGATAAAATCGCCTAAATGCGAATCTTCATCGTCACCGATTGGGGTTTCCATGGAGATAGGTTCTTTAGCGATTTTCAGTACCTTACGGATCTTGTCTTCCGGCATCATCATACGCTCTGCCAACTCTTCAGGGGAGGGTTCACGGCCCATTTCCTGTAGCATTTGGCGAGAAATACGGTTCAGCTTGTTGATCGTTTCGATCATATGCACTGGAATACGGATGGTGCGAGCTTGGTCGGCGATTGAACGGGTAATCGCCTGACGGATCCACCAAGTGGCATAGGTTGAAAACTTATAACCACGGCGGTATTCGAACTTATCTACCGCTTTCATCAGACCTATGTTGCCTTCTTGGATCAAATCCAAGAATTGTAGACCACGGTTGGTGTATTTCTTGGCGATAGAAATCACTAGACGTAAGTTGGCCTCAACCATTTCTTTTTTCGCACGACGGGCCTTAGCCTCACCGATGGACATGCGGCGGTTGATATCTTTGATTGCCGCAATGGCTAAGCCTGTTTCTTCTTCAACGGCGGCAAGTTTGCTACGACAGCGCAGCACATCTTCCTCAACCATTCTTAAGCCTTCGGCATAAGGTTTGTTTGAGGCCTTTTCGGCATGGAACCAGTCCAGATTGGTTTCGTTACCGGTGAAGAATTTAACAAAATTTTTCTTCGGCATTTTGGCTTGCTCAACGCAAAGCTTCATCACCAAACGTTCTTGCACGCGCACACGGTCCATCATAGAACGCATGCTTTTCACTAAACGGTCAAATTGCTTAGGGACTAGACGGAATTCTTTGAAGATTTCGCCGATTTCGAATAGGGCTTTGACCGATTCTGGGTGTTCACGACCTTTAGCTTCAATGATTTTGAGCGCATTTTCATAGGCGGTTCTTAATTGGCTAAAGCGTTCACGTGCTTCTTCAGGATCAGGGCCTTTATTGCCGTCATCATCGTCATCGCCGCTTTCTTCATCGTCCTCATCTTCGTCATCTTCATCGTCAAGATCTTCATCCGACAGTTCTGAGCCGATGTGAGTGGCTGTTGGCGCGACATCTTCTTCATCTGGGTTGACAAATCCAGAGATAATATCAGACAGACGCAGTTCATCGGCCTCAAATTGGTCGAACTGTTCAAGGATCATGGCGATCGCTTGTGGATATTCGGCGACTGAGCTTTGAACTGTGTTGATGCCTTCTTCGATGCGTTTGGCGATAACAATTTCGCCTTCACGGGTCAGAAGCTCGACGGTTCCCATTTCACGCATGTACATGCGCACGGGATCCGTCGTGCGACCAAGCTCACTCTCTACTGTGGCTAGGGCCGCCGCAGCTTCTTCTGCTGCATCTTCGTCGGTGTTGTCTTCCGACATCATCATGTCATCGGCATCAGGGGCCTCTTCGAACACCCGAATACCCATGTCATTTATCATCTGGATAATATCTTCGATCTGGTCAGAATCGACCATGTCTGCAGGTAAGTGATCGTTCACTTCTGCATAGGTTAAGTAACCTTGCTCTTTACCTTTGGCAAGCAACAGCTTGAGTTGCGACTGCGGAGTATGATCCATAGATATCATCCAAGTTGGGAAACTGTTACAACGACGGACAGTTAACTTTAAGCTAAGTGCCGCGCAAATCGTCAATTATAGCCGTGTGCACATATCTGTGCTAGTCACTGGGATAGTGAATGAGGACATTTTTTGCCTCAGTTCAATCCTTTCATGACTGAGATCAGCTTCTGTAGCTGTATCTTCTCTTCTTTAGTATGAGTCTGTTTGAGACTCAATTCCTGGTATCGCTGCTCAATATATTGATTGTTCAACCAAACTAGGGTCTGTTTAAACTTTTCAGCTAAGTTTTCATCCGCCACTTGATGGTCCCATTGGGCCAATTTATGGAGTGTGCCGCTATGTGGGCTATCTCTGAATTGTTCAAGTAGTTGTGCGCTGTTTAACTTATGCTCTCGAGTTAAATTGAGCAGCAGTGGCAGCAAATCTATGCCGGGCATCTGCAGGTGGTTAAGTGCGGGCTGTGGGGGTAAACCCATTCCCAGCTGAGGATGCTGTACTAACAGTGCGATGGCGAGTCGCAAAGGGGTACCGCGTCCTTTGAGTCCTGCTGAAGCGGTAGGCTTAGTTTGTTTGACACTAAATCCTAGCTTTTTCTTCATATCATCTGAACTATTCATTCCGAGCTTGTGAGCTAAGTTCTCAAGCAGCAAATTTTGTAGCACAGTATCTTGAATTTTTTCAATTAGGATAAAGGCTTGCTTGGCTAAGTTACCTTTATCCGTACCGTATTTTGTCGCTAGGGTATCGAAGAGAAACTCGGGTAGCGATATGGCGCTATTCATCAGAGTTTCGAAGGCTTCTTTACCTATTTTTCGTACCATAGAGTCCGGATCTTCTGCCTGGGGCAGAAACATAAATCGCACTTGATCACCGGGCTTTAAGAGCGGCAACGCCGTTTCTAAGGCTCGCCACGCTGCCTCTGTGCCTGCACGATCTCCGTCGTAACAGCAAACGACTTCCTTGGCACTACGAAGTAACAATTGAAACTGTTCCGCCGTAGTGGATGTCCCTAGGGAGGCCACAGCATAGTCGACACCGTATTGTGCAAGGGCAACTACGTCCATATAACCCTCGACAATCAGCACCTTGTCAGGATCGCGATGACGTTGCTTTAGCTCGTATAGACCATAAAGCTCATTACCCTTATGAAATATAGGCGTTTCTGGTGAATTCAAGTACTTGGGGGTGCCATCTCCCAATACTCTGCCACCAAATCCAATCACACGGCCACGACGGTCGCGGATAGGAAACATAAGCCGGTCACGGAATCTGTCGTATCTTTTACCGCTGTCATTGCTGATCAGCATGCCGGCGGTAAGCAGTTTGTCCTGTGCGTCTTGGTTTTGACGGTAGCGGCCCAATAAACCGTCCCAACCATCGGGCGCAAACCCAATACCAAAATGTTCCACTATATCATCGGATAAGCCGCGATAGGCGAGGTAGTCGACGACCTTTTGTTTATCTTGGTGTTGTCTAAGCTGGGTCTGAAAGTAGCGGCTCGCTTCTTCCATTAATTGGTATAAGTCGCGGCTTAAGCCATCATCATGGCGTTTGCCTACACCTTGCTCTCTGGGAACTTCTAACCCAAGTTGTCCTGCCAGATCTTCTATTGCATCAACAAAGTCGAGTCGGTCATATTCCATCACAAAATCGATGGCGTTGCCGTGGGCACCGCAGCCAAAACAATGATAAAACTGCTTATCACGGCTAACGGTAAACGAAGGTGATTTTTCGCTATGAAAAGGACAACAGGCCGAGTAGTTTTTACCCGCCTTTTTCAAGGGCACCTTACGATCGATTAACTCGACAATGTCGGTGCGAGCGATTAGCTCATTGATAAAATCACGAGGTATTGCCATTGAGTGCTTAAAATCTCGCCTAGAGCGAATTTAAACAAACAAGCCGCGCATAGGCACGGCTTGTTCATACATTGAAACGCTAATTATTGCAATTTTGCGCGGATCATAGCGCCGATAGCGCCCATGTCTGCACGTCCTTGAACTTTAGGTTTTAATGCTCCCATTACTTTGCCCATATCCGCCATGGAGGATGCACCTATTTCGACAATAGCTGCATCGATGAACGCTGCGATTTCCGCCTCAGTGAGGGGAGTCGGCAGGAAAGCTTCAATGACTTGAATCTCTGCTGCTTCCGCTTCGGCCAACTCGTTACGACCCGCTGCTTCAAATTGAGCAATCGAATCACGACGTTGTTTCACCATTTTGGTTAAGACAGCTATAACCTGCTCATCAGTCAGAGTTTCGCGGGTATCCACTTCAATCTGTTTAATGGCGGCTAATGCCATACGAATAGTCCCCAATCTCGCCTTCTCTTTGGCGATCATGGCCTGTTTCATATGGTCTTTTAGCTGATCAATTAGGCTCATAAGAGATTAGTATAAACGTACGCGACGTGCGTTTTCGCGAGAAAGCTTTTTAGCTAAACGTTTAACTGCAGCTGCTTTTGCGCGCTTACGTGCAGTAGTTGGCTTCTCGTAGAATTCACGAGCACGCACGTCGGCTAAAATACCAGCTTTTTCACAAGAGCGCTTGAAACGACGCAGAGCTACGTCGAATGGTTCGTTTTCACGTACTTTAATAATTGGCATACGCCATCACCCCTTAGGTGTAGGTTGTGTGGTTCAATTGCTCGAACCAAGTCTATTTAAAATGGTGCGGAATTTTATACCGAGACAACTAGGCTTGTAAAGCCCTAATACAGGACTGTGTTTGCGGACGGGGAGAATATAGGGCTATGTAACTGGAGTAATTGTTTGCATGCAGGTAGAATTGACGCCCTTTTATTATTTTCTGATGAGGCACCATGCGGGTTTTAGGTATTGAGACATCCTGTGACGAGACAGGCATTGCCGTCTACGACGATGGGCTGGGATTACTCTCCCATGCTTTATATAGTCAAGTGAAATTGCATGCAGATTACGGTGGTGTGGTGCCTGAATTAGCTTCCCGCGATCATGTGCGTAAGATAGTGCCACTTATTCGTCAGGCACTTAAAGATGCGAATACTGATATTGCTGATCTCGATGGGATTGCCTATACCAAGGGGCCAGGGTTGATTGGCGCCCTATTAGTCGGTGCCTGCGTTGGACGTTCGCTGGCGTTTGCATGGAATAAGCCCGCGATTGGGGTGCATCATATGGAAGGGCATTTACTCGCGCCCATGCTGGAAGATGATGCACCAGAGTTTCCGTTTGTGGCGCTGTTAGTGTCTGGTGGTCATTCGATGTTGGTCAAAGTCGATGGCATAGGTCTTTATGAAGTGCTCGGTGAATCAGTTGACGATGCTGCTGGTGAAGCTTTTGATAAAACAGCAAAATTAATGGGTTTGGATTACCCTGGTGGCCCTCGTTTGGCGAAACTTGCCGCCAAAGGCGTGCCTGCGGGTTATCAATTTCCCCGTCCTATGACGGATAGACCTGGGCTAGATTTTAGTTTCTCAGGGCTAAAGACCTTTACCGCCAATACCATTGCCGCAGAGCCCGATGATGAGCAGACTCGTGCTAATATTGCTAGGGCCTTTGAAGAGGCCGTGGTTGATACTTTGGCGATAAAATGCCGCCGCGCATTAAAACAAACGGGCTATAACCGTTTAGTAATAGCCGGTGGAGTGAGTGCCAACACTCGTCTACGGGAAACCCTGGCCGAGATGATGGCTTCGATCGGTGGTCGAGTTTATTATCCCCGCGGGGAATTTTGTACCGATAATGGCGCTATGATTGCCTTTGCCGGATTGCAACGCTTAAGGGCAGGGCAATGCGAAGATTTAGCGGTAAAAGGTCAACCCCGATGGTCACTCGATACCTTACCTCCCGTCGCTTGAGTCATCCCGAATAAAATAAGCAAAATAAAAACAGCGCATCATGCGCTGTTTTTATTGGCCTCTCGATTTGGTTTTTCGCGCCATCTCTCAGGCCTTCTTAAGGTGTTTTGGGACGTCTTTTACGTGACACTTTCGATTCTTCGCCTTTGAGAAGCCGCTGAATGTTTTCCTTATGGCGTATGATGATCAGTGTCGATAACATGGCGACGGGGATGGTAAATCTATCGTCCAGCCACCAGGTATAAAGTGGGGCGAGTAGGGCGGTAATTATCGCAGCAAGGGAAGAGTAGCGGCTAATGAGCAGTAATACGACCCAAGAAGCCATAAGGCAAATGGCAAGATCATCACCAATAGGAGCCATGGCACCGAAAGCGGTTGCCACCCCTTTGCCACCTTTAAAGCCAAAGAAAATAGGGTAGATATGCCCCAAGCAAGCCGCGATGGCGATAAGTCCAAGGGAGATGGCATCGATCCCCATTAAATAGGCAAGATAAGTCGGTAAGGCGCCTTTGAGCATATCAAAAAATAGCACCATAGCCGCCGAGCTTGCCCCTCCGATTCGCAACACATTCGTTGCTCCTGGGTTACCAGAGCCTTGGGATCTTGGATCCGGCAGACCTCTCATCCTACATACCAGCACAGCACTTGAGACTGAGCCTGCCAAATAGGCGCTCACAATCATCAAAAGTGTCAGTGTTAATGGACTCACATTGGTTTCCTTACGCGTCTTAAGGTATTATCGCGCCACAATTTAAAAGGCCTGTTTGGCGTGTGTATTCGGTCATAGGTTAATGCGATAACGCTATTATTAAAAACAGAGATAATTTCTGAACGAACAAATCCCTTTAGGGCCTTATCCTACTTTGGATTAGCGCGAGTAGAAAGTAAATTAGTCGTCTGTTGGAACACGGTGGATTATACAGACTCTATCGTGTTTAGCTTATCAGACCTCATAGTAATGAGTAAGTTGGAGATTGTATGGATAAGGTACTTATACGGCAATTACGTGTTGATACTGTGATAGGTGTCTATGACTGGGAAAAGAAAATCCAGCAGAGCTTATTTCTAGATTTAGATATGGCTTGGGACAATAAGCCTGCGGCAATGAGTGATGACTATCAATTCGCACTTTGCTATGAAACGGTTTCTAAACGGATCACCCAATTGATTACCGAGCAACCCATTGAACTTATTGAAACTGTTGCTGAACGTGTTGCCGAATGTTTGTTGAGTGAATTTAACGTCGCTTGGGTTAAGGTGGTTGTGATGAAGCCAGGCGCCGTTGCGACTGCCGCCTCAGTTGGGGTTGAAATTGAGCGCTCACAACAGGCATAACATATTAGTAGTGAATTATTGTCGTTTTTAAAGACTGTTCGGACATCTGCATGGCACTTATTTACATTAGTTTAGGCAGTAATATTGAACCCAGTCGCTATTTACAGGCGGGATTGCGGTCATTAAGAGAATGCTTTGGTCCACTAAAACTTTCTTCTATGTATGAAAGTGAGGCCGTGGGATTTAGCGGGACAAATTTTTTAAATATGGTGGCAAGCGCCGAAACCGATTTGAATATTGCCGAGGTAGTTGCGCTGTTTAAGCAAATCGAGCAGAATCACGGCCGGCTTGTGGGCGCTAAGAAATTTAGCCCAAGGACATTGGATTTAGACTTACTGCTTTTTGATGATCTTGTGTGCCAAACCCCAGTGGTGTTGCCCAGAGCCGAAATAGTCAATAACGCTTTTGTGTTGTGGCCTTTATCTGAACTTGCTCCGGAATTAATCCACCCTGTGCTCCATAAGAGCTATGCAACACTCTGGGATGAGTATGATAAAGATTCACAGCGACTTTGGCCTGTGACGTTTGAGTGGCCTGTAGGGCTGACGTTTTAATTTATTGATAGGGTTGTCATGGATACGTTTCAGGTAATTATTTTAGCGTTGATTCAAGGGTTAACAGAGTTTCTTCCTATTTCCAGTTCGGCTCATCTTATTCTCCCTGCCCAGCTTTTAGGTTGGGAAGACCAAGGATTATCCTTCGATGTTGCGGTTAACACGGGTTCATTATTTGCGGTCGTGATTTATTTCAGACACGAGCTGTGGGCCATGTTTAATGCTTGGATTGCCAGTATTTTTAAGGGCAAGCATTCAGATGATAGTAAACTCGCTTGGTGGATCATCTTAGCAACATTACCCGCAGTATTTTTTGGGTTTATGGCAAAGGATTTTATCGAAACCCATTTACGCAGTGCCGGTGTTATTGCTATTACTACCGTCGTTTTTGGTTTGTTTTTGTGGTGGGCAGATAAGATGTCACGCCATGATTTAACTGTATATCAAACAGGCTGGCGTAAGGCATTGTTGATTGGTTTTGCACAGGCACTGGCATTAATTCCTGGAACATCAAGATCGGGTGCCACTATGACTGCCGCACTTATGCTAGGTTTAAGCCGAGATGCCGCCGCTCGTTTCTCATTTCTTATGTCGGTGCCTGTCAGTTTAGGTGCGGCTATTTTAGTCGGGAAAGACTTAGCTGAAAGCCCTCTTCCGATTGATTATCAAGCACTCACATTAGGCACTGTGATCTCGTTTGTCGCGGCTTATCTTTGTATCCACTATTTCTTAAAAATAATCAGCCGTATGGGAATGACTCCCTTTGTGATATATCGCCTTGCGCTGGGCGCAGTCCTGTGTGGGTTTATCTTCCTATAATAGTCATAGTGGCGTTTTTCTAAGAATCGGGTCTAGCACCCGATTTTTTCGTTCTGGAGCGGAGTTAATTTTTGGAGCCGATCATGAGATTCGAATTTCAATGCCCGACGTGTGGGTTGTTATTGCAGCAGCATCAAGCTTCACAGGGGTTTTACTGTGCTAATAAACACCACTTCGATAGAAGTGAGCAAGGCTATTGGGTTTTTACTCAGCCCCAAAGGCAAAAACCGACTGGGGATTCCCGTCAGCAAGTGAGAGCAAAGCGTTTTCTATTAGAATCGGGTATTTTTTCACCTCTGATCGATAGGATGGCGATGATGATCTTGAGCTTACAGAAGGAAGAGCTCAGCCTGTTAGATTATGAGTGTGCAGAGGGCTTCTACCTGCGTGCTTTGTCTTCTAAGCTTGCAGAGCTTGCCAATGGAGTGAATGTCCATTACAGCGGCGTTGCGGACGCAGAAAATGCCATTTTTGCAGCAGCTAAAGTACAAACGCCTGGTATTTTATGTTTAAGCACCTCAAAAGTCTTACCTTTTGCCGATAACAGCATAGATTTAGTGACTGTGATTGATAAGCCTCTCAAGGGGAAAGAATCTGTTCGGGTCCTTAAAGAGCAAGGGGTGATGTTGTTAGTCTTACCAGGCCCTCGGCATTTATGGCAATTAAAGGAATATATTTATCCCGATTTGACGGAAAAATCGGTGCAAATTAATTTACCTTCAGGTTTGTCGATCAAAGAAACACAAACCCTGAGTTTCAATCTGACCGTATCAGGTGAACAGGCATTAACCTTATTAAATATGACGCCCTATGCGTGGCGGGCAACGGATAAAATGAAACACGATATCCAAGCAAAGCACTTTGAATCGCTCGAAGTGGATTTTGTATTAGTGTTGGCGCAAAAATGTTCCTATGAGCCTAAGTTCCTTAAAAACAATGATTGAATAGATTGTTTTTTAGTCTATTCATGGGCTTAGATATTTTGTTTTGAGATGCAAAATAGCCTTTTATTATGCAAGTCTATGATAGATATTGACGTTTTTATGTTGTTTTTATGTAAAGACAATCAAGGGCGGCGTTATTGTTAACTTTAGGCTTATTTGTTTTGCGATAAATATAACGTTCGTCTTGCCTTTGTTTCCCTTGGTGGCTCAATTTTTGTGATTGAGCTTTCTTTAAAATGCCTTCATTCTTCGTCTATAAAAATAACTTTTTAAGAAAACGGCGAACACTGCTTAAGGGATCTTAAAAGGATAAGTTTGGCGGAAAACTTAAAAAGCCGAAGGTTATTAAAACGGGCTAATGGTTTACTGAAGCAAAGATTTTATACAGTAGTATACAAAGGTTAATTTTAAGGCCAACAGGTTAATCGTTAGGGTCATCCTCGTGTTAATTGGATGGGCTTTGGTATTTTCTAGCTGAAGTTAATTAATTAATAGAAGGGAGTTTCTTAAATTGAAGGCAATAAAAAAAGGCTTGGATAGATGCACTGTTTGTTGTCATCTCTCACAAGCCTTTTAGCTTAACCTACTGAATTGTAGGCTAATTACTTATCATTACTTCTTGTAACGAGAAGCAACGTTGTCTAGACGGTCGTTAGCACGCTTAGCTTCTGCTTGTGCGTCCATAGCTGCTGCTTTAGCATCTTTAACGTCTGCAGACAGTTTGCTTTGCTCAGATTTCAGAGAGCCGACATCAGCTGACAATTGATCAACTTTGTTGCCCAGAGTAGCAACGCTTTCTTCCAGAGCAGTAGTGTTTGCACAACCACCTAGTAGGGCAGTCATTGCTAAACCAGCAATCATCAGTACTTTTTTGTTCATTGTAAAAAATCCCTTAAAATAGGTTGGATTTGAATGTTTCGCCACTTTGTAATCGAAACTGCCTAATTATGACATAGCTATTTTAATTTGCTACGAATATTAATGCGTTTAACCACTATAGACATATAAATTTTTTTTAAAAGCATTTTTTAGCGGTTATATCGACGATTTTCATCAAAAAATGGCACTGTATTTACCATAAAGTGATGGTAATTTTACAATTCCATTACAATCTTATCGAGTGCAATGTTCTGCATCATTTTGCTTTTTGAGTTTTAGTTTGTCGACGGCTTCGATTCGCTTCAAATTGAGCGCTTGTTTTATCTCTGCTCCTTGGAAACCTTCGGCAATAATCGCACTGATATTGACGTTGTTGGCGGCTAAAAAACACTCAGCAAGATACTCTCCTTGGGGATATCCATGCGTTTCAAATCCTGTTCGTCCACGCATGTCGGCAATGCAGCTTAAAATTACTTGATTGAGCCGCTCAGGTTTGCGCCAAAAGTCGGCTTTATCGAACATTTTGACGATCGTTTCGGCTCTGAGTTCGAATGCCTGATGGATGTTCTGATGTTGGTCACTGACCAGTAACGCTAGATCGCGCATCTCATTCGGCACGCGTAAGCGTGTGCAAAGGGCTTTAATCAGGGGTAATCCTTTTTGGCCATGACCATGATGTTTAGGTAAATGTTCCTTAGGGCTCAATGCTTTGCCTAAATCATGGACGAGTGCGGCAAAACGAACGCTTTTATCCTGCGTGAGTTGGGCTGCTTGGGCTAGCACCATTAATGTATGCACGCCCGTATCTATCTCGGGGTGCCATTTCTCTGGCTGAGGAATACCGAATAAGGCAAATATTTCGGGGAAGAGTATTTCGAGAGCACCACATTGATGCAGTACCTCAAAAAAGATCTCAGGGTTAGGACCTCCCAAACTCTTATCGACTTCCTGCCAAACCCGCTCCGCTGTTAATGCACTGAGTTCATCGCTCGCACTGATATGGCGCATCAGCGCAAAGGTTTCGCTGGCGATACTAAAACCCAGTGCATGGAATCTTGCGGCAAATCGGGCAACACGTAGTACTCGCAGGGGATCTTCGATAAAAGCATCAGAAACATGGCGTAATTGGCGCGCTTCAATATCTTTAATGCCATCGAAGGGATCGTACAAATTGCCTGCTTCATCTTGAGCTATGGCATTGATGGTCAAATCGCGGCGTAGCAAGTCTTGTTCTAAGGTTACATCGGGGCTGGCATAGCAGCTGAACCCACCATAACCTAACCCTACTTTACGCTCTGTTCTTGCGAGAGCATATTCCTGCTGTGTTGTCGGATGGAGGAATACTGGAAAGTCTTTACCTACTTGACGATAACCCAGTTGCAGCATTTGCTCGGGGGTCGCGCCAACGACCATATAGTCTTTATCTTTAATGGGGAGATTGAGCAGGCTGTCACGTACAGCACCACCGACTAAGTATATTTCCATTGGAATGATTCGGCTAATCTGTCATAGGGATAGCTTAACATGATGATAAGATTCCCTGTGCAACCTAGGCGCAGATATTTATTTAATGTCACATCGATGTTGCGGATGCTTTGACAATAACAGTGTGACGCTTTAACGTGAGCGTTATTTTTAGCTAAGGATGATTGGTGGTATGTACAAGGCCTTTTATGGACTCAGTGATAACCCTTTTTCAATTGCACCCAATCCCCATTATTTATTTTTAAGTGACAGACACAGGGAAGCCTTGGCTCATCTGACCTACGGGTTAGGTGAAACGGGTGGCTTTGTGTTGCTAACTGGGGAAGTCGGTACAGGTAAAACGACAGTCTCACGCTGTTTACTTGGGCAATTACCCGATAATACTGATACTGCATTTATCCTCAATCCCTCGCTCACCGAGTTGGAATTACTTGCCACTCTCTGTGATGAGCTTAAGATCCGTTATGGGGAAAATCCTAGCCTCAAGCAGTTAACCGATCATCTGAGCCGATTTTTATTGGCAAATCATGAAAAAGGCCGTAACACAGTACTCATCATCGATGAGGCTCAGCATCTGCGCGCAGAAGTGTTAGAGCAACTCAGATTGCTCACTAACCTCGAAACGGACACTAAAAAGCTGCTTCAGGTGATATTGATTGGGCAACCAGAACTGCAGTTACTCCTTAAACGGCAAGAACTCAGACAGCTTGCCCAGCGGATCACTGCGCGTTATCACCTATTACCACTCAATGAAGACGAAATTGCCCTCTATGTGTTGCACCGCTTACAAGTAGCGGGACGGTTTGAGCCTTTGTTCACCCGAAAGGCCGTTAAGGTTTTGCAGAAATATAGTGATGGCATCCCTCGATTAATTAATCTTTTATGTGAACGCTCGCTGATGGCGGGCTATGCGCAATCGCGCGTGCCCATAGATCATCACATGGTGAGACAAGCTGCGGCAGAAGTATTAGGTGAAGAGGAGCCGACTCAGAATAGGTATCTTTGGCCGACAGCGACCGCTGCGGCGTTATTGGTTGCTTTTGGCGTTTCCTATTGGCTATTTACCGATAAACCTGTCAGCGCGGCGTCAGCGTCCAATATGGTCGTTGAGTCTGCACCAACCAATGTGACGGCATCAAACACTCAAGCTTTGAGCGCGGCCGAAGAAACGAGTAAGTTAGTTCCTCCTGCTGATCAGCCAAGCAGCCAGGCGACTCAGGCGTCGATGCCTGATCCCAATCAACGCTTGCTAAATGATGTGATTAATCAGAGTCGTGATATCAATACCGCCTTTGCTGGGCTCTTCAGTGTTTGGGGAAAAGTACCCTATAAGGGATTGACGGCCTGCCAATCTGCTGTTGAGCACGGGCTTGCCTGTTATCAGCAACAGGGAAACTGGATGTCGCTCACGCGATTAAACTACCCGGCAGTTGTCTACTTAGTTGATGATAATCAACAGGATTTTTATGGCGCTGTGATTGCGGTAGATGACGAGCAATTATTGATGCAACTGGGAGAGCAACAACTGTGGGTAGACAGATCTTGGTTTAATCAACACTTTAGCGGGACGTTTGAAATCCTGTGGCAGGCGCCAAGTTTACCTATGATGGAAATCAGTGAGAAGTCGAGCCCAGGACAATTACAATGGTTGGAAAATGCACTTGCCCATGTGACCCATCGCAATGCAAGAAGAGTCTCCCAATTCGATCTTAAATTAGAAAATGATCTTAAGGCGTTCCAAAGCCAGCATGGATTAAAAGCCGATGGGATTGCAGGTAATCAAACATTAGTGAGACTGAATTTGTATTTAAGTGAACAAGGGCCGCGTTTAACCGATAATGGAGCGCAGAGTTAATGTCCATTTTACTCGATGCGGTCACACGCAATAAACAGCAGCAGTCGTCGCCCTTACCCGATGCGGTGTTAACGCCAAGGGCCAATTATCCTCAGTCCCGCCAGACTGGCGTTCCCGTTGCTAAACTTTCGGTATTGGCATTCGCCATTGCTGTGGGCGTGGGCGTTGCATGGAGTGTGACGATGTTTCGACAGACTGATAAGCCCTCAGTAGGCGTCTCAGCGATGAACGTCGAAACGGCGGCCATTGCGCAAACAGCAGTTCAAAAGGTCGCTCAGGGGGCTATGACAAACTCTGAACGGGCAACGACTGCACAGATATCTGCCGCAGACGATGGCAATACGGGGATTCGCCTTGCGGGAAAAGTTGCTCTGCCTAGGGCGCAGGAGTTAAATGGCGGCGCATCAGTGGTACAAGCGCCATCGAATGCCAATAGCTATGGCGGTGTTAGCAGTATTCCACAAAATATCGATCCAAGTTATGAAGATTACCTGACCACGTCTGCTGCTGTGGATGCGACAACGCAGGGCTCAAATCAGTCCTCGGTAATCGGTGCAAATGATATAGACCCTGCAACATTAGAGCAAATGCCTGCGAGCCAACAACCGATTATGCTAGGTGCTAATCACCAAGGTTTAGAACAGTTGGAAGCGTTGCGTCAACAGGTTAGTGCCGCTGCCGCAGATGTGGGCTTAGAAACCAACCAGAGTCGTAAAGACGATCAATTGGTTGCCACATTTCAAGATGCATTAAAGGATGTGGAATACGTTAAGGCGGCTAAAACCCCCGTCACAGAGCCTCAGTTAGATCCCATCCCCAAGCCCGCTGGGGATGATATTCCTAAATACGGCCAATTACCTGCCGGACTGCAGTTGCAAGTACCGGAATTTAATATAGTGGCCCATGTGTATTCCACGGATGCGAGCCAGCGTTGGTTGAATGTCGACGGCGCAGAGTTACAGGAGGGGGATATGATAGGTGGCAAGTTGAAGATCATCTCTATTCGCCCAAGGGATGTTGTCTTGGATATTCAAGGGACACAATTTAAAGTCCCCGCTATTTAAGTGACCATAGTTTAAATGCTTGATACAACTAAAATAAAAGGCGCCAAGAGGCGCCCTTTATTTATAACCATATCCGAATTAGGCGAATAAATTATAAGCAAGAAACAGTGTTAGACCATAGCCGACGCTATAGCATAGGAACAGGGCTGGGACATATTTGAGGTAACTTACGAAAGTCAATTCCTTCACTTTGCTCATGGCGACAATGCCAGCAGCGGAACCAATAATCAGTAACGAACCACCCACGCCTACACTGTAGGTTAAGCCTAACCATTCTGGGGTGTTAAGTACTGGCTCTGCTTTAAGCAGCGCTGCAGTCAATGGCACGTTATCGATCAATGCAGATCCCATACCCGTGACGAAGTTAGAGATGTTTGGGTTGAACATGGCATAAGCTTCGGTCAGCATATCTAATGTGCCGATTTCTTTAAGCATGCCGACGAGTAGTAAAATCCCTAAGAAGAACAACAAAGTGTCATATTCTACTTGGCGAATATATTCGAGGATCTTGATTTCTTCTTTATCGCTGCGCGTGGTATGCCCAATCAGGAACATGATGGACAGACCCGTCAAGAAGGTCAGTACCGGCGGGATCCCAAACAAGATGTTGAGCAACATGGTCATTAAAATGGTGCAGAAGAAGACGAGGGCAATCAAGACATCAACGGTTTGATAAGTATGTTTGATTGGCGTCGTACTCACAACGCCTTCGGCCTTGAGTGAGAACAGGGTTGCCAGCAAAATGACGCTCAAGGCCGATGGAATAAATAGTACCAGTAGCTCTGACATATGCACATGGCCACCTAAGAAGATCATCAGTGTCGTTACATCACCGGTGATCAGCGCCACACCGCCTGAGTTTACCGCGAAGATAATCAACACCGCCATTCTGCGGCGCATTTGTTTGTCAAGTTTAAAGGTGGTTAACAAGCCTAGAGACACTAATGTCGCGGTGACGTTATCACAAAATGCCGACAGCACGAGCGCGAACAGTGCCACTTGGATCATCAGCATGCGCACCGACACTTTCTGCGGGAACAGCTTTTGCACCATGATTTGGATCATGCCCTTAGCGTTGAGGTAAGCAACGAAGGTCATGGTAGACATCAAAAATAGCCAAAGTGTGGCAATTTCGAGCAAGTTTTCATTGAGTTGATGAGCAATGAGTTTCTCGTGGGAGGGATCTCCTGCAGCCATAAATAGCGCTACCCAGGATATACAGCCAAAGAATAAGGTTGTTTTTGCTTTATTAAGGTGGGTCACTTCTTCGAAAATAATACTGAGCAATGCGAGCACGGCCAGTATGATGAGAAAGGTATATAACATAACTGCAATTCCAACTGCTGTTTTAATGTCGTCGCTGGCCTAGGGCGAGCTATGGATGGCATTTTCAAGGCAAAATTAAGCTTGCCGTGTTAACGCGTGCGGATCAGAACATAATGGGGGAAAGAACGCAACTGTTAGCTGTAACTCAGTTTTATTTGGCTTTGTGATGCTGATCTCATATGTTTTGTTGTTTTTGTAGATGAAAATTCTACCTATTGATAATTCTATGGATTATTTCACTGTATTACTTTGGGGGATTATGGTCTGTAAAGTAAGATCTACGATTAAAGTCTAAGCAGTTGCTTTACCGATCCTGCAATTAATTTTTCTTTATATGGGTTATTTTTAGCTGTCTGTGTATCTCCCTTTGTTTATTATTCAGCACTGTATGTGGTTAAACGATTTATATTGATGATCAAATACCTCTTGGTATCACAGAAGTGTCTAATACCTAAGCCAAGATCTTGACTGTGGATAAAGTGAGCATTATTTTGTGGATCTTTTGCTGTAAAGATACTAGATGTTGTGTGTTAGGGGGCATTTAAAATGGCATTTGTACTCCGGAGTCTATTATTGCTGGGCTCCTTAGTGTGGTTGGTTTATAGCGGTAAACAATTGATAGCATTGGGGATATTTCATAACCCTAGTCTAATGATCGACCATATCACGTTAACCCTACAAGTGGTTGTTGCGGTTATTATAATTAAGTCTGCACTCGGCTCAAAAAAATCCGATTATTATTAATAAATTGCATCCATTCAGGGTAATAAAAAGGACGCTAATGCGTCCTTTTTTATTACGTATTGAAATTACTTAGTTTGTGCTTTCATGCTCGCTAATACACGGTCAGCCGCTTCTAAGGTCAAGCGTAGTTCTTCCTCGCCATGGGCCATAGACAGGAAACCCGCTTCATAGGCACTCGGTGCTAAGTAAACACCTTCATCTAGCATGCCGTGGTAGAAAGTACGGAACTGCTCGATATTGCATTGGGTCACTTGGTCGAAACGGGTGATTTCCGGTTGTTCTGTGAAGAAGAAACCGAACATACCACCAACATAGTTGATCGCCATTGGAATGCCGTGTTTATCGGCCGCGGCTTTAAAGCCTTCGGCGATACGTTTAGTTTTCGCGCTCAGCTCTTCGTACAAACCTTCTTCACACAGGGCTTCCATTTGTGCCAGACCAGCTGACATCGCAATTGGGTTACCTGACAGTGTACCCGCTTGGTACACAGGGCCGGTAGGTGCGATAAACTGCATCACATCTTTACGGCCACCGAATGCACCCACTGGCATACCACCACCGATCACTTTACCGAGAGTGGTTAAATCGGGAGTGACGCCGTAATAACCTTGAGCGCCACTTTGGGATACGCGAAAACCTGTCATCACTTCGTCGATGATCATTAAGGCGCCGAACTCATCACAAATATCACGCAGACCTTGAAGGAAACCCGGGATAGGCGGGATGCAGTTCATGTTGCCAGCAACGGGCTCGATGATGATGCAAGAAATTTCAGTAGGATACTGCTCGAACAGGGTACGCACAGAATCTAAATCGTTATACACAGCCGTTAAGGTGTGCTTGGCAAAATCCTCCGGAATACCCGGTGAACTTGGTTGACCTAAGGTCAATGCGCCAGAGCCTGCTTTGACTAATAGACAATCGGCATGGCCGTGGTAGCAGCCTTCAAACTTTAAAATCTTGTCACGACTCGTAAAACCACGTGCTAAACGAATGGCGCTCATAGTCGCTTCGGTGCCTGAGCTCACCATACGAACTTGCTCGATAGAAGGCACCATAGAGATGACTTTCTCGGCCATTTGCACTTCAAGTTCAGTTGGCGCACCAAAAGACAAACCATTCTCCACCGCCGCTAATACCGCTGCACGGATTTTAGGGTGGTTGTGGCCGAGGATCATCGGGCCCCAAGAACCGACATAGTCGATATAAGCTTTGCCATCGGCATCGTAAATATAAGCGCCGTTTGCTTTTTCAATAAACAGGGGCGAACCGCCTACACCATTAAATGCACGAACCGGGGAGTTAACACCGCCGGGGATGGTTTTTTTAGCCTGTTCAAATAGCGCTTCGGAACGGGTCATGTTTAGTCCTTAAAGTCTGTAGCCAATTAGCGATCGGCTTTACGTGAATACCAATTAACCGGACACTCATATTTCTCGAGTTGATGATCAACGCCGAGTGTCAATGCAAACAAAGCCATGCGAATTAACAGCCCATTGTCCGCCTGTCTGAAGATAGCGAGGTTAGGGTGACTGTTCAAATCATTATCTAACTCATTGGCTTGCGCGCGTGAATCCCTTGGAAGCGGATGCATAATGACAGTGTTAGATTTGCAATGCTGAGTGTAAATACTGCGATTTAAGCGGAACTTGCCGCGATACTTATTCGCTTCTTCCTGTGAAGGGAAGCGCTCTTCCTGAATGCGAGTGAGATATAGAATATCTGCTTTATCTAAATGGCCTTCAAGCTGGTCGGTTATTTTGATGCTATGGCCAGCATTTTCAATGTCAGAGATCACATAATCAGGCATCGCTAATTCAGCAGGTGAAATCAGTGTGAAACTGATGTTCTTATACATGCAGAGTAAGCGTGATAGTGAATGTACAGTACGGCCAAATTTTAAGTCGCCAACCATAGCGATGTGCATGCCATCGATACCGCGGCCGGCACATTTGAGTTCTTTTTGGATAGTGTATAAATCGAGTAGAGCTTGGGTCGGATGTTCGTTCGAACCATCGCCACCGTTGATCACGGGGACGCGGCTGCCTTCGGCAAACTCTTTCACTGAATAAGAGTCAGGATGGCGCATGGCAATCACATCGGAATAAGTGGATAACACGCGCGCCGTATCGTACAGGGACTCACCCTTAGATAAAGACGATGAAGCCATACCTGTGGTTTCACGCACATGGCCGCCAAGTAAGTTAAAGGCACAGCCAAAACTCACGCGGGTACGGGTACTGGGTTCGAAAAACAGGTTACCTAAAATGGCGCCTTCGAGCACTTTGGTGCGCTTCTCTCGAAGTGCATAGGGCATCATGCGGCTAGCGACATTAAAAATAGTTTGGATTGAGTCAAGATCTAACTGGTTTACGGAGAGGATATGGGATCCTTCGAACTGATTCATCAGCCTGTTTTCCAATTGCTAGGGGGCATTTTAAGCAACTTTACGCGCTTATCTGCCCTGATGTTATGTAGGGTGGCTGAGGCGCGATTGTAGCAGAAGCACTAAGGCAACGAAATAGCGGTAGAGCCACAGCGTTAGATATTTACGATAAAGCCATCGCTTTTGTGACCCGAGTTCAGCAGTTTTTTGATTATGCTTGGCCAGCTCGGATTTCCTGCTGTAGGTTCGACCAACTGATCACCCCGACCACGTTATCGGGCGAGTCTTGGTAGATAAAGACTTCACCACTGCGCTTGGGCGACAGTAATAAATAGACTTCATCGAGGGTTTTGGTATCGCTCAGTCCCTGCATGGGGTGACGCGAAAGGGTGATATTATCGTCATAGGACTGCATCTCAAGGCTAAGCATTTCGATAACACCATCGGCATTACGTACTAACACGGGTCGACCTTCGGCCCGTTTGAGCACTTCGAGCAATAATTCATCGTTGTTATTGACGATAACGAAGCGCTTATCCATCAAGGCTCGCACGCCTTTTTTCTGCAGCGCTAAATTTACTGGTGCAACTTTATAACCCAGCCCCATAATTTCTAATTGTTTAAAGAAGATAGAGTCAGTTTTAAAGCCTTGATAGGCAATCAAAAATGCCGGAATAGTCACAAACATAGCAGGCAAAATAATACTGGCATCATTGGTCATTTCCAGCAGGGCGACTAACGCCGCCAGTGGTGCACTAAGACATACCCCCATCATGGCCGTCATGCCAATCACAGTATAAAGCCCAACATAGGGGGCAATCGATGGGAACATGACCGCGCTCACTAGGGCTAAAATGGCTCCAATTAGGGCTCCTATGCCGTAGAGTGGCCCAATTAACCCTCCTGGAATGCCAAGGCCTATCGCCGCGACAGTTGCGATGATCTTCGCGGCCAGCAGGGCGATTAAGAGTAATAAACTCGGGTGTTCACTGATGGCTTCGCTGATGGCTAAATCACCCGTCCCCAGTGCCTGAGGTAAGACTAAACCGATCAAAGTGGTAATACTTCCCGCGAGAAACAGACGGTAAATTAACGGCCAGTTTTGACTCGACGCTGTAACCTTAAGGAGTGAGTAATTGAACAATGCTGCCGTACACCCTAACACGACTCCCCCGATGGCAAGAATGGGATAGTGATCGAGGGGAATGTGAAACACCTGAATACGGTCAAACTCGTGCACATTACCAAACACCAGTTGGCTTGACACTGCGCCGCAAATTGCGGAGAGCATAATGGGGAAAAAGTAATGGATTTTATACTCTCGTACTATCACTTCAAGCACAAAAATCACCGCCGCCAAGGGCGCATTAAAGGTGGCTGCAATCCCTGCGGCAATGCCACTGGCACACATGATGCGCACACTGTTGTCGGGAAGATTGAATTTCTCCGCCAACACACTGGCACTCACTGCACCTAAGTGAATGGCTGGCCCCTCTCGTCCAACGGAAAAGTTTGTGCCTAGGGCGAAGAGTGCTTGAAAAAATTGTCCTGGCGCTGATTGCAGGGGAATTTTGCCATAGTGCAATTTAACCCTATGTAGCACATAGGCTATGCCCATGCGTTTATAGCGTTTAGAGCCGAGTTTGGCTACAAGCCAAATTAATATTGCCCCTAAAAGTGGCAACAGTGCTCGCCAGTCGGCGACGTTCCCCGTAAAATCCAGCTTTTCTATTTGGGTAAAATGATTCGCCCATACGAGCAAGAGTCGAAACAGCAGGATCACGCAGGAGGCAAAGATGGCAAAAAGTAACGCCAGTATGCACAGCTGTGCACTGATCTTGGCCTGGGATAAATGATCTCGTAGCTCATTAGCTAAATACTTCTTGGCTGTGGCTATGGCATGTTGAATGGCGACTTTATTGATCGTTAATTGCACTGCATTGGCCTGAGTTGTATTGTATCGAACTCTTCTTGAGTTGATTGTATTTTATATAAGGGGCTGTTACCTAATGCCAAATTATCATCGTTGGCTAGATCGGCTGCAAGTGATGGATCTCAAATATCGTCCATCTTCAGTATATTTATCACTTTTAGTGTTAGTGGCTTTTCTTTTAGGTGCTTGGGTAAGTTTTATCCTATTGAGCAGTGATGAGCCCGTGGTGAAACACATTAGCAGTAAATCCCAGCGATTAACCGCCGAATTAGAGGTGCAAACCCAATTACTGGCAACTCGCAATTTAGAGCTGTCAGTTGAACGGGAAGCTAATACCCAGATGCAGGAGATGTTTGGCGAGCAGCTCAAAAAGCAACAGGAATTGCAGCGTGAATTGGCATTCTACCGTAGCATTATGGCTCCGGATGATAATGCTGAAGGCGTTGCCATTCATGGGTTTGAAATGACACCGGGTGCCCTTGCGGATGAATATCAGTTCAAACTGATTTTGACTCAGTTACAAAAGCGTAAACAAGCCATTCAAGGTCGAGCCGAATTGACCTTAATTGGGCTGCAGGATGGCAAATCCGTTGAACTAAGTGTGAACAAACTCACGGGGTCGAAGCTGGAATTTGATTTTCGCTATTTTCAGGTCATAGATACCAAAGTCGCTGTGCCAGTTGGCTTTAATTTACTGAAGGTGAAAGTTAAAGTTGTTGTGCCATCGAGCCGCTGGACTAAGAATTCGCAAACAGAACATGTCTATAGTGTCCCTGAATTATTGCAGGGTGAAAAAGAACCGCGGGTAATACTTGAACAAAATAGTCAGGTAACGGATAATTTGCCCCAGAAAACTGATGTAAGAGGTAGTAATGACTGATCAAGCTGATGCTGCAATGCCTATCAAATTTACCGATGCGGCAGCCGCTAAGGTAAAGGGCTTGTTGGAAGAAGAGCAAAATCCTGCACTTAAACTACGAGTCTATGTGACAGGTGGTGGTTGTTCTGGATTTCAGTACGGCTTTACCTTTGATGAAAAGGTCAATGACGGCGATTTCACCGTAGAAAAACAAGGCGTTCAATTGGTCGTCGATCCTATGAGCCTGCAGTATTTAGTGGGTGGTGAGGTGGATTACACTTCGGGTCTCGAAGGTTCACGCTTCTTTGTTAAAAACCCGAATGCAACGACAACCTGTGGTTGTGGAGCAAGCTTCTCGGTATAAGTTGCCACATTTAGATGAGAAAAAAGCCGTCAAAATGACGGCTTTTTTGTTAGTAAAATCCACCCCACACAGGCTTAATTCATAATATTGAGATTGAGTTTAGGCTTAAACCAAATTTTGACTTTTTTATCGAAAGCGACCCAAACCTGTAATAAGGATAAGATAATCAAGACGATAAAAATGACATAATCGGGGAATTTCCCCTGCCATTCACCTAAATGCACTGTGGTTGGGCCAACCACTAAATTATCAGGATCGTATAGGATGACTGGCAGCATACTGACTAAGGCTAATTGTACAAGCGTGTAGCCGCGCAGCATAATGAGCCCCGCTTTTTGGCGCCCTAAAATGCCTAACACCATAAACAGTGTGAGTAGGCAAAATAACACCCCTTGTTTGGCAATTAAGCCACTCACAGATGCGGCAACATAGAGTAGCAGCAACACAATGAGGCGTTTAGGTAGACGAGGGGGAGTCGCAGATGTCACTGCGGGCGTTGGCAGAGAGGATTCTTGCTCACTCATCGACATTCTCGCTTTGCGGTTGTACTTAGTGGCTTTGCTTAGTGATGAGTCGTTGATCTAACTCATAGGGGGGGATCACGACCCCTAAGTCATCCTGAACTGGAAATACTGCCACGAACAGATCGTCATCTTCCATACCAGGGACCCATCTTTCATGCCATTCATCGTATGGAATGGCTAAGGTCTGGCAATCACTCCATTCATCGACGGCCCAAGATTCCGCAGCATCCTCGGTTGGCCACATAGGAATGCAATCTTCCTCTTCGGTCGTTAGCATTACACAACCGTCTTGATCCTGCAGGGTCCAAAGCGTTTTATGTTCTTTGACTTGTTCAACGAGGTAATCGTAACGGCCTTCCGGCGTCATTGCTGCTGTCTCAGCGAGGGTTTTAACAGTCTTGCTCATGAAAAATATCTCTTTGGCTTGGATAGGGCGAAGCCTGTTGCGTCCCTAATGTAAAACCTAGGGCACAGCAAAGTTCACCAGTTGGCTAAATGGTAACATTAGAGTGGGATTAGAAAAAGAACAACAGCGCCGAGAAAGCGCTGTTGTGTTGGATCTTTGGTGTTTATTCTGCTGCGCGGAAGTAGCGATAGATAAAGCCCGCCAAAATGGCGCCGACAATCGGTGCGACCCAGAATAACCAGAGCTGCGATACCGCCCAGTCACCGACAAAGAGCGCAGGACCTGTACTACGAGCAGGATTTACCGAAGTATTAGACACTGGAATACTGATAAGGTGGATCAAGGTTAAGCCTAACCCTATGGCAATCGGGGCAAACCCTTTGGGGGCACGTTCATCGGTGGCTCCTAAAATAATGATTAAGAAGAACAGTGTCATAACGATTTCACAGATCATGACCGACAGCATGCTGTAACCACCTGGCGAATGCTCTCCAAACCCATTAGAGGCAAATCCGCCGACGAGAGAAAATCCTTCCTGCCCTGAAGCGATAAGGTACAAGATGCCTGCGCCTGCAATCCCACCGGCGACTTGGGCTATGATATAGGGCAATAATTCTGCCGCTGGAAAACGTCCGCCAGCCCAGAGGCCGAAAGATACTGCAGGATTTAGATGACAACCCGAGACATGGCCAATCGCAAAGGCCATAGTTAATACCGTTAAACCAAATGCGAGTGCAACACCGAGTAAACCTATACCGACCTCAGGAAATGCTGCAGCCAGCACTGCACTGCCGCAACCACCAAGAACTAACCAAAGTGTTCCGAGAAATTCCGCCGCCATTTTTTGTGACATATTCATTAATTGATTTCCTATTCAGTGGATTTATGTTTTCACCGATACTGACAGTTATTACATAAATCATTGTTTATCAAGCTGATTAAATAGAGCTAGATAAATAACAGTTCCCTTAATTTGAGTTTTGCGCACCGTAATGTCTGCATTAGCCGATATTGGACGTTGCTGTTAGTAAACAGACTAGTTACTGCTTACTTAACAATGACTTTAGCCAGTTTGCATGACACTACTGTGATTAATCATAGACACATTTTCCACTAGAGGTTATTTATAAAAAATCTGTTCAAGTACCCTTTGTTGTATTCCGTGCATCCATCTCTGGGTTGTGGTTCGTATCGTTAGGTCACTCCTTTCCCATTTTTTAGATCAAATGCTTATCTTTTTACGATTATTTAGTCGTCTTACTTTTTTAAAATCTTACATAAGTAATTGAAAATAAATAAATAGATATTCAATAGATGTAAAACGGGTAAAGAAACGAGCCCGGTATGATTGCTGCTCCCCATCCTGCCAAGTACAAACGATTGGTTGCCAAAATGTTAATCATATATCCCGGTGTTAATGATTGCATAGGTAGCGCCCCTAAGATGGCTCGACAATAAAAACGACTTACTGAAGAGCTTCGGGAAATGAAGTTAACGATCCGAATAACAACAAAAACTGCGCGCTATGCAGGAAAGTAAAGGTGGGAAGGATGAAGAAAAAACTATTAACCTTGGCAATACAAGCATCGATGTTTGGTATTGTCCCAGCGGTGGCATTTGCCGCCGATCCTATCGAGGTCAGCAGTGTTACCGAGAGTGCCAATAAAGTTAAGGTCGCAGTAGACAACAATGATGATGTCATTGAAAAAGTGGTCGTCACGGGCTCCCGTATTAAGCGTGATAGTTTTTCGCTCAGTACACCTTTACAGGGGCTTGATGCTAAAGATATTGCCGATAGCGGCATAGGTTCATTGGCAGATATTCTGGTCGACCAAATTCCTGCTCTGGCTGAAGGTGTGAGCAGTACTAATAGTCAGTCGAGTGTTCAAAATACCGGGCTTTCAACCATTGATTTACGTAATCTGGGCACAGATCGTACTTTAACGCTGATTGATGGACGTCGAGTTGTGTCCAACAGTTACAGTGGCAACTATGTCAGTTTAAGTACTATTCCTACCGCTATGGTAGATAAAGTCGAAATTATCACTGGTGGCGCATCGGCCGTTTATGGCTCGGATGCGATTGCTGGGGTGGTGAATATTATCACTCAACAAAATAAGACGGGTTTTGAGATTAATGCTCGTGGTGGTGAAACGACCGAGGGTGGTGGCCGTGAAACCACAGTAGATATTGGCTATGGTACTGATTTTAATGCTGATAAAGGTTACATCTTCGCCAGCGCCACTTACGATAAGCAACATGGGTTATTTGCCACCGACAGGGAAAGAGCCCTGTATGAGTCAAGTTTTGCCTACGATGAAAAGCAAATGTGTAATGCCATGAATACGGTCGATGGCGATCAGTGTATGCGTGATATTACGAGGAATGACTGGCGTGAGCGCAGTAATGACGTCGTCGGTGGACGTTTTAAATCCGATGACTGGTGGTTCGACGGCACTGAGCTTAAAACCGACTTTAAAGAAGAACGTGACGGTTATAATGGTTATGAAACTGGGTTGTTGAAGGTACCAGAGGATACGCTGGCCGCAGCGATCAAAATGAACTACGACCTGAGCGACGATGTTCGCGCCAATGTGCAAGTGCAATTCAGCCGTAATACTGCGTTTCGCCGCACCGATGCCGAGGGTCAAGATTATAATGATGCAGAACTTTATATCGATCCGCTAACGGGTTTACCGGGTCGGATTGCTGCTGGCTCAATTTCCCCTAACAATCCCTATGTGCCCGAAGAAATCGCCGCCACTGCGGGTAAAAGCATTAGTTGGGATCGCCGTTTCCAAGAAGTGGGTCCCGTTGAAAGTAACAACGAACGGACAACTTTGCGTACTTGGGCTGGATTGCAAGGGAGTTTGTTCGATACGTGGACTTGGGATGCTTCTGTTGGCTACGGTAAGTTTGAACAGCGTCAACGCCGTAGCAATGAAATTAGTATTCGCCGCCTGAAATATGCCCTAGATGCCGAATATGCCGCCGATGATGGTGTAACGATCCAATGCGCGAGTGAAGAAGCCAGAGCCGAGGGCTGCGTTCCCGTTAACCTTTTTGGTGAGGGCTCTATCAGTAAAGAAGGGGCCGACTATATTCGCGCTAATCCCTATATCAACACCGATATCACCCAATTCAATGCCCTAGGATTTATCTCCGGTGAATTATTTGAGTTACCCGCAGGTGGCGTGCAATCCGCCTTTGGACTCGAATATCGCCGTGATACCCAAGCGGTGGATACCGATAAAGCCATGCGCGCCGATGCCATTACTTTTAATGATGTTCCCCCCTTCGAAGGTGATGTGACCGTTTGGGAAGCCTTTGGTGAAGCGAATCTGCCGCTGTTGAGGGATGTGGGTTTTGCCCATAGGCTCGATCTAGATGTTTCCTTACGTCTTGCGGATTATAGCCAGAAAAACATCGACTTAATGTCGAGCTATCGTACTGGTGTGCTGTGGGAACCGATCGCCAACTATGCGCTGCGTGCCAACTATTCCCGCTCGCAACGTGCGCCGAATATTACTGAGCTGATTTCTCCACCCCGTGGCGATTACGACAGTATTCGTGATATTTGCGATGGTGTGACTGCAACCTCAACGGATGCTGGGCATGATAGTTGTCGTCTCGATCCGGGGATTGCCGCCGCGATTGCGACTAGTGGTAAATTCGAGGATGAGGGCGGTTCTAAATATTCACCCAATGCAGGTAATGAAAACCTCACCGAAGAAACGGCCGATACCTATACCCTTGGCTTTACCATGGCGCCCGCTTTCCTCGAAGGTTTCAACTTAGCGGTCGATTACTACGATATTAGCGTCACCGATGCGATAGGTTCTTTAAGTAATGAGGATATTTTGGGCGAGTGCTATAACTCGAGCAATCCCTATGGCCCAGAGAATGAATACTGCCAAGTCATTAGTCGTGATACTGAAGGCCAGATCACTCAAGTTATCCAGCAGGAGCTTAACCTGAATGATATCGTCACTCGCGGTGTCGATATTGCGATGGCCTATGAGTGGGAATTGGACGGTTATGGTGAGTTCAGCTTAAAAACCAACTGGACCCATGTATTGGAATTTAGCTCAAGCTATTATGGTGCTGACGGTCTCGTTGAAGATGATTATGTCGGCGAGCTTGATAGTGGCATCTTTGAAGACCGTGGCACAATTTCACTCACCTGGAACAATGATGATTGGCGTGTACGTTGGAGCACGAAGTATAAGAGTGCCATGGTCGATAGCCATGATCGGGTAGAGGAGTGGAATGTACTGAAAGCCGAAAATCAGGCAAAGCTGAACGATGGTGATGCTAGCGCGGTGGCTAACCCTGAAACACCCGCCTTCCTGTTTTATGGCTCTTATATCACCCATGATTTTTCAGTGTCATACACTATGGATGTAAGTGATGCCGAGTTACGTTTGTATGGTGGGGTGCGCAATATATTCGATAACCAAGGTCCTTGGATTGCGGACACGGGCGATCTGGTCGAAACGGGCAACGGTAACTACAGTAGTGCTTATGGTGGCGGTGTCGGACGTTATGCCTACTTAGGGGCGGAGCTCAAGTTCTAAGTATTAACGTTTAAGGTACAGCAGTTAAAGTCACCAAACCGCATGTGCCTTCTTGCATGCGGTTTCTTTATCACTCATATAGCGCTGATCAGATGCTTAACTGAATGCAAACGGCATTGTGTGACAAATAGATGTCAGCATGAGAGCACAGTAAAAATCTGTTAAAAAACAAATGTTGTGGCAATCATTTACGATTAAAACAGTCGTTGGTGAGTTGGAATGTATTTTCTGAAATCTCCATTTGTTTGAACGTTATACGCTATTTGAATGATTGGTTAAGCCCTAGGTCGAATCGTTTATAAATCAGCAATGACATACTGAACATGGTGACCTTACTCCAAGGGTTAAATGGCTTAATGATTTTGGGTTAGTAGCTGTGGCTTCTTCTATCTAGTTTGAAGATGGGTTAACCAATAAATGCCGTTGGATAATAACGGGTTAACTTTTGCCTACTTATGTGACATCACATTTATCATAAATGCTAATTAATCCATTGATGTCGAGAATTAATAAAATAAGGGTTTCAAATGCTTATCCTCTTTAGTTACTTTTTTTGCACTGCGTGTCATCAATTTAAAAATGCATTTTTAAGTGTGAAATCTATGATAACGCTCATCTCGATGGGGATGTTAGCGTCGTTTTTAGCGCTATTTTCAACCCCCACCTTTGCAGTTGATAATGCCGCTTTGTCTGCTATCAGTGTTACCGATGGGCCGTATGTGTTTTTGCGTAATGGAGATGAAAACACCGCCTATTGGATCTGTCAAAGTCAGCTTAAGCAAACAACCATTGTCGAGAATAGTTTGACTCGTCCAAGTGATTGTGGTGATTTACCTCAACCCAAGTTGCATGCTAAAGCCGCGACGCCAGATCTGGACACTTTTACTCATGTCGGCAAAATAGTTGCATTAAGTGATGTGCATGGTCAGTTTGATGTAATGATTAACTTACTCAAAGCACATAAAATTATTGATGAAAATAATCACTGGAACTTCGGTGATGGGCACATGGTGATGACCGGTGATATGTTTGATCGTGGGCATCAGGTCAATGAAGTGCTGTGGTTTTTATATACTCTAGATAAGGAAGCGCAAGCTGCGGGTGGTCGCTTACATCTGTTAATGGGTAACCACGAGCAGATGGTCTTTCGCGGTGACCTGCGCTATGTTAATGATCGTTATCAGCTTTCGTCCAATTTACTACATCGCAGCTACAGCTCACTTTATAATAAAGATACCGAGATAGGTCATTGGTTACGCAGTAAAAATACAATAGTTAAAATCAATAATCTGTTATTTATGCATGGTGGGATCAGCCCAGAATGGGTTGAACGTAAACTCGACATTAGCAGTGTTAATCAATTGCTGCGCCAACATTTGGATGATACAAAGGAAGAGTTAAAAAATAACGATTTGCTTAATTTTTTGTTCTTTTCCAATGGTCCCACTTGGTATCGTGGTTACTTTGAGGATGCGCTGCAAGCATCCGATGTTGATAGTATTCTGCGCTATTTTAATGTAGAACATGTCATCGTTGGTCATACATCTCAAGAGCAAGTGCTTGGTTTATATGATAATAAAATTATTGCGATTGATAGCAGTATCAAAAATGGTCAATCAGGTGAATTGTTACTGATAGATGTCGGTACGTTTACCCGTGGTTTATATCATGGGGAACGAGTGCCATTGTAGTCATCTAGTCTTGGGGTGTTTTTAAAATTTAACGATTAGGTAGTAACCAAAACATGAAGGATAAGAGTCAATTGGTTTTTTGCTTAGAAAACTGCCGTGTTGACCCTTCCGATAACTCCATTTCATTTCAAACACAGGGAGATGAACTCTCCCTAAATGAACCCACTAAGTTTTCACTGCAACCTAAGTTTATTGAAGTGCTTAGCTATCTTGCCGAGCGTTATCCTAATGTGGTTACCCGTGATGAATTGATCGCGAAGGTGTGGGAAGGAAACGTCTATGTGGGCACAAAGGCTCTCACAAATGCTATTTGGCATTTAAGGCAGCAATTATCACCGCTCGCGCAAGATGGTGCCGTGATTGAGACTGTGCGTAAAACTGGGTATCGATTACTGCTCCCACCAGTATTCGATCCCCTCGATGACACCGAAGAAGATTTGCTGCAGGCCACAGCTGCCAAGTTGCAGCGTACGACCAAGCGCATGCGATTTATGATGGTGGCGATGGGAGTTTTAATTCTCATCAGTGGGTTATTTATCGGCATGCATCTGTATCAAGATAAACTGCGCATGACGGATACCCAAGTCACGGTATTAACAAGGGATCCAGGCTCTGAACGCTATCCCATGCTATCCCGTGATAGGCGTTGGTTGGTGTACGGTGCCAGTCGGCCGGGTGTGACTTCTAGCCTCTATCTTAAAGATTTTAAACGTGATGATTTACCCGCCCGCCAGTTAACACCTTCCTCATCCTCTGAGTTACGTGCCGTTTGGAGTTTTGATGACAGCAAGCTGTACTTCGCTTCGTGCAACAAGGCGACGGACAAGTGTGCGATTACGCAACTAACGCTCGCCACGAATGAGATGGTTGCTTTAGCGCCATGTAGCTCGGATATGACCGCTATCGATATTTCGCCCGATGGACAATATTTATCTTATGTCTCCTCCCATGAAGTGGGTAAAACCGGCGGTATCTATCGTTTATCTCTGGTACAAAAAGACGCCACCGCCGAGAGGCAATCCTGTGAAAGCCTTTTGTAAATTATGAAGATAGAGATCTAGCTTACAGTCCAGACGGACGCTGGATGGCGATAGCGAGGCGCTACAGCAATATCTCGGAGGATATTTTTATTCGAGACCTAGCAACTGGCTATGAAAACCGCTTAACTCAAGGACTTGAAGATATCCGTGGCTTAAGTTGGACTCCCGATAGCCAACGTTTAGTGTTTGCGACAGAAGACTCTGGCAGTCGTAATGGTTTTATTATCGATATTGAAACCGCACAAATCCGTACTCTTGAGGTGGCGGGAATGAGTTATCCAAGCAGTGTTTCCGATAAAGGGGAACTGGTTTACCACCAATATCGTCGTCAATTTCAGATGGCTTACTTTTCCCTTGATGATCAAGTGCCGGGTAGTTTGTTTCCGCTGTTATATTCGGGAGTGAGTCACCGCAATCCAGATTACTCTCCCCAAGCTACACGGTTAGTGTTTGTTTCCAGTAATACCGGGTTTAACGAGATTTGGACCTCGGATATTAACGGTCAAAAACTGGAGCAACACACTCAGCTTAAATCACGAGTCGCCTATCCGCGCTGGTCCCCCGATGGTTCAAAAATTGCCTTTATTGCACCCGATGATAGCCACGAAGGTAACCGAATTTTTATTTTAGATTTAACCAATAAGAATATTACCGCCTTGGCTTCGGGTTATCACAATCATGGCCGCCCGAGTTGGAGTTGGCAGGGTAATTCAATACTGGCTTCAACAAGTGATGGTATCACTGAGTTTTATTTCGACAATCGCGCCCCTAAAGTGATTAGCCCCTTGAGTATGGGGGTTGGGTTTGCAAAATCTGCGACTGAGTTAGTGTTTACTCGCTATGGTGTGAATGGACTCTGGCAGATTAATTTAGACCAACCGGAGCAAGTTGAATTAGTTATTCCGGGCAACGTGTTTCGAGCGGGGAATAATTGGGTGCTAACGAGAGACGGGGTTTACTTTAAATCGAGTAACCTCAATGAGCAGAAGCTCAATTTTTGGGATGCGAGTACACAGCAAGTGAGCTCGTTGCTAAGGGTGCCGCGCTCAAGCCTAAGCGGATTTGGCTCAATGACTTATATTCCTGAGTCAAACCGCTTAGTGATGACGCTTGATGGATTCCCGCAGCGGGATATCATGCTACTTAAGCACAAATTGCTAAAGTGATCTGTGCTTTATGGTCGTTACTTAGCGCTAAATCGCCCACCTAATACGGCTTCTCTTGAGGCACCTGTCACGGCGGGGAGATTTGCGGGTAATCCCAAGTGATGGCGCATGGCCAGCCACGCAAAGGCGATGCCTTCGGCCCATTTAGGGTCGACGCCAAGGGCTGAGGTTGTATTCAAGGTATAACCCGGTAATAGGGCTGCAAGGCGTTGCATCAGTTGATCATTAAACGCGCCGCCGCCACAGACAAATAACTCCCCTTCATTGGATAACTTTATAATATCCTTGGCGATACTGTGGCAGGTCAAATCCAATAATGTCGATTGGATATCTTCTTCATCTAATTGGTTAAATGGCGACAATTGTTGCTCTAACCAAGCTTGATTGAATAATTCGCGGCCCGTGCTCTTAGGGTAAGCAAGGGCGAAATAAGGGTGCGACAGCAGTTGAGCCAATAGGCCTGAATCGGTTTTACCGGACGCTGCCCATTCGCCATCGCTATCGAAGGGTTCATTTTTAACTTGCTGGATCCAAGCATCGATTAGGGTGTTGCCTGGGCCAGTATCGAACCCCAGCACTTCTTCACTATTCCCTGGCAGATAGGTGATATTGGCAATCCCACCGATATTGAGGATCACACGTTTTTTACCAACCTCAGCAAACGTTTGCTGGTGGAAGGCGGGAACTAAGGGGGCGCCTTGGCCACCTAAGGCAATATCTTTACGGCGAAAATCGGCAATCACATCAATACCCGTTTCAGTCGCTATGGTATTGGGATCGCCAATTTGCAGGGTAAAGCCGACTTCGAGGTTTGGCATATGGCGCACGGTTTGGCCGTGGCTACCAATGGCAATAATCTCTTCTTTGGCAATATTGGTTTTGGCCAGCAGATTATTTACCGCTAGCGCAAATAACTTACCGACACTGCGATCTAAGCGTCCAAGACGATTAATTTCATCGGCGCCGGGTAAACACAAACGCTGTAAGCCTTTTAGTAAATGGCTCGGAATGGCTTCGGTATGGCTGGCGATAAGCTGTGGCCGCGGACCAGAAAAGTCAACGAGTACCGCATCGACGCCATCCATGCTGGTGCCTGACATCAGTCCAATATAATAAGCATTTTTCATTGGGAGAGGGCCGTCCTGTCGTTATTGCATTGCCAATTGCGTTTGTTTGTTTTGCGACATGGTCGCCATTAATTGCTTGCTGAGCGCGTCGAATTGGTTTTTTCTTTTCGAGCAATCGATTCTGCTTTAGGTAAAGTTATCGTTCTTGGATTACGGTGTACACCATTGACGATGAATTCATAGTGTAAATGCGCACCTGTGACGCGGCCCGTTTTACCTAAAGTGCCTATTATTTGGCCTTGTTTAACGCTGGCGCCTTTACTGACATTACGTTTTGTGAGATGCAAATATTTAGTAGTATAGGTATCGTTGTGTTTAATAAACACATAGTTACCGTTGAATTGATTATAGCCAGCCTCAATCACACGTCCGCTGCCCGCCGCTTTAATCGGCGTGCCAATCGCAGCAACATAATCCACCCCGCGGTGGGCTTTTACTTGCCCTGTGACGGGGTGCAAACGCTTAGGGTTAAAGTTCGAACTGACATATTTAAAATCCACGGGTGAGCGTAGGAAGGCTTTGCGCATACTCGTGCCATTTTCTGAGTAGTAGTTCCCATCGGTATAGCGAATGGCGGTATAGCGCTCGTCTTGGTTGACGAATTCTGCGGCTAAGATATTGCCATTACGTAGGAATTCTCCTTCGGCATATTCCTGCTCATAGATAATGGCAAAACTGTCGCCTTCACGCAGATCTAAGGCAAAGTCGATATCCCAGCCAAACACCGTCGATAACTGCATGATTTGGTTGGCTGTCATTCCCGCATCGACGGCTGCATTCCAAAAATTGCTTTTAATTTTAGCGCTGGTGAAATGGGTTCGGATCTCCACATCTTTCTCGGAGATTTTTTTCAAAATATTGCTCTTGGTTCTTTGTGATAACCAACGTTGAAATCGCATTGATGCGGTAGCGCACCTCGGTGAGATCACCTTTGGCATCCTTGGAAATGACAATTTCTTCACCGGGCATGATCTTGAGTAAATTTTGCTTGGCTAAGGGGAGTTGGGTGATTTCATAAACATCCTTACTCGTTAGGCCCGCCCGGTCAAAAACAGCGGCTAAGGTATCGCCATTTTTTACGTTGAAATGCTCAACATCCCTATGGTGGGCACTCTCTAAGGATTCTGCAGATCCCTTGCCTGCAGCGAGATCCTCACTTGACGACATAGGAACTGCATTGGTGGGGGCATTGTCCGATACTTCTTCCATCGATTCCGGGCGCTGCGGTGAGCGAAAGGCTAAGGGAACATCGTAGCGGGTGTTGATTTGGGCCTGTTCATCTATAGCCGTAGTTTGTCTCGAAGCTTGCGCTTCTTCAGAGGGTAAGAGCATGGTTATCATAGTGATAACAGAAAGAATGCTGAGGAGAATTTGATGCTTTTTAGGCAACAATTTAAATAACGTTATAACCTTTCCCATTGACGCCGATACCGATAACCTGAGGCTTGAATAATCCCGTTAGTGTACACACTTTCAATTGTGCTGGCTAACAAGTAACATAAGTCTCCTCTTTTTATGATCATGGCCTTAGGAGTCCCCGCCGAGATGGCTGATTTAGACCAAGTATTAGCAGAAATTAGACGTGGTACCGATGAGATTTTACTCGAAGCGGATCTGCTGGAAAAACTCAAAGAAGGACGTCCACTACGTATCAAGTTAGGCGCAGATCCTACCGCACCGGATATCCATCTTGGACACACAGTAATTTTAAATAAATTAAGATTATTCCAAGAGTTAGGTCATGAAGTCATTTTCTTAATTGGTGACTTTACCGGTATGGTGGGTGATCCAAGTGGTAAAAATAGCACTCGTCCACCCTTAACCCGTGAGCAAGTATTAGCCAACGCTGAAACCTACAAAGAACAGGTCTATAAAATTCTCGACCCAGCGAAAACTCGTATCGTGTTCAACTCCAGCTGGTTAGAGCCGTTAGGCGCGGCTGGCATGATCCGCTTAGCGTCACAGCAAACCGTTGCTCGCATGATGGAACGTGACGACTTTAAGAAGCGTTATGCTTCGGGTCAATCGATTGCTATCCACGAATTTATGTATCCGCTGCTACAGGGCTATGACTCAGTTGCCCTCAAAGCCGATGTTGAATTAGGTGGTACTGACCAGAAGTTCAACCTGTTGATGGGGCGTGAGTTACAAAAAGCCGAAGGCCAAAAACCCCAAGCCGTGATTATGATGCCATTGCTCGAAGGTTTGGACGGCGTGAAAAAGATGTCTAAGTCGGCGCATAACTACATTGGTGTGAGTGAACCTGCCAATGAAATGTTTGGTAAGCTGATGTCGATTTCGGACGACTTAATGTGGCGCTATTTTGAGCTACTGTCATTCCGTCCATTGGCCGAAATTGAACAGTTCAAACAAGATGTGGCTAATGGGTCTAACCCCCGCGATATTAAAATCGCCTTGGCTAAGGAAATTATCACACGTTTCCACGATGAAGCTGCAGCGCAAAGCGCGCACCAAGCCTTTGTTGATCGCGCTAAGGGCATGATCCCCGACGATATTAAAGATATCGAGTTAGCTGCGGGTGAAGGTATTGCGATTGCCAATCTGTTGAAAGACGCGGATTTAGTGGCATCGACATCGGAAGCGATGCGGATGATTAAGCAAGGCGCGGTGAAAATGGACGGTGAAAAACTGGACGATAGCCGCATGACGTTATCTGCTGGTACTGTCGCTGTATTCCAGGTGGGTAAACGCAAGTTTGCCAAAGTGACGTTAGTGTAAGGGACTTTGGTTTTTAGTTTAAGCCACCGTAGTTAAACGAACAAAAAGAGCACCTTAGGGTGCTCTTTGTTTTTAAGCCTTTTAATTTCACCTGATTAAGGCGCTGTTAGCCTCATGTTCGGCAATGTTGCATCTGTCGGTGCCAAAGTGTTGCCCATCACTGCATTTCCACGCCAACTGTGCCGAATCCACCTGCCACTGTTTAGCGTTCTGCTTTAGGGACATGATCAATAGCATCTGTGGGTGTTGTTTGGAGAGTTCACTCACTTGATAGGTTAAAATGCTGTCTTTACTGGTTTGGGTCCGTACTAAAGTGAATTTATTGCCGGCGTATTGACTGCTGATTTTACTGGGATCCTTGGACCAATCTTGATGTTGCTTCTGGGCGATGCGCAGTTGCTGATTGAAATGGCTCACTGGCTGAACGGCATAGGAAACAATAATGGGTTGTAATGCTTGGGCTTTAGGTGCCAGCATTAAGCCATTGAGGGCGAGTAGGGCAATTAGTCCAAAAAATTTCATACAAACCTCATTGAAACGAAACGGCTTAGCCAGATCTGAGGCATCTAGGCTCAGCAGTATTGACTCATTGGTAAGTTCGACTCGTTTTTAAGGCTCAAGTTTCAACGCGGTGTAAATTTTGTGATTACTGCATCGCTAATTGGTCAGACATAGTCTGGTAATCGATAAGATCCACATGCTCCGTCACCCTATGATTGAGCATATCTAGCTTAAGGCTGGTCACCCCTGGTATCGCCACATCGATAATTTTCCCGGGTTTACCGAATTGCTCGCCCGGCCCCTTGAAGTGGTAGTTACCTATCATCACCACTAATGAACCCGCGTTATACATATGTTCGACGTTGAACTCATATTCCAGCACGCCCTCATGGGCGCGCTCTAAAAAATCAATAATAAAGCGTCCACCAGTGTATTTACGGTTAGCGGTTTTGTCGAAGAAAACACTGTCGCGGTTATAGAACTTTCTGAGGGTCTTGTAATCGTGTTCAGTCAACGCATTCATATATTTTATGGCTAACTGCTGTTCCTGCGGCATTTCACCTGAGTTGGCTTGTGCCGCAGCTGGATTGAGGGCTAGGACAAAAATGAAACACCAAATAAGACACAATATTCGCAAACTATTCCCTCTTGGTTTTGAGATCAAAGGCTGGTAACGACAGATGCCATTTGATTGCGCTTAAGCGGATAATCAATACAGAGGTCATTGCCAGAAACAGCGCCGTTTTTTCCCCCATACCGTAGTTCAAACTGACGGTATAGCCAATACCACCCATAATGGATGCGGTAGCATAGATTTCTGTGCGTAACACCATAGGGATTTGTCTACACAGTAAGTCTCGAATAATGCCTCCTCCCACGCCCGTGATCAAGCCCATCACAACGGCAATCATGCCACTCAATCCCATGTTGAGGGCTTTTTCGGCGCCAATGACAGTAAATAGTGCTAAACCTAGGGCATCGGCTACGGGTAAAGTGTACTGCGACATCTTGCGTGGACGCCGCACTAACAGTAAGCAAGCTAACACGGTTGCGAGTATGACTATGATGTAGTTGGGATCGCGGATCCAAAAGACGGGTGTTGCTCCTATCAGTGCATCACGGATACTGCCGCCGCCAATGGCCGTTACTGAGGCGAGTACAATAACCCCAAAGGGGTCCATTCTGTGGCGACCCGCGGCGAGTGCGCCGGATAATGCAAATACGGCTGTGCCACATAAATCAAAGAAATAGATCCAATGACTCATTTACTCATCTCTTTGATATGAATGTTCAATGCATCTACAGAGATACGGATTTCGATCACGGATAAAATCAGCGAGTAGAGTAGCAGTAACAAACTAGCACCAAAGATCACTGAGCCGGTTTTGTTAAAACCGATATAAATAAAAATCATGCACAGTACGCACAGGGCAAAACTGGACACGCCCGCTTCCTGCATTCTTCGAATAATACGGATCCGTTGGCTAAGGTTTTTAATTTGGTCCTTATGAACGGGTTTCTCTCCGTTACTTAGGGTGCGGATCAATGCGGCAAGAGCAAAAAAACGATTAGTATAAGCCAATAATAACAATGATATAGCTGGAAATAACAAGGCAGGAGTTGTTAGTGAAACGTGCATATTTTCGAGCATGGTAGTCAGCCTTTAACTTCACGTTAAGATAATGCGGCATCATATCACAGGCTTTGTAACCAACGTAAACCCGCCCAAAGCAATGGCAAGAGGATGATAAAGCTAAACCAAATAGCACAGGCCCTAGAGGTGAGTTTCAGTGCAGGTGTAATGGTATCGCTTGTTGGTAGTGGGCCATGGCTGATCCTGGCGATATCGATGCGTTGGCCTGCCAGTTTCTGTGGCCCGCCAAGCTCAATTTTTAAAATGCTGGCGACAAGGTTTACACTCAGTACATAGCCCCGCAGCGCAGGGTGATTCTTTGGAATATGAAAGAGCTTGACTAAGGCGCGAGGACCGCCCTGGATGGCGATTGAGAGACTCCAAAGCCAAGCTGGGATGGCGAGCAGTACAGTTGATAAGCTATTGACTGTTCGGCAAAAGTATTGATACTGCGGCTGTATCGGCGGCCAACTGAGTTCCAGTTGTTTAATCATACGTACCGCAAGCACCATAGGTGCACCGGCAATGGCAAAAAAGAAAATCGTCGAAGCAGTACCATAAATAGGGGCCGTCGATAGCTTTTCTATGGTCGCCTTGGCGAGGCCCACGGTCGATAGGCTGTCGGTATCGCGGATGACCCAGGGTTGGAGTAACTTTTTTGCGCTGGCATTATCTTGACGTTTGAGTGCTTTAGCGATTTCATCAGCAACTTGGCTAAAACCGGCGTCACCTAGGCATAGATAAAGGACTATGAATTCGAAAAACCACGGGAATGCCGCGAGTTCGAGCAAAAAAGTAACAATGGCCCAAAATGGAAACACGAGCAGCAGCATGGCTAAAAAGCCCGCCGTAGCCTGTTGACTCGGGGAGCGTTCAGGTCGATTTACTTTGGCTGCAAGTTGTTTCGCTAAATGGGTAAACCAAATGAGTGGCTGCATTTCCCGGGGCAGGGGAGCTAAGCGAGCGAGCAGTAGGGCGAAGAAAAGTACCAAAAAGCCCTCAAACAAAGCCCCATCAATTTCGACAAGCTGTTGATAAAAAGAACTGTGCATTCGGTACTTTCCGCTGAAATTGTTAGTTTACTAAGCTTGGCTGTAATTGCTCGAGCAATAACATCACCATCAACGCCGAGTGGTAACCCGCTTTAACAAGGTAAGCGTCGAAGTCCACGGGTGAATCATTGTTAGCATTATCAGAGAGTGAGCGGATCACTACAAATGGCACACCAAACTGATGGCAAACTTGAGCAATTGCCGCGCCTTCCATTTCACAGGCGGCCATAGTTGGGAAGTTTTTCAACATGGCTTGGGTGCGAACAGGATCGCAAATAAAGCTATCGCCGGTACAAATTAATCCTTCAATGGCTTTGACTTCACCTAACTGGGCAATGGCTTTGTTGGCCGCTTCTACTAGGTATGGTGCAGGAATAAAGGCCGCGGGTTGCTGCGCCATCTGGCCAATTTCGTAACCAAAGGCCGTGACATCCACATCGTGGTGGCGTACTTCCGATGAAATCACAATATCACCAATGGCAAGACTATCGACAAACCCTCCGGCAGAACCTGTGTTGATCACCGCATCCGGTGCATATTTCTCAATGAGTAGAGTGGTGGCGATACTGGCGGCGACTTTACCTATGCCAGAGCGAGTGACCACTACGTCTTTGCCTGCGAGAGTGCCAGCGATAAATTCAATTCCGGCAATGGTTTGCGATGATGCATTTGTCATAGCCGCAATAAGATGTGCCACTTCTGGCTCCATTGCACCAATAATACCAATTTTCATGGGAGACCTTTTTAATTCAACACGTAAGAGTGGGACTGCAGAATGTCGGCTAATATAGCACAGTTATGCTTTGGCGTTATTGTGGGATTGCGATTGCTTGATAGGGGTAGGGTAAAACGCGCGGCGGGTAAAAAAATGCGCACCCTAAGGTGCGCCAAAATTCACAAGCAAATGGTATGGACTCGTGGGGACGAGTCCGAAACTCACAGGTATAGCGGTACAACAAAAACAGTTAATCCAAATAGTTAAGAATACCTTGGGCAGCATCACGACCTTCGGCAATGGCAGTCACCACTAAGTCTGAACCGCGCACCATATCACCGCCAGCAAATACCTTAGGATTGGTGGTTTGGAATGGATTGTCGGCCAGTTTACTCGCCTTAACACGACCCCATTGATCCAGTTCAATGCCGTAATCGGCAAACCATGGCGCTGGGCTAGGTTGGAAGCCGAAGGCGATAATGATTGCATCGGCTTCGAGTAGCTGTTCGCTACCTTCGATGACTTCGGCCCGTTGACGGCCACTCGCATCGGCTTTACCCATCACAGTTTCGACACATTCGACACCGAGCACTTTGCCATCTTGGGTTTTAATCGCCACGGGCTGACGATTAAACAGGAAGTTAACCCCTTCTTCCCGCGCATTTTGCACTTCTCGGCGAGAGCCAGGCATATTTGCCTCGTCACGACGGTAAGCACACACTACGCTGCTGGCGCCCTGTCTGACTGCGGTGCGAACACAGTCCATTGCGGTATCCCCACCGCCTAAAACCACCACTCTTTTCCCTTCGAGGTTGAGATAAGGGGTTTCTGGATTTGAGGTGCCCATTAAATGGTGAGTATTACCAATTAAATAGGGTAGGGCTTGATAGACGCCTTGGGCCTCTTCGCCCTCAAGGCCCGCTTTCATCGCGGTATAAGTGCCCATGCCGAGGAATACAGCGTCGTATTCTTCGAGCAGTTTAGTAAATGGGATGTCTTTACCGACAGTGACACCGAGTTTGAATTCAATGCCCATGCCTTCTAATACGCTGCGACGGGTCGCCATGACGGCTTTGTCGAGCTTAAAAGACGGAATACCGTAGGTGAGTAAACCACCAATTTGGGGGTATTTATCAAAGACAACGGCTTTTACCCCATTACGGGCGAGTATGTCGGCGCAGCCGAGACCCGCAGGGCCAGCACCTACTATGGCCACCCGCTCAGGGCGTGGGGTGACTTTGCTCATATCGGGACGCCAGCCTTGGGCGATAGCGGTATCGGTAATATATTTTTCAACATTACCTATGGTCACGGCGCCAAAGTCATCATTTAAGGTACAAGCACCTTCACAAAGCCTATCCTGAGGACACACACGGCCACAGATTTCGGGCAGAGTGTTGGTCTCATGCACTAAATCCGCCGCTTCCATGATGCGGCCCTGCTCCGCAAGCTTGAGCCAGTTAGGAATATAATTGTGTAGTGGACACTTCCACTCGCAATAGGGATTACCGCAATCTAAACAGCGATCCGCTTGCTCTGCCACCTGAGGCTGAGCAAAAGGCTGATAAATCTCAATAAACTGAGTTGCACGCTTTGCCGCAGGGTGTTTGGTGGGGTCCTTACGACCCACTTCAATAAATTGAAAATCATTACTCATGCGCCATTACCCCGCTTTTACGACTAATTCTGGGTTTGATTGCTCTAGTTTGAGCAGATCTGCAACCGCAATATTTTTAGGTTTAACTAATACAAAGCAATCCAACCAGTTACCAAAATCACTTAGGATCATCTTGGCATGCTCACTGCCCGTTTCGGCAACATGGGCTTCAATTAAGCCTTTTAAATGCTGTTGATGAATCGGGGATTCCAGCTTTTGGGTATCGACAAGCTCAGTGTTGACTCTGCGATTAAAGCGGCCGAATTGGTCGAACACATAAGCAAAGCCGCCTGTCATCCCGGCACCGAAGTTCACCCCGGTTTTACCAAGGACAACCACAATACCGCTGGTCATGTATTCACAACCGTTATCGCCGAGTCCTTCAACCACGGCAATCGCGCCCGAATTGCGCACCGCAAAACGCTCGCCCGCTTGACCCGCCGCGAAGAACTTACCGCCAGTTGCGCCATAGAGACATGTATTACCGACAATGGCGCTACGCTCGCTTTGGAATGGACTGCCCAGTGGCGGATAAATCACAATTTTACCGCCAGACATGCCTTTACCTACGTAGTCGTTAGCATCGCCGCAAAGTTTTAGTTCAAGGCCTGGGCTGTTCCATACGCCAAAGCTTTGGCCTGCACTGCCGTTAAAGCTCAGCTTGACTGGTGCTTTCGTGCCTTTAACGCCGAGCGTGCTAGCAATATAACCGGACAGTCTTGCCCCCACTGAGCGGTCGGTGTTATTGATGCTGTAAGCCGCATCGAAACACTCGCCCTTATCGACCGCGCTTTGGCACTCGTTGAGCAGATGTTGATTGAGTAGCCCTAAATCCGCGGGGGGATTGGTTTCTTGCCATGTGCGTGATGTGCTGGCTTTGACCTTAGGCTGATACAGGATCGGCGCTAAATCGAGTCCGCGTTGCTTATCGGTTTGGCCTTCTAAGGTATGTAGCCACTCACTACGGCCGACAAGGTCCTCAAACTTGCTGACCCCTAGGGTCGCCATCCACTCACGCACTTCCTCGGCGACAAATTCAAAGTAAGTCATCACTCGCTCTGGCAAGCCGTGATAATGGTTGTCTCGCAGATTTTTATCTTGAGTTGCCACGCCTGTCGCACAGTTATTTAAATGGCAAATGCGCAGGTATTTACAGCCAAGGGCAATCATAGGCACTGTGCCAAAACCAAAGCTTTCAGCACCGAGCAGTGCCGCTTTGATGACATCGGTCCCCGTTTTTAAACCGCCATCGACCTGAAGGCGAATTTTATGACGTAGGCCATTTTCAACCAAGGATTGATGCACTTCGGCTAAACCCAGCTCCCAAGGGCTGCCCGCATATTTCACCGAGGTGATAGGGCTGGCACCCGTGCCGCCATCGTAACCAGAAATGGTGATCATATCCGCATAGGCTTTGGCCACGCCGGTGGCGATAGTGCCTACGCCGGGTTCTGACACGAGTTTCACTGAAATCAGTGCTTTAGTGTTGATTTGTTTCAGATCGAAAATCAGCTGCGCTAAATCTTCGATAGAATAAATATCGTGGTGCGGTGGAGGTGAAATCAGTGTCACTCCGGGACGTGCGTGGCGCAGACCCGCAATTTCAACACTCACTTTGTGACCGGGTAACTGGCCACCTTCGCCGGGTTTTGCCCCTTGGGCGACTTTAATCTGTAACACATCGGCATTGACTAAATAATGGGCCGTGACCCCAAAGCGCGCTGAGGCAATCTGTTTAATTGCAGAGTTGCGCTCAGTATTAAAGCGGCGTGCATCTTCACCGCCTTCACCCGAGTTAGAGCGGCCGCCTAAGCGGTTCATCGCAATGGCTAATGCTTCATGGGCTTCAGGGCTTAAGGCGCCAATACTCATGGCCGCGCTATCAAAGCGAGGATAGAGTTGTGATGCTGCTTCTACATCGGCGATATCAATCGATGCCTGCGCACCCTTAATACCGATTAAGTCACGCAGTGTGGCTACAGGGCGATTGTCGACGAGTTCAGCAAATTTTTTATAGATAGCAAAGTTCTTGTCTTTCAATGACGCTTGTAAGGTGTTGACCACATCAGGGTTGAAACAGTGGTATTCACCGCCTTCAACGTATTTCAGCAAGCCACCCTGGGGGAGTGGTATGTGGGCGCGGTAAGCGGCCTTGTGCAGTAGCGCTTGGTCTTGAGCGATTTCGGCAAAGCCTGCGCCTTCGATGCGGCTGATCACGCCCTTAAAGCACAGTTCAATCACATCACTGGCAATGCCGATGGCTTCAAATTGCTGGCTACAGCGGTAAGAACCCACTGTGCTGATCCCCATTTTGGACATGATCTTACGCAGCCCCTTTTCAATGCCATAACGGAAATTCAGCATTAAGGCCGTAGTGTCGGCAAGATCATGGCGCTTAGCGAGATCTGAGATCGATTCATACACTAGGTATGGATAGATAGCCGTAGCCCCAAAGCCGAGCAGTACGGCAAAGTGGTGCGGATCCCGCGCAGAAGCGGTTTCAACAATGATGTTGGTATCACAGCGTAGGCTCTTATTTACCAGCATTTGTTGCACAGCGCCCACCGCCATCGCTGCGGGGATTACCTGTGCAGACTTGCCAATGGCGCGGTCAGATAGAATCAGTAATGTGGTTCCGCTGCGGGCCAAACGTTCGGCTTCTGAGGTGATGCGACGAATGGCGTTTTCGAGCCCTTCCTGGGGATCATAATTTAAATCGACGATATTGGCGCGATAGTAAGTGCTATCTAGGCCAAGCAACTGATTAAAATCGCTGAATAATAAAATGGGCGAGTTGAACATCACGCGATAAGCGTGCCCTGTGGTTTCATTAAACAGATTCTGTTCGCGGCCGATACAGGTCGCCAACGACATCACGTGTTTTTCACGCAGTGGATCGATAGGCGGGTTAGTGACCTGGGCAAATTTTTGTCTGAAATAGTCATACATTGAGCGAGATTTTTTCGACAGCACGGCCATTGGGGTATCGTCACCCATGGAGCCCGTGGCCTCTTCACCCTGTTTAGCGAGAACCCAAATAACCTGCTCTAATTCTTCGCGGGTATAGCCAAATTGCTTTTGATATTGCAGCAATTGCTCGCTACTCAGTTCACTGGCACCGTGTTGCTCTGTGGTGAGTTGTTCTGCTGGGACCAAAGTGCGACTGTTTTTTGCCATCCATTCTTTATAGGGGTGACGACGCTTAAGATCGTTATCGATTTCAAAGGATTGATATAGGCGACCATTCAAAGTATCGAGCACTAATAACTCGCCGGGCCCAACACGGCCTTTTTCGATCACTTCATCGGCGGCATAATCCCAAATACCGACTTCGGAGGCTAAGGTCAAAATACGATCTTTAGTGATCACATAACGCGATGGACGTAGACCGTTGCGGTCAACGGCACAGGCAGCATGGCGACCGTTGGTCATAACTATGCCCGCTGGACCATCCCAAGGCTCCATATGCATAGAGTTAAAGTCGTAGAAGGCTTTTAATTCGTCATCCATTTCTGGATTACTTTGCCAAGCAGGCGGGATCAATAGGCGCATGGCACGGTATAAGTCCATGCCACCGGATAACAGCATTTCCAGCATGTTATCTAGGGAAGACGAGTCCGAACCCGTTTCATTCACAAAGGGCGCAGCCTGTTGCAAGTCAGGTAACAGTGGTGAATTAAACTTATAGGCACGGGCGCGTGCCCATTGACGGTTACCCGTAATAGTATTGATTTCACCATTATGGGCTAAATATCTAAAGGGTTGAGCGAGTGGCCATTTAGGGGATGTGTTCGTTGAAAAGCGCTGGTGGAACAGGCAAATAGAGCTTTTTAGACGAATGTCAGCCAGGTCGGGATAAAAGGCGGGCAGATCCACAGGCATCATCAGGCCTTTGTAGACTATGACTTGGCCTGAAAGGCTCGCGACATAAAAATCTTTATCGTCAGTAATTTGCTGTTCTAAACGGCGGCGAGCCATGTAGAGACGACGTTCAAGATCTTTCTCACGCCAGCCAATGGGGGCGTTGATCAGCACTTGATAAATTTGTGGCAGGCTAGCCTTGCCGATCTCTCCGAGCACATCGGGATTTACGGGGACCTTGCGCCAGCCCGCAATGCTCAGGGTTTCACGCTCGAGTTCGCGCTCAAGGATAAACTTAGCTTGGTCGGCCAGTTCTTCATCTTGACTTAGAAACAGCATACCTACAGCAAACTTGCGGCTTAAATGCCAATCATTTTCCGCTGCAATCGCTTCAAAAAACTGTACGGGCAGTTGCATCAATAAACCACAGCCGTCACCAGTGCGACCGTCGGAGGCGATACCGCCACGGTGCTTCATGCGATCGAGGCCATGGATAGCCGTGCGCACGATACGATGGCTGGCTTCACCATCCATTTGTGCTATCAACCCAAAACCACAATTGTCCCGCTCAAAACTGGGATGATATAAGCTCATACAAAAACCTCCCTAGACCTCAACTAATTACTACTCGGGGAGAAATGTAAAGACTTTCTATAGATATGCACCCGAACCACCCAAATTAGCCTGAGATTCACTAAAGGTCAAACCAAAATTTTGCATAAAATATGGATATTAATTCATGTTTTATACACAAATCACAATTGGCTTACGTTAACGTTAACTGATAAAAGTGCCGTATAACATTATGAATAAAAAGAATTTTAAAAATAACAACACTCATGGTTTACCAAAGTGTAACATTAGGGCTGATTGTTTTTGATTTAGAAATAGTGATTTTTATTGCAAATACAGTGATAGATTAAAAATTTAAAATAAGTGAATTGTTATTCCTTTTTGGCGTGAGGCGAGTCACAAAGTGTAAATGAAATGGGAACTGTGGCTCAGGTTATTGCCGCCAGTGCTGACTATCGAGCAGGAATTTGACTTGTCGCTAAAACATTAAGGTCAGCTTTGTTTATAATAGGATTTTTATTTTGTTTAACCCGCATTTTTCTTTGCAATTTGTGGTTTTATCTTGGTTATTTTAAATGAAACGATATGAAATTTGGTGGATGACGTAATGGGGCTCGATGCATATGTCAACACATTCGGCGCCGTGTGTAAGGCTAAATATGGTGAGCGGTTGCGTAAGCTAACGATAGATGCCCAATTCACTTGCCCTAACCGAGATGGCACCCTTGGGCGTGGAGGGTGCACTTTTTGCAATGTCGCTTCTTTTAGCCACCAGGTGGCCCAAGAGCTGAGTATCACAGAGCAACTCTCGCAGGGGAAAATACGTTACCGTGAAGCAAAGCCGAAACAAAATGCAGATAAATTTATTGCTTATTTTCAAGCCTATACTAGTACCTATGGTGAGTATCAAGTGCTGATGGATAAGTACGATGAGGCCGTGGGGGACGGTGATATTGTCGGCCTTTGTGTCGGCACGCGACCCGATTGTGTGCCCGATGAAGTGCTTGATTTACTAGTGAACTATCAAAAGAAAGGGCTCGATGTTTGGTTGGAGTTAGGGCTACAAACGGCAAACGATGCAACGTTACACAAGATTAACCGTGGCCATGATTTTGCCTGTTACTGTGATACGGTTGCTCGGGCGAGGGGACGTGGCCTTAAAGTATGTACTCATCTTATCCTTGGCTTGCCAGATGAAACCCATGATGATGTTATGGCAACACTAACAGCCGTACTGAAACAAGGTGTTGATGGGTTTAAATTGCATCCTCTCCACATTGTTGAAGGTAGCACTATGGCTAAAGCTTGGCGAAGCGGGCGTTTGCCGCTGCTCACGATAGAAGAGTATGCATCGAGCGTTGGAGAATTTATCCGGCATACACCAAAAGATATCATTTTTCATCGAGTCACTGCTTATGCGAAAAAACCTATGTTATTAGCGCCCGATTGGTGTGCCTATCGCTGGAATGGTTTAGTGGCGATTGTGGATAATTTGCAGCGTTTGGGTGGACAAGGGGATGCATTAGAGGGACGATGATAAGCACTGCATTTGGCTATGAATGCGACAAATTGACGGCATTTACTTATTTAAATAGTTGATTTTTTGTTAAATTGAAGCCTTGTTGGACAACAAATGCCGCTATAAGTTGCACAGACAATTTTAGTGGGTATCATGTCATAAACTCATTTTAAGCTTTGGACTACTTAAGGGGGGCCTAGATGGCCACAGTTGAATTAGAAGCAATCCTAGACCTCAATACTCTGGAACAGTACTGTAGTGCCATTGGCGCGGGAACATTACTCAAGAGTGTGGTGTTATTTGAGCAATTAATGCCTGAATATGTGGGGAATCTAGTAAAGGCTAACGATGCTGCAGACAAAGATACCCTCTGCTCTGAAGCCCATAAATTTAAAGGGGCTGCGGGATCCGTTGGTCTAAAACGTATTCAGCAAATTGCCCAGTTATTGCAGCACGGCGAAGAAGCGCGTTGGGATGTTGAACACGGCTCTTGGGTCGCCCAGATCGTTGAGTTTGCCAGTGCCGATTTACAGCAGCTCAAGTTATTCCTACAGGCTAAGGCTTAATCCATTAGTTTGATCGCCATTGGCGCAGTGATTATCTAAATTCTGAGTAAGCTGCGCCAACTCATCTGTTTATTTCCCCTCTAAAATAGGCTGTTGTTCCTGCAAACTGCTGTGTGCTGCCTGCCTCTGTCTGTGTATTACGGAATATCGATTCTGCTCACAGTCTTGATAACTAATACCAGCTTATTGTTGTTCACTTGTGGTAGAGTAGATTTAATTTTCTAATCCATAACCTTAGTGGCAATCGATAAAATGAAAAGCTTACCTAGCCTAAAAAATTTATTTTATTTGGTAAATCTCCATCAGGAACAAAATTTTAACCGCGCCGCTAAGGTGTGTTTTGTCAGTCAATCAACCTTGTCTAGCGGTATTCAAAATTTAGAAGAGCAGCTTGGACACCAGTTGATTGAGCGGGACCATAAGTCCTTTATGTTTACCGCTATTGGTGAGGAAGTCGTGCAGCGTTCCCGTAAAATTCTCACCGATGTGGATGACTTGGTCGAGCTGGTTAAGAATCAAGGCGAGCCGATGACGGGGGATATACGTTTAGGCTGTATTCCCACCATAGCCCCATTTTTATTGAGCCGGGTTGTGCGTCAATGCCAACAGACTTACCCTGCGATGAGTCTATTGCTAAAGGAAGATACGACTGAGCGTTTACTGGACGCATTAGGCAAAGGGGAGTTGGATTTATTGATACTAGCATTGCCGGTAGATACCAGTGGCTATCACAGTATGAAGGTGGGAATCGATCCCTTTAAAATGGTGATCCATAAAGATCTCGCGGGTGGTATTCATCAACCCATTGATTATCAAGCTTTGCCGGACGAGAGCATATTTCTATTACAGAGTGAGCATTGCATTACGGGTCATGCCATTACTGCTTGCCAACTTGGTGATAGCGCTAAGGTCAATCCCTTTGCGGCGACGAGTTTGCACACCTTAGTGCAGATGGTGAACAGCAAACTCGGTACAACTTTCTTACCGCAAATGGCCATAGATGCAGGGATCTTAAATGATACCGATCTCGTGGTGATGACACCGCCGGGTGAAGCGCCTTACCGGGATATTGGCTTAGTCTGGCGGCAAACGACCAGTCGTATTTTAACCTTCCGAACTTTAGGCCTAATGATCCAAAAGTTGCTGGCTAAAGATACGGAATAATAACCTATAGCCAACCTGGCTCAAGATGTTGAAACTTTTCACTCAAAGTCGCTTACGACTCACTTAATGCCATTTGTGAGCAAAGGATTTAGAAGGGGGAGCGGATTATACCAATCGTATTGGTACTAAAGGGGGGAAACACCAAACACTTCAATAGAGTGTTGTTTTCCCTTGAGTTTAACTGGCCCTAGATGGGTTAGACGATACTCACTATTCGGATTATCTAAGCGTCCTGCCAATGCACCTGATATCAACATACGTTGCCCGAGGGGATTACACTGATCTTGCAGTCTCGCTAAGGTGTTGAGTACGTCACTAAAGAAGCTAATTTCTTGTTTTTGCACGCCAACAACCGCCGCTACCACTTGCCCACAGTGGGCCGCCGCCTTGAACTTAGGCACAAAACCGTAGTGCTCTTCAAAATAACGTCTTTGCCAATTGAGCTGCTGGCTAAACTCAAAATAGATATTCATGCAGCGATCGTGTACCACACCTTCTTCCAATGGCCAATGGATGAGCACTGCATCGCCCATATAACGATAAATTTCGGCTTCGTTGTTCGTTACCGTATCCGAAAGTAGGCTAAAACTGTCTTGAATTAAACGACTAAAGCGATAATCTCCGAGGGATTCAGCATGTGTGGTTGAGGCAACCATATCTAAATAAAGGAATAAACGCTGTTCATAGCGGGGTTTGTGGTATTTACCCAATCCAATGTTGAGCAAAATACGTGGCCCCACTAGGAGTGCCATTTGTTCGACAAAGGCTAAACTCACACGCACAACGACTAAATATACAATTAAGGCTTGGAACGAAGGGCTGTACAGAATATGTGCCGTCAGCATCTGTCTTAAGGTCGACATATGGTTTTCAATGGCCCACATATTTAAAAACTGGGTCATGTACGCCAAAGTCGTCGCACCTAATAACAGGAATAATCCTTTAAAAATAACGGAAAATACATAGGGTAGGCGATTGATGGCACTGAAATCGGCAATGAGGTTTGACATCCAATGCAGGCTACCGAAGATAATTCCCATGTAAACTGCAAGTGTCGCGAGATCGGCAGAGCCTACCGCCCATTGGGGCAGTTCGGGTGACTGTGCATATCGAAAAAACACGAAAGCAGCCATGGCAATCGCCCAAGCTAATATTGCAAAAAGAAGTTTTTTCGCTTGTCTACGTGTTCTCACTACTCGCTTTTTATCCGGATACGGCCATTATTTCGGGATGCCGTAGTTTATAGAAAATCATCACTAAAGTACCAGTGATATTTGTGATCTGGATCAATACAAGTCTATATTGCTACGAAAATTTAACCAAAAACCTTATTAAGTATCATTGCTGTAAAAGCTGTTTTTAAATAGAAGCCGCGGGGGTTGGTCATTTTAAGGTTGCCGTCCTCGTCAATGCTTTGGGTTAGTGCCTTACTATTGGCCGCTTTAGGGCGCAATTGTAATACTTCACCGTGGCGGGCGGTGAGCTTTTCAACCCGACCTAGGGCGATAAGTTCCATAATTTCTTCCCAGTCCTGTTGTAATAGCTCTAGCTCCTGCGGATCTGGCTCCCACAGGACCGGTGTCCCTATTCGTCGCTCACCAACAGGGATTTGCCGTTCTCCCTCTACGGGAACCCAAAGTACCCGTTGCAACTTGTGACACACTAAACTGTTTTGCCAAGTGAGCCCTTCGATGTTAATTAGCGGAGCGACGCATACATAAGTCGTTTCGAGTGGTTTTCCCTGCGCATCGATAGGAATCGTCTTAAGCTCAACGCCTAAATGTAAAAAAATCCTGTTCCGGCTTTGAACCCGCAGTAGCCCCTAGCTCCATTTCAACTAACTGACCGATCCAGCCCTTATCATGTTTAAGATCCTTGGGGACGGGAATGCCTCTCTGGGCGGCAATTTGGGCCAAGCTAATGCCCGCCATCATATGGGCGCGCTCGAGTAACTCGGTAAGATTCTGGGGAGGAATTATGGGTTTCATACGGGAATTTTACTGAAAAATAAGCGCTTAGCAACAGAGGTTAAAAAATGAACTGCGCAGAAGGCGTGCGAGATTTAATTGGTAGTTAATTCTAACAATATGATTTAGTTGGTTATATAAAGTTAATTTCTCTCTTTTGTGAAAAGTGTTCAAAGTTACTCTCGGCTTTCCCTTGCATTTCCCACATAGTTATCCACAGATATTATGGATAACTCCTGAAAACCGCCTCCTTAACCCAATAAAAAATGCAAGTCAATGGTAAAAACCGTCCTTATCTACCCTAAATGTGGACAGTTTTTTGTGTGTTCTGTGTATAACATTGGCACTGATTTAATAAATAATCACCATAACCGTTATGGGTTAAAAAATAACCTTTAATGTTATTTCATACATTAAGCTGCAGGTTGTTTTGTCCAACTTATTGGATTTAAATTATATTTTTCCAATTTAGTAAAAAGGGGAAATTGAACTTAATTGACATTTTTTGAACGATCTAACAAGTTTACGGGAGTTTCAAACAGAGATATCCACAGAAAATGTGGATATCCCCCATTTGTCAGCCCTTGCTTTGTTGATAAATATGAGTAGGTGGTTTATTTATCCAAAGCTCGGCTTAAAATAGAGGTTTGCTGAGAGACTAGCTTTATGAAACAATCGGTTTATTAAAATTTATCCTTATACGGAGTCCATGTGATTGATAGCGACGGCTTTCGCGCAAATGTGGGCATAATAATTTGTAACAGATACGGCCAAGTCATGTGGGCCAGACGCTTCGGTCAACACTCATGGCAATTCCCCCAGGGTGGTGTCGACGATGGTGAGTCGGCGGAGGAGGCTATGTACCGTGAGTTATACGAAGAAGTGGGCCTAAGACCCGAGCATGTACATATATTAACTTCGACTCGCTCTTGGTTAAGGTATCGTTTGCCAAAGCGTTTAGTGAGGCAAGATAGTAAACCTGTGTGTATTGGGCAAAAGCAAAAGTGGTTTCTGTTACAACTGAAAAGCCAAGACAGTGCGATTAATTTGAGTTCTTCGGGACATCCTGAGTTTGACGATTGGCGTTGGGTAAGTTATTGGTATCCTGTACGGCAAGTCGTCTCATTTAAGCGTGATGTTTATCGTAAGGTAATGAAAGAGTTTGCGGTAACGGCATTGTCATTCCAGACCCAAGAAATACCGAGAAAGCGGGGAAGGCAAAAGGCAACAGGCTGATTTTCAAAAGAGGATTGAAAACAGTGTTAAATACGCTCAGGGATATCACCCAGGCAGTGGCATCTGCCCATAGTCTAGAAACCGCATTAGAAGTCTTAGTTTCATCGACAAAAGCAGCGATGGAAACCCAATGCTGCTCAGTTTATATCCTAGAGCAGCAGGAACTCGTATTATCTGCAACCGACGGCCTTGAAAAAAGTGCCGTCGGCCGAGTGCGTATGCCCCTCAGCCAAGGATTAGTCGGTTTAGCCGCCGAACGAGAAGAAGCCGTTAATTTAGCTGATGCCCGTTTGCATCCGCGCTTTAAACTCTTTCCTGAAGTGGCCGAAGAGGAATACCGCGCCTTTTTAGCTGTACCTATCATCTACCAGAAAGCCGTTGTTGGCGTTATCGTTGTCCAGCAAGCGAGTGCCCGTCAGTTTAGTGAGGGTGAAGAAGCCTTTTTGATGACGCTTGCAGCTCAGTTAGCTATGGCGGTGCGCGGCTTAAAACAAAAGGCACAGGTGAGTTCACATCACCAACAGATTCTTTTTCAAGGTACTTCTGCCTCGAATGGCATCGCCATTGCCCATGCCTTTGTTCTGGGCGGGGAAATTTCCCTAGAGCAGCCCGATATACGTTGCCAAGATATCGCACTGGAGTCTAGCCGATTAGTCGCCGCAATGGCGCGGTGCAAAGAGGCCATTGGCGCCTTATCCCAACGATTCGATCGTGAACAGGATGAAGAAGTCGTCTCTATCTTTAATGCGTTGCAGCTGTTGCTCGATGATGCCAGCTTAGGTGGAGAATACGCCCGTGAAATTCAGTTGGGATGGGAGGCTGAATCCGCAGTCAGCCGAGTGTCCCTTAGGTACATCCAGCAGTTTCTGGCCATGGAGGATCCCTACCTCAAAGAACGTGCTAGCGATATTCGTGACCTTGGGCAAAAGGTATTGAGGCAGCTGATTGAGCCGGAGCGTTTAGAACTTGAGCCCGATAAGCCCGTTATCTTAGTGACCCGTGAAGCCGATGCGACTATGTTGGCAGAATTTCCAAGGCAAAAGCTGGCGGGGATTGTGACTGAGCTTGGTGGCGTTAATTCCCATGCCGCTATTCTTGCTCGGGCGCTGGGTGTGCCAGCGATAACGGGTGTTGAGCAGCTATTATCCGCCGATATAGATCAAAAACTTTTAGTGGTTAACGCCAGTCGTGGGCAGTTGATGGTGTCACCATCCCCCGCGATTGTCAGTGAATATCGCAGTTTGATTTCGGCGCAAAAAGCCCTGCAGCGTCAATATGCTCAGGAGCTATCTTTACCTTCAGTAACGACGGATGGCTCTCGTATCCGTCTGTATTTAAACGCAGGTTTGCTCAGTGGTGTTGCCTCTGAAATTGCCGAAGGCGCCGATGGTATTGGTCTCTACCGCACTGAGATCCCTTTTATGTTGCAACAACGATTCCCGAGTGAATCTGAGCAAGTGAAAGTATATCAGCAGGTGTTATTGGCGGCGTCTGGTCGGCCTGTCGTGATGCGTACCTTAGATGTGGGCGGTGATAAACCTTTACCCTATTTTCCGATTAAAGAAGATAACCCTTTCCTCGGGTGGCGGGGTATTCGGTTGTCACTCGATCACCCTGAACTATTTTTAGTGCAGTTAAGAGCCATGCTGCTGGCTGGGGCGCAAGGGCGGCAATTGAGCATTTTACTGCCTATGGTCAGTAATTTAGATGAAATTGATCAGTCCCTTGAATATTTACAACAGGCGTTTATTGAATTAAAAAATGACGTCAATAGCGCGATTGTCATGCCTAGAATAGGCATAATGCTTGAGGTTCCTGCGCTGTTATACCAACTCGATGAAGTGGCTAAACGTGTCGATTTTGTTTCCGTTGGTAGTAACGATCTAACTCAATATCTGTTAGCCGTCGACCGTAATAACCCTAGAGTAAGCTCATTATTCGATAGCTACCACCCAGGGATTTTACGGGCATTACATCAGGCCCATCTCGATTGTCGTTACCATAAACTCGATATTAGTATTTGTGGTGAATTGGCGGGCGAGCCTATGGGGTCAATCCTATTGGTGGCCATGGGGTATAATCAGCTGAGCATGAACCAAGGTAGCCTAGCACGCATCAATTACCTGTTGCGCCGAGTGGCTCGCGCTGATTTAGACCAATTGCTGGCACAGGCTTTAAGCCTATCCAATGGCTTTCAAGTGCGTGAGCTAGTTAAAGAATATTTGAACTCTCAGGGCCTAGGGACAATTCTTAATTAACTAAAGTTATTTTTTGCTTTAAGCTAAGGCTTCAATTTATCACGCTGTAGGTGCTCGTGTGGATAGTTTGCTGTCGGTGTTCTTTATTTGCTTGGCTTTAGGCGCTTTTGTCGGTTTTATGGCGGGGTTACTGGGCATCGGTGGTGGTTTAATTGTCGTGCCCGCACTGCTTTATATCTTACCTTCGGTAGGTATCACTTCAGCTCAGTTACCCCATATTGCGATTGCCACTTCCCTTGCGGCAATTATTTTAACCTCAATTTCCTCCGCCAGAGCGCACCATAAGCGTGGCAATGTGCCCTGGGGGCTGTTTCGAACCATGTTGCCTGGGATTATTCTCGGCGCCTTGATGTCAGGCTTTATTGCCGAACAAATCCCGGCTGCGACCCTCAGGCAAGGATTTGCGGTGTTTGTGATGTTAATGGCGATTCAAATGGCTTACCCCTTTAAAGCCGAATCAAACCGAGAACTGCCCAACTCGGCGATTTTGTTTGTGGTGGCAGTGATTATTGCCGCGATTGCAGGATTAATGGGGATTGGTGGCGGCGTCTTGTTAGTGCCGTTTTTAACCTATTTTGGCTTGCAGATGCGCTTAGCTGTGGGATTTTCCGCCGCGACGGGATTATTAATCTCCTTGTCGGGCAGCTTAGGGTATATAATCGCGGGCTTTAACGCGCCGGATCTCCCAGAGGGAACCTTAGGGTATATCTATTTACCTGCGCTATTTGGTTTAATCACAACCTCAATTTTAATGGCTCCAGTAGGCGTTAAGGCGGCAAGCACTTGGCCTACCTCAGTCCTTAAAAAAATATTTGCACTTTTACTCCTGTGTGTCGGTCTTAAGTTAATTCTGACTTAGTTTTTATTTTTACCTCTGCCTGAGGCTGCTAATGGATGTGTTATGGCGCTGAGTTTCCCCAATATCGATCCCGTGATTGTTAAATTGGGTCCCTTTGATCTTTTTGGACAAACCTTTGAGCCAGCCTTACGTTGGTATGGTTTTACTTATCTAGTGGGATTTGTCGCCGCTATGTGGCTACTCAATCGCCAGGCCGACCGCTCCAATGGTTTATGGACGAGGGAACAGGTTTCCGATCTGCTGTTTTATGGCTTTTTAGGGGTGATATTAGGCGGTCGCATTGGCTATGTACTCTTCTATCATTTCGATTACTTCCTCGCTAGCCCTATGTATTTATTTAAGATCTCAGAGGGCGGGATGTCCTTCCATGGCGGTTTAATGGGGGTGATTACCGCCATGGTTTATATCGCGTGGAAGCAAAAGCGCACCTTCTTTGCCGTCGCAGATATGGTGGCACCTGTGGTGCCAATAGGCTTAGGTGCTGGGCGTATTGGTAATTTTATCAATGGAGAGCTTTGGGGACGAGTGACAGATGTTCCTTGGGCCATAGTGTTTCCAAGCGGTGGACCTGAGCCACGTCATCCGTCGCAGTTGTACCAGTTTGCGCTCGAAGGCCTTGCCCTATTTCTGCTCTTATATTGGTTTAGCAAACGTACAAACAAAGTCGGTGCCGTGTCGGGAATGTTCTTACTCGGTTACGGTATTTTCCGTGTGCTGGTGGAAACAGTGAGACAACCCGATGCACAGTTGGGACTTTATTGGGGCTTTATGACAATGGGACAGATCCTATCTGTGCCAATGATTTTATTCGGTTTATATTTAATCTTTCGTCCACAGGGTAAGCAGTAATGCAACAGTATTTAGACTTAATGAAGCACATCTCAGCCGAAGGTGTGGATAAATCCGATCGCACAGGTACTGGCACTCGTTCGGTCTTTGGCTACCAAATGCGTTTCGATTTGAGTAAGGGGTTCCCCTTAGTGACCACTAAAAAGTGCCACATGCGCTCAATTATCCATGAGTTGTTGTGGTTCCTGAAGGGCGATACCAATATTGCTTATCTTCGTGAAAATAAAGTCAGTATTTGGGATGAATGGGCCGATGAAAAAGGCGACTTGGGGCCCGTTTATGGTGCACAGTGGCGCAGCTGGCCAACTCAGAGTGGCGATGCAATCGATCAAATCGCTCAGGTGATTGCGCAGATAAAATCCCAGCCCGATTCACGCCGTTTGATTGTATCGGCATGGAATGTGGGCGAGCTGGATAAAATGGCTCTGGCGCCTTGCCATGCATTTTTCCAATTTTTATGTTGCCGAGGGGAAATTATCTTGTCAGCTTTATCAGCGCAGCTGTGATGTTTTCCTTGGGTTGCCATTCAACATCGCAAGTTACGCACTACTGACCATGATGGTGGCTCAGCAATGCGATCTCGCCTTGGGGGATTTTGTATGGACTGGCGGTGATACGCATTTGTACTCCAATCATATGGAACAAACGGCGTTGCAGTTGAGCCGCGAGCCAAGACCTTTGCCTACCATGACCATACTGCGTAAACCCGCCTCTATCTTCGATTATCAATTCGAAGATTTCGAGCTGACCAACTACGATCCGCATCCGCATATCAAAGCTCCAGTCGCTGTCTAGTGGCGAAATAATCGACTAACACCTCGGAATTGCCGAGGTGTTTTGTCGAAACTATCGATTATACTTGTTGTTTCTCTTCGTCTACACTCAGTCCATTATGATTTTTTGGAGTGCAAGATGGAAAAAGCAATTAGAAACTTTCTGAGCCAAGAATCGGCGGGGGGCATCCTATTATTGGTTGCTGTTGCCCTAGCCATGTTGATGGCGAATTCTCCTTTATCTGGGCTTTACCAAGGATTTTTAGGCACAGACGTACAAGTTAAAATTGGCGAGCTCGATATTCATAAGCCGTTAATTCTGTGGATCAACGATGGCCTGATGGCTGTATTCTTTTTGCTTATTGGTTTGGAGGTCAAACGCGAATTGCTCGAAGGAGCGTTGTCGAGTGTTACTCAAGCTTCCTTACCCACCTTTGCTGCAATTGGTGGCATGATTGCTCCTGCAGGGATCTATCTGTTGTTCAACTATGGCGATCCTGTAACACAGGCGGGGTGGGCGATTCCTGCTGCAACGGATATTGCGTTTGCTTTAGGTATTATGGCGCTGCTTGGGAGCCGCGTTCCCGTTTCACTGAAAGTCTTCTTACTTGCTTTAGCTATTATCGATGACTTAGGCGTCATAGTGATTATCGCGCTGTTCTACAGCACAGACCTATCAACCATCAGTTTAGTGATTGCCAGTTTAGCGATTGCGGGACTAGTTGGGTTAAACCGCAAAGGGGTCACCTCACTTTTACCCTATGGCATCTTAGGATTAATCCTTTGGGTCGCCGTACTTAAGTCAGGAGTGCATGCGACTCTGGCTGGCGTCATCATCGCTTTCTGCATTCCATTACGGGCAAAGGATGGCAGCTCACCTTCAGAAGGCTTAGAGCACAGTTTGCACCCTTGGAGCACCTTCTTCATTCTGCCAGTGTTCGCTTTCGCTAATGCGGGTGTTTATGTCGGCAATATGAATTTGGAGACGTTAATTTCTCCGGTACCTGTCGGTATTGCACTGGGCCTGATGTTAGGTAAGCCCATTGGTGTGATGGTGTTTAGCTATATTGCGGTAAAACTTAAACTCGCTCAGTTACCCGATGGCGTAGGTTGGAAGCAAATTGCCCCAGTCGCGGCCATGTGCGGTATTGGTTTTACTATGTCTATGTTTATTGCGTCGTTAGCTTTTGAACATGCAGACCCTATGTACGGTGACTTAGCACGCCTAGGCACCTTAATGGGGTCGATTCTAGCAGCCTTAGTTGGGTATTTCTGGCTATCAAAAGTGTTACCTAAAAAAGGAGTATGACTATGATAAAGTTGAAATTAATAGGAATAACTGCACTCTTAAGCTTATCTTCAACTGTGATGGCATCTCAAATTGATGCCTGCAATAAAGACGTGGCGTCACGGACCTGCCAGAGCTACCTTGAAGGTATAGTCGATGGTGCTTTGATGTTTAAATCAGAAGCATTAGGCGCAAGACTCGAAACCAACGGTTATCAGTCGCGCGCGCTGAAATACCGTGGTGGCAAGCGTTTTCAAGAAGCAAATCGCACCTATTGCGCCAGTCGTATCCCCAATCGCGATACTTTAGTCTTGGGGGTGACAGAAGCCGTCAGTACTGGGACCGCAGCCGATCTAGAACAATTACAGGATATAGTGATTAACTTATTGGATTGTCAGCGTTTAAAATAGCCACTAGGATTCAGATAGCTGAGCGCTATGGTGAATCTTTACAATACTGAGAACTGTTGAGTGTACTTAAACGCAGCGGTATAAGTGATAGAAAAGGTGAGTGGCTATGCTGCATTTGAATTACAACCATCTGTATTATTTTTGGATGATTAAGAAAAAGGGCTCGGTTGCTAAGGCGGCTGAAGCCCTCTGTTTAACACCGCAAACCATAACGGGGCAGATCCGTGCCTTAGAAGACAGACTTAAAGGGAGTTTATTTAAGCGAGTAGGGCGCACCTTAGAGGCGACTGAATTGGGTGAGTTGGTGTTTCGTTATGCGGATAAAATGTTCAGTCTTAGCTACGAAATGCTGGATCTACTTAATTATCAAAAAGATGATGCGATCCTTTTTGAAGTAGGCATTGCCGATGCCTTATCTAAGGCCCTCGCTAGTCGTGTTTTGCTAACTGTAGTCCCGAACGATGGATCGATGCATTTGGCTTGTTATGAAGCGACGCACGAGAGTTTGATGGCACGGCTGCGTGAACATAAGCTAGATATAATCCTCTCGGATTGTGCGGGCGAGTCTTTGAAGTACCCTGAAATCCTCTCTAAGAAGCTTGGCGAATGTGGCGTGAGTTTCTTCTCTGCCGATACCTATAGTGCAGATTTTCCGGCTTGTTTAGAACAAGGTCAGTTACTGATCCCTGGGCGTAGAACTTCCCTTGGTCAGCAGTTATATCGTTGGTTTGATGAACAAAATCTCAATGTGAGTATTTTAGGTGAGTTTGATGATGCGGCAATGATGAAGGCATTTGGATACTTGAAGCGGGGCATTTTCGTTACGCCGTCTATTTATCGTCAGGAGGTCATCTCCCATGGTATGCATTTACTCGGTGAAACCCTCGATGTCAAAGAGGAATACCATGTGATGTTTGCCGAGCGGATGATCCAACACCCGGCGGTAAAACGATTATTAGACACGGATTTCAGTGATTTATTTGCGGGTCTCGATGCTCAAGTGCAGCAATGCTAATTTTGGACGTTGCACGAGTCCTTAATCGACACCCTAGTGAATGAACTGGTAGACTAAGGCCAAATTTGTTTTGGGAGAAAAACCTTGGAATTAATGAACATTGCACGGGTGCGTTGGGCATGTCGCCGCGGAATGCTGGAGCTAGACGTACTGTTTCAACCTTTCGTCGAACATGTTTATCAAGATTTGTCCGATGAAGATAAGGCCGTGTTTATTCGCTTGCTAGAATGTGAAGATCCGGAATTATTTGCGTGGTTTATGGGCCATGAAATCTGTCCTGATGCCGAATTAGCTCGTATGGTAGTTAAAGTCCGTGGAAGAGCGGCACCATAGTTTTAGTGTCAAAGCGTCCTTCGACCAACGACTCTCGTTGGTCGTTTTTATTTCTGTTTGTCTATCATCATTACTCGTTTGGCCCCAAACTGATTCCTTTGGCATTCTTCTATTAAAACTGACGGTTATTTCGCTGAATGTGTGTTTTTTGCTGTATCAACTTTGGCGGCTTAAAGATTGGCAGTTAAGCTTTATACTCAATCTAAAAGGTGAAGGGCGGCTTTCTACGGGGGAGCACTTTCAGGTTTTGCGGCGAACTTGGGTGACCCCATTTGTATGTTTGATGTATCTGGATATCGACGCTAAAGCTAGGTTATTGCCACTTTGGGCTGATATGTTTACCGATGCCGATTATCGCCATTTATGTCGTTTACTGCTAAATGCCAAAACATTGCAGGCTAATTCTCACACTGAGATTTAGCCTGCAGAATGTTGAAGTGGTTTTTACAGGCTTATTTCTCTGGCTGTAAAATGGTCGGCAGTGGTGAGTCTAGTTTGCCTGGATGATCAATATTGTAGTGCAGCCCACGACTCTCCTTACGCTCCATTGCACAGCGAATGATCAGTTCTGCCACCTGCACTAGGTTACGCAGTTCGAGCAGGTTATTGCTGACCCTGAAGTGGCTGTAATATTCTTGGATTTCCTGCTGAAGCATCAAACAGCGGCGCAGTGCACGTTCGAGACGCTTATCTGAGCGCACAATGCCGACATAGTCCCACATAAATAGCCGCAGTTCGTGCCAATTGTGGGCAATCACAACCTCTTCATCCGAATTTGATACTTTACTCTCATCCCAAGGTGGAATTTGTCCTGGTAGGGAGATTTTATGCAATTGGCTCTCAATATCCTGTGAAGCGGCGCGGGCAAATACTAGGCATTCGAGCAGGGAATTGCTAGCAAGACGATTAGCACCATGAAGGCCGGTATAGGCGACTTCGCCAATGGCATAGAGCCCATTGAGATCCGTTTGCCCATGCAAGTCTGTCATCACGCCGCCACAGGTGTAGTGGGCGGCGGGGACGACAGGGATAGGATCTCGAGTGATATCTATGCCTAATTCTGAGCAGCGACTGTAAATCGTCGGGAAATGCTTGATGATAAAGTCGCTGTCTTTATGGCTAATATCCAAATAGACACAGTCGGCCCCGAGACGCTTCATCTCATAATCGATAGCACGGGCCACAATATCACGGGGAGCAAGCTCGGCGCGTTCATCAAAGTCTGGCATAAAACGGCTACCGTCGGGGCGACGCAGATAGGCGCCTTCACCGCGGAGTGCTTCGGTTAGCAAAAAGTTACGCGCATCGGCATGGTATAAACACGTCGGGTGGAATTGGTTGAATTCCATATTGGCGACACGGCAACCTGCACGCCATGCCATGGCTATGCCATCACCGCTGGCGACATCGGGATTTGAGGTATATTGGTAAACTTTAGAACTACCACCCGTGGCCAAGGCAACAAATTTGGCCTTAACGGTTTCAACATGCTCGGCATTTCGGTTCCACACGTAAGCACCTAGCACTCTGTTTCCAGGGCGGTTAAGTTTACGGGTGGTGATAAGATCGATTGCGTTATAGCGTTCTAAAACTTGAATATTGGGATGGGCAAGAGCGCGTTCTTGCAGTGTCGTTTGCACTTCTTTGCCCGTCGCATCTGCGGCGTGCAAAATACGCCTATGACTATGTCCACCTTCACGGGTGAGATGATAGGGGGCATCCTTAGCATTTCCATCGTTGGTTTCTTCTTTATCGAAGGCTACGCCACATTCGATAAGCCATTGCATGGCACTTTTGGCGTTTTCTGCAGTAAAGGTCACTACTTCTTTATCGCATAAACCCGCTCCGGCGACTAAAGTATCAGCCACATGGGATTCAATAGTGTCACTTTCATCGAAGACGGAGGCTATTCCGCCTTGGGCATAGTACGTCGACCCTTCCGAGAGTGGGCCTTTTGAAAGCAGAATTACGTTTGCTTTTTCAGCAAGATGCAAAGCTAGTGTCAGACCTGCGGCACCGCTACCTATGACTAATATGTCAGATTGGTGTTCAACTACTTGTTTCATCGGGTATCATGATGTGACTGAGAGTGCCATCTATGGTAAACCAACTGACGAAATATGGGTACTTTCCTTTTATCCTTACTTTTTTTGTATAATTTTAAGAACTTTTTCAAAGCACGCTAGTCTACATAAGTGAATATGATTCGAGCGACTGAGAAATCAGCATTTTAGATTTGGGAGAAGTCGGCTCGGATGAGTGGACAAATAAGTGATCAACAATTAGTTGAGCGCGTGCAACGGGGAGATAAAAACGCTTTTAACCTGTTAGTGCTTAAATATCAAAGTAAAGTTATTAGCTTGATTTCGCGGTATGTGCGTAACCAAGCGGACGTTACCGATGTGGCACAGGAAGCGTTTATCAAAGCTTATCGGGCTTTGCCAAACTTTCGCGGAGAAAGTGCGTTTTATACCTGGTTGTATCGCATTGCAGTAAACACTGCGAAGAATTATCTCGTATCACAGGGGCGTAGGGCGCCCGCGAATGATGTTGATGCCGAAGATGCCGAATATTATGAAGGCAGTGATGCACTAAAGGAGTTTGCTTCCCCCGAGCGACTCATGTTATCGGATGAAATCAAAAAAGTGATTTTCGATACCTTAGAGGCATTGCCAGAAGAATTACGAATGGCCATCTCCTTGCGTGAACTCGATGGTATGAGTTATGAAGATATTGCCATCGTTATGGATTGCCCCGTCGGGACGGTAAGATCGCGTATCTTCCGTGCTCGAGAGGCCATTGATAAAAAGCTCCAGCCTTTACTGGAAGCCTAAGTTCTTATACTAAGAAAACTCTTATATTTAGACAGGTGAACAATGGATAAATTAGGTCAAGAATGGGTATCTGCCGCGGTCGATGGAGAGACTGATGCGCAAACCATGGCAGAATTAGTTGCCGATACGCATTCGCATAATAAATGGCATAACTATCACATGATAGGTGATGCTATGCGGGGTGAGTTACCTCAAACTATTGTGTTAGATCTTTCCGCTAGCATTGCCGCTGCAATTGAACTTGAACCTGCAATTGTCGCCCCTCAAGTGACTGCGCCTGCAGTCGATTATCCAGTAACGACACAAGTTGCTGTTAATGCTGGAAATAGCCGTGTTGTGCCATTGTTTAAGCAGTTTGGTCAATACGCTATCGCGGCAACCGTGGCCATGTTTGCGATTGTCGGCGTGCAGAACTACAACCAAACGGCCGATGATGAAGCGTCTCCGTCACCCGTGTTGATCACCCGTCCTTTGGTGGGCAGTGCTTCTCCAGTAAGTTTACAAACTGGGCCTGTGCAACAAAACCAAGGTTACACTAATGATCAAATGAACGAACAACGCCGTCGAATTAATACTTATATTCAAGATCATATGTTGCAACAACGATTGAATACTGGGGCGGTTATAGAAGACAATACCGAGGTTATTCCCGTTCCTGTCAATCAGTAGTAAGGAGTTAGCTTGCGTCTAATCCTGTTGGCTTTGTTAGCCTTGGTATTTCCTGCTATGGCGCAGGAAGATATGCCCGCCAAAGTCTGGCTCGATAAAATGAGTCAGGCTTTAAAAGAGAAAGAATTTAAAGCATCGATTATTCAACTTCAGGCCGATCACATTCGGCCTTTGGTTTATCTTCACGGTAAAGTAAATGAGCAGGAAGTTGCTTTTTTAGAGTACCTCAATGGTCCCCCTAAGAATGCGGTACGTGTGGGGAATCGTGTGACTTTTATTGAACACGACCAACCAGCATACAGTATTATTTCCAATCATATTCAAGGTGTTTGGCCCGCGGCATTTTCCGCCCAAATGAACGATTTAGAAGTCGGTTATCAATTCGTGCTCGGTGGTCGAACACGTATTGCGGGCCGCCCTGGGCAAATGATCCGCTTGTTACCCAATGATGAATATCGCTATGGTTTTCAGATCTGGCTCGATATGGAGACATATTTGCCGCTGCGATACGACATGCTGACTCAAGACAAACAATTGCTTGAGCAGATCATGGTGATTGAACTCATCGAATTCAATGAGCCGCCCACTATTTTACAGGAAGCCTACAAACAAGAGTGGCCAGCGGTTATCGATCAAGCGGAGCGGCAAGATGGTCAAAATTGGCAATTCTCTTGGTTACCTGCGGGTTTCACCGTCGTTGTACGCGACCATCACCGTTTAATTGGGAGCCATGAAGCGGTGGAATATATTGCATTGACCGATGGACTCGCCAATATTTCCGTTTATGTGGCCAGAGCGGGCTCGAGTCCATTGCCGGAGGAGTTAATCACCCGCAATGGTTTATCGTTGGTCTCTGAAAAAGTGGGTAATGCTGAAGTGGTCGCCGTAGGTAAAGTGCCGACAGAAACCCTTACGCGAATTGCAAAAAGCCTCAGACTAGAATAGGGCGCAGCACTATGATGGAAGAAGTGGCAAGGGTGATTGCCTGTGATAATCAGGGCTGGCTCAGGGTTGAAGTTGAGCTTAAGAGCACCTGTAAGAGTTGCAGTAGTAGCGAATCCTGCGGTACTTCCGCTGTGGCGCAGGCTTTTTCAGCCAAGACCCAACAATTCTCCATTCAAAGTGAGCGTCCCTGCGAACCCGGTGAACTTTTGAAGTTGGGTCTTCCCGAGAGTGTTATTCTAAAAGCGGCCGCCCTGGTCTACCTTTTGCCTTTATTGGGTTTGTTTGTCGGGGCAGTTTTAGGGCAATTTGTTGGTAATCTCATCCAATTTAATCCTGATCTGAGTGCCATGGCTTTTGCTGCCCTTGGAACTTTGTTGGCTTGGTGGTTTGGAAAACAGCGGGCAAAATGGCTCGAAGTGGACGCAAAGCCCGTGATTTTGGCTTATTTAGGCATGGGTGTCAGTTTGGGTAAATTAACCGATTAGTTTCAGTCTATTAGTCGTTTAGCATAGGAAGTTAATTTGAGACTTTCATACCTTTTGGCGGCATAAATGCAACTAGGAGTGAATCTGATTGGTATTGAAACCGCAATCAGGTACAATTTCGCTCCTTTGAACCGTATCCATTTTCAGTATTAGTCATTGCAGCATAATGAAACACATTAGAAACTTCTCAATTATTGCCCATATCGACCATGGTAAATCGACGCTATCAGATCGTCTTATTCAGGTTTGTGGCGGTTTAACCGACCGTGAAATGGATGCTCAAGTGCTCGATTCTATGGATCTTGAGCGTGAGCGTGGTATCACGATTAAAGCACAAAGTGTCACCCTAGACTACAAGGCTAAAGATGGCCAAGTCTACCAACTCAATTTTATTGATACCCCTGGACACGTTGACTTTTCCTATGAGGTGTCACGTTCATTAGCGGCCTGTGAAGGCGCACTGCTGGTGGTGGATGCGGGTCAGGGCGTAGAAGCTCAGACTCTGGCAAACTGTTATACCGCACTGGATATGAATTTGGATGTGGTGCCTATTTTAAACAAGATCGACCTACCGCAAGCCGACCCTGAGCGTGTTGCCGCCGAAATTGAAGATATTGTCGGTATCGATGCGATGAATGCCGTGCGTTGTTCCGCTAAAACCGGCGTCGGCGTCGATGATGTATTAGAAGTGATCGTTGCACAAATCCCGCCGCCTGAAGGTGATCCTGATGCGCCACTGCAAGCCTTAATCATAGATTCTTGGTTTGACAGCTACTTAGGCGTAGTGTCCTTGGTACGCATTAAACACGGTAGCCTGAAGAAAGGCGACAAGTTCAAGGTAATGTCTACCGGACAAAACCACACTGCAGACCGCGTAGGTATTTTCACTCCAAAGCAAACCGACAAGGCCGAGCTAAAAACCGGTGAGGTAGGTTTCGTGATCGCAGGTATTAAGGAGATCCACGGCGCGCCAGTGGGTGATACCTTGACACTGGCGAAGAATGGTGCGGATAAGCCTTTGCCTGGTTTTAAAAAGGTAAAACCGCAGGTTTACGCGGGCGTATTCCCGATTTCGACCGATGAATATGAAAACTTCCGTGATGCGTTAAACAAACTCAGCCTGAACGATGCTTCATTGTTCTTCGAACCTGAAAGTTCATCGGCCCTTGGCTTTGGTTTCCGTATTGGCTATTTAGGCCTGCTCCATATGGAAATCATTCAAGAACGTTTAGAGCGTGAATACAATCTTGAGCTGATCACTACGGCACCGACGGTAGTCTATGAAGTGGTGATGACTAACGGTGAAGTTGTCTATGTCGATAACCCGTCAGATTTACCCGCGATTAACAATATCGAAGAAATGCGTGAGCCGATTGTTGAGGCCAACATTTTAGTGCCAAAAGAATACTTAGGTAACGTCATTACTCTTTGTATTGAAAAACGTGGCACGCAGGTGAACATGGTTTACCACGGTAATCAAGTGGCCGTGACCTACCATCTACCAATGGCGGAAGTGGTGATGGATTTCTTCGACCGCTTGAAATCAACCAGCCGCGGTTATGCTTCGCTCGAATATAACTTTATTCGCTTCGATCCCGCAGACATGGTGCGCTTAGACATCTTGATTAACGGCGACAGAGTCGATGCTCTCGCTATGGTCATCCACAGATCAAACATTCGTCACCGCGGTTTAGCGTTAGTTGAAAAGATGAAAGAGCTGATCCCACGTCAAATGTTTGATATTGCGATTCAAGCAGCCGTTGGCAGCCAGATTATTGCCCGTTCAACCGTAAAAGCCCTACGTAAAGACGTTACGGCTAAGTGTTACGGCGGCGACGTTTCCCGTAAGAAAAAACTCTTAAATAAACAAAAAGAGGGTAAGAAACGGATGAAGCAGGTGGGTAACGTTGAGGTGCCGCAGGAGGCATTTTTGGCGGTACTTAAACTCAATGAGTAGTCCTGAGTAACAGCATGACAATTTAGTCAACTATTGCGCCGCAGTTTGCGGCGCTTTAGTTAGGTTATCGCATGATTTTGTGGTGTTTATGATGAAATGCGGTAAGTTAACTAAAGCTCGATAGTCGAAATACAATAGTCGCTAAGTTAAGAACCTTTAATTATTTCAAGGCAGGAGTTCAATAAGCAATGGCAGCCTATTTTTCCATTATTTTAGTGCTGGTAACCCTGATCTCAGGGCTTATCTGGTTAGTCGATGTGCTAATGTTTGCCCCTAAGCGTCGCGAGAGTTTGGCGCTGGCAAAGGCATCACAAGCGAATTTAACCGAAGAAGCCGAGTACCAAATCATTCGTGAGTCGACCATAGTCGAAACTGCGCATTCTATCTTCCCTGTGATTGCCTTTGTGTTGCTCCTGCGTTCCTTCATTTATGAGCCATTTCAAATCCCCTCGGGGTCTATGATGCCAACCCTGTTGGTGGGCGATTTTATTTTGGTGGAAAAATTTAGTTATGGCCTCAAAGATCCCGTATGGCGAACTAAACTGGTTGAAACGGGCAAGCCTGCACGTGGCGATGTGATTGTGTTTAAATACCCAGAGAATCCGCAAATTGACTATATCAAACGCGTTGTCGGATTACCGGGTGATCGAGTTATTTATCGTAATAAGCAGTTGATGATCCAAAAGGCCTGCGGTGCTCAGCAGACCAATTGCCCTGAAGCGGAAGTGGTTGCGCGTACCGAGATCAGTCGTGGTGATTATAGCCAAGATGGGGTGCCATTATTACGTTATAAGGAGCAATTGGGCGAAGTGGCTCACGATATCTTAATCAACCCAAGCCGTCCTGATATGCTGGGTTACTTTAAACGTGAAGGTAACTTACCAGCAGGTGAGTTCCTCGTGCCAGAGGGTCATTACTTTGCCATGGGGGATAACCGTGATAACAGTACCGACAGTCGCTTCTGGGGCTTTGTCCCCGAAGAAAACCTGGTTGGTAAAGCGGTAGCGATTTGGATTAGTTTTGAATTTGACCGCACACCCGCCGATTTCCTCCCAACTTGGGTACCAAGCGGTGTGCGTTTTGAGCGTGTAGGTGGAATAAAATAGCATGGAACCGATTAAAAATTTGCCTCGTTTGTGTCGTACCTTAGGTTATGAGTTCAAGAAAATTGAGTTGTTAACCCAAGCCTTGACCCATAGAAGCGCGGCAAATAAACACAACGAACGTCTAGAGTTTTTAGGTGATTCTATTTTATCTATCGTGATATCCGATGCACTTTATCATCAGTTTCCGAAGGCGACTGAAGGCGATTTAAGCCGGATGCGCGCCACCTTAGTGCGTGGCGACACTTTAACGCTTATTGCCCAGGTTTTTAAACTAGGAGACTATTTATACTTAGGTCCTGGTGAATTAAAAAGCGGTGGATTCCGCCGCGAATCAATTCTTGCCGATGCGGTAGAAGCCATTATCGGCGCGATTTATCTTGATTCAGATCTAGAGATCTGTCGTAAGTTATTGCTGAACTGGTATGCCGAGCGTTTAGCGGAAATTAAACCCGGCATAAGCCAGAAAGATGCTAAAACCTTGCTGCAAGAATATTTACAAGGGTTAAAAAAGCCACTACCAGATTACCAAGTAATCAATATAGAAGGCGATGCCCATGACCAGACATTCACCGTTGAATGCCGTATTGAAGACTTGAGCCAAAGTGTAATAGGGGTTGCGAGTTCACGCCGCAAAGCCGAACAGATCGCCGCGGCGCAAGTATTGGAGTTACTGAATAAATGACCAAAAAAACAGACTTGCCAGCTGTCGATGCCGCTAACGCGAGCAATGAGCCGAGCTTAGATGAATTACTGGCAAGGATGAATGCAGCGAGCGCGGCGGCGCCGTCTGTTCACTACGATGTGACCTACTGTGGCATGGTGGCGATTATTGGACGCCCTAACGTGGGTAAATCGACTCTGCTGAACCGTTTGCTTGGGCAAAAGATCAGTATTACCTCGAAAAAACCGCAAACGACCCGCCACCGTATCATGGGTATCCATACCGATGGTCCTAAGCAAATCGTGTTTATCGATACGCCGGGGCTGCATATTGAAGAACAACGCGCCATAAACCGTTTGATGAACCGTGCAGCAGCCAGTTCACTTGCCGATGTTTCTATGGTGATTTTTGTTGTCGATGGCATGACTTGGACCGCCGATGATGAAATGGTATTAAGTAAACTGCGTCGCGGTGGCGAAGAGCGTAAAACCATTTTAGCTATTAATAAAGTGGACAATATCAAAGATAAAGAAGCCCTTTTCCCCTATTTGGAAGAAGTGGCGAAGAAGTATCCCTTCGATGAAATTCTGCCGATTTCAGCCAGTAAAGGCACTAACGTTAAGCGGATTTTGGAATTAGCGGCTGACTCCCTGCCGGAGAACCCCTTCTTCTTCCCTGAAGATTATGTGACTGACCGTTCACAGCGTTTTATGGCCTCTGAAATTGTCCGTGAAAAACTGATGCGATTCCTCGGCGACGAATTGCCCTACGATGCAACGGTTGAAATCGAGCAATTTAAGATGATGGAAAACGGCGTTTACCAAATTAACGCCCTGATCCTCGTTGAGCGCGAAGGCCAAAAAACGTATGGTAATAGGGAGCAAGGGCGAGCGTATTCGTACTATTGCGACCCAAGCTCGTTTAGATATGGAAACCTTATTTGATAATAAAGTTTTCCTCGAAGTGTGGGTGAAAAGTGAAATCCGGCTGGGCCGACGATGAGCGTGCCCTACGTAGCTTAGGTTACGGTGACGATTAATTTTTGCCATTTGAGCATGCTTATCGATGAAACGTGGTTATGTTCTACATCATCGTCCATACCGTGAGTCCAGTGCCTTAGTTAACCTGTTGGTTGACGGCATTGGACGAGTCGATGCGGTTGCCAGAGTGGGCAGTGGTAAACGCTCTATCAAAAGTATTCTCCAACCCTTTCAACCGCTGATCTTTGAATTTAGCGGCAAGTCTGAATTAAAAACCTTAACGCAAATTGAAGCGGCGGCTCCCGCCGTTCCGCTTAGCGGCCACAGCCTATATGCTGGCATGTATATCAATGAGTTGCTGATACGAACCTTGTCTGTTCAGCACAATGCCGAAGCGTTATTCCTTATTTATCATCGCGCCTTAGTCGGTCTTGCAGCAAATTTTTGCCAATCTCAGCTGCGTTATCTTGAGTTAGCGCTACTGCGGGAGTTAGGAGCTATGCCCTCCCTTAGTCGCGATACCCAAGGTGAGGCGCTGATCCCTGAAGATTACTACCAACTCATCCCCGAGTTAGGCTTTCAATTTGTGCTTAATTCCCGTGCTCGCAACGCTTATCAAGGGGCGATGCTAACGGCACTTAACGATAATCAATTAGTGGAGGAGCATTTTTTAAGTGCAAAGCGGTTGATGCGTTCTATGCTACAACCTCTGCTTGGCACTAAACCTTTGCTCAGCCGACAATTGTTTCAGAGTGCCTTGACGTCAAAGTATGATGGGGATAATTCACCCGAGTAGCTGTTTTTAGTGAGCGTCTCAGTGTTTTTTCATCTGGGTGTCAGTACAATAGGGCGCAATTTCAGCGTTAATTCTAGCCTTACAAACATAAAGGAGTTCCCGATGAGCCGTATCTTATTGGGTGTAAATATCGACCATATTGCGACCCTACGTCAGGCGCGCGGCACCAATTACCCCGATCCAGTCCATGCGGCAGCCGTTGCAGAACATGCGGGGGCCGACGGTATCACTATCCATTTGCGTGAAGACAGGCGTCATATCATCGACCGCGATGTGTATTTATTAGCAAAAACGTTAAAAACCCGCATGAACTTCGAGTGTGCCGTTACCGAAGAAATGCTCACTATTGCCTGCGAAGTGAAACCCACTTATGTTTGCTTAGTACCTGAAAAGCGTCAGGAAGTGACCACAGAAGGTGGCTTAGATGTGGCAGGGCAACTTGAGAAAATCACCGCCGCAGTGGCTCGTTTAGCCGCAAATGGTATTCAAGTATCCTTATTTATTGATGCGGATAAGACCCAAATCGATGCCGCGGTTGCTTCTGGCGCACCGGTGATCGAAATCCATACGGGTTGCTATGCTGATGCGAAAACAGAAGCAGATGAAGCCCGTGAATTAGCCAGAATCAGCGAAATGGCAAAATATGCCCATGGCAAAGGGCTTATTGTCAATGCGGGCCATGGACTGCATTACCACAATGTTAAGCCGATAGCGGCGATCCCTGAGTTGTACGAACTCAATATTGGCCATGCCATCGTTGCCCGTGCGGCTATCGATGGTTTAGCAACCGCCGTTAAAGATATGAAAACCCTAATGCTTGAAGGGCGTCGGGGCGAATAATGGCAATTGTTGGGCTTGGTACTGACATAGTTGAAATCGAGCGCATCACGGCCCATGTGGCACGTTCCGGCGATAAGCTGGCTAAACGTGTACTGACAGAGGCTGAGTTCGATATCTATCAACAGCATAGCCAACCGAGCCGTTATTTGGCTAAACGTTTTGCCGCCAAAGAGGCCGCAGCTAAAGCTTTGGGGACGGGGATTGGACGTGGGGTATCTTTCCAGCATATCCACATTGGGAATACGCCCGATGGTGCCCCGACGATTGATTTTACGGAAGGGGCGCTGCAGCGTTTAGCTTTGCTCAATGGCATGGTCGGGCATATTTCAATCGCGGATGAAAAATCCTACGCAATCGCTACTGTTATTATCGAGTCTCGCTAACAGCTTGGTCTGTGTCATTAAGGGAGCCTTATGCTCCCTTTTTTATCGCGTTAAGATGGATTGCAACATTTTTGTTACTTTTTACTGTTCAGCTTCGCATTTTTGGGCTAGGTTAAGGTCAAAAGTTATACTTAGATGCAAATAAATTTGCAGGGACACAGCAAAAGGAGCCCCAGATGAAATCCGCCGTAGAGCAGTTATCAACCTATAAGAGTGTGCATTTAAATCATCGAAATATTCAAACGCACTTTATTGGTATTCCATTAATTATTTGGTCGGCATTTTTGTTGTTGGCGACTGTCAGAGTGCCACTTGGAAGCTTGGGAGAAACCAGCTTAGGACTGATCTTAGGTGTCGTTGTGCTACTGTATTATGTCCGCTTACACCTGAAATTGGCTATTGGGCTAACCCTTTTTTTAATTCCCGTGCTCTATACCACTGAACTGGTATCACATTCGGCTAATGCTATCTGGCTGGCGTTGGGCGTTTTTATCCTAGGTTGGGTTTTCCAGCTTATTGGGCATCGATATGAGAAAGCCAAACCTGCCTTTGTGGATGACTTAAATCAACTGCTTATCGGGCCGTTTTTTTTAATGGCCGAAGTGTATTTTATGCTAGGTCTGGAAAAGTCGCTGAATGAGGAAATCACGCCCATAGCGATCGAAAAACGCCGCGCCATCGAGGCGCAAAAAAATATCTAGTTTTCTCGGGGGAGAGCAAAATCGGCTGAACCTATTGGGTTCAGCCGATTTTTTATATGGGGTAATGTGTGGCTTATGAGCGTGGCGGGTGGTAATGCTGCGGGATCAGTCGTACCGTTTTGACCATATTATCAGCCACTTCAATGACCTCTAATGGATAACCCGCGAGGCGTAAACTGGTGTTTTCCGAGGGGATCTCTTCTAAATATTCCAAGATTAATCCATTGAGTGTCTTAGGACCGTCCGTTGGAAAATTCCACTTCATTTCTTTATTGAGATCTCGGATGCTGATGCTGGCGTCGATCAAGTAGCTACCATCTTGCTGGATATTAATATCTTCGCTCGGCGTCGCAATCATTGAGGTGGTAAAATCGCCAACAATTTCCTCCAAAATGTCTTCTAAGGTGACTAGGCCTTGGATATCGCCATATTCATCCACCACTAGGCCTATCCGTTCCTTATTGTGCTGAAAATTCGCCAACTGCACATTTAACGGTGTGCCTTCGGGAATAAAATACAGTTCCTTTACGGCGCGCAATAGGGAGGATTTACTGAATTGTTCCTTAGATTGTAGACGCAGGGCATCACGCAGATGAATAAAGCCAACCGCATCGTCAATGGTGTCACGGTAGACTAATACTCGGGTGTGTGGGCTTTGAATAACCTGGCGATTAATGACTTTAAATTCATCATTAACATTAATGGCGTAAATATCCGAACGTGTCACCATAATATCTTCAACGGTGACTTTCTCTAAGTCTAGGATAGATAACAACATTTCTTGGTGACGTTGGGGGATGAGCGCCCCCGCTTCATGCACTACGGTGCGCAATTCTTCCTGGCTTAAGGCATCACTACTGCTGATACTTTTGATACCGAATAAACGCAATATGCCCGTAGTGATGAGGTTTACGCTGGTAACAACATAGGCAAATACTGTCGACAGCACGATAAGGAAGAAGCTCGATGGGAATGCAATACGTTCTGGATTTAATGCAGCAATGGTTTTTGGGGTTACTTCCGCAAAAACTAATACGACTAAGGTGAGGACCCCTGTGGCGATCGCGACCCCTAAGTCTCCCCAGAGTCGCATACCAATGATTGTCGCAATGGCTGAGGCTAAAATATTGACTAAGTTATTACCGATCAGGATTAAACCTATTAAGCGGTCAGGGCGTTCTAACAATTTGAGGGCGCGAATGGCGCCCTTATGGCCATTGGATGCTAAATGCCTTAGACGATAGCGATTGAGGGTCATCATGGCGGTTTCTGAGCCTGAAAAATAGGCAGAGAATAGAATGAGCACTAGTAAAAAAATGAGGAGTGCGCTTGTCGATATAGCGTCCAAAAAGTCGATCCCAAATTAGCCAGCAAACTTAAGTAAATACCGATATTTCAAAGGAGTGTCAAGCCAGCGAAGGCATTCATCATATCGCAGGCTTAACATTATTAGCTGAGGATTAACTCTTTAACAATACGCGCGCCAAAATAAGCCAGTGAGAGCAGGGTTGCACCCGTTAAAGTGTAAATAACGGCGGTGCGGATCTTGCAGCCGACCGAATATTGCTGCCATAGCATAGTGATATACACGAACCAAGCCATAATCGACAGAATTGCCTTATGGCCTTTGCCATCGGCAAACATGTCATCGAGGAATATAAATCCAGTGGCGAGGGATAAACTCAGCAAGATAACGCCAATGATCACAAGGTGATATAGCTGTTTCTCAACCGTCATCAATGGTGGAATACCCGGACTTAACATCAGTTGTTTCTTCTTGAGCTTATTTTGGATCATCGCCAGCTGAATCGCATACAGGGCGGCGATCATTAAGGCACTGTAGGCCATAAGTGACAGCACTACATGGGCTAAGACTTCAGGGTAAAGCTCAAAGTGGGTAATAAACTTGGGCGGCAATAACCACAGTAGCGCAACGGATAACACGGAACAGGCATAAACCACCGGAACGACCACAATCACTTTTAGTCGGAACATCAACACAGTAAAGGTGAAGGCGATAATCCAGTTCACTAATGAAATCACATTAGTCAGACTGAAGTTTTGTCCGTCGCTGGTAAATATCGCTTGGGATAGCGCCGCGGCATGTAAAATAACGGCAATCGCCGCCACACCCGCAACGGCTCGGCGATTAGGCCCCTCAGGGTGGAACAGTCGACTTGTCACTAATACCAATGCAATGCAGTAAAAAAACATGGCTGAGGCGGAAAAAATGACCATGGGTAATTAACCTATTCGTGTTGTTAAAGGTGCCTTAAATTCCCGCAGAATCCTGCATCTTCAGGTTGTTTGGGTATTAACTTGGCATACAGATCAATATTTTCCTTAGAATAACATGAGCTGTCGACAAATGGGCAGTGACATGAGTTGCAAAATTTAGCAGATTCTTATTGTTAGGAGTAAATAGTTCGCCTCTAACGGTAAAATATGAGCCAGTGCAAGAAAAATGCTTAAGTGCCCGCAAGATGAGTGTGGCAGTAGCATAATGCGCCCGCATCGTTATAATACAGTCCATTAATCGAGATCCTTAAAGGTATAGAGCAGGATAATGTTTGAGAATCTAACCGACAGACTGTCACGCACGCTGAAAAATATCAGTGGCCGTGGTCGCTTAACTGAAGAAAACGTTAAGGAAACCCTGCGCGAAGTGCGTATGGCACTGCTGGAGGCCGATGTTGCCCTGCCCGTGGTGCGTGAGTTCGTTAACAATGTCAAAGAGCGCGCCGTTGGCCAAGAAGTGGCGAAAAGTTTAAGCCCAGGCCAAGCCTTTATTAAGATAGTTCAAAGCGAACTTGAAAAATCCATGGGCGAGGCGAATGAAGCCTTAGATTTAGCGACTCAGCCACCCGCCGTGATTATGATGGCAGGTTTGCAAGGTGCCGGTAAAACCACCAGTGTTGCCAAGTTAGGTAAATTACTGCGTACTCGCCATAAGAAATCGGTATTAGTGGTCAGTGCTGACGTTTATCGCCCTGCGGCAATCAAACAGCTTGAGACCTTGGCTAGTGAAGTCGATGTGGCGTTTTTTCCATCGGATGTGAGCCAAAAACCCATAGATATCGCGAAAGCGGCCATTGCCCACGCGAAACTCAAATTTATTGATGTGGTGATCCTCGATACCGCTGGCCGTCTGCACGTCGATGAAGCCATGATGGATGAAATCAAGGCGCTGCATGCTGCGGTTAAACCCATCGAAACTCTCTTCGTTGTCGATGCGATGACGGGGCAAGATGCGGCCAATACCGCCAAGGCCTTTAATGAAGCCTTGCCGTTAACGGGCGTCATCTTAACTAAGGTCGACGGTGATGCCCGCGGCGGTGCGGCATTATCGATTCGCCATATCACAGGCAAGCCAATTAAATTCCTCGGGGTGGGTGAAAAGACCGATGCCCTAGAGCCTTTCCATCCGGACCGTATTGCCTCACGTATTTTGGGCATGGGCGATGTGTTATCGCTTATCGAAGAAGTTGAACGCGGCGTCGATAAAGAAAAGGCGATGAAGCTGGCTTCGAAGGTGAAGCAGGGCGGCAGCTTTGATTTAGAAGATTTCCGTGAGCAGTTACAGCAAATGAAAAACATGGGCGGCATGATGAACATGCTGGAAAAGTTGCCCGGTGTCGGCCAATTGCCACCAGAGGCCTTAGCACAGATTCAAGACGGCAAGATGACGGGCCAAATGGAGGCCATCATTAATTCTATGACGGCCAAAGAGCGCAAAAACCCGGATTTAATCAAAGGCTCACGTAAACGTCGTATCGCAGCGGGTTCAGGTACACAAATCCAAGACGTAAACCGTTTATTGAAACAGTTTACCCAGATGCAAAAGATGATGAAAAAAATGTCGGCCAAGGGCGGCATGCAAAAAATGATGCGCGGAATGCGTGGCATGATGCCGGGTGGAATGAAATTTCCCGGACGTTAATTTCAACAATTTTGACCAAAGTTAATGTTTTATCAGTCGGTTGATTAAGCTTAGACCGACGAGCGCACTAGGGTGGCAGGTTTAATAATCGCCAGATTTGGTTGCATTCGTTGAAAAGTCAGGTAAAATCTTCCGGCTTTCTATCTGGGACTCTTCGCGAACACGGGGTTCCAGTTTTTATTTTTGCTTCAAGCAAATCATTAGAGGATTGAAAACGCATGGTTACCATTCGTTTAGCTCGTGGCGGCGCTAAAAAGCGTCCATTTTACAACATCGTTGTTGCTGACAGCCGTAACGCTCGTGACGGTCGTTTCATTGAGCGTGTTGGTTTCTTCAACCCATTGGCCCGCGGCCAAGAAGAAACTTTACGTTTAGACCTAGCTCGCGTTGAGCACTGGGTTTCTAACGGCGCTGCGACAACTGATCGCGTAGCAAAATTGATCAAAGACGCTCGTAAAGCAACTGCTTAATAGCGTTAAGGTATAGATTGATGAGCAGTAACCAACAGCCAGTCGTACTGGGGAAATTAGGCTCCTGTCATGGCATTAAAGGTTGGCTGAAAATCACCGCCTATACCGATTCTGTTGAAGGTATCTTTGACTATTCGCCTTGGCTTATTAAAGAAAATGGTGAATGGCGTGAAGTAAAGGTCACTCAGTGGCGATACCAAGGCAAGGCCGTAGTAGCCGAACTTGAAGGTGTCAACACGCGGGAGAGAGCGCAAATGCTCACAAATTGTGAGATTGCAATCCTGCCGCAACAGATGCAAGCATTGCCAGAAGATGAATTCTATTGGCGTGATCTCATCGGTTGTGAAGTGGTCAATACAACGGGTTACAACATGGGCATAGTCGATCAGATCGTGGAAACAGGATCGAACGATGTGCTGTTAGTTAAGGCCAACACTAAAGATAGTTTCGGCAAAGTGGAACGTATGATCCCCTTTGTCCCAGAGCAGTTCATCAAAACGGTGGATCTGCAAGGTAAACAGATTTTAGTGGATTGGGATCCTGACTTCTAAGTCGAGGTACAACAGATGTGGTTAGGGGTAATAACCCTGTTCCCAGAGATGTTCCGTGCCGTGACAGACTTTGGTGTTACGGGTCGAGCCGTGAAAAACGGCCTGCTGGAGTTGCAAACCTGGAATCCCCGCGATTTCACCCATGATAGACACAGTACGGTAGATGACCGACCTTACGGCGGTGGTCCCGGCATGTTGATGATGGTGCAACCCTTGCGCGATGCCATCCATGCAGCGAGAGCTGCTGCGGGTGAAGGTGCGAAGGTGATTTACTTGTCACCTCAAGGACGTAAGCTGGATCAGCAAGGCGTTTCTGAGTTGGCGCAATCATCACGTTTGATTTTGGTCTGTGGTCGATACGAAGGTATTGATGAACGCATTATTCAAACGGAGGTGGATGAGGAGTGGTCAATTGGTGATTACGTGCTTTCGGGCGGCGAATTACCAGCAATGACACTCATAGATGCAGTATCGAGATTGGTTCCTGGCGTGCTAGGAAAACAAGCCTCGGCGGAGCAAGATTCTTTCTCCGACGGTCTACTGGATTGTCCTCATTACACTCGCCCTGAAAGCCTAGATGGACTCGATGTGCCAGCGGTGCTGCTAAGTGGCAACCACGAACAAATTAGACTCTGGCGTTTACAGCAAAGCCTTGGTAGGACTTTTCTAAGACGACCAGAATTATTTGAAAATCTAGCTCTGACTGACGAACAAACGACTCTTTTAGCGCAGTTCGTTGAAGCAATGGACAAGCATGCTTAGTCGTAGCTCAGTTAATTCTAGAACGGAGTAAGTTATGAACAACATCATTAAAATGCTCAACGATGAGCAAATGAAACAAGACGTACCTGCGTTTGGTGCTGGTGATACAGTAGTAGTTCAGGTTCGTGTTAAAGAAGGTGACAAAGAGCGTTTACAGGCTTTTGAAGGCGTTGTAATTGCTAAGCGTAACCGTGGTCTGCACTCTGCATTCACAGTACGTAAAATCTCTAATGGCGAAGGTGTTGAGCGTGCATTCCAAACGCACAGCCCGCTGATCGCTAGCATTGAAGTTAAGCGTCGTGGTCGCGTTCGTCGCGCCAAACTGTACTACTTACGTGATCGTTCAGGTAAATCTGCACGTATCCGTGAAAAGCTGGCTACTAAGTAATAGTACCCGCTACAGAAAACAAGACGTAGTGTTCGCACAGAAAACCGCCCTAGTGGCGGTTTTTTGTTATTGTTTTTTAAGTCAATTTCCGCTTGTTGCTGTCTCTTCGCGTTGCTCAAGTACTATTTCTAACACTTCTCCTTGATCTTCAAACCGTTTGCAGGCATAGTGACTCCCTATTGTAATGGTGTAGCATTACGGAATTACATTGGTGATGTCATCATTTTTTACGAACAAACTCACACCCAAGCTTTTGAAGATGAGCTTTAAAACAGGGTATAACACTCAGTCTCAGGTGGTAAGCATGCAGCAGGATACGATAAATAACGTACACATTAGTTCAGAGAAGATCTTAATTACGCCGCAAGAGCTTAAAAATGCGCTGCCACTCTCCGAACATGCCTATCGTTATATCCTCAATGCCCGCAAAACCGTCGCCGATATTGTCCATAAACGCGATAACCGAGTGCTGATTGTCGCTGGCCCTTGCTCTATCCACGATATCACTGCGGCTAAGGAATACGCCTTAAAACTTAAAAAGTTGCACGATGAGCTCAGTGATGAGTTTTATATTTTAATGCGAGTGTACTTTGAAAAGCCGCGCACCACAGTGGGTTGGAAGGGGATGATTAACGATCCCGATATGGACGAGTCCTTCGATGTCGAGAAGGGCTTAAAGATGGCTCGTGAGCTGATGATTTGGCTGGCCGAACTCGAGTTGCCTGTCGCCACCGAAGCGCTCGATCCTATCAGCCCACAATATATTTCTGAGTTAGTGACTTGGTCGGCGATTGGTGCTCGCACCACTGAATCGCAAACCCATAGGGAGATGGCTTCGGGCCTGTCTATGCCCGTCGGCTTTAAAAATGGCACAGATGGTAAGCTCGATGTGGCAATTAATGCACTTAAATCGGCGGCCAGTAGCCACAGATTTATGGGCATTAACCAGCAAGGCCAGGTTGCACTATTGCAAACGGCGGGTAACCCCGATGGGCATGTGATCCTGCGTGGCGGCGCGACACCCAATTACGATGCCGCCAGCGTGGCTGAATGTGAAGCGCAGCTACATAAGGCCAAGCTCAATGCTCGCCTTATCATCGATTGTAGTCATGGTAACTCCTCCAAGGATTATGCACGGCAAATTCCCGTGTGCGAGGATGTTTTTACACAAATCTACCATGGCAATAAGTCTATTATCGGTGTGATGTTAGAAAGTCATTTAAATGAAGGAAATCAGAGCTGTGATAAGCCATTAAGCGAGTTAGCGTACGGTGTTTCTGTGACGGATTCCTGTATTAATTGGGAAAAAACCGAAACCGTTTTACGCCAAGGTGCATCGAAGTTATCTTCGATACTCACCACACGTTTTAATACGTTGAAAGTGGCAAATGCCTAAGTGCTTAATGGACTCAAAGTATGAATGAAAAAACAACGGCCGAGCTAGAGAACCTTCGTGGACTTATCGACGGTGTCGATCAGCAATTATTGCATTTACTGCGTAAACGATTGGATTTAGTCGCACAGGTTGGTACGGTAAAACACGCCGCAGGACTACCAATTTATGCGCCACAGCGGGAAGCGGCTATGTTGGCTAAACGCCGTGAAGAAGCCAATGCGATGGGGATTGCACCACAACTAATTGAGGACATTCTACGCCGCTTGATGCGTGAGTCTTATCTCAATGAAAAAGATGTTGGCTTTAAACAAGTCAAAAAAGATCTCGGCCCAGTGGTGATTGTCGGTGGTAAAGGTCAGCTTGGCGGCTTATTCCAACAGATGCTGAAGCTGTCGGGTTATCAAGTTAATATTCTTGATAAAGATGACTGGCAGCAAGCGGATAGTTTATTTGCCGAGGCAGGAATGGTGTTGGTGACAGTGCCTATTGCCATCACCTGTGAGCTTATTCGTGAAAAACTGACTCAGTTGCCAAAGGATTGCATTTTAGCCGACTTAACGTCCATCAAAACTGAGCCAGTTAACGCCATGCTCGAGGCCCATAAAGGCCCCGTGGTGGGATTCCACCCCATGTTTGGTCCCGATGTTGGGAGCTTAGCAAAGCAAGTCGTCGTGGTGTGTCACGGACGTGAGCCTGATAAATACCAATGGTTGCTCGAACAGATCACCATTTGGGGGGCGCGGATTGTCGAAGCTGAGCCCGAGCGCCACGACAGTGCGATGCAGTTAGTGCAGGCGATGCGCCATTTCTCGACCTTTGTCTATGGTTTGAATCTGTGTAAGGAAGAGGCGGATATCGATACTTTACTGCAATTTAGCTCGCCGATTTATCGTTTGGAATTAGCCATGGTCGGGCGTTTATTCGCCCAAAGTCCTGAGCTTTACGCAGATATTATTTTTGCCCAGCAGGATAGCCAGCACGCTATCGGCGATTATTTAGATAACTACCGTGAAGCATTAGAGCTGCTAAAGCGTGGTGATAGGGATGAGTTTATTAAGCAGTTTCAAACTGTTGCTACGTGGTTTGGGGAGTTTGCACCGCAGTTTCAGCGTGAAAGTCGCATTATGTTACAATCGGTTAGTGATATGAAAGCTAATTAATAAACAATTAGTTATGTAAGAAACGTCCATCAATGATGGGCGTTTTTTTATGGGCGTTAGCTAGGATTTTTATATTTATTAGCATTTGCTTAAGGTGATCTTTCTCTAACATTTGATATTGAATTTTAGAAATTGCTGTCGCTTATACAGGGTTTCGGTAGACTAGTTTTAAACATGCATAAATAAAGCATGAATTTAAATTAGGAGTCTATCCATGTTTTGTATTCAGTGTGAGCAAACCATCCGTACACCCGCTGGCAATGGTTGTAGTTATTCCCAAGGTATGTGTGGCAAGTTGGCGGCAACGTCCGATCTGCAGGATTTATTGATTTATATGCTGCAGGGCGTGTCTGTGTATGCGGTCAAAGCTCGCGGGCTGGGCATTATCGATGCCGAAGTTGACAGTTTTGTGCCTAAGGCATTTTTCTCTACGCTGACTAACGTCAATTTTGACGATGAACGCCTTATTGCCTACGCGCAGCAGGCCGCTAAGTATCGTGCGAGTTTAAAGCTTGCCTATGAAGCGGCATGTGAGACGGCGGGAATCGTTGCAGAGCAGGTTCCTGAAGTCGCTCAATTAGTGTTGGGGACGACCAAAGTTGAAATGCTTTCTCAGGCGCCTATTGCACTTTTGAATAAAGACAAGCATGAAATCCATGAGGATATCCTAGGGTTAAGGCTGCTTTGCCTATACGGCCTTAAGGGCGCAGCAGCCTATATGGAGCATGCTCGAGTATTAGGTAAAACGGATGCCAGCATCGCAGAACGTTTCCATGAAATTATGGCATTCTTAGGTGAGCCTAGTGTCGATGGAGACAAGTTATTCACCACTGCGATGGACATAGGCCAGCTTAATTATCGCATTATGGCGTTACTCGATGCGGGTGAGACAGAGGCCTTCGGCCACCCTGAGCCTACAGTGGTGAATACTAAGTCAGTTAAAGGCAAGGCGATTTTAGTCTCCGGCCATGATATGAAGGACTTAGAGCTTATCCTCGAGCAAACCGCAGGCAAGGGCATCAATGTGTATACCCACGGTGAAATGTTGCCAGCACTCGCGTATCCCGCCTTTAAAAAATATCCTCACCTTGTCGGTAACTACGGTAGCGCTTGGCAGAACCAACAAAAGGAGTTCGCTAACTTCCCCGGTGCTGTGGTGATGACATCAAACTGCATTATCGATCCCAATGTGGGCAATTATAGCGACCGCATTTTCACCCGCAGCATTGTCGGCTGGCCTGGGGTGACACATATTGTGGGTGATGATTTCTCGGCGGTGGTAGATAAAGCCCTTGCTTTAGAAGGCTTTAATTATGATGAAATTCCACACAACATCACCATTGGTTTTGCCCGTAATGCCTTAATGGCTGCGGCTCCTGCCGTGGTTGATAATGTGAAAAATGGCTCAATCAAGCACTTCTTCCTCGTTGGGGGCTGTGATGGCGATAAGGCTGAAAGAAGCTATTTTACCGATCTGGCTAAATCTGCCCCTAAAGATTCAGTGATCCTGACCTTAGGTTGTGGCAAGTACAAGTTCAATAAACTCGACTTTGGTGATATCAACGGAATCCCGCGTTTACTCGATATTGGCCAGTGTAACGATGCTTATTCTGCCATTCAGCTTGCGATTGCACTTTCAGAGATTTTTGAGTGCGATATTAATGAATTACCCCTTAGCTTAGTGCTTTCATGGTTCGAGCAAAAAGCCATTGTTGTATTGTTGACCTTGCTCTCCCTTGGGGTAAAAACATTCGTACAGGCCCAACCCCTCCAGCCTTCCTAACGGCGAATTTAGCCAAAATTTTGGAAGATAAGTTTGGCCTACGCAATACCACGACCGTTGAGGCTGATTTGAAAACCATGTTAAACGTGGCCTAAGTCAACCGAGAACCCTTGCTTAACTGCGGTTTTAATCGTTTGAGTAAAGCCGCAGTGTTTTGTGGATAAAAATGCTATGAATATGAGTCTGATGTCGAGGGAGGGGGCATTATCCTTTTCTCCCCAAAGACAGGAGAGTTTCAATCAATTAGTGTGCGTCGAACGCTGGAACGAAACCGCTGATGTGGTGAGCTTTCGTTTTCAAGCGGGTGAGCCAATGAAGTTTGATTATAAGCCTGGTCAGTTTATGACCTTAGTGCTTGAGATCAACGGTGAGCAAGCTTGTCGCAGTTATACTTTGTCCTCTACACCATCGCGCCCTTATTCCCTTATGGTGACCATTAAGCGGGTCGAAGGAGGACTCGTCTCCAATTATCTTATTGACCATTTGCATCCGGGGCAAAGTGTTCGGGTATTACCACCCACAGGACAGTTTAATCTGTTTGATATTCCTGCAAAAAATATCTATTCTTGAGTGCTGGCTGTGGTATTACCCCTATGTACTCTATGTCTCGTTATCTTACCGATAGCCAGATGGACGCCGATATTGCCTTTGTACATAGTGCTCGCTCCGAAGCAGACATCATTTTTAAATCCTCCTTAGCCACTATGGCGCAGCGTCATAGCCGTTTTAAGCTGCGTTATATGTTGGAATCCATCACAACAGAAACACTATGGCATGGGGATGAAGTTCTACATGATATTGGGCGTTTAAGTGCCAAAAGTTTGCTTGACTTGGTACCCGACTTTGCGGAACGGACCGTATTTTTATGTGGTCCAGAGCCCTATATGCAGGCCGTGAAGCGCTTACTGGGCGAGCTTAATTTTGATATGGCTCAACTGCACCATGAAAGCTTTGCCACCGCGGTCAAAGAGGCACAACACAGAGTCAAGCAAGCTGAAATACAGGCCATAGAGCCAGCCAATTCCAGTTCGTCTTTTATGTTATCTATCGGCGATAGAAAGCGCGCGTTAACCCCAGAGCAAAGCTTACTCGAAGGCATTGAAGCTGAAGGTTTGCCGATTATTGCCGCCTGCCGCTCTGGCGTGTGTGGTGCCTGCAAATGCCAAGTGCTTGAAGGGGAGACCGAATCCAGTAGTACTATGACATTAACTCCCGCGGAGATTGAGGCTGGCTTTGTGTTAGCCTGCTCGACTAAGTTGAAGTCCGATATCACTTTGTCCTTGTAGTCTGAATGGGGACATTTGCTTTCGAGCGGAAATATTTTAACTCCTTAGTTGCGATTATTTACCCGAGAACGTAAGGTTAAAGACAAGGGCGTTGATTGTGAGCGCCCAGTCCCATCGTCTGGCTGGAGTCTCTCAATGACAACGACAACTACCTATGCCGCAAAAATTGAAGATCATAGCCTTGGGCATTTGCTTTATGCCTTGATGTCGGGCTTTCCACTACTCTTGCTTCCTGTACTCTTGAGTCTGTTTATCAATGTATCGCAACGCCAAACACTGAATAATGGGCTACTTGCTTCGCATCTGCGTTGGCAGCGCCATTCCACTATTATTTTTATCGGCCTGTTGGCACTCGGTTATTGGGTGCCTGTCACTTGGCTCAGTCTTTCGATTTATCTCTTTGGTATTATTTGGTTTTGCCATCGAATCCTAAAAGGTTGGTTAAGCTTATTGGATGGTTTAGAAATCTAAATATGTGCTAGAGTCTCTGCACCTTGGCGTTGAAAGAGACTCCCATGTCTAGTTATCAAATTCTCTGTATTCTCTGTGCGTTAGCCTTAGTCACCTCTGTAATCTCTTCACGGGTGCATAAATTACAAGAAACCGTTGCTATCACGGCTTTGGCCCTAGGGATGAGTTTATTGCTGCTCCTCGGTGGTAAGGCGCTTGGGGGCGAAGTATATGGCTATTTTGTAGTTGGGCTTGAGAAACTCGATTTTCAGGCGCTCTTACTGAATGGCATGCTCGGTTTCTTACTTTTCGCTGGCGCCCTGCAGATCCGCTTATCAATATTAAAGCACCAAAAGTGGGAGATCCTCATCCTTGCCTGTGTGAGTACATTGCTGTCGACCTTTATCATTGGTGGCCTGCTATTTTGGGCTGCGCCCCAGTTGGGATTACCCCTAGCGCTCACCCATTGCCTACTCTTTGGCGCCTTAATTTCTCCCACAGATCCGATTGCCGTACTGGCCATTTTAAAGAAAATGGGAGCCCCAGAGGATATCGCCATTCAAGTGGAGGGAGAGTCCCTATTCAATGATGGTATCGGGTTAGTCGTTTTTGTGGTGTTATCCCAAATGGCGTTTTCGACTGAGTCGATTACGGCTCTGCAGGTATCGGCCTTATTTATCCACGAAGCGATAGGTGGTTTGATTTATGGCGCGGTATTAGGTGTCTTATTACATCATTTTTTCCGTTACTGTGAGGAAGAAACCCAATTGATGTTAGTGACTTTGCTTATTCCGACAGCGGGTTATGTGATGGCGGAGGTTTTTGGGGTATCTGGACCGCTCGCTATGGTAAGTGCCGGTATTATCATAGGTAACTTCAGTGTGCCTAAATATTTTGTTCGTCAGGAAAGGGTTAAGTTACTGACATTTTGGTCACTGATCGAATCCTTCTTCAATGCATTACTCTTCCTGTTACTTGGCTTATTACTGTTACTCGTGACTTTTAAAGCACCACTGTGGTGGTTTATGTTTTTAGCGATTCCGCTCGTACTATTGGCGCGTGCCGTCAGTGTGTTACTCCCTTATCGGGGATTTAGAATGGTTAAATCCTACAACCCCTATGCAGAGTCTATTTTGATTTGGGGTGGGCTACGTGGCGGATTGGCACTGGCAATGGCCATGAGCCTACCCCAGGGGATAGTGGTTGATACGAGCAGTGGTGTGGAGCTACGCGAGCTCTTATTGGTGATGACCTATGCGGTGGTGGTGTTTTCTATCTTAGTGCAAGGTTCGACTATGGCAGGACTTATTCGCAGGAGTAATGCCGTGCCAGTCAATGCGAAACAAGGTAGTGTGTCTGCGCGGGGATAAGCCACAACTCGGTGCTGTGGCTTATCTTCTACCCTAAAGGTTAACGATATAATTCCCGGACAACTTGGGCCGTGAGTTCGAGATCATTGTCTTCGAGTGTGCAGTTAAGCACTAAGCCATCGGCCTTAAGTTGTTTAATCCCTTGGGTTTGCAGCACCAAAGCGTCCTGCGCAATGGCATAACAAGGGTTGATCACTATGGGTAAATGACTAGTGGCCTTAATTTGGATCAGGCTCGCTAGATCTAAGGTCGGAAGATTCGCATGATTAAAGGTGCGAACTCCCGAGTCGCAGAGGATCAACTGCTGATTACCTTGGCTTAAAATAATCTCGGTCGCTGCCAAAAATTCCTCATAGCTTGCCATATCATTACGTTCGAGCAATAGTGGCATTGGCAGTGTGCCAGCTTGGGTCAATAGGGCTTGGTTAAACATTTGTTTTCCCGTGATAAACAACATGTCTGCCTGTTGGGTTGCCAGTGCCATATCCGCGCTTTGTTCTACGGCGACAATGCACAGTAAATCGTACTGGTGCAGGATTTGACGCAGCTTAGGTAAGGTTAACTCGGGTGAGACTAAGAGGTTTACCGCCTCCAAAATAATGGCTTGAAACCCCACTTCCTTAAGCTGTTTTACCCTACGCTCAAATTGAGATAAAGCTAAGGGAGACAGTTCCTTTGTCAGGCTAATCTTGGCTATCGCCCCAATGTGTCCTGCACCTATGCTCAATGGACCGCTGCTAATTTCACTGTCCTGTGCTTTATAGGCTTTGCTGTATCTATAGGGGTTTAATTCCGGCGTATTGTGGCTGATATTCTGAGTCTTAGAGGTGCTAGGCTCAATCAGCAGTTGGCTGTTGCTCAGCTGTGTTGGTTTAACTGTTTCGCAGGGATAGCAACCTAAGACTTTGATAAAACGTGTGATCCGCTCTAATTGCTTCAATCCCGCCTGCATGGCTTCACTGGATATATTGGCATCGATATCGAGGTAGAACATTTCTTCCCAGGGCGTGCCCGGGATTGGGCGAGACTCTAACTTGCTCATATTCAATTGATGAGCCTTCAGTACTAGCAGGGCCTCGACTAAGGCTCCGGCCTTTTGACCCGTTGCCATGATTAAAGTCGTTTTCGCGGGCAGTTGTTCAGGCACTGCCACGGCTTTACGGGCTACAACAATAAAACGGCTTTGGTTGATTTTTTGATTGGCAAGGCCCGCTTCTATGGACTCTAACTGATAGAGCGCACCACCTTCGGTGCTACCAATAGCTCCTGCACTATTGTCGGCACTTTGATTGACCTTTTCCATCGCCTCGGCGCTGCTCGAGCAATATTCTAGCCTTAAATCTTTGTGTTGACTGAGATAGCGACTGCATTGGCTGATAGGTTGCGGATGGGCGTAAACGGTCTTGATATCACTCAGTTTGCTACCGGGTTTGCCAAGTAGACAATGGCTTACTTCTATGGTGGTCTCGCCGACGATAGAAAGACTGGTATGTTGCAGCACATCATACACTTCGTTGATCGAACCCGATGAGGTATTTTCAATCGGTAGAAACCCATAATCGGCATGGCCCGATTCAACCGCTTGCACAATTTCATCGAAACTTTGGCAGCCTAAATCCAACATATCGACTTGACGGCGTAGGCAATAACGGGTCGCGGCAAGGTAAGAGTAGGAGCCCCTAGCGCCAAGGTAGGCGATACAATATTGCTGTTTTTGCGTTTCAGGATTGGCGCGGCCGTGTAAATAAGCCTGCTGATTGAGCACTGAATCTTCAATAATGCTCTGATAAAGGGAGATCACATAGTGGGCATCTAAGCCTTTTTCCCGTCCCTCCTTAACCAGTCTAGTCAATAATTCCTTTTCTCTTTGGGTATCCCTAATGGGTCTGATATCGACCTCTTTGCTGCGGGCCACTTCTAAACTTAAGCGGCGACGCTCGGCGAGTAATGAGAGCAGTTCATTATCGAGTTGAGTGATTTGTTCTCGAGTTTGGTTTAAAGGCTGTGGTTTATGCATTCTGACCTCAATTGCCGCCGTGTATTTGACCAATCGTTTAAGACAAAAAAGCCTCCCAGTGGGGAGGCTTTGGATTTTTACTTTCGTTTTTACACAGTAAATCCGCCTCCTAGAGTGGGGGTGTAAAAAAGAAAGTAAAAAAAGCTGTCGTCATCGTTTTCATGGGGTTAAAACTAAAGGGCTGGGGCGTGGCTGTCAATCAAAAGTTACTCATAAAAGCGCATCTTATTCAGCATCTACCGTGTTTGGGTTGATAATTGTCGCGCTTAAGCACAAGCGAAATAAAAAAGGCGAAGCATTACGCTTCGCCTTTTTGTAACACATTGCGATTACTCGCCTAATTCAATACCTGCACGGTTGATTAAGAACTGAGTCAGAATCGGTACTGGACGGCCAGTGGACCCTTTATTGGCTCCGCTGTTCCACGCAGTTCCGGCCACATCTAGATGTGCCCAATTGTACTTTTTCGCAAAACGTGACAGGAAGCAGGCCGCGGTAATAGACCCCGCTGGACGACCACCTAGGTTGGTCATGTCCGCAAATGGGCTGTCGAGCATATCTTGGTACTCATCCCATAACGGCATGCGCCATGCGCGGTCACCGCTCTGCTCACCGGCATTTAACAGCTCGTGTGCCAATGGGTTGTGGGATGAGAATAGGCCTGAAGCATGCTTACCTAAGGCGATCACGCAGGCACCCGTTAAGGTGGCGGTGTCGATCACTAATTCAGGCTCGAAACGCTCAACATAGGTCAATACATCACATAGCACTAAACGGCCTTCAGCGTCGGTATTAAGCACTTCAACGGTTTGGCCCGACATAGTGGTCAGAATATCACCTGGACGATAGGCATTACCCGATGGCATGTTTTCACAACCCGCAAGTACACCGATGACATTGATAGGTAACTTCATCTCACAGATGGCTTTCATGGTGCCAATCACACCCGCAGCGCCGCCCATGTCGTATTTCATTTCATCCATAGCTTCGCCAGGTTTTAAAGAAATACCACCAGAGTCGAAGGTTAAACCTTTACCAACCAACACAATCGGCTTCTCTGTGCTGTCGATAGCGCCTTTATACTCCATCACTGTCATGATGGACTCGTTGGCACTGGCACGCCCCACTGCGAGGTAAGAGTTCATGCCTAGCTTGGCCATTTGCTCTTCACCTACGGTAGTGACATGCAGGTTTTCATGTATTTCAGCCAGTTGGCGTGCTTGTGAGGCTAAATAGGCTGGATTGCAGATATTGGGTGGCATATTGGCCACATCGCGGCATAAATGCACACCCGCAGATACGGCCATACCGTGCTCAATGGCGCGTTCGCCTAAGGTTAATTCGCGGCGAGTTGGCACGTTGAACACTAACTTACGCAGTGGACGACGGGTTTCACCTTTGCGACTTTTTAACGCATCGAAACTGTACAAGCTGTTGTTGGTGGTTTCGACGGCTTGACGTACCTTCCAATAGGTATCACGACCTTTAACATGCAACTCGGTTAAAAAGCACACGGCTTCCATCGACCCAGTTTCATTCAAGGTGTTGATCGTCTTAGTAATGATCTGCTTATACTGGCGTTCGTCTAGTTCTCGTTCTTTGCCACAACCAACTAATAACACTCGTTCACTCAATACATTAGGAACGTGATGCAGCAATAACATCTGGCCAGGCTTGCCTTCCAGATCGCCGCGACGCAACAGATTACTGATATAACCTTCGCTAATCTTGTCTAATTGCTCGGCGATACCCGATAGACGGCGAGGTTCATAAACACCGACAACGATACAAGCTGAGCGTTGTTTTTCGGGGCTACCGCTCTTTACGCTAAACTCCATGAGCACTCCTAGATTCTTAAAGACAAATTTTTATATTTATTGGATAATGTCTGCTTGTCCCGGAAAGGGCCTAAGTTATTACTCCAAAGGTGATTTATTCTCGGCATTTGAGTCACGTGTTTGTGAAACACTCGTATACTTAAGTTTGCCAGGAACCCCTGAAGCTGGTCAGAAAACTATCAAAAGTAAACAGTTTACATGAAAGTTAGTCTGTTACCAGCAAAAAGATAAGTTTAGAGACCGGATCCTACCTGTGATTGTATTTAGATACCTTATTCGAGAAGTTTTAAAAGCGCAAATTGCAGTACTTTTTGTACTGTTAACTATTTTTATTAGCCAGCATTTCGTGCGTATACTGGCCGATGCCTCCGATGGTGAATTCCCAGCCTCCCTCATTGCGACATTAATAGGCTTAAACCTCCCCTATTTAGTGGTGCTCGTTTTACCCTTGAGTTTGTTTCTTGGGATCTTGATGGCCCACGGCCGCATGTATGCCGAGAACGAAATGGTGATCCTCCATGGGGTCGGCGTGAGCGAGTGGTATGTTACCCGCGTGACCCTAATTCTTGCCGTCATTAATATGCTGTTTACGGGATATTTGTCCCTATATGTCGCTCCTTGGGCGGAGGAGCAACAAAATCAAGTGCTGGAGAAAGCACAATCTGAAGCTGGATTAGCGGCACTGGTGCAGGGGCGTTTTCAGGCGAGTCCTAACGGTCGCGCCGTGTTATTCGTCGAGCGCATCGGCAAAGACAATGAACTGGACAAAGTGTTTGTGGCCCAGTTACCCGATCCCAGTGATGAAACGGGCTTAACCAATGTGGTGGTGGCGAAAGGTGGCCGCGTATTGGAAGACAATTTCGGCGCCCAGCAATTGCAGTTGAATGATGGGGTGCGTTATCAGGGGAGTCCGCAGCTGAAAAATTACCAGATAATTGAATTTGGTGATTATAAAATGCAGATTAAAGAGCAACAAGTCGATGAACGCCGTCGCAAATTATCGGCTCTTCCACTGAAGGATTTACTTAAAGTTGAAGGTTCAGAAGCCGTGGCAGAATTCCAGTGGCGCCTCGCCATTCCCTTGGCCATTCCTATCATGACACTTATCGCAGTGCCATTAGCAAGGGTGAATGTGCGCCAAGGTAAATTTGCCAAGATGCTGCCAGCAGTACTCTTGTATTTAGGTTATTTTGGTCTGATGGTGGCTGGACGTAAAGCGCTCCAAGATGGTGTGATCCCGCAATATTTAGGCATGTGGTGGATACACTTGTCTGCTTTGACCATGGGGATCCTCCTGCTCGGTAAAGACAGGCCCTTGTTCGCGCGGTTATCCACTGCGATGGTACGTAGAAAGGCGGCTGCATGAAGATCTTAGACCTTTATATTGCTAGGGTATTACTGAGCACTTCGGCGCTGTGTTTACTGGTACTCACCGGCCTTTCTGGCATTATCAAGTGGGTGGACCAATTGCGTTTAGTCGGCCGTGGAACTTATACCATGATGGATGCCGGCATCTATGTACTATTTTTAGTGCCACGGGATATCGAAATGTTTTTTCCGATGGCCGTTCTGCTCGGTGCTTTAATCGGTATGGGTATGTTGGCGTCGAACTCCGAACTTGTGGTGATGCAGGCATCGGGGATGTCGCGGCTGCAGATCACGCTTTCTGCCATGAAAACGGCGGTGCCCTTAATGCTGATGGTAATGGCGCTGGGTGAGTGGGGTGCGCCGATTGCAGAGCAGAAAGCCAACGAGTTGCAAGCGATCAAGTTATCCGGCGGAAGTTTAATTAAATCACACCGAGGTATTTGGGCTAAGGATGGAGATCTATTTGTCAATATTGGGGAAGTTGAAGATATCAATAAACTCAATAACATTACTCTCTATAAATTTAATAGTGAGCTTAAGCTCACTAATGTTGTACACGCTGAACGAGCCCTATTTGCGAAGGATAGTTGGCGTTTATTTGGAGTTGAGCGCACTGAAGTTACCTCAGATCAAGTGCGTTTAGATTACCTCGAAGAAGAGGTATGGAAATCGAGTTTAACGCCAGATAAGCTCAGTGTTGTGTCGATTAAACCTGAGGCGCTCTCTATTCGTGGCCTACTGGGCTATCTTGATTATCTGAAAACCAATAGCCAAGATCCTAGCCGTTATGAGCTCGCCCTGTGGCGTAAATTTATGCAACCTATTACCGTTGGCGTCATGATGCTGGTGGCCCTCTCTTTTGTATTTGGCCCGCTGCGAACCGTGACTATGGGGGCTAGGGTGTTACTTGGGGTAGTGGCAGGTTTTAGCTTTTATATCAGTAACGAAATCTTTGGCCCTATGAGCATAGTTTACGAGTTGCCCGCCTATGTGGGGGCTGTGGCACCGAGTCTCTTATTCACTGGGATTGCCTTCTACTTTATTCGACGATGATACGCATTCCGTTATTCCGAATATAGCCCATAAAAAAACACGACGACTAACGCGTCCGGTTTTTT
>NZ_AFOZ01000038.1 GCF_000217915.1 Shewanella sp. HN-41 | reverse complement strand
TGTTTGTAACTGAACTCGCCTTTTTCGACTTGGTCGACCACGGCCAATTTAAAAGCGAGGGAATAATCCCGTTGAGTTCGTTTGGTTGTTGATTTCATTACACTCTCCAAATAAAGATTGAAAAGTGTCAACGCTATTTAGGACGGGTCACTCAAAAATAAAAAGGCCTTACAGTGTAAGGCCTTTTTATTGATATATCGCAGTTACTTAGTGGTTACGATCTACAGAGATTTTTGCCAGTGAGATCAATGCGGCTTTGAAGTCACTGTCGGGTAATACCGCAAGCGCTGCAATGGCCTTGTTTGACTCTTCAATGGCTTTTTGCTGAGTGTAGGTGAGCGCGCCGCAGTGATGCAGGGCGGCAACGATTTTCTCAATCGCATGGGTGCCATCGCCTTGCTCAATCGCTTGGCGGATAAGCTGCTGCTCTTCTTCTGTGCCGTGGGCAATGGCGTAGATCAGCGGTAAGGTAGGTTTACCTTCAGCAAGGTCATCACCAATATTCTTGCCTAACTCTTCACTATCGGCGGTGTAGTCGAGCAAATCGTCCGTCAATTGGAAGGCTGTGCCTAAATATTTACCATAGTCGCCTAATGCGGCTTCTTGCTCGGGTGTTGCTCCTGCTAACACGGCAGCAAGTAAGGTGGCCGCTTCGAATAGCTTGGCAGTCTTACAGTAAATGACCCGCATATAGCTTTCTTCTGAGGTATTAGGATCATTGCAATTCATCAGTTGCAATACTTCGCCCTCAGCCAATACGTTGGTGGTATCGGCTAATACACGCAGTACGCGCATGCTGTCGAGCTCGGTCATCATTTGGAATGAGCGGGTATAAAGGAAGTCCCCCACTAATACACTGGCGCTATTACCAAAGAGCGCATTCGCCGTTTCGCGGCCACGTCTGAGGGTCGATTCATCGACCACATCATCATGGAGTAGCGATGCGGTATGAATAAATTCTATAATCGCAGCCAGCTTGAGATGGGCTTCACCTTCGTAGTCTACAGCGCGTGCCGCGAGTACGGACAGTAAAGGACGAAGACGTTTACCACCACCATTAATAATGTAGAAACCTAGCTGGTTAATCAGGGCGACATCTGACTCCAACTGTTTATATATCAGCTGATTGACTGCTTGCATATCAGTGTCAGCCAGTTGACGAATAGCGTTTAAATCCATAATAGACTCTGGTTGTGGGGCCATTACGTACCCGGCCTCTATTTTAGGCTCACGTGTTATATAGAATGAATTTTACCTAAAATTCCGACATATGACAGCACTAGCACTACTAATGTGCGAGTTATTCCGGCCTTTTTTTATTCTTTCCTAATTAGGGCTTGCCAGAAATAGATTCTTCGCGTAAACTCCGCGCCCATTGTCAATAAAGTTTTTGTAGCGCCCTGCCTCCCCAAAGTGCGAGCCAGCGTGTTAGGAATATCGGAGTAAAATAGCTATGTACGCTGTTTTTCAAAGTGGTGGTAAACAACACCGTGTAGCCCCAGGCCACACAGTTCGTTTAGAAAAATTAGAAGTTGCAACTGGTTCAACCGTTGAATTTGATCAAGTTTTATTGATCGCTGACGGTGAAACTGTGCACGTTGGTGCTCCTTTAGTAGCTGGCGGTAAAGTCGTTGCTGAAGTAGTAAGTCACGGTCGTGGCGAGAAAGTAACTATCGTTAAGTTCCGTCGTCGTAAGCACCACGACAAGAAAATGGGCCACCGTCAGTGGTTCACTGAAGTTAAAATTACTGCTATCAACGCATAATAGGAGTCTAACTCATGGCACATAAAAAAGCTGGCGGTTCTACTCGTAACGGCCGCGATTCAGAAAGTAAACGTCTAGGTGTTAAGCGCTTTGGCGGTGAATCAGTTCTAGCTGGTAACATTATCGTTCGTCAACGTGGTACTAAATTCCACGCTGGTGTAAACGTGGGTATTGGTCGTGACCATACTCTGTTTGCTCTGACCGACGGTAAAGTGAAATTCGAAGTTAAAGGTCCTAATAACCGCAAGTTTATTAGCATCGAAGCTTAATTTTCGAACCTAGCTTATACTGTTAAAGCCCCGCCATTGGTGGGGCTTTCTGTTTTTTATGCTTCTATTTACACTGCATCAATGGTGAATTTGGTAAATTATTACCGGATTGAGGGTGTTGGCAGGTAAGATTGGGAGCAAAGTATCTCGAGTTTTTTGGCGGCCGATGAAGTTAGACGGTATAATTCCTTCATTCAGCGATGCCAGGAGTAAGTATGAAGTTTGTCGATGAGGCAGTAATTAGGGTCGAAGCGGGCGACGGCGGTAGCGGTTGTGTCAGTTTCAGACGCGAAAAATATGTACCTGATGGTGGTCCTGATGGTGGTGATGGTGGTGACGGCGGCAGTGTGTATCTGCAGGCCGATGAAAACTTCAACACCTTAATCGAATTTCGTTTCGAGCGTTTTCACATGGCTGAGCGCGGTGAAAATGGTCGTGGTCGAGACTGTACTGGTCACAGCGGTAAAGATCTGATCTTAAAAGTCCCGGTGGGAACCCGTGCAATTGACCATGATACTGAGGAAGTGCTCGGTGATTTGACCTCCCATGGCCAAAAACTCTTAGTGGCTAAGGGGGGGTTCCATGGTTTAGGTAATACTCGTTTTAAGAGCAGTACCAACCGTGCACCACGACAAAAGACCTTAGGTACACCCGGTGAAGTCCGTAGCTTGAAGCTTGAGCTATTACTGCTCGCCGATGTGGGCTTGCTCGGTATGCCCAATGCGGGTAAATCGACCTTTATTCGTGCCGTGTCCCGTGCAACCCCTAAAGTTGCCGATTATCCCTTCACGACGTTGGTCCCTAACTTAGGTGTGGTGAATCCGCGTCCTGGCCAGAGTTTTGTGATTGCCGATATTCCTGGGTTGATCGAAGGTGCAGCCGAAGGTGCGGGTTTAGGTATTCGCTTCTTAAAGCATCTTGAGCGTTGCCGTATTTTACTGCATATCATTGATATTGAGCCTATCGATGGAACCGATCCGGTTGAATCGGCGCGTGCCATTGTGGGTGAGCTTGAAAAATATTCCCCTAAATTGGCGAGTAAACCACGTTGGTTGGTCTTTAACAAAACCGATCTGCTGCTCGAAGAAGAGCTGCAAGAGAAGGTTGAGCGCATCGTTAAGGAACTAGAATGGGAAGGGGATGTGTATACTATCTCTGCCTATAACCGCGAAGGTACCAAAGAGCTAGCCTTGAAGTTGCTGGATTATATTATGAGTCTTCCACCAGAAGACACTGAAGTTAATCCAGAGGATGAAGTCGAGTTCAAGTGGGATAATTATCATCAAGCCAATCTTGATTCCATTAATGAAGATTATGATGATGATTTCGACGATGACTTTGATGATGACGACTACGATGTAGAAGTGATCTACCAAAGATAATACTCATGTCTTAGTTTTGAGAACTTCGTGTACGCTGATACTCAAAATGATATTACTCGACAGGTTGTGCGCGTAGCACAACTGTTACTGGCCTACGGTGCAGAATCTGATTTAGTTGAAGAAATCAGTCAGCGCCTAGGTCAGGCTTTAGGTCTAGCCAGCGTTGAGCTTTCTATTTCCTCAAATTCCCTCGTATTGACCAGTTTGGTTCACGGTCGTTGCATCACAACAACCCGTCGTATTCGTGAGCATGGCATTAATATGACCATAGTCTGTGAATTACAACGCATCTGCTTATTGGTCGAAAAGGGCTTATATGGACCGAATGAAGTCCGTAAGCGTCTTGCTCGTATTGAGCCTAGAACCTATCCTCCATCGCTTGTCATACCTATGATAGGTTTATCATGTGCGAGCTTTTGTCACCTATTTGGCGGTGATATAGCGGCAAGTGTGATTACTTTTTTTGCCTCGGCAGTCGGGATGACGGTTCGTTTAGCGATTGCTAAACGTCACTTTAACTTACTAGTTAATTTTGCTGTCACGGCTTTTGTGATCAGCTTAATTGCCCAAACTGGGTATCTGTTTTCCCTAAGCGAAACTCCGCAGTCCGCAATGGCGGCCAGTGTGCTAATGTTAGTGCCCGGTTTTCCGATGATTAATGCGATTTCGGATATGGTGAAAGGGCATATGAACGTAGGCATCTCCCGCTGGGGGCACGCGACCTTGTTGACGGTTTCATCTGTGATTGGCATTACTATTGCGATGCAACTTGGCGGTATTTTTCTATGATGGAATTGTTGACGATACTGCTCCATGACGCTTTCTTTTCAGCCATTCCGGCCGTTGGTTTCGCCATGGTATTTAATGTACCCAAGCGTTTCTTACCCTACTGTGCCTTAGCTGGGGCGATAGGCCATAGCTCGCGTACCTTAATGCTGCAATTTGGTCTTCCCATCGAGTGGGCAACATTTGCGGCTGCGGCGCTCGTGGGCACTATCACTATCGGATTTGCCAAGCGTCACTTAGCGCCACCTTTGATGTACGCTGTGGCAGCCATTATTCCCATGATCCCTGGGACCTATGCCTTTAATACTGTGATTGCCTTAGTGCAGTTGACGGCCCAGTCGCAGGTGAGTCAAGAGTTGACGGGACAAGTGATCAGTAATGGTTTAAAAACCGTCTTCATCTTGGGTGCTTTATCGGTCGGCCTCGCGTTGCCAAGTTTGCTGTATTTTAGGACTCGTCCCGTTATTCAATAATTCTAATATCCCCACAACACAGGAGTGAGCATGCGCATTGCTATGATAGCCGCGATGGCAAACAATCGAGTCATTGGAAAAAACAATAAAATGCCATGGCATCTTCCAGAAGATTTACGCCACTTTAAAGCTATGACCTTAGGCAAACCCGTGGTGATGGGACGCAAAACCTTTGAATCCATAGGTAGACCGCTTCCTGGACGACACAATATTGTGATTTCGCGTCAAATCGATCTCGTTATTGAGGGGGTCACCTGTGTGACGTCCTTCGATGCAGCAAAGCAAGCCGCGGGTGATTGTGAAGAATTAGTGGTGATCGGCGGTGGACAGCTCTACGCCGAATTATTGCCCCAGGCTGATATTCTCTACTTAACCCAAATTGATTTAGAGGTTGAAGGCGATACCTATTTCCCTGAATGGAGTGTGGATAATTGGCAGGAAACGGAATCCTTGTCTAGTATAAATGCCGATGGGCTGGAATATCGCTTTATCAATTTGGCAAAAAATGTTAAATTACCTGCTCTGTTGTGTACCCTGTGCGTATGGATTGTCAATGTGTCTAAGGTATTAGATGATGTTGGGTATTGAGTGTTGGCCAAACTGAAATAACTGAATTGGGTTATCGAGGTTTATCGCCAAACGCTAACATCAAAGAGGCTAATATCCGTTAGATATCTATACAGACCATACTGAATTGATAACAAAATTATAAGAAAGTATTTAAGGAGTATCGGATGCGTCTTATGCCTGTAGCCTTGGCTGCACTCATCGGTTTTAGCTATGTTTCTGTTCCTGCAACGGCAGAAGCTGCCGAAGCAGATCCCTTAGTTGCCAGTATCTGCGACTATGTAAAAGCGAATGATAAGAACCGTTTACGTAAAAAATTAAAAGAAAGCCGCGTTAAATTACGTCAGATTTATAGCGGTATCAGCTGTGATGGTCAAAGCCTATTGCGTACTGCCTATGGCGCGAATGCCAACGATGCTGGTGAGTTTGTGGCGAAGCGTTTATCGGTTACTGAACTGAGTGTTCCCGAAGCGGACGGTATGACTATTCAAGCATGGGCAGAGGGTAATGGCCATGGTGCTAGCCCAATCACAGCGGCAATTAAAGAACGTTTAGGCGCAGCTGCGGGTGGCGAAGAAGAATAATCGCAATCTTAGTGAATAAACAAGCCATCAATAGATTTACCCTTTTATTGGCCTGTTAAGGCCCATCCCAATTAAATGCCGAATATATATTCGGCATTTTTATGCCTGAAACATACAAAGCGGATCTTGTGTTCGAGTGGATAAAAAATGAAGGGCCGCATTGCGGCCCTTCATTGACATAGTGCTTAAATCTAGACTCTAAACTCGCCAACGGAAGCTTGCAGTTCTTCGGCTAATTTAGCTACCTGATGACTCGACTGAGCCGTTTGGTCGGCACCTATGGCTGTTTCTTCGGAGATTGCTGCAATATGTTCCAGTTTCTCAGATACCTGTTGACTCACTAGGTTTTGTTCCTGCGCGGCATGGGCAATATGGGTTCCCGAATCATAGGCCTTATGCACCGATTGGCTGATAGTTTCCAAGGCTAAGTTGGCCTGCTCGGTTTTTTCCACACAGGCGTTTGCTTGGGCACGTCCCATATCCATGGCTGCTACGGCTTGCTCTGCCCCTTGTTGTAGCACTTCAATCATTTGCTGGATTTCACGGGTGGAAACTTGGGTGCGAGAAGCAAGACTTCGTACTTCATCCGCTACCACGGCGAAGCCTCGTCCTTGTTCACCGGCCCGCGCCGCTTCAATCGCAGCATTCAGTGCTAGCAGGTTGGTTTGCTCGGCAATACCGCGAATAACATCGAGAATCGAGCCTATTGAGGCACTGTCGGATTGTACTTTGTTGATCACTAGGCCCGCTTTTGATACTTCATCGGCTAAGGCCAAGATAGTGCGTTTGTTCTCTTCGGCGATGGCGCGCATATGCTGGGTTTCTTGATCGGCTTGTTTTATCTGCTCCAGCGCCTGATCGGCACTCAGTGAAACCTGTTGTGCACTCGAGCTTAGCTCGGTTGTTGCCGTAGCGACTTGATCAACTTGGCTCTTTTGTTCCTGGATGCCAGAGGTGGTTTGCGCTGTGATGGCTGAGGTTTGCTCCGCGGCGGCAGCCAGTTGGTTCGAGCGATCTAGAATGCCAATAATCAACCCTCGTAGACTATCCACAAGGCGGTTGCAGTTTTTAGCGAGCTCAGCAAATTCATCGTGGCCCGAGTCATCTAGCTTATGGGTTAAATTACCGGAGGCGAGGACATTAAGGGCATTATTCACTTGATTTAGTGAGCGTTTTAATGGACTAACGACGGCGATACTGATGATAATAGCTGCCACTATCGCAATCAGTACGACTATGATGGTTCTAAAACTTGCCGAGTCAATTTTCGCTATGGTTTCTTGGCTCATATTGGCCGCAACTGACTCGATGTTATTGCTGACATCTTCCATATTGCGGTTGATGGTTTTCACATCCTTTTCAATAATAGTCAGTTGATTGTTCGATGTTTGAGTGTGTTTTAATTGGCTTGATTTCAGTAACAACATCGAGTTTGGCCCTTCGAAGAGGGCTAGCACTTTACCTATATCCTCATTAATGGATTTTAAGGTATCTGCATCAATGATGTCCTGTGCATGGCGATTGACATAGTCGAGTCTATTTTTAGTTTCGCCTAGGGTGTAATCGAGTTCTTTTGAGATCAGTTCATGCTTACTCATTTCATCGTTGCTGACTAAATCGGCAATTGTGGTAATAAGGTTGCCAAGACTGGTGTCTATCGCGCTTGCCGATGCCGCAAGGCTCTGGGCATCCGGATTTTGGCTGGTTTCAAGATCGATCACATCGAGGAGAACCGAGGAGGCATCATCTGCGGCATTCTCGAGTTTTTTCTTCAAGCCAACTAATTGTTCTTGCTTGCTCAGTGCTGCTTCGCGTTCAGTAAACATCGCGAGGCTATCGCGTTCGAAGGCGGAGAAGCTGTCACTCAGTTGAGAGATTAGAGAAGGTAAATTTGTTTGGCTTTTGACTAATTGAGTGAGATTAACGATCTCGCTCTTGAATTGGCTGCTATGTTCATCTAATACCCGACGAATATCGGGAATATTAGCCGCTTTGGGGGCGTGATAGGCGATAAGAACCTGACGTTGTTGCTCACTCAAACTCTCGGTGAGATGGTTAGTGGCCTTAAGTGCTGGCAAGCTTAATTCTTGCATCATGGCCGAACTATCTTTGAGGCTTATATTCGTTAGATAGGAGGTAAATCCTAACAACACAAGTAAAAGCGTAACAATGCTAAACCCGCCAATAACTCTGGTGGCTACATTAACTTTCATAGGATACTCCGGTTATTATTATATTTTTCCAAATGAAAAGATTATAAAATTCAGGACTTAGGCGCACAGTCGTTTATCGACCATAGTCGACTTTAGTTTAACTCTTTTTAACCTTTTTTGGGTAATTTTTTGGTCTTTTTCAAGATGCCATAGAGTAAGGTATTCACCCCAGCAGCATCCAGTATCTAACGCTTTTAATTGGGGATCGTCGACTTTCCCCATTAAGGCAGCCCAATGGCCAAAGACTAATGTGTGACTTTGACGTAGCGGTGATGTAAATTCAAACCAAGGGCGTAACTGTGGGTTAGTGCAATCCTCGGGCGGTTGTTTACAGTCAAAGTCTAAGTGGCCATCGACATAGAGATAGCGCATGCGAGTCAAGGCATTGATACAAAAACGTAGGCGATTGATGCCGATGGCGCTCGGCTCCCAGCGTTCTGCGGTGTCAGTGTACATTTGGCTAATAAGAGCGTCGAGATAGTCGCTCTGTTTGAGGGCTTGACTCACCAATAAGGATTCTTGCCTTAGTACTTCTAATGACCACTGCGGCGGGACTCCTGCGTGGGTCATTATCACCTTATGTTCAGGCAATTCACGCATTAACGGCTGTTGCCTGAGCCAGTCGATCAAACCAGAAATATCGGGCGCGTTTAATAGGGGGGTGAGATTATCGCTGGGTTTATCCCGCTTGAGTCTGCCATGGAGGGCGAGTAAATGCAGATCGTGGTTACCGAGAACGCTTTTGCCCGCATCGCCTAAGGATTGAAAAAAACGCAGTGTTGCTAATGAGTCTGGACCTCGGGCGACCAGATCTCCCACAGCCCAAAGTTCATCTCGGGATGGATTAAAGTCGACTTTAGCGAGTAATCTCTGTAATTCGACGAAACAGCCTTGAATATCACCAACAAAATAATGGGCCACAATATCCTTTCTACAGCTAAATCAATGTAACAGGCCAGGAGTTGCTAAACGGAAGGGGTTAATGATCGCTTGAAAGCGCTCCCCTGATTCGCTGACCATACCATAAGTGCCGTGCATGATGCCAAGGGGGGTATCGAGTACAGTGCCGCTAGTATATTGATAAGCAGTATTCGGGGGGATTGTCGGTGTTTCACCCACAACACCCACGCCTTGAACTTCACTGGTATTACCATTGGCATCGGTGATGATCCAATGGCGGGTTTCAAGCTTTGCCGCTTGATCGCCGAGGTTAATAATGGTGATGGTGTAACTGAAGAGGTATTTCTCATCCTCGGGGGAGGATTGCTGTTCAATGTACTCAGTTTTGACTTCGACCCGAATAGAGGTATCCAATGCGCTCATTTTCATTCCTGCAATGATGTTGGGCACGATTGAGTGCCCAACATTCTTAGCCTAATTAAGCTTTTTTATCACATACCATGTTCGCCATTGCCACATATTGCTCGACGCTGATTTGCTCCGGTCGCTGGCTTTGATCGATTCCTAATTGCTCAAATTCGGCATCACTCAGCATATGTTTGAGGTTATTGCGCAATGTCTTGCGGCGCATATTAAATGCAGTAGTGCAAAGCTGACGCAGCACGTTCACATCTTTACATGGGAAAGGCTTTTCTGCATAGGGTAAGAGCCGTACAACCGCAGAGTCCACCTTAGGGGCTGGCGTAAAGCTGTGGGGCGGTACTTCCAGTACAGGCACCACTTGGCAGAAGTACTGCGCCATAACAGTTAAACGGCCATAGGCTTTGCAACCTGGGCTTGCCGATAAGCGTAGGACGACTTCCTTTTGCAGCATAAAGTGCATGGTTTCAATCTGCTCGGCAAATTCGAACAGGTGGAACATCAGTGGTGTTGAGATGTTATAGGGTAAGTTACCAAAAACTTTGAGTTTTTTACCAGGAACGCTGAGCTGACTAAAGTCAAATTGCAGGGCGTCGCCTTGGTGAATAGTCAACTTATCCTTAAGAACCGGATGTTGGTGCAAACGTTCAACCAGATCGCGGTCTAATTCCACTACGGTTAAATTATCGACTGCGAGTGCGACGGGTTCAGTTAGGGCGCCAAGGCCTGGGCCGATTTCCACCATCACATGGTCATTATCGGGGGCAATAGCGCCCACAATGCGGTTAATCACATTGCCGTCGGTTAAGAAGTTTTGTCCAAAACGCTTTCTGGCCGTGTGGCCTAAATGTACTTTGTTGCTCATTAATAATGTAATCGTTTAGTTTTTTGAGGATAACTCAATGGCTTTATTCAGAGCACAGACAAAACTACCGATATCGGCCTTGCCTGTACCCGCGAGATCGAGCGCCGTACCATGGTCAACCGAGGTACGAATATAAGGTAAACCTAAGGTGATGTTTACCGATTTGCCAAATCCCTGTGACTTGAGAACGGGTAAGCCTTGGTCATGGTACATGGCCAAGACGACATCGGCGTCCTGTAGATATTTGGGTTGGAATAGGGTATCGGCCGGTAATGGGCCGACAATATTCATTTGATGCTCTTCCCTTAACTCATTCAATGCAGGAATGATCACATCGATTTCTTCCCGCCCTAAATGCCCGTCTTCACCCGCATGGGGATTTAAACCACAGACATAGATTTTAGGTGAGGTAATGCCAAATTTACTGATAAGGTCGGCATGTAAAATCTTGATGATATGGTGCAACCTTTGGCGTGTAATCGCCTTTGCCACATAGGCCAGCGGAATATGGGTGGTGACTAGCGCGACTTGTAATCCAGGTGTTGCTAGCATCATTACCACATCGGGGCAATTTGCTTGGTGAGCAAAAAACTCCGTATGACCGCTAAAGGAAATGCCTGCCTGATTAATAATCCCTTTATGTACCGGGCCCGTGACAACGGCATCAAACTCGCCGCTCATGTTTTTTTCACCGGCATAACGGAGGGTTTCAACTACATAGGCACTGTTCTGCTCATCGAGTTGGCCACATACGGCTTCGCTGACTAATTTGAATGGCGCTATGGTTAAGGTGCCAGCCACTTGAGGTCTTGGCGCTTGATCTGGCTGATAGGGACGAAAAGCCACTTGTAGACCGAGTCGTTTCGCACGACTTGCCAATAATTCGGGATCCGCACAAACGACTAACTCAGCGGGCCAAGCCTGCTGAGCCAGTTGTACGACTAAATCGGGGCCGATACCTGCAGGTTCACCTGGGGTAACGGCAATACGTTTAGTGGTCAATTCTACTTAACCTCGGTTGGTCTCAGGCGCAAAGATTTCAATGTATGCGTCAGAACGCATTTCGTCTAGCCAGTTTTGCAGTTCTTCATTAAATTTGCGACGGAAGATCAATTGGTGCGCACGGTTACTGTTGAACTGATCCGTCGCATCTGTTTTTCTGCGCTCTTCTAACTGAGTGATATGCCAGCCGTGGGTGGTACGGAAGGGTTCACTGATCTGATCTGTGCTTAAGCTATTCAGAGTTTGCGCAAATTCAGGCACATAAATGCTTGGCTCTGCCCAGCCCAGTTCGCCACCTTTGGTTGCAGAACCGGGATCTTCTGAGTATTGGCGTGCTAAGTCTTCAAACTTGGCTTCGCCTGAGCGGATTTGTTTTAGGAACTGCTCCAACATGGCTTTAGCACGGTCTTCAGACAGGATCGGGGATGGCTTGAGCAGAATGTGGCGAGCCCTGACTTCCTCAATCTCTTTTGTTTGCAAGCCTCGAGCATCCATAATTTTGATGATATGGAAACCTGCGCCACTCTTGATTGGGCCAATAATGTCGCCGGTTTTTGCACCATTGATGACTTCAGCGAAAAGTGTTGGCATTTCGTTGATATTCATATAATCCCAAATACCGCCCTCCAGAGCCTTAGGGCCAGAGGAAGATGCGATAGCGGTACGGCGGAAATCTTCACCACCCTTTAAACGCTCCAAGACGATGTTGGCACGTTTGCTTGAGGCTTCCAGTTGTTCACTGGTTGGATCGCTTGGCACGTCAATCAGGATGTGACCGATTTGGTATTCAACATCCTTCATACCTTGCTCTTGGATAAGTTTGACTAGGCTGGTAATTTCCTGTGGTGAAACTTGAATGCGACGTTGTACTTGAATGCGTTGAATTTCACCTAGGGTGATTTCCTCCCGCAGTTGCTCACGGTATTGGCTAAAGCTTAAGCCTTCACCTTCGATCTTCTGCTGCATCTGTGCCACGGACATTTTTTGCTCACGGGCAATGTTTTCAATGGCTTGGTCTAATTGCAGATCACCAATATGCAGACCGATACGATCCGCCATTTGCAACTGTAGGCGGGTTAAGATCAATCGCTCAATAACTTGGGTACGCAAAGCGTTGTCGGATGGTAGCGACTGGTTTGCCGCTTTGGCATTGGCTTTAACTGTGTCGATCATGTTAGTGATTTCACTTTCGAGCACAATACCGTCATTAATTTGGACCGCGACACGGTCGAGTTGCTGGGGTGCGGCCAATGTAGGTTGGCTGATGGCGAGTGCAAATAAAGCAAAAATCAGATGTTTACTGGGTTTCATCCACAAAATCCTTGGCACATTCTAAGGTCAGGTTCGACGGCTTATTTAAGTTAACTTTACCATTTATATCGAAATTACAGCGAGTTGCCTAAGTGTTATTTTGCTGGCGACTCAAGAAAGAGAGCGACATCGGCGGTTGAACTCGGCCTTGTTCCCTAAATTGCTAGGGTGTCGCACTGCTTCCATTAACCTGTTTGGACTCTCTGTCCTTGTTGAGGTTCAGCAATCTATCACAATTCTTTGCTAATTCCTCAGATAAAGCGGTTTTCTGTAGTTAAATAGGCCGTCATTGAGCATATCTGTTACGCCTAACGGGCCAGAACCACCGAGTCCTTTGATGACTAAATTCAGGTAGACACCGCTTTCAAATTGCTCACGCTCATCGATAACGGCAGAGCCGATATTGTCATCGTAATTGGTTTTAATCCGGTAGTGGTAGCTTAGGCGAAGAGCATAGCAGCACGACTCGTATTGGAAGCCTGTATAAGTTTCGACACTGCGGCTTTCGTTGAGATCATAATACCAGTTACCGACAAAATAGAGATTGTCGCTAATTGGCCAAGCACCGCGAAAACCCGCTTGGGAAATATTCACTAAATCATTGGTGTTTGAGTTTAATAAATCGGGCACATAACGATAACTCAGTTGCAGTAACTTATTGGCCTCAGGGCGGAAGTCTAAGGTGACTTCGGTCTTCTTATTCTCGCTGGTATTGGTATCGTACTGGATGGCTGCACCTAAGTACCAGTCACTGCTCAGACGGGTATCTAACTCGGCGGCTAGTACGGATGTCGATTGATTTTGTTCGAAAATATTATCTTCGTAACCTAGCTTACTGTCCTGAAGATAAAAAATTTGCCCTAGACTGAATTTAGTCGCCTCTTGGTTATGATCGTCAAATAGGCGAGTCGTCACACCTAGGGTGACTTGGTTAGCATCGGCAATGCGGTCAAGGCCGGAGAAGCGACGATCACGGAACAGACCAAAGTAGTCGTCCTGCAATTGGGCTGTATCATAAATACCAATGCCACGCTGATCTTCATAACCCACATAAAGATATTGGAACTGTGGTTCGAGGGTTTGACGGTAGTTTTGATCAAACAGTGCCGTATAGCGTTCGAAGTTGATCTGGCCGTTAATTCGCAGCTGTGGAATAGTGCGGCTGACTGATTCATCTAATTCTTCGGTCGAATCGTTATTCTGCTGCCAATAATTTGTTTGCATCAGTTTCACTTGGCTAGTGAACGAACCTGAGGGGCCATGGATGGGCAGCGTTACGCTGGGGGCCATGTGCATACGTGTCGCCGTGTTGACGTCGCTATCCTGATGGGAAAAGTTAGTCAGTTCTGAGTTAAAGCCAAAGTCGAGATTATTCCAGAAGTTGGCGGCTCGGTAATTAAAATTCACCTGAGGCATGACTTGGTAAGGCTTTTCATCTTCGCCGAGGACTTTAATATCTTGTACTCGGGTGCTGAGATCCCAGTTATGCTCAAAGTAACTTACCTCACCAATACGGGATAATTGGTTGTCTGTTGCACGGTTCACATCAGACTTTAAGTCATTGAAGTAGTTGTTATCTGAGACTTCAGTAAAGTTGGCTTGTACCCGCCAGTTTTTGTCTATTGCACCTTGATGCTGCCAGTTATACAAATAGCGATTTGGGCTGCCACTGATAAGTTTATCGCTGCCGAGATATTCTAAGTTCACTCGGCCGTTCTGGGCTTCACCTGTGAGATAACGAAACTCGGTTTTTGTAAATAAACCCCTGTTTGTCATATAGTTAGGTGTAAATGTTAAATCATACTCTGGGGCGATATTCCAATAATAGGGAGTGGAAACCTCAAAGCCATTGGTGGTGCTAGTGCTAAAGCTTGGGTAAAGGAAGCCCGACTTACGCTTATCGGATACTGGCACTGTCATGTAGGGAATATAAAATACGGGAACGCCGCCGACCCTCAGCTTTGCATTCCAAATCTCACCCCATTCTTCCTCGCTATTAATCTTGATTTTCTCGGCTTCGAGCAACCAAGACACATTGTCCGGTGGACAGGTAGTGAAGTTAGTGTTGGTGAGGATCAAATTGTTATTCATGGTAATTTGCAGTTTTTCGGCATCGCCGTGAACCTGCTGACCATGGAGCCAATACTGGGCACTCTTCAGTGTTGCTCTATTGCTGCGCATTTGCGCCTGTAATGACTCCGCGGTAACGGTGAAGTTACTGTCTTGGAATACTAAATTGCCATTGGCATCAAATTGTTCGGTGGCTTGATCGAGAATCGCTTCATCGGCGGCAATGTGCCTGTCGCCTTGGCTAAATACAACATCACCCGTAAAAATCGCCTGCTTACCCATTTCAGCCTCGGACCGGTCGGAAATAATCCTAATTTTATCTAGGTCAGCCGCGTCTATCCCAGGTTGAGATACGATTCGGGGTACTGGCGGTTCGATTATGCATTGGGACGCTATTGCGGTTGGAGATTCGTCTGCCAGGACTAATTGCGGTAACAGGCTCAGGGCCAGAAGGTAACGGATCTGCATCTTAGGTAATGGTTATGATTTCTTAGTCTGGACAAGTATTGACGGGGAAAGTTGCAATATACAAGTGCAACATCGCTAAATAAATCTCTCAATTTCTTAGCTGTTTCCAAATTATATGCCAGCTATAATAAAGCAATTTTTCTTTAAGAGCCATGAAATGACTTTATCCGATCCGAGATTTATTTCCCTTAACCTGTGGCTGAACCGTTATTTTTCCTCCGATGTGATCCCTGTATTGATTTCAGGTGACGCCAGTTTTAGACGTTACTTTCGGATTACCACTGCGGATGCGAGCTACATTGCCGCCGATTCACCTCCACAGCTTGTGCCTATCACCCCCTTTATTGTCCTCTCTAATAGCTATGCGAGTGCGGGACTGACAGTGCCAAAAGTGATTGCTTCGGATGTCGAACAAGGTTTTATGTTACTGAGCGATCTCGGTGATACCCAACTGTTATCTGTGTTAACTCCGTTGAATGTCGGCGATTATTATCGCCGTGCCTTGGCATTATTACCTAACATCGCCGCAGTGGTTAGCAGCACAAACCCAGATACGGGTATGTCTCAGGCCCTACCGCTATACGATGAGGACTTTGTCCGCCGTGAATTAGGTATTTTTACCGAGTGGTTGTTAGGGCGGCATTTGCAGCTTGAACTCAGTGGGAGCGAACAGGATTTACTTAGCCAAAGCTTTGATATCTTGGTGGATAGTGCCCTGTCTCAACCTAAGGTGGGAATGCACCGTGATTTTCACAGTCGTAACCTTATGCTGCAAAATGATCAGCTGTGTGTGATCGATTTCCAAGATGCGGTTATCGGCCCTGTGACCTACGATGCCGTGTCTCTGCTTCGGGATTGTTATGTCCGTTGGCCGCAGGCAATGGTTGCGGACTTAATGGCACAACATTATCGACAAGCCTTAGAACACGAATTTATCCCCCAGGATATTAGCTTAGAACAGTATCAGCGTTGGTTTGACTTGATGGGGCTACAGCGTCATATCAAGGCTGCGGGGATTTTTGCCCGTTTACATTACCGAGATAACAAACCCGCCTATATGGCCGATATTCCGTTGACCTTAGCTTACATTGTCGATATCGCACAGGCTTATACCGAATTAGCACCGCTGGCGACATGGCTGCAGGCTCGGGTATTGCCCGCATTCACTGCCACAAGGGACGAAGGGGATAATCGATGAAAGCCATGATCCTTGCGGCGGGAAGAGGTGAACGCTTAAGGCCGTTGACCGATACTGTGCCTAAACCTTTAGTGCCGGTATTAGGTAAGCCCCTCATTATTTATCATATTGAAAAGCTTGCGGCTTTAGGTATTGTCGATATAGTGATCAATCATGCTTGGCTAGGGCATAAACTCGTTGAAACCCTAGGTGATGGCGGTGCCTTTGGGGTGAATATCCGTTACAGCGCCGAAGAAACGGCACTGGAAACCGGGGGTGGGATCAAGCGAGCATTGCCCCTGTTGTGTGAAGGTGAAAGTGATGCTCCTTTTCTCGTGATCAATGGCGATGTATTTATCGACGCTTTGCCACCATTATCGCCACTGGCAGAAGGTGCCCTAGCTCATCTTTGGCTGGTGCCTAATCCTGAGCAGCACCCTAATGGGGATTTTGCGTTAGTGGACAATCGAGTGCATGAGTTAGGTGGCACAAAGTACACTTTCTCAGGGATGGGAATTTACCATCCTAAGTTATTCAACGACATGCCAGAAGGGGCGTTTGCCCTAGCTCCGTTGCTGAGAACGCAAATGTCTCAGGGGCGAGTCAGCGGTGCCATGTTTAAGGGGCTTTGGTGTGATGTCGGTACGCTTTCACGCCTGCAAGCCCTCGAATCCCGACTGCAAAATAACGGGTAAATTTGGCGGCTAGCCTAGTCCAGTATATTGGGTAGATACATTGTTAAAATCAGGAAATAAGATGCGGCTTTGGGGTAAGTTTTTTGGCTTTGTGATTGGTTTTATGTTCGGTCGGATCTTTGGCGCCTTGTTAGGTCTATGGCTTGGGCATCTTTATGATAAACGTGCCAGTGGCGGTGGGAGTTTCAAACAAATTCTTGGACAGGCGAAAAATCGCCAGAGTATTTTCTTCAATACCACCTTTGCGGTGATGGGCCATGTCGCTAAGGCATCTGGGCATATTACAGAAACCGATATTCGGATTGCGACGCTGTTAATGGATCAATTGCGCCTTACTGGCGATGCCCGTAAGGAAGCTCAGCAGGCTTTTCGACAGGGGAAGGCAAGCGATTTTGACTTGCGCAGCAGCCTACAGGCATTTCGTGCCGTGACCATGGGGCGCAAAGAGCTGGTACAGATGTTTATTGAGATCCAGATCCAAACTGCACTGTCCGATGGTGAGCTTGATCCCGCGGAGCAAGCTATCCTAATGACGGTGGCCCAAGAGTTAGGTTATGGTCGTGAACAGTTGGATGAGTTACTCAAGCGTTGGCAGGCTGAGTATCGTTTCCATCAGACCTCAAACGGTAATAAAACCTCAATTACCGACGCCTATAACTTACTGGGGATCACCTCAGATGCGAGCGATCAAGAGGTGAAGCGGGCCTATCGCAAGTTGATGAATGAACACCATCCCGATAAGCTGATCGCTAAGGGGTTACCGCCCGAGATGATGGAAATTGCCAACCGTAAGGCGCAGGATATTCAAGCTGCGTACGACAGGGTGAAATCGGAGCGCGGCATGCGCTAACGCTTCGGTTAGCGTTGTCGACGCAAGGAATCATAATACACATAAGGGATTAAGATGAAATACGCTAACCGATGGTTTGTTATTGCAGGTTTATTGCCCCTCAGTCTTGCCTTACCTGCCCATGCTGAGCCAGAGCTGTTTGTTGCCCCCTACGGTGGTTATAGCTTTGGCGGCAGCTCGTTCGATATCAATCAACTCGATAACGACAATGTAGAAACGGGTAATAAAAAGAGTGTGGGAGTGGAAGAGGCGAGCCATTACGGCCTAATGTTAGGGATTGGCACTAATGATCCCGGCAATATTTACCTGCTCTACAGTCGCCAATCCTCCGAGCTGAAAAGTGGCGGCATGTTTACCCCCGATTTAGTCACCTCATTAGATGTGGACTATATCCACCTTGGCGGTACCTTATTCTTCCCCAATGGCGATTTTCAGCCCTATATTACCGCCAGTGCCGGGGTAACCCGTATGATGCCCGATGATTGGTCAACGGAAACCCGTTTCTCCATGGGCATTGGTGGCGGCGCCGAATATCGTATGACGCAGAACTTCGCGCTATTTGCAGATCTTCGCGGCTACGCCACCTTTATTGACAGTGATACCTCACTTTTTTGTAATGAAAACGAATGTCTATGGCACGTCACCTCGGATGTGATGTGGCAGGTGCAAGCCAATCTTGGGGTCAAACTCAGTTTTTAATTTGTCTGTGTGATTGGCAAGGTGTAAACGCAGTTAAGAGGTAAAGGATGAAAATAGTCGTACTCGATGGTGAAACCTTAAATCCCGGTGATTTAACCTGGCAAGCGGTCAGCGCGTTAGGAGAGTTTAGTTGTTTTGCCCGCACGCCCTATGCCGAGATTATCCCTCGCGCTCAGGATGCTGAGGTAGTACTCACCAACAAGACCCCCCTCGATGCCAAGACCTTAGCCCAACTACCTAAGCTTAAATATATCGGCGTGCTTGCCACGGGCACCAATGTGGTGGATCTCGCCGCCGCAAAAGAGTTAGGCATAGTGGTAACCAACGTGCCCGCCTATGGCCCCGATGCGGTGGCGCAAATGGTGTTTGCCCATATTTTGCATCACACTCAAGCGGTTGCTGCGCACCATCAAGCCGTTGCCGCAGGGCAATGGACCCATTGCAGTGACTTTTGTTTTACCTTAATGCCGCTGCAATCCCTTAAGGGCAAAACCTTAGGCTTGATTGGTTATGGGGATATAGGTCAGCAGGTCGCCAAACTCGCCTTAGCCTTTGGGATGAAGGTATTAGTCAATACCCGCACCGAACCCAGCGATTTACCCCAAGGTGTGAGCTGGACATCCCGTGATACGGTATTCAAAGCGTCCGATATTATCTCACTCCACTGTCCACTCACCCCTGAGACAACCGAGCTTATTAATGCCCAAACCCTTGAATTGATGAAGCCGCAGGCGCTACTGATCAATATCGCCCGCGGCGGCTTAATCGATGAGGCAGCGCTGGCTGCGGCATTAGCGCAGGGCAAAGTCTTTGCCGGTGTCGATGTACTCTCGACCGAGCCACCGAGTGCGGATAATCCGCTACTAACTGCGCCCAATATCAGTATCAGCCCCCACAATGCCTGGGCGACTAAAGAAGCGCGGCAGAACTTACTTAATATCGCGATCGCAAATCTTAAGTCCTTCCTACAAGGGAATATTCGGAATTGTGTAAATAACAAATGACGTGAACAAGGAATGTTATGTATAGAACCTTATTGGTGTGTATGTTGGGATTCACTTTAAACGGCTGTGCTAATCAGATCAGAGTGCCAAGCTCCTGCGAAACCGTAAACCAGTGTGCAGAATTAGTAAAACTCAAAATTCAATCCAATCTTGAGTTTGATGAATCATTTAAAGATCAGACAGTAAAAGTTAACTTTCATCTTGATCAAAGAGCTAATGTCGTTAGCTATACAATGTTAGAGCCCAGCAACGTTATTAAACTAAATGAAGCTGTAAAATCTGCAGTATTTGCCTCATCACCTTTTTCAGAGGTTTTATCTGCTGATTCAGATGTTTTTTCTGAGATTAAAGAAGTAAATCTTATTGTGATCCCACAGTTAGACTAAATGATATCTCGTAAAATAGAACGCCTAGCGATATGCTAGGCGTTATTTGAGAGATGTTTTAATACACTTTGATTTTTATTCTTCTGCGCCAAGCGTAAACCCCGAGGCTGGTCTTGATTTTAGTCTCGAAAATAACCGAGGCTCACCTTTTTAGTATTAGCGTAATCTGTAGATTCAAAAAATTACGCAGCACGCTTTGGGACAAAACGAGCCATATTCTTCACTCTAATTCGTGGGATTGTGATTAATATTTTTATTGATTAACAATCGTTTAACTGGTAAATGGTGGTTGATTAGAATCCGAAGCGAAGCTTAGGAGCCAACCACTATTTGACCTTGTTGAAGCACTGTTAGGTACGCTTACTTTACAATTATTTTTTCACCTTTTTTAGCGTCCCTGACATGCTCAACCAGTCCTTGATAAAAAAATGGAATATTATCTGCTTTATCACCGTTCATTCGTCCTTCTACTTTATCGTGAGCAAGGATACCAATCGAATACTCAGGCTCCCCGACGATTAAAATTGGAACAGGCTCTTTATTGAATTGAAAGAGTGTAAACCGCCCACCATATTCTTTATAAGCAACGTTTAAAATGTACGAAGCATATATATTTATAAGATTGGCTTTCTGTTCTTCATTTAAATCTTCAACGAAGAAGGAAGCGTCATCAAGAACATATTCAATATCTTCCAAGCTTTTTCTTGATAAATCTAGATTTCCTTTTACAAAATTACGATTATTTTCGATCGCAACTTTTGCATTCTCTTTAACGATATTCAAAATATCTAAATGGAGTTCATCATCTTTTGCATTGGCATTAAAACTAAAGCTTAACAACAAGATTAGAGAAAAGACTACTTTTATATAATTCATTTAATTGACTCTTCTAAATTACCTAACGCTTCAATCACCGGCTTGGTGAAGTCGGCGTTTTTTGGGGGGAACAAAAAAGTGACAGCTTTACCAAGTCAGCTTGCTTTGACTTGAATAAATCTGGCCACCCATTTTAAATCAACAACATAATGTACTTTCGGTTTACCTACAACCTGCTTTGGCTAAAATTGCTTGAATGAGCGTTATCAAAAGTAGCAGAGCCGTATTTTAGGCAAAAAATCGGACTCATTCATTCAAAAATGGTGTCTTTCAGACGTCACAAGTCATCCCATAGTGCTTGGGAGATGCTCGTCGATAATTCTTATTAGTGAGATATCAAGTCGCTATCAGTTTTTGTGAAAGTGCTGGCAGTCTGCCACAAAATGTCGTCGTTTTTCTAGATGCTCGTAGTAATCGGTCAGCTCTTGCAAGGTTCCCACCGGGCCATGAAATAGCTTGCCAAACTCAGTGGTCAACTTGAGCCAATTGTCATGGGAGATATTTAATCTTGTCAGTAACTTGCAGCTATTTTCACTGATGACACCTCGTTTATCACTGCAAAGGCAGCCACATCAATAGCAAAAAACGCTTCAAGTTCAAACAGTAGCGACTCTACCCAAGCGCGGCGATGGTCATAGTTTTTACCCGAGTAACTATCATCGCCACACAAAAATGCACATCGAACCACGCGGCTACAGCAATGGTAATAAGGCGTGTCTTCAAGACTTATCTGAGTTCTGCGAGGGCGCAGCATACAAACCTCCTTGTTCAATGCTTAACCAAAACATAGTTGGAGGTTAACTACCGCGCTATTAACAATGGGGGTCCATAATTTCTCACAATAGGGGCACTTGTTGTTAAATAAAGAGGCTACATATCACTGGAAAGATATTGCAGCCCTTACATTGTTGCTATTTGCACAACCAAAGATGACTCGCCATTTCACTTTGAGAGTTAGTTAAAACTTACCTATTTCTTTACGCCAAATAGCTCTCTCTTGCACATCGGTTAATTTCAATTTGGCGAAATACCTCGTCACAATAAAGGCAATAGGAATAGTGGATATGGCAATAGCTTCATAGTTGTATAAGGTCATTACAGCAAAGCCATTGGTCAATAGCCCTATCACACCTATCATGTTTGCATATTTACTCTCATAGATTTTCCCAAATTTGCAGGCTAAATAACCAATCACAGCAGCAGGAACAAACAGCATCCAATAAAAGACTAGCCCATTCCAAACAAAGAGAATCAGTAAGGCTAAACCTAAGAAAACACCCAGTATTGCACCTAAAAATGCCTTTTTCGGTGATTGGTTTTTAACTAGTTCCTCATATGCTTGCTTTGCCTGCTCATCTATAAATTTACGATAAGATTCACTTTCAGCCTTTTCCTTACGCGCCAATTTTTCTCTCCTTACAGATGCGTTAAAACTAATTGCTAGGGCCATTATTTTTTAATAACGGCTTTGTTGTGTACTCGGGGCCATCAAAGCGACTGATAAAAAGGTTTTAGTTTTATGCCCAAACTAACTGAATCCAGCATCTTCGGGTTGTTTGGGCATATTTAACTTTTAAGCTCAGTTGATTTTAGCTTTGATGGTTTTTAGCTCTGCGAGATCGTCTGCGTAGACCAATAAATCCGATCAATACTGCAGTGATAATCAGTGAACCATAGGCCACGGGCTTTTTCAGTTTATGGTAGATGGCATTCCACTTGGCAATACTATTCGCCCGCTGCCGTTTGACGGCACTGTCAAAATCTGGGGGTTCACACTGTAGGCCAAAGTGCTCTGCCCAAGGCACAAAGGGGCCATTGGCGACGTACTTTTTGTAGTAGCGGCTAGCCAGTTCATGATCTCGATACAGTATCCACCCCGTTGCTTGGCAAAGCAGTGCGGCATAGGCTTGGCTGTTATGGGGGACAAAATCCGTAGCCTTATCGGCAAGCTGCGCCGCGGTATAGCGGTAGTGGAATCGTTTATCGGGAATGGCTTGGCTAGCGTCGATGCGTTGCTGCTCTTTATCACTGAGTTTATCCGGTGAATACCAATCACTTAGGTCAAACACCCCTTGGTAGATTGAGTAATCGGGTGCCAGTTCAAACCCCAATATTTCCATCCCTTGGTGACGTGCAAGTTCTGCCGCTACCCAATAAGCCTTGGCGCTCTCTATACCAGTTGTGGCCTTGGCGGTCGTAAGTGCTTTGCCATAGTTTTGGGCGATGGTGTTCAAACTAGGGTTGGGGAAGTAAGCTGGCGCCTCTGCGATTGCACCTTCACGTAATAATCGACGGCCGAGTAAGTAGCGTAAGCGATTGTTAATAGGCTCGATACTATCGTACCAATCACTGTCCTGTGGGTATTCAAATGCGATCAACGGCACCTGTGTGTCGATAAACAGCTTAAGCTCGGCCGTGGTCAGTACGCGCTCGGCCACATAGGCGATATCTTGCCAGTACTCATCGCCACTGGTGAGTAACTGGCGTAAGGCCTCGATATACTCGCCGCGTTCAAGGGATAATACCCCTTGTTCGGCGAGAATACGGCAATAGGTCGCTTGTTCTGTATCGGCATGTATGGCTTGCTGTTGGGTCTGATTGGCATCGCCCCTAGGCTTACTGGTATTGGCTTGTTCGGGAAAGTGGCGCACAGCCTCAGCATAGGCCTTGGCCGCTTCAGCTTGATCGCCCTTTTGTAGCATCAATTTCGCCCTAAGCCACCAGGCGAGGCCGCTCGGCTTAGCGAGTGCTAAGAGGCGATCGGCACTGGCATAATCCCCGAGTTGGTAATAAATGGCCGCCAACTTGTCACCTTGGGTGAGCACTAAGCCATCGGTCGGAAACACCTTAAGGATCTCGGCGATCTTTAAGCCCATATCCGACAATTGACCGTCATAGGCGAATTCATTAGTGCTGCTTTGCCAGTAGGCAATCAATAATTGCTGCACACTTGCCTGTTGTAAAAGAGGGGTGAGCTCGGCAATGTCTTTAGCCATTAAGCTGCGACTTAACATCAAGAGCGAATCATAACCACCACTGTCACCCTGTGCAGATTGGGTTGCATAGAGTTCGATGATTTTATCTAAGGTGGCAGGGTTTAATGCAACTTCAACCTTGGGCGGTTCATATTCAGCATGGGAGGCTTGGATTAAAGGCTGGCCTTGGTGCAATAAAATATAAGCCTGCTCCCCAAGGCTAGCGAGGCTTAAACGGAGTGGATCGGGAGCGCCCCTTGCGACTTCGGCTTGCAGTTGGGTCAGGTAAGCATTGGCACGAACAGCCTGTTTGGGATCGGATGAAGTCTTACTTAATATAAGTTCGATGCGAGAGAGTGAATAGAGCGCCCACAGGCTGCGTCCAGCACGCTCTTGCTCTGGTAATTCAATCACTTTAATAAAATAGCGACTCGCTCTGTCGTAGTCTTTAGCATCGAAAGCCACAGCCCCTAAGGTGTACCATGTCAGTGCTTGTGGGAGCGCATCATTTAGCTCAGCGGCGATTTGCTCGGCTTCAACGGGACTAGGGGCATCGCGTAGGGCATTGACTAAGGCCAAATGGGCCTCATTCAGCTCAGAGTGCTCAAAGGCGCGCGTTTGGGATAAGTAACGATTATGTACTTCATCCCACAGGTATTCCTGTGCGGCTGGTGCATCTTGGTACTGCCAAGGTATAGGTTTAGCTAGGGAGGTTAACTGCTGGCTAAAGGCCGTCTGCGGTAAATAACTGAGGTGGCTCTGCCTGTCTTGGGTCAATTGTAAAGGGAAATCGGGGCCGCAGGCCAAGAGCATAGGGGGAAATAGGCTTAAGCTGATGAACAGGGTCTTTTTAAGCATAAAAGCCCGATTAGTTATTGGGATTGTGAACGATGATTTTGGCTTATGGCACATAAATTCCCTGTAGATATAATGACTCACAACGGGCCCACCCTATCACTCTCTGGCCACCGGGGTTGAGCCTAGTCGTTGTTTTTGAAACTGGAGTCGCCGCAGACGACGTAAAGGGCGCAGGGGCTTCAGCCCTTAATTGCCATTCCAATAGCCCTGACTTTGGTGTGACTCTATAACCATTTTGCGCATCATACCCGCTGCAAGCCTTTGCTGCTAGAGACAAAATACTCGGCAGCTCACCTGCAATATTGCCTTTGTTTATCAAGGTGAGCTGAAAGAGCCGCGACTCTACATTCAGGCTAAGTTGTGGGACATTTGCTGTTGCTATGGCATCTTTGGCTGTTAGCTTGTTATCGCTCAAGAGTGCTAATTCTATGTTTGCAGTGAGTTTTTCGCCCTTGGCCACTGCGATTAAAGTATTGAGTGGCCAAATGCGCCTATCGCCTTCAAGGGGCAGCCTAAACCAGATGATACCCTTGAGTTTATCGTCTGGGAGGGCCTTTAGTCGCTGCACAAAAGTGTGCAAAACCTGCGGGTTGGCCATCAGTTCTTGTACTGTATCAGGGGAGCGAGTCTGATCCCGCAGCGGCGTTTCACTCTCCACTTTATAACCTGAAGTTGTGCTGATGACTGCTGAGCCATAGGCGGGGAGTGCGATAAGGTAAGGCACAGTGCTGATCTTTGAGAGTTGCTGCACCCATTGCCAGCCTTGAGAGGCATCGAATAGTCCGAGGCGCGGGTCGCTGACGCTGTGAATTTGCAGCACCAGTTCATCGATAGTGCTGAGTAGCGGCGGAAAATCGGCACTATTAAGCCAAGTAGGCAGCGCGGTAATACTGAGTTTGAGTTCTGATGGTAACTGGGTTTTAAGCTTGTTAAGAAAATCCCGATAGGCGGGCAGTTTACTGCTGGCGCTGTCGTGATCAATTTCAACACCTGCGATACGCGTGCCTTTTGCCTGCCAATCTGCCAGCACTTGGCTGATTTTATGGATTACTTCTGCATCATTTAAATGCGTGAATTGGCCATCTAAGCGAATGACGACGATTTTGGGCCTAGGATCGGCCTGAAGCCAAGCATGGTTGACTGCAACTTCAAACCAAATGTCTGCACCATTGGGTTTTGGATGTGCCTGTAGCGCTAAAATGCGTAACCCTCTGAACGTGCCTTGGCTTTGCACTAATGCCGTTTGATTGGCGGGGCGCCATTGGCGTTGCCAGATATAGACTTCCTGCGCGAGTCGAGCCTGTATATGGATGGGTTCTGAAGGGGATTTAGCCGTGTGTTCACTGGGCTCCGTCGCTGGCTGGCAGGCGCTTACGGATAGGATTGCGCTCAACAAAGCACATAAGAACCATTGATTTCGGCTAATGTTTTTAACCAGATTGCCCATGCTACTAGTATCAATTCCGTTTTGGGTGAAGCACTACTATGCCCGAAAAATGCCGCTTATACATTGCGGTAAAACATCCAACATTAAATCTTAAACTTCACACATCTGATATCGCAGCTTAAGTTCGGTTTTTCCTTTGCTGCTTTGGTATTACATATCTGAAATTAGAACTCGGGATCGACTTGAAAACGCATTGGTTCGCGGCTGACCGGGTGCTCGAGGCACAATAAATCGGCATGGAGATGCAGTCGCTGGCCGCGCTTGCCATAGAGATCATCACCAACAATGGGCGTATTTAGCCCCTCAGTATGGGCGCAGTGCACTCTGAGTTGGTGGGTTCGGCCCGTTTTAGGCGAGAGATACATGCGGGTTTGGCGTACCGTTTTATCGAGCTGACTCAGTTCCCAGTGTGTTTCCGCCGCTTTGCCAAACCCGTGACAAACCAGTTGCCTCGGCCTGTCGTCTAAGTCACCACGCAGGGGTAAAGCTATATGGCCCGTCGTCTGTTGATCTGTCACCTGAGCAGGAATACCGTCTAGCAGTGCCACATAACGCTTAGTGACAGTGCGCTGGATAAACTGTTTTTGCAGCTGTTTATGGGCGTCTTTTGTCAGCGCTATCACCATTAATCCCGAGGTCGACATATCGAGTCGATGGACGATAAGTGGACCAGTGGCATGGGGAAAGGTGTGTCGCATACGCGCATAGACTGAGTCTTCAATCTCCTTACCGGGCACAGATAAAAACTCGGCGGGTTTATTCACAATTGCCATCGCATCATCTTGGTAGATAATGGCCACGTTTTTACCCTCGGCGGGATTGATAAGCAGAGGATTCTCATCGATGTCGAGCCCTTCTAGCATATGCCCTAGGATAGGCTGGCATTTCCGCAGACAGGCGGGATAAAACTGCTTATGCTGGCGGATCTCCGATTTTGGCGGCGCGCCCCACCAAAACTCAGCGATTGCCAGAGGTTTTAGGCCGTGTTTAAAGGCGTAATGTAATAACTTAGGTGCGGCACATTCCCCCGAACCCGCGGGTGGCGTTAGCTCAACCGTGCCTTTAAATATGCCGTTAAGGCTCTTTTCTGCACCGCGAATATTCAAAAAACGATACTGCTCAAATAGCTTTTGCTGCAACGAGGCTGAGAGCTGTTTGCGCTCTTGCCTTAAGGCGTCGCGCTTATCTGTGAGCTGGCTTAGCGCTTGGTTAATGGCATTAATATGCTGATCCCAATAGCGTTTTATCTCTTTTAATTGATTTTTATCATTGATGCTTTCTTGGCTGAGTTTGGCTTCGAGCGCAGCATTTTCACGCAAGGTCTCATCAGTCGGATTCGCCGCCAGGTGGATTGCGAGTTGATTGCGCTGTGCCTTGCGGGATTGGCGGCCATCGATCATCAATTGTCTGTGGGCGGCGAGTTGCGTCTCGGCTTGCGTTTGTTTAGTGACCAGCTCAGCGCAGAGACGAGGAATATCGGGATGATTTTCTACTGCAAACAGCTGCTCGTTGATTTGGTTGATTTGCAGATTTTCGGCGTGGAAAAAATTGTCCTTAGCCAGCATATCAAACACGGGCGGCACAAAGCGTGGCCAATGGTTTTGTTCGGCTAACTTGCCCGAAAAAGCCGACAAATAGCCCACTTCGCCCTGGGGATTTTGCACCAGCAACACCCCGAACATTTTACCAATGGCGCCAGTTAGTTCACCCGTTAGGCCAAAGTTATGTTGCCAATCCTGTTGAGTCTCAAGGTGTTGTTGTAATTCTTCGGCGGCGATAACGCACAGCGGATGTGGTTCGTAATAGAAAGGAAAAGTAAAACGTTGCGGCAGGGCATAGGCATCAATGGCTTGAGTAAAAGAGGTAAAGCAAGAAGGCTGAAGATGCATATTGGGTTTTACTTATTAGCGTTAAGCCACGACTTAGGGGTTAACTGCAACGTGGGGCTGTGCAACAAAGGGCGCTAGTTTACTCCGTCGGTGTGGGACGGTCACTTTTTATTAGTGCGGATCTGGGTTGAAAAAAGGGAAATGGCATTGAAGCGCATTTCCCTTTGATTTTTAACCTGTGCTTAAAGCCAATCTAAAGCGGTTAAACCGCTTAAAAGATAACTTTTACCTTGCTGGCGCTATCGAGTGCTTTGCTGACTGCGCTGTCGATATCGATATCACGGGCAAGCGCGACACCTAAGCGGCGGCGGCCATCGATATCGGGTTTGGCAAATAATCTAAGCTGAGTGTTGACCGCCTCTAGTGCCGCGGCAATACCTTGGTAGCGGATATTGCTTGAGGTGCCTTCGGCCAAAATCACCGCCGAGGCGCTTGGGCCATGCTGATGGATATTGGGAATGGGCAGGCCAAGAATCGCCCTAACATGCAGGGCAAATTCCGATAAGTCTTGGCTGATAAGAGTGACTAGGCCCGTGTCGTGTGGCCTTGGTGAGACTTCAGAGAAATAGACTTCATTGCCTTTAACAAATAGTTCTACGCCAAATAATCCATACCCGCCAAGGGCTTCGACGACTTTGCTGGCAATGGCTTGGGATTTTGCCAGCACTTCATCGGACATGGCTTGTGGTTGCCATGACTCACGGTAATCACCGTCTTCCTGCCTGTGGCCTATGGGCGCACAGAAATGAATGCCGTTGACTGCACTGACAGTTAATAGTGTGATTTCATAATCGAAGGGAATAAAGCCTTCCACTATCACGCGACCACCGCCGGCGCGGCCACCTTCTTGGGCGTATTGCCACGCTTTATGGCTGAGGGCGGTATCGCGAATAACACTCTGACCTTTGCCCGATGAACTCATCACTGGCTTAACCACACAGGGTACGCCAATCTTGCTAATGGCTTGGTTAAATTCGGTTTCAGTGTCGCAGAAAAAATACGGAGAAGTGGGTAAACCTAAGGTTTCTGCGGCGAGGCGACGAATGCCTTCCCTGTCCATAGTGAGCTTAGTCGCCCTGGCGGTTGGGATAATATTCACCCCTTCTGCCTCCATTTCCACTAAGGTTTGGGTGGCGATGGCTTCAATTTCTGGAATGACTAAGTGCGGTTTTTCTAGTTCGATAACCGCACGCAGGGCGTTGGCATCGAGCATATTGATCACATGGGAGCGGTGGGCGACTTGCATGGCGGGGGCGTTGGCATAACGGTCAACACCAATCACTTCAACACCTAAGCGTTGTAGTTCAATGGCGACTTCTTTGCCAAGTTCACCGCAGCCGAGCAACATGGCGCGTCGGGCGCCCTCAGTGTAGGGAGTACCAATCATGTATGAATACCTTTGGGATTGTAGGGATTTTGAGTTTTATATCTGCGCTCTAGGTCGCAATCATGGCGCTAGTTTAGCTTGAACATACCTTATGATCATGGCGTAAATCGACAACTGTGTCCTAGATCTAAATAAAAATAGAAATATTTTTTTGATATTGTGACGCTAAACTTAGTGGTTATTCATTGGCCTATAGCGAGTTTGGGCTTCATCTACTAGTCTTGATTACGGAATTAATATTACTAGTATAAGGAGTCTCTATGTTCTTAGATTACTTTGCGTTAGGTGTTCTTTTATTTGTGATTATCGTCATATTTTATGGTGTGATTGCCATTCATGATATTCCCTATGAAATTGCAAAAAAGCGTAATCATCCCCAGCAGGATGCGCTCCATATTGCAGGCTGGGTCAGTTTATTCACTTTACATGCCATTTGGCCATTTTTATGGATTTGGGCCACCTTGTATCGGGAAGATCGTGGATGGGGCTTTAATACCGTAATGAAGCGTGAACAAGCATTAGAAGATGATGTTGAAGCACTAAGGAAAACAGTGACAGAGTTACAGTCCCGCCTTCAACTGTTAGAGTCTGTGCCTTCATTGGTCGATGATGCTAAACACAACAATAAAGTAGAGGTATAACATGGATTTATTACTCATACTTACCTATGCCGCCATTTGTATTGTGATCTTTAAAGTCTTTAAAATACCAATGAACAAATGGACTGTCCCCACGGCGGTGTTGGGAGGGATCTTCATTATTGGTGCTTTGCTACTGGTGATGAATTATAACCACCCCTATTCCCGTTTCTCCCGTGAGTATTTTGCCACTATTCCTATTACGCCAGCGGTTAAAGGCTTGGTCGCGTCGGTCGAAGTTAAACCTAATGTGCATATAAAACAAGGAGATGTGCTATTTCGTCTCGATCCTATTCCCTTTGAAGCCGCAGTAAAGCGTAAACGCGCAGCTTTGATGGAAGCCGAACTCGAAGTGCCACAACTTGCCGCGGCGTGGGAGTCGGCTAAAGCAAATGTAGAGCGCGTTCGGGCCGATAAAGACCGTAATAAATCTGCATTCGAGCGTTACGACTTAGGCCGCAAGAAGGGCGGCGCGAATTCGCCTTTTACTGAACTGGAACTCGATAATAAGCGTCAATTGTACTTAGCCTCAGAGGCACAACTGACAGTGGCGAATGCCGAAGAACTGCGTGTCAGGCTGGCCTATGAATCTAATATTGATGGTGTTAATACCAAAGTGGCTGGCTTGCAAGCGGATTTAGACGGTGCCCTGTATGAACTAGCTCAATCCGTGGTGCGAGCTCCGGCAGATGGCATGGTGACCCAAATGGCATTGCGGGTCGGTGCTATGGCTGTGCCTTTGCCTTTACGCCCCGTGATGAGCTTTATTCCCGATGAGGAACGGTATTTTGCGGGCGCATTTTGGCAAAATTCCTTGTTGCGTTTGCAGGAGGGTGATGAAGCCGAGGTGATACTGGATGCCGCGCCCGGACAAATCTTTAAGGGGAAAGTGGCGAAAATATTACCCGCTATGGCTGAAGGTGAAGTTCAAATGAGTGGCGCTTTGCAGTCATCGGATCGGTTTTTTAAAAATGGCCGTGTGATAGTGCTTATTGATATTGAAGATGAGGCTATCCGTAAACAGTTTCCCGCGGGTGTTTCTGGTCAGGTTGCCGTTTATACTGAACATTTCCATCATGTTGCCGTGATGCGTAAAGTATTGCTGAGGATGCAGGGTTGGCTGAATTACTTGTTTTTTGATGGACATTAGTGCATTAAATTACGGAGTTAATTTGGTGGCATCATTTTGTAAAGTCCAGTTCGCTGGACTTTTTTATATAACATTTCCGTTTAATTACAGCTAATGGATAGAAGCATGCAAGATATTCGCGATTTAACCTCAGTGCTGCGCTCCAATACGCCAATCGTAGTGATTGAAACCTATGAAGAATATCGCGTAGTCGAGCTGCTTAAGCGGATCGCTAATGTACTGTACCAGCCAGTGTTTACTTGGAGTATTACCCAAGGTTTAACGCGGGTCGATAGGCCTATGGCGGGGCAAAAGTTTAATAGTGAGCCTACAGATCTGCTCGGGCAGATTAAATCAACCTCGCAGCAGGGGATTTACGTGCTGTGCGACTTCCATCCCTTTGTGATCGACGCCCCTAAGAATGTACGTTTACTCAAAGAGATCGCCCTTGAGTATGAGACGCTGCAGCACACCTTAGTACTGGTGAGTCATGCCTTTGAAATTCCTCCCGAAATTAAACGCTATTGCGCCTATTTTCAATTAACTTTGCCAAGTACAGTGCAATTGCAAAATCTGATTTACCTCGAAGTCGATAAAATTCGTAACCAAGGTATGCCTTTACTGGTCGATGATGCCGCCGTAACAAAACTGGCGGAGAATCTGCGGGGAGTCACCTTAGACGATGCCCGCCGTCTAGTGCGCAAAGCCATAGTCGATGATGGCGCTATTACCTCGTCGGATATTGATGCCATCAATAAAGCCAAGTTTCAGTTACTCGACTTAAATGGCGTGCTGCAATTTGAATATGACACCAGTGATTTCTCACAGGTCGCAGGGCTGCATAACCTCAAAAAATGGCTTAAGCAGCGCTCGCCTATAGCGGACGTCAAACGTGATACTGGGATAGCGAATACCAACGATGTTCCTAAAGTGTTGGATGCGCCTAAGGGAATATTACTGCTCGGGGTTCAGGGTAGTGGCAAGAGTTTAGCGGCTAAGGCGGTTGCAGGTGTTTGGCAGAGGCCCTTGCTCAGACTCGATATGGCAGCCTTATACAACAAATACATAGGTGAAACCGAGAAGAACCTGCGTAATGCACTGGATCTCGCCGATATGATGTCGCCCTGCGTACTTTGGATAGATGAAATTGAAAAAGGTCTAAGCGGCGGTAGCAGTGATGAGGGCACATCGACCCGCATACTCGGCACTTTGCTCACTTGGATGGCGGAGCGTAAATCTGAAGTCTTTGTGGTCGCCACCGCAAACGATATTCAAGCCCTGCCGCCAGAGCTGATGCGTAAGGGGAGAATGGATGAAACCTTCTTTGTCGACCTCCCCGATGAAGCCATCCGCAAAGCTATCTTTTTAATCCACTGTCAGCGCCGTGGAATCGATGTGACGAGCTTAGATCTCGCCCAATTAGCGGCCCGTAGCCAAGGATTTTCCGGCGCCGAAATCGAGCAAGCCGTTATCGCAGCCATGTATACCGCTAGAAGCGTTGAGCGCGGTGTCGATCAAATGCTATTACTCGAAGAACTCAGTAAGACTCGACCTCTATCTGTAGTCATGAGTGACAAAATCAATGCGCTTAGACAATGGGCCGCAGGACGAACCGTCAATGCCCATGAATAGGATTTTTGCACTTGCTCCAAAGCGTATATGGGTGGGCGAATGTGCGTCCATCCATTATTAGCGGCTTACCTCTTCGGTGGGAATTATGCCAAGATCTGGCTGGCGGTATCACTGCCCAGTGGTACCGCTAATGCTGCTTATTCCTAACATGATGACATTTAGATATCAAATGCGAGACTGCCCGGTGGCAGGAATGGCCAGCTTAGACGTGTCGGTGAGCTTTCACCCTGCGCTCCAAAGAAGTAACCAGTTCTTGGGGTGGCGTAAACCACGTTGCCTTTTTGCAGGCCGAGTTCCTGCAGATTATGGTGGGTGAATTTAGCTTCCCACAGTTCTTCGCTATGCCAGCCTAGTGGTGCTAATTCCACTCTCACTTCGGCGCCAATGGGGGTCATGGCGACAATATTGAATGGTAAATTGGCCTGACTATTAGGTTTGTCTGATAGCGCCAATTCATGACTACGTACATAGAGCGCGCCATCCTGCTGTAATACTTGCTGTTCTGGCGGCGTCAAAAATGCTTCGCCATTCTCCCAACGTTTTTGTTGCCAACTGGCTTCAAATACGTTGACGTTACCTAGAAAATCAAACACAAAACGACTATTGGGGTGCGAGTATAACTCTGCAGGGGTATTGATCTGCTCTATATGACCATTGCTCATCACTACCACTCTATCTGAGAGTTCAAGCGCCTCATCCTGATCGTGGGTCACAAACACGCTGGTGAATTTTAATTCATCATGCAGGCTGCGTAGCCAGCGGCGTAGTTCTTTACGCACTTTGGCATCTAGGGCACCAAAGGGTTCATCCAGTAGCAAGACTTCTGGCTGGGTCGCTAATGCGCGGGCCAGAGCTATACGCTGTTTTTGTCCACCCGAAAGTTGTTCGGGATAGCGCTGTGCCAAGTGCCCAAGTTGCACCATCTCAAGTAAATGATTGACCCGCTTCTGAATTTCTGCCGCCGAAGGCCTTTGCTTTTTTGGGATCACTTCGAGCCCAAAGGCGACGTTATCGGCGACCGTCATATGGCGAAACAGGGCATAGTTTTGAAATACAAACCCCACGCGCCTTTCACGCACATGCACTTGGGTGACATCTCGATTGCCAAATTGAATTTGGCCGCTGTCAGCCCCCTCAAGACCGGCAATAATCCGCAGCAGTGTGGTTTTACCTGAACCAGATGGTCCCAGCAGACCAATCATTTCCCCTTCTTGAATGTCGAGATTAAGTGGAGAAAGCGCCTGAAATTGGCCAAATTTCTTGGAAATATTAGTAAGACGAATACTCATAATTGGCTCTGCTCTTTATTGTCATTGGCGGTTAAACTGCGTTGTTGCCGCCATTCCACTACGGCTTTTAGCATTAGGGTAAATAGGGCGATCAGGGCCAGTAATGACGCGCTCGCGAAGGCGGCTTCGGCCTGGTAATCTTCGTATAATAACTGCACATGCAAAGGTAAGGTGTTGGTTTCGCCGCGAATGTTACCTGATACTACAGCAACGGCACCAAATTCCCCCACGGCTCTGGCATTGGTGAGAATGACACCGTAAATCAGTGCCCATTTGATGTTGGGCAGGGTCACGCGGCGAAAGAGTTGCCACCATGAGGCGCCGAGGATCACTGCGGCTTCTTCTTCCGATGCACCCTGTTGTTGCATCAATGGGATCAGCTCTCTGGCCACAAAGGGACAAGTGACAAAAATAGTCACTAACAGTATCCCAGGCCAAGCAAACATGATCTGCAGATCGTGTTCATATAGCCATTCGCCCAGCCAGCCACTGTTGCCATAGAGCAGCAAATAGAGCAAACCTGCGACGACAGGGGATACCGCAAATGGAATATCAATCAGTGTGATCAACAACTTGCGACCGGGGAATTCAAACCGAGTGACACTCCATGCCAGCATGACGCCGAACACTAAATTGATGGGCACTGTGAGTGCTGCCACCATCAGCGTTAAACCAATCGCATGCAGCGAATCCGGCTGAGTTAGGTGCTCAATATAACGCTCCCAACCTCCGACAAACGCCTGCTGAAAAATACTTACCAGTGGCAATAGCAGTAATAGCAGGGCTAATGACACCGCAAGGGTAATCAGGCTCCATTTTATCAGGGGCGCTTCACCGACTCTTAAGGGTTTGAATGAGTTCATATTCGCTCCTTATCGCCCATGAATGCGGCGCAGGTAACGCGCCTGCCACAGGTTTATCAGCAGTAATAGCAATAGCGAGGTGAGTAGAACCACAGAGGCAATGGCACTGGCACCTGCAAAATCAAATTCCTGCAGGCGGACAAAGATCATTAACGAAGTGATTTCGCTGATATAGGGCATATTGCCAGCGATAAAGATCACGGCACCAAACTCACCCAGACTGCGGGTAAAAGACAGTGCAGCTCCAATCATTAATGCCGGCCAAAGGGAGGGCAAAATAACCCGCCAGAATACCGAACGATCCGAGGCGCCAAGGGTCATTCCCGCTTCTTCTTCATCGTTAGATAACTCTTCGAGAACGGGTTGTACGGTACGAACTACAAAGGGAATGCTGGTGAAAATCATCGCGACCACTATGCCCAGGGGGGTGTAGGCGACTTTTATGCCCCATTCTGCTAATAGACTACCGATTTGGCCATTTTCCGCATAGAGGGTCGCTAAGGTGATACCTGCAACGGCGGTCGGTAACGCAAAGGGCAAGTCTACCAAGGCATCTAATATGCGTTTGCCGGGAAATTCATAGCGCACTAGTACCCATGCAAGTAATAATCCGAAAAGGCAGTTAAATAGTGATGCTGCGAGTGCCGATAGTATCGTGACTCGGTAACTGGCAACCACTCGGGGATCGGCAATCACACCCCAGTATTCGGACCAGCTCATTGAACTGGTCTGCATTATCAGTCCTGTGGTCGGCAATAATAGGATCAGGCTGACAAACAGTAGGGATACACCTAAGCTGATGCTAAAACCGGGAAGAACCCGCTTATGGCGTAAACGCCCGTTATTAAAAATCACAGAATCATCACCCGATCAGGTTAATTGCGTTAAGACCAATACGATTCAATTGCCATCACTGAACTGCTGTCTGAGTTAGAGCCTATCGAAGTCGTCTTCGCTGCTGAAGAATCAACAGCAGTAAACACCATAAAGTTGCTTAACCCGGGACTTAGCCCGGGTTGCAACGTTAACCTCTTACAATATCAAGCTAGGATTAACGCTTGAGTAATTCATCGAGTTTTGCACCGTTCGCAAACTGCGTTTTCATGGCGTTATCCCAACCCCCGATGATTTGCTCAACAGTCAGCAGATCAACCGTAGGGAACTGTTTAGCGAACTCTGCCTTCACCTTTTCGTGGTGTACACGATAATTGAATCCTGCCAGTAGACGCTGTGCTTCTTCACTGTAGAGATAACTCAAATACTCAGTTGCCAGTTCCTGTGTGCCGTTACGCTTAGCATTTTTTTCAACCACAGCGACGGGGAACTCTGCCAGAATCGAGGTTTTTGGAACAACCACTTGGTAATCGTCCGTACCATACTGCTGGCGGATATTGTTCACTTCCGATTCAAAGGTAATCAATACATCACCTATGCCACGTTCAACAAAGGAGGTGGTTGCACCGCGACCGCCAGTATCAAATACAGCTACATTACCGAGGAATTTTTTCAGGAATTGATCCAGTGAAGCCTGATTATCCTTACCATAGTTTTTCTGGGCATAACCTAATGCGGCTAAATAAGTGTAGCGGGCATTACCAGAGGTTTTTGGGTTAGGAAAGACCAGTTTAACGTCATCTTTAGCTAAATCACCCCAGTCGGTGATCTGCTTTGGGTTACCCTTACGTACCAAAAATGCAATGGTGGAATAGTAAGGTGAACTGGCGTTAGGCAGTAATTGTTGCCAATTTTCAGGGATCAATTTACCGCGATCGTGGAGAACTTGTACGTCCGTCACTTGGTTAAAGGTCACTACATCAGCTGGCAATCCCTGCATAATCGAGCGTGCCTGTGCCGATGATCCCGCATGGGATTGCTTAATCTCGACGGTTTTACCTGTCTGTTCTTGCCAATGTTTGGCAAAAACAGGGTTATAGGCATTGAATAATTCCCGAGCGATATCATAGGAGGAATTCAGCAGAGTTTGATCTGCGGCGATCACATTGAGTGAGGTTCCCAGAACTAGGGTCCCCAGCATGGCCTTTATCAATTTTACTGGCATCTTTAACTCCTTAATCTGGCAACTTGCTCAGTGTTATAGCATATAGATTAATAGAATTAATTGATTATAAAAAGTCAATTGCATAGAGCTTTTTTGAATAACTATGAGCGATTTATTTTATGGCATAAGCAATATTCACCGTGTTTGTGCGGGATAACCCACTTAGAATAGGTTATTGCTTAGTTATTTTATCTAGTAAAGGATAACCCTAGTGTCTGACTTTCCGACAATTGAAGCCTGTATCGGGCAAACTCCGCTGGTTCGTTTACAGCGGCTTAACTGTGGCTCTTCCACTGTACTGCTTAAGTTGGAAGGTAATAATCCTGCAGGTTCGGTAAAAGATCGTCCAGCGCTCAATATGATCATTCAGGCCGAACTGCGTCAAGAAATAAGCCCAGGTGATACGCTTATCGAGGCAACGAGTGGCAATACTGGGATTGCGCTGGCGATGGCGGCGGCAATCAAAGGCTATAAGATGATCCTGATTATGCCGAACAATTCGACTCAAGAGCGTAAGGATGCAATGCAAGCCTATGGCGCTGAACTCATGCTAGTGGATAACATGGAGACAGCGCGGGATTTAGCGCTGCAGTTACAAAGCGAAGGCAAAGGCAAAGTGCTGGATCAATTTAATAACCAAGATAATGCTAATGCACATTTTCTTACGACAGGTCCTGAAATCTGGCAACAGAGTCAAGGCAAAATTACCCACTTTGTCTCTAGTATGGGGACGACAGGCACCATAATGGGTGTGTCTAAATACCTTAAAGGCTGTAATCCTGAAATCACTATCGTCGGCCTTCAACCCGCCGATGGCAGTAGCATTCCTGGGATCCGACGTTGGCCACAGGCGTATTTGCCAGGGATTTTTGATGCTTCTTGGGTTGATTTAGTCATGGATATTGAAGAGCAAGATGCAAAAAACATGGCGAGAACCTTAGCGCGGGAGGAAGGGATTTGTGCAGGTGTTAGTTCTGGTGGCGCCGTGTTTGCTGCGCTAGAAATCGCTCAACAATACCCGGGTTCAGTGGTTGTGGCGATTGTCTGTGATAGGGGCGATCGCTACCTTTCATCAGGACTTTTTTCCTAAGCCTTAGGGATCTACGTCTGAAACTTGTGTCCCCTAGTGTAGTGAGTGATGCAAGTTCTTTAAGGGTAAACTGGGCGAGATACGCCCAGTTTACCCTCTCAATCGTGATTATTTTTTCGGTGGGAACTGCGCCAAGATCCGGCTGACGGCTTTGGCGGTATCCAGGGCTTTTTCATTACCGCCTGCGTCGAAGTCAAATTTGTCGCTGCCTCGCCAAATTAATTTATTGGTCTTAGGGTCGATAATATCTATCTGAATGGTTTGAATTTTAGCGGTATCACTCCCCAGCGGCACGCCAACACTGGTGCCTATTCCAATCCCACCAGAGCGGCCGAAGGTGCCTGTGCCTAATCCAATGGAAAGGCCTGAATCCTTAGGTTTATCTTGGGTGAGTAGGGCGTAGGCAACGTTAAAATCGGGGGAAGCGGGGTTTTCGACAAAGCCTTTTTGGAGCAATTGGGTATTGATTTCAACTTGGATCCGTTGGGCACTTAAGGGGTCGTCCGTAGACGATGGTGCGAGCTGAGTGAAGTCGTGCAATGTGTTGAAGTCGTAATTGAGGTCGTAATCGTTTTTAGGTTTACTGCTGCAAGCGCTCAATAAGGCGACGGCGAGGAGTAGGTTAATAAAGTGACGATATCCCATGATAGTGCTCCAAGTTGTACAAACTCTGTTCAATGTGCCTTGATTAAGGTTGTTCCTGCAAGTACTTTAGATAAACGTGTTGAATTTTTAGCGCGCATTTAGCGGCAAGTTCAATACGCCCCAATTAACGCGCGTGAATTATGGCAGAGAAGCTCTATCATCATGGAACAGTTAGCCTTTTTTGAGATCCCTAGTCCCTGCGTCGGTGTGTGTCAAACCGATGCGCGGGGCTATTGTAAAGGTTGTCTGCGTAGCCGTGATGAACGCTTTAATTGGCTGAGTTTCACCGACGCACAAAAGTACGATGTGATCCGCCTATGCAATCAACGTAAGCGTCGTCGTCAATTGGCAGCGATCAAGGCGCAGCAACTGCAAATAGCGCAGGAGAGGGCGGCATTAAATCCGCAATTGAATTTTGAGGCCGAGAGCAGCACCGATTTAGACTTTGGTAGCTTCGAGCTAGACTAATATGTTGGATAACTTGCTGAACTCACAGTTTACATTTTCCCGTTGTATTTATTGCAGACTGTTACTTGATGAATCCCCATCCTATTAGAGTGTGCGCTTTTTAGGCCAAGTTAGGCTAAAGCGTGTTTGTTGCGGGTTGCTTACCACAGTTACATCCCCTTGATGGCGTTGCATAATACGTTTGATAATCGCCAACCCTAACCCATGCCCTTTATTGCCATTTTGTACCGACTGACTTCGGTAAAAAGGTTCAAACACTTTGGGTAAATCGACCTCTGGTATGGGTTCTCCATCATTGCTCACACTTAAGGTGACCTTTTTCTGGGTTTGGTTGACTTCAATGTTGATGCCTGTGCGGGCGAAGCGTTGAGCGTTAGTAAGTAAATTTTGCAGAGCGCGTTCGATTAAGGCAGGCTCACCAATAAGGGCTAAGGTACCGAGCTGTGTTTGCAGGTGAATAGGGAGCGGGCTTAAGCTCTCTAGGCGTTTAATGGTTTGATTAACAAGCTGGATCAGATCGTATTCATCCAGTTGAATTCCTTCCCGCTGGGATTCTAAGCTAGCGTAGGTTAATAATTCTTGGAGCAGATTCTCCATTTCCTTAATATCGAGTTGCATTTCATTGAGGAAATCTTGGCGTTTTTGTTCGTCAGAATCTGGCTGACAATACATGGGCATAAGTGCAAGGGCGAATTTGAGCCTTGCCAGTGGCGTACGGATTTCATGGGATACGGCATTAGAGAGGTGTTTTTGGTTCTCAATTAAGGCACTGATATGGCGCGCCATTTCATTAAAGGTACTGGCTAAGGGTTTAACTTGGGAACGATTTGACAGGGTTATGCGCGTATCCCACTTTGCTTCACCAAATTCTTTTGTGGCCTTTCGCAGTATGCTTAAGTCCCGAGAAAGAGGGCCAACCCAAATCAGTGCGACTAGGGCTAGTGATAGATAAAAGAATAATGTGAATAAGTTACGTAAGTTCGCCCTAGGATCTATATCTAAGGGCCCTGCCATCAACACTTGACTGTCAACCATGATAAATTGGAACTGCTCACCATCGTTTGTGGTGGTGGTCACTACATGGTTTGGGCTGAGTTGTTGGTCCTTAGCTAAAGCAATTTGATCAGCATCGAGTAGATTTAAAGGCAGTACTGGATTATTTGGCAGCGCCTCAAGATACGCTCTACGAGTATCCTGAGGTAGCTGCGCCAATAGCTGCGCGAGTGCAACGAATGGCGCATCGAGTGCGTTGTTATCATCTACATTTTTCTGCCATAGGCTGTCGAGTGTCCAACCTATGCCAAGAAAGCTGAGGCTAAGTAACAAGTATAAGCTGATAAAGAGACGTTTCACTGTTGTGGCTTAGTTATTCCAGGCCTCGGGGGCAAAGAGATAGCCTTGGCCCCAAACGGTTTTAATTCTAAACGGCGTCTCAATATTATCGTTGAGTTTTTTGCGAAGCCTTGAGATACGCACATCAATTTTTCGATCTTTCCCATCAAAATCAATATTAAGCAGCAATTGATAGATATATTGACGACTCAGCACTTGTCCCGCCTGTGAGGCTAGCAGCCAGAGTAATTCGAACTCATGGCTGGTTAAATCGACTTCTTTATCATCGAGTCTTATCGCATGGGTGTGGGGATCTATGCTCAGTTTCCCAAAGGTTAAACAATGGGATTCGGCCTGGGGTGGTTGATTTTGGCGGCGCAATAAGTTGTTGATCCGTGCGACTAAGAGTGCGGGATCTACGGGCTTGACGACATAGTCATCGGCACCAAGTTCTAACCCTTTGATTTGATCTTCACTCGAGCCTAGTGCGCTCATAAGTAGGATGGGACCGGCAAAGTAGTCGGGTAATTTTTCACATAGGCTAAGGCCATCCATGCCTGGAAGCATGATGTCTAGCAAGATGATATCGGGCTTGTAGTTGAGTAAGCGTGTTAATACTGTATCGCCTCGGCGTTCCACTTCAACGTGCATGCCGTGGGATTTCAAGTAATCAACAATTAAATTCGCAAGACGGACATCGTCTTCAACCAATAACACTCTGTGGGGTGATTGTGGGCTCGTCATTAAAATAAACTCCAAGGGTTACGGTAACGTCTGCGCACCTGAGGCTGCGAGGTTGACGTGATTTTTAGTTTGGCACCTGCCAAGGTTTGATTATTTTTCTTACTGACCAAGACGAAATGGATATCGGTCAAGGTGCTTACATTTAAGCTAATACTTTGTTGTTCGGGCGTATCACTACACCACTTAGGGTAGTCGGCATTATCTGACAAGATACAAATCGGTTCGTTGCGCGGTAATTCCCAACGTAATTCGACTCGGATTTCACAGGCTTCTCCCTCGGCACCTGTGATGCATATTTCGGGTGTTAACTTAAGGCTGGATACGTCACTCGAGGCGGCTTGTGCTGGATTTAGATCCATCAAGCCGAGGCTTAGACCTAATACGCAAAGCAAACTAATACGAGGGTAGGCCACTAATGTTAAAACCTATAGGCTGCGCCAACAAAATAGGTGCTGCTATAGTCTTCATCGAGCAAGGGACTGGCGGCAATTTCATCGGCAATTTGAGTGTAGCGAACTGCCAATAGCAGATCCCAGTTGTCTGTTAATATATAGCGTGCCGTGACTTCTGCACCTTGATTCCAACCCGAATCAGCTTGGTACTGTTGGCTCCAGTAGGCATTTTCGCTTGGGCGAACACCGTAATAATAGTCCACTACATTTTGACTCTTCCAATCAAACACCAGTGACAAATCGATAATCCAGTGATTGGGATGCCAGCCGTAGGTCCATTTTACTTGCGCTTCAGAGCCGTTATGCACATTAAACATATCGTGGGTGTATGCCAATCGAATCGTACCTAACCAAGTGTAAATAAAGGCTTCGGCACCACCAAGCATGGTGAAGTTCCGTGACTCCAGTGAATTAAATATGGGATCGGGTTCACTGCTCAAAGAGGTCGCGGTTTTAAAGTTAGCCTGTTCCTGTGTGCTACGGGTAAGAAAGATATTGGAGGGATCCCAACGATAGAAATAGGCTCTATCTAAGCTATAGCTTGTCACTAAGTTGAGGCTAAAATAGTTTTGTTCGGTCAGGCTATAACCGACATTACCATTATCGAAAAACCAACGTTCACCATAGTAAGCCACTGAGGGAATAAAAAAGACGGGAATATCGTCGAAATCCCTTAATGGGTTAGTCTTTTGTCCCCAACCAATGGCAACACCTAAATCCCAATTTCGCATCTCTATACATTCATCTTTCGTCGCGCAGGAGTCCTTCGCCATTCCAATCGAAGGCAGACAGAGGCTGGTTAATAAGATAACTACAATACGATACATGATTTAGCGTTTGGGGTTGAGGTTGTTATCAGAGGGAAACAGATTAGCATTTTATGCTGAATTCGACAGTGCTTTCACTTGAAGGGATGCAAAATGATACAGATATCATATAAATAGCTGATATGTAGATGCTGTAATCAGTTGAAAGACAACTTAAAAAGCACCAAAGGCTATATTTGCGGGCTCTTGTACGGTTAACTTAAAATGTTAATTCGATGGCTTTGGGTGTGAGGAAATGTAATTAAAAAGAGATGCAACATGATGGTTATTGAAATAAGTAATGCCATTCGATAGATGAATGGCGTTACAGAAAGTGGTGAAAACCGGGAAAGGGGATCACGCTAAAGGAATGATGTGAATAGTCTTAGTTGAGTTCTTTTACGGTTTGATAACCCATTTCAGTTAACTGGTCATTCACACAATCGAGCACGTATTGCTTTAATTCAGCATTTTCCACTTGATCCTCAGATGCCATCTGTTGGCAAACTTCGGTCAGTTGAGCTATGTCGCTTGCAGGAGCGGGGGGAAGGGTCGATTCATCGGCAACAGTTGCAAAGCTCATTAAGGCCGACAAAGTGATAATAGTAGATAACTTATTCATTTTATTTCCTTTAGTTATAGATTGTTAACATCAGACTAAGATTTGTTTTCTCAATTTTACTGTGTCAACTGCAGCAATTTATCACTGCTATTATTTTTTGGATATAAATAATTGCTTGTGGGTTTGCTCAATCTTATTCCCTAAATAAGGCAAGGAGTTATGAACTTCTGCCTCGGATCCTAATCCCAGCTCACTCAGTCCAATTCTAAGTGCGGACATAGATAAATGCTTCGGTGCTGTTGTGGGCCTGCAGCTTGAAACGGCTTGCTATTGGCGATGTTACAGAACTAGGTGAAGTTGAAAAAATTTCTTAAAAGTAGGATTTATCTCACTCTTCTGTCGATATTGGGATGAAGTTAATAATTTATGCTATTTTTCTATCGTTTTAGCCTTAGCTTATTTATGTGCAAATAATTGAAGTTTGAACTGATGCAAATTTGCTTGCTAAAGCTTGATGTATCTCACTATTTATTAAATTTTTTTATAGTTTGTTGAATCTAAAAGATTAATTTTATGGCAAAATTTTTAGGTTTCAATTTTTTAAAGTTAAATTTTATATCCATTTGAATTTGTTGGTTTTTGTTTTGATTTTTAACTTGAGATGTTTTCGTTGCTAATATTTTGGCTGTTAAATAGAATGCGTCACTTCCTTCTATTTATTGTATCAACGTGTCTTATAACATATTGATATTATTGGTTAAAAATTCTCTCGGAGAACTCTTGTGTCAACAAAACTGGCAAATCCAGCACCATTAGGTCTAATGGGCTTTGGTATGACGACAATTCTGCTAAATATCCATAATGCCGGATATTTTCCCATCGATGCCATGATATTAGCGATGGGCATTTTTTACGGTGGTCTTGGCCAAGTCATTGTGGGTATTATGTGTTTTATGCGTGGCGATACCTTTGGGACAACAGCTTTTACGTCCTATGGATTGTTTTGGTTGACCTTGGTCGGGTTAATTTTGATGCCGAATGCTGGCATTGCCGCAAGTCCAACCTATTTTATGGGATGGTATTTAACACTTTGGGGGATCTTTACTGCGTTTATGTTTGTAGGATCATTGCGTTACCCAAGGGCTAAACAATTTGTGTTTGCTTCATTGACCCTCTTATTTTTCTTACTGGCAGCCCGTGATTTTACCGGCAGTGCCTTGATCGGTACGATTGCGGGTTTTGAAGGGATCATTTGTGGTGCGGGTGCGATTTATTTTGCCATGGCACAAGTGCTGAACAGCGAATATGGCCGCACCATTTTGCCCGTAGGCGAATTAAAAAAATAACCTCAAGGTTAGCGAGGATAGGTCAGATTACTGACAAAAGGCTGATAAGTATCAGCCTTTTTTGTGGGTGGAAGTTGGGTTTGCGCTGCTTAACTGAGTCCTAATTTAGTCTGTGACCGAATCTCGTTTTTTTGACCTAATATAGGCAACGGTTGCTGCATCGAGGCAACTTGAAGATACATAGCTTGTCCCCTGCCTGTGGGTGAGCAAGAAACCCTTTGCGGTTTCTTTGATCTTATCTATATCTGTCCATCGAATTTGGCTATTCACATACTGAGAGTGGGTGCGAATGCCTTGCTCATCAATGGTTAATGTCACTTCATTGCTTGCGGCTTTACTCATCATCTGACGCATCAACCACCAAGCTTTGTGATACTTCACATTGAGGGCTTCGATAACGCCTAGCCCAACGAAGAAGTAAGCTAAATACAGGCTAATGTCGGTGAAGATAAGCGCGATACCGATGAGTACCAGTCCAATCCCTTTGTAGTAGGGTTTGAGCGTGGTGGCTGGGATAACTGATTGGGTATAGCATTCATCAAAATGCGCTTTATCTAGGGTATAAGTCGTGGAATAGGAATAAGGCGTAGGCATAGTGTCATCTATTTAGTAACTCGCTTTGTGGCGGCTAGTGTAGCGATTTACGGTTTCAAAGTAACGATTTTAAGCGCGAGTGCATGATGGCAAAGTGGACCGCAGCTTGACCGCTTTTATCCACTTCTGCCGACTAAGCACTCTAACCATTGAAGCTATGTCATTTATGATTTTAGCCTGAAGCTGACATAGAGCTACCGCCGAGGTTCATTTATCAATAACGATTGCGCTCTGCTGGAATATCACTCAAATACTCCACAAACTCCACTTCAAAACCATGGGCGTCGAAGAAGTAAATATTGCGCCGATAGGGATCTTCCATCCCCTCTTTGGCAATCGGAAATCCTGCTTGGGTCAATCTTGCTATCACAGCATCTAAGTTGTCGGTGACAAAGGCAAAATGCGCCAGTCCAATTTGATGGCCAGTTAAATCTCGGTTTTCTCCCTCACCATTGTCACTAAAAGCAATGTATTGATAATCATCGCCAAAATGAATCCAATTGCGGGGTTTACCGTACCAGGAGCCCTTATCGCCACCGCGAACACGCCAGTGGGGAAAAGCCGCTTGATAAAAGCGCAGTGCTGCAGTGATGTCGTCTACTACTAAGTTGATATGCTCTAAATGAATCATGATGCGTTCCTTGTAATGATTTTAGTCTGTTGCTGGTGGTTAAAATCTCAAGCCGCTTACATACCGTAGCAGTATTCCTGCTGCTTTGGGTATGCTTGACCTATGTGTCGTTCACGAATGGGGGCTAATGCTTGGGCATATTGATACAGCATATACAAGCTGTATTGCACTCTTTCCCTGAGTGCGATATCACGCTCACCCTCGGGAACGGCATTGAGTACATTGCTGACATTGCGAATGATCAAGTGATCGGGAATAGGGACTAATTTATTGTTTTTCAGTGCATTCATCTTCACTTCAACGATGGGATAGGTGCCACCAATCCCGCTCGACACTGAGATTAGTAGTGCCGGTTTATGGGCAGTTTCTTCGCGAGTACACATCAAGAGAAAGTTCTTCAGTAGTGGCGAGGCCATGCCACCCCATTCTGGAGTGATAAGCACTAGTGCATCGGCTTCATCGACTCTTTGCATTATTTCGGGCCAGTGTTTCCCCTTGTTGTCTTCCTCACCATCCCAAAAGGGCAGATTGAATTGGCATAACTCTAAGTGATGTATGCTGGCGTAGCCCATAGCATGGGGTGATAAGAAACTGCTTTCGGCGATATAGCGACCGACTTTAGCACTCTGGGAACCAGCTCTTTGGCTGGCGCTGATGATGAGTAATTTCATTAAGTAAACCTATTTGTTTATAAATTATTTATAAGGTAATTACTTTATTTAATCTTGTAAAGGATAAAGTAAATAAAAAAGTTTATTTAATCTATTAAAAAGCGGGCGATTGGGGGATAATCCGTTGTGAAGATCGGAGAGCTTAAATGAAAACCACTGATAAGATTATTCAATTGCTCAAGTTGCATGGCCCGCTCACCGCTAAAACCTTAGCGGAGGAATTGCTGTTAACGACTATGGGCGTGCGCCAACATCTTCAGGCTTTGGAAGAGGCTGGCGATGTGGATATTGAAGATAGAGTCGAAGGCCGTGGTCGTCCAACGCGTTACTGGGGATTGACTGAACAAAGCCGAACTCACTTTGCCGATCGCCATGGGGAATTAACTGTACAACTGATTGATTCTGTTAAGATGATCTTTGGCGACCAAGGCTTGGATAAGCTTATCGACCACAGGGAGCAAAGTGCATTAGTCCAATATAGTGCCGCTATGGAAGGGGCGGCAGATATTCCGACACGTTTGGGTATACTCGCGCAATTACGCTCAAACGAAGGTTATATGGCGACGATGGAGCAAATCGATGGGGTGTATTTTCTACTCGAAAATCATTGTCCTATCTGCACTGCGGCAACTCATTGTTTGAACTTTTGTCGCTCAGAGTTGCAACTTTTCCAGCAGCTATTCGCCGATATCGCCGTGGTAAGCCGTGAAGAGCATATCATCGAAGGCGCACGCCGCTGTGCATATCGAATGCTTCCCCTCAGCCAGTAGTATAGGTCGATATTGGGAGCCACTTTTTATGGGCTATTTAGGGTAAATATGTCGAGGTGTTATGCAATCTAAACGTGGTCGGCTCGATAGATATCTTAGTACAAAGCAGCAAATACCCCGCAAATTGGTACGAGAACTATTGCTCGCTGGCCGTGTGCGGGTCGATGGCCAGATTACTAAAGAAATGGATAGGCAAGTGGATGAATTTTCCCATATACAGCTCGATGGGCAAATTTTACAGGCCAACAGCCCCATCTATATCATGTTGCATAAGCCCATAGGCGTAGTGAGTGCCACTAAAGATGAGCAGCATAAAACGGTCATCGAGCTACTCAACTGCGAGCAGCGTGATGAGTTGCATATTGCGGGTCGATTGGACTTAAACTCTTCCGGATTATTATTGCTAACCAATGACAGTCGCTGGTCAGAGGCTCTGATGTCGCCCACGCAGAAGGTTGAAAAAGTGTATCGGGTAACGCTCGCTAATCCCCTAACGGAGGATTATATTGCTGCATTTGCAGAGGGTATGTATTTTGGATTTGAAGACATTAGGACGCAAGCAGCCAAACTGATTATCCTCGATGATCATGTGGCTGAGGTGACGCTGAGGGAAGGTAAGTACCATCAAATTAAACGCATGTTTGGCCGATTTCGTAATCCTGTGATTGGTCTGCATCGATTATCGATAGGCGATATTGTGTTAGATGAACAACTGGCGCCGGGTGAGAGTCGCCCGCTCACCACCGCTGAAGTGGCTTCTATCCGTTAGAATTGATAAAACCCAGAGAACATATCTGCCAGTCCAATCTCTTTGTCGCTATCGTTGCCCATGCGAAGCATAAAATCTAAGCTCTAAGTATAAATACTGGCTTGAGCGCCAATATTCCCTCCAGTCAGTGATATGCACTTATAGCCTAAATGCGCTGACTTGATTACGCATACTGCTGGCGAGTTTTGTTAAATTAATTACCGATTCACTTAGCTCAATAGCGGAAGTTGTAGAGTGTTCGGCGATATCACTAATGGCAATAATGCTGCGGTTAATGCTTTCGGCTACGCTACTTTGTTCTTCGGCCGCGGTTGCAATATGCGTGTTAAGTTCAGTGATATTATCCACTGAGGTGACGATTTCTTTCAGTGCTTGGCCCGCCTGATTGGCTTTATCATTGGCATCGTTAACTTGATTTATCCCCACTTCCATTGAGCTGACGGCTTCTTTGACGCCTAATTGCAGGGTGGCGATCATCACTTCAATTTCCTGAGTGGACTTTTGAGTTCGCTGGGCGAGGGTTCGCACCTCATCGGCAACGACCGCAAAGCCGCGACCTTGCTCACCGGCGCGAGCCGCTTCTATGGCCGCATTCAGTGCCAATAGGTTGGTTTGCTCAGCAATACTCTTAATCACATCAAGCACGCGGCCAATATTCTGACTTTCATTGGATAGCACTCCAATCACTTGGGCCGTTTTTTGAATTTGATCTGAAAGTTGCGACATACTGTTAATCGACTGCATCACAATATGATTACCATTGGCTGCGTAGGTATCAGCGTCTTTCGCGGAATCAGCCGCTGCGGCAGCGCTCTGGGCAACTTCGGCAACCGTCGCGGTCATTTCATTCATCGCGGTTGCGGTTTGTTCCGTCTCGGCTTGCTGTTGCTGCATACGTTTATTCGTCGCTTGAGTAAAGCCACTGAGATCGTTTGCAGAATCATTTACTGTGTTTGCCGCCTCTGCAATAGAATTCAAAATACCCCTTAAGTGCTCGATAACTTGGCTGAGACTTGTGGATATTTGACCTAATTCATCATCGTTGAACATCTTAAACTTTACAGTCAGATCTGAGTCTTGGTGAATAGTGCTAAGTTTAGCGACGATATCAGTGATGGGATTCATAACACTGCGATTAACCCAGAGTCCAATTCCGATACTGATCAGCATGGCAAGCCCTGCTAAGATCATGAAAATAGAGATGGAAGATTGATAAATTCCCTTTACGGTATCTTTTTCTTGTCCTGCTATGTTGATTTGCAGCGCAATTAACTCCGAGATTTTTCCGCTAATGGGATCGACGGCTTGGTAGAGAGGCAATATATCTGCGTTTAGTTGGTGGGCAACATTCCCATTTAATAACCGTAAGCGTGAGATTAGTTTCTCAATCTGTTGATTTGCAGGTGAAAATAAGTATTCAGCCTGTTGCGCGAGTTGCGATTCTTCTTTGGTTAACTCTGTGGCGAGGTATTTTTGCCAATGTTGATTAACCATAGATCTTGCACTTTCAAGTGCATCAATAGCTTGGGGAGTGCTAAATCCGCCTGCATTGGCTTTATTAATCGCATCAATGACATCGACGGCATATTTGTCGGCAATGACTTTTAAATCATCCAGCGGCACGACTCTGTCGTTATAGATGCGTTCAACACCCGACTCGATTTTCCCCATCATATTAATAGCGATAAAACCGATAACGAGTAGCATTGCAAGTGGCACAAGAATGCCGATGAACATTTTTTGTTTGATCTGTAGGCCATTCATATGGATTGTCTCTGTAGAACTAAGAGTGTCCTTTAGGCAGAGCTCGAGTTATCCCTATGATGAGCCTGTAAGATTAGTTATAGCAAAGTTGGGGAAATTAGGGGAAAGCGGAAAAGTTTTATTGCAGAAACAAAAAAACCTCGCTAAGCGAGGTTTACATGTTGGTACAGATGAGAGGACTTGAACCTCCACGCCCTTGCGAGCACCAGCACCTGAAGCTGGCGTGTCTACCAATTCCACCACATCTGCATTGGTATTCGGCCTTTGACCGAATCAAAATTTGAATTGCAATTTGGTACAGGTGAGAGGACTTGAACCTCCACGCCCTTGCGAGCACCAGCACCTGAAGCTGGCGTGTCTACCAATTCCACCACACCTGCACTGTACCTATTGCAATCCTTTAACTCTGGTCGCACTAGCAACCAAATTAAAGATGGTGCCCGAACCCGGAATCGAACCAGGGACACGAGGATTTTCAATCCTCTGCTCTACCGACTGAGCTATTCGGGCGACGGGCGCAATTTAAAGGCTTTTCGGGTTTTGAGTCAATAGATTTTTACTAAATCAGGTAAAAATCGGTGCAGTTGCATAAGTTTTACTCGAATAGGGGGCGCAGCTGTAGTTTAGGGCTATATTCTGGGGCAAATCATCAATTAAGGCATAGGACTGGCGGCAGTAGAAGAATCAAAAGTTTAGCTTAGTGCTAAAAAAATGCCCCTTTAGAAGGGGCATTCTTGGTCAGTTCGATAAGATTTCATTGTTTGGGAAGTTAGCTTGCATTACCATGAGCACGTTTTGCTTCAGTTGGTTCTGACCTAATTCGCCATAAGCTTCTATCATTATCTCTAACGCCCGTTCGGTTGAAGGGGTGCCAGGGTATGTTTCTAGCACTGATTGAGCTCGGATTGCTGCGGCACTCCAAGCGTTCATCTTGAGATAATACTCGGCAACTTGAATTGAATATTTTGCCAAGCGATTCTTCAGCGATAACATGCGCTTTTGTGCATCGGCGGCATATTTGCTGTTAGGGTAGGTTTTAATTAAACGTTCAAAATCCTTGAAAGCATCTTGAGCATTTTTAGGATCGCGGTCAGTTCGGTCGATATTTAACATATCGTGGAACAAGTAACTGTCCGCTTGCATATTGACGAGTCCACGCATGTAGTAGACGTAATCAATATCGGGATGGGTTGGGTTTAGACGGATAAATCTGTCTATATTGGCAATGCCTGAGGCGACATCATCCATTTTATAGTACGCATAAATCAAATCTAGCTGGACTTGAGTTTTATGGGGGCCGAAGGGGAAGCGAGAGTCCAATGCTTCCAATGAACGGACCGCTTTTGAGTAATTGCCAAGCTCCATTGAGGTTCTTGCCTGAGAATAAAGTACGTCAGGTGAGGTTTTTGCGGCAATGTCGTTATCTTCAGGACTGCTACTACAGGCTGATAACGCTAGTGAAAATAGGACTAAGGTTACGCCTTTGGAAAATTTATACATACTTGAATTCAATTCTTTTTAAGTTGTAGTTAAGAATTTTTCCATTTCACTATAAAATAGAAAACATCCGATTGTAACAGATAGCACACATTTTTTGACCCCTAAATGGGGATACGGTTCCTATGACACAAGAGATTAATCTAAAAAGCGAGATTTCGGCAACACAAACTGGCCTGAGATTAGATCAGGCTCTAGCAGAGTTGTTCCCAGATTACTCGCGCACGCGCATCAAGGAATGGATCCTATCTGATGCAGTTCATGTTGACGGCGTGGTTGTTAATAAGCCTCGCGAGAAAGTATTCGAGCTACAACAGATTGAAATTGCAGCCACACTTGAAGAAGAAGTGCATGCGGCAGCACAGGCCATCGAGCTGAATATTGTCTACGAAGATGATCATATTTTGGTGATCAACAAACAAGCTGGTTTAGTTGTGCATCCTGGTGCGGGTAATGCTGATGGTACGCTGATGAATGCTCTTTTGCACCATTGCCCCGATATTGAGCATGTGCCACGCGCAGGTATTGTGCACCGTCTGGATAAAGACACTACGGGTTTGATGGTGGTTGCGAAAACCGTTGAAGCACAAACTCACTTAGTTGCAGCATTACAAGCCCGTGAAATCACCCGTGAATACGAAGCGATTGTGATGGGCACTATGACTGCCGGCGGTACTGTGGACGAGCCAATTGGCCGACATCTCACTAAACGTACTCATATGGCGGTGCATCACTCGGGTAAGCCTGCGGTAACCCATTATCGTGTGGCGGAAAAATTCCGTAATCACACACGTCTGAGATTACGCTTGGAGTCGGGTCGTACTCACCAAATTCGTGTGCATATGGAATATATTGGCCACGTATTAGTAGGCGATCCTGTATACGGTGGCCGTCCAAAACCACCAAAGGCCGCGAGTCCTGAGTTTTTTGAAATTTTGAAAAACTTTAAACGCCAAGCACTACATGCGGTGCGTCTCGAGTTAGCGCACCCTGTGAGCTGTGAAATCATGAGTTGGCAGGCACCAATTCCTGAAGATATGGTGATTTTGACTAAGGCCTTACGTCAAGACACCCTAGAACATCCCATCGAGTATTGATTGGTGTTTGTTCACGATTGGCCTGTTCCTGCTAATGTTGGTATTGCCATGACGGATCGTCATGGTGGTGCCAGCTCGTCGCCTTATAATAGTCTCAACCTTGGGCTACATGTCGGTGATGCACCAGAGCAAGTACTGGCAAATCGTGGCATATTGGCAAATCTGCTGCTGCTTCCCTCTGAACCTGTTTGGCTTGAGCAAGTGCATGGTACTCATGTGCTCAATTTAGACACGCTGGATTTAGCCTGTATTGCCAAAGATACACCGATTGCCGATGCCAGTTATAGCCGAACCGCTGGACGAGTTTGTGCAGTAATGACCGCCGATTGTTTACCTGTGTTGCTGTGTAATCAGGCGGGAACCGAGGTTGCGGCGGCCCATGCTGGTTGGCGCGGTCTGTGTGATGGTGTGATCGAGACCACCGCGGCGCAGTTTAGTTCACCTATGGGGGAGTTGATTGCCTATCTCGGCCCCGCTATTGGTCCGCAAAAGTTTGAAGTCGGCGCCGAAGTGAAGCACGCATTTTGTGGTTTGCATCTCCAGGCTGCAGAGTGTTTTATTCCAAGTGGTGGCAAGTTTCTTGCTGATATAATTGGCTTGGCTAAATTGCGCTTGAGTTTACTCGGGATAACTCATATTTACAGTGCCGATATCTGTACTGTATCGAGCCCTGAATATTTTTCCTATCGCCGCGATAAAGTGACGGGGCGAATGGCTTCATTGATCTGGCTTAAGTCTTAAGCAAATTCCCCTACCATTTGTATTTATTTATCTTCCAGTTGCTTGAAATTGGCTAAATAGCCCCCATCATTTTAACTAATGAAATGTAATCCCAATCCCATTAGATCTCTCCATTAGCAGTACTGATTTTTAGCCACTACCTTGGCAAGATATCTTGTGGATTGGCATATCTCTAAATATGTGAGTTTTAGGAGGCTGTATGCGACTCGATCGTATGACCAATAAATTTCAGCTTGCCATCTCCGATGCCCAGTCACTCGCACTTGGGCGTGATCATCAGTTTATCGAACCGCTACATTTGATGATGGCACTGCTTAATCAGGATTCTGGTTCTATCCATCCCTTATTAACCCAAGCTGGTATTCGAGTGAGTGCGCTGCGTTCGCTGCTTAGCCAAGAGTTAGAACGCTTGCCTCAAGTCGAAGGCACTGGCGGCGATGTGCAGCTATCCCAAGGGTTAATTCGCTTACTAAACCTGTGCGATAAGTTAGCGCAAAAGCGCAAAGACAAATATATCTCCAGTGAGTTGTTTGTGCTGGCGGCATTAGAAGGTTCAGATGCTTTGGCTCAATGTTTGAAAAAGTCTGGCGCTACCAAAGAGCTGCTGGAACAAACTATCGAACAGGTACGAGGTGGCCAAAAAGTGGATGATCCTAATGCCGAAGATCAACGCCAAGCGCTGAAGAAATTCACCATAGATCTGACCGAACGAGCTGAACAAGGCAAGCTAGATCCTGTGATCGGTCGTGACGATGAAATTCGCCGCACCATTCAAGTGCTACAACGTCGCAGTAAAAACAACCCCGTCCTTATCGGTGAGCCGGGTGTGGGTAAAACGGCGATTGTTGAAGGGCTTGCCCAGCGTATTGTTAATGGTGAAGTCCCCGAGGGCATTAAAAATAAGCGTGTCTTATCCCTCGACATGGGGTCATTGATTGCGGGTGCTAAATATCGCGGTGAGTTCGAAGAGCGTTTAAAAGCAGTGCTTAATGAGTTAGCACAGGAAGAAGGTCAAGTGATCCTCTTTATCGATGAACTGCATACTATGGTCGGTGCTGGTAAAGGTGAGGGCGCAATGGATGCGGGGAATATGCTTAAACCTGCATTAGCACGGGGAGACTTACACTGTGTGGGTGCGACCACGCTCGATGAGTATCGGCAGTACATCGAAAAAGATGCGGCCCTTGAACGTCGTTTCCAAAAAGTGCTGGTGGATGAGCCCAGTGTCGAAGACACCATCGCCATTTTGCGTGGACTGAAAGAACGCTACGAGCTACATCACCATGTGGAAATTACCGATCCGGCGATTGTGGCGGCGGCGACCATGTCGCACCGTTATGTGTCGGACCGTAAATTGCCCGATAAAGCGATCGATTTGATCGACGAAGCGGCGTCCAGCATCCGCATGCAGATGGACTCAAAACCTGAGTTACTCGACAGGCTCGAACGCCGTGCTATCCAACTCAAACTGGAGGAGCAAGCATTAGCCAAAGAAAATGACGAGGCGAGCCGCCGTCGACTCGATCATCTGCGAGTGGAATTGCATGAGGTTGAGGCTAAGGCGTCTGAACTCAACGAGATTTGGCGTACCGAAAAAGCTGCATTAGCGGGAACTCAGCATATTAAAGCCGATCTCGAGCAGGCGCGGATGGATTTAGAGGTGGCTCGCCGAGCTGGCGATCTCACTCGAATGTCTGAACTGCAATATGGTCGTATTCCTGAGCTTGAGAAACAGCTCGATTTGGCGTCACAAGCTGAAATGCAGGACATGACCTTACTTCGTAATAAGGTCACAGAGCTTGAAATTGCAGAAGTGCTGTCGAAAGCAACGGGAATACCCGTATCGAAAATGCTTGAAGGCGAGCGCGAAAAATTACTGCAAATGGAAGTGGCGCTGCACGAGCGGGTGATAGGCCAAAACGAAGCCGTCGATGCGGTCGCGAATGCGATTCGTCGTAGCCGCGCGGGTCTGGCGGACCCAAATCGCCCGATTGGCTCGTTCCTGTTCTTAGGCCCAACGGGCGTGGGTAAAACTGAGCTGTGTAAATCACTGGCGAGGTTCTTATTCGATACCGAATCGGCCTTAGTGCGCATTGATATGTCTGAGTTTATGGAAAAACACTCTGTATCGCGTTTAGTGGGCGCCCCTCCAGGATATGTGGGTTATGAAGAGGGCGGTTACTTAACGGAAGCCGTTCGTCGTAAACCGTATTCGGTGATATTGCTCGACGAAGTCGAGAAAGCGCATCCCGATGTGTTTAACATCCTACTGCAAGTACTTGATGATGGACGCTTAACCGATGGTCAAGGTCGTACTGTCGATTTTAGAAATACAGTGATCATCATGACCTCGAACTTAGGCTCCGACATTATCCAAGAAGGATTTGGGCATGTGAGCTATGGTGAGATGAAAGCGTCGGTGATGAATGTGGTCACTCACAGCTTTAGACCCGAGTTTTTAAACCGTATCGATGAATCTGTGGTGTTCCATCCATTGGATGCTGCCAATATCAAACGTATTGCTTCGATACAGATTGCCTCCTTGCGCCAACGTTTGGCGGAGAAGGACTATACATTGGAGATCACCGACGACGCATTATCACTGATTGCGGAAATTGGTTTCGACCCTGTGTATGGTGCAAGACCGTTGAAACGGGCATTGCAGCAAGAAGTCGAAAACCCGCTGGCGCAAAAATTACTCCGCGGCGACTTGTTGCCGGGTAAACCGATCAAGGTCAGCTGTGCGGGTGGCGAGTTAGTGTTTGAGCAGTAAGGGGTCTAGTGATGGTTTAGTGCGGTAACGGCTAAACCAAGATCTCTCTTTGGAATAATGAAAGAGCCGAGTATTGACTCGGCTCTTCTTATATGGGGGAGACTATTTTTTATCACAGAAGAGTTTAATTCTCTCTTGCTGTTGTGCAATGGCGGTTTGCCTCTCTTCTTCGGTCATAGCCTCAGGCTCCTTAGTTGGATCTTCACTCTTACGAATAAGTTTGTTGTGTGTCGTCAGCACATCCAAATTATGTTTAGCATTTTCACAGATAGACTGAGCTTGTTTCGCATCTTTTTCTTTAATGAGTGCCGCTGATTTTTCGAGTTCACTCACAGCTTGTGGTTGCTCTTTTTTAATCGGTGCTACATAACCTACTTTTGCCCGTTCAATATCTTCACTATAGAGTTGACTGGCTTTCAGTTGTTCTTGTTCCGGTGGTTGTTGGCTGTAATGAGTGACACCCTGTTCATCAACCCAAGTGTAAATCACACCTGCAACTACGGGTTGTCCTAACAAACAGAGCCAAAAAATGTAAAACAGCGGCGCCGTTAACCTAGTCATCTTTAACATGGGTATCATCCCTCATTGTCGCTCATCGACATGTTAGTAAAATATGCTATCTTGAAGCTTACATTCATCCCAGCTTATAACTTATATAAGTGTATGCAAAATTCTTCGAATCAAACAGTAAAGAATAAAGGTATCTATTTACTGCCAAATCTATTCACCACAGCAGGATTATTTTCGGGTTTTTATGCTGTGATCGCCTCGATGAATGCCAATTTTGAAGCTGCTGCGATTGCTATTTTTGTCGCAATGATCTGCGATGGCCTCGATGGTCGAGTCGCAAGACTCACTAATACACAAAGCGATTTTGGCGCAGAGTATGACAGTATGGCAGACATGGTGTCCTTTGGCATGGCGCCCGCCTTACTCGCTTATAATTGGGCGTTAGCCGATTTAGGTAAAATTGGTTGGCTAGCGGCGTTCATTTATTGCGCCGGTGCCGCTTTAAGGCTCGCTCGCTTTAATACTCAAGTTGGCGTAGCTGATAAGCGGTATTTTCAGGGACTTGCAAGTCCAGCTGCAGCAGCAGTTATCGCTGGCAGTATTTGGCTCGGAAATCAGTACAGCTTAGATGGTAAAAGTATCAGCTGGATTGCGGGTCTTGTGACTGCGGCAATCGGCTTATTGATGGTGAGTAATTTCCGTTATCATTCTTTCAAAGAAATTGATTGGCGCGGTAAAGTTAACTTTATTGCCATATTATTGGTTGTGGGAGTATTCGTGGTGGTATCGGTTCAACCAGCATTAATCCTATGCATCGGTTTCTACCTCTATGCAATTTCAGGCCCAGTCATTACTATTAGAACGGTAAGAAAATTAAAGGTCGCTCATGTTGTAGGTGATAATGAGCCAAGCGAAAGTGAAACTGATATTGAAGTAGATCCCAACAATAGACATGAAGAGGATAGGCCTTAACGGGATATTTCACTCCTTTGTTTCAGATTGAGGCTGGGCGCACGGCTTGATAACTTGAGCATAGAAAAACGTCAGATGTAATCCAAATCAGCTAACCATGGGGAATGTTGGCTGATATAGCCAAAAGCTTCCACTGCCGACTGTTTATGTTTATTTGATCTATTAAATTATCAGCACTCCTAAAATTCCTATGCCAAACTTATCAACCCAAGGGTTTTATCCCTTTTAACGGACATTTTGGTGATTATTTGTTCGCTTGGCGTTGATTGTTAAAAAAGCCCTTGCACAAAAAGTTTAGCTGCCTATAATGCGCATCCACTGACACGGCAGACAGCGAAAGCAGCTTGGTGTGACAGTTCATCGATGAGTTTACTGATTGATGAGCGAAAAGAAAGTTTTCAAAAACTCCTTGACGCGAAA
>NZ_AFOZ01000039.1 GCF_000217915.1 Shewanella sp. HN-41 | reverse complement strand
TTACCCAGCTGCGCGTGCATCGACTGTTGGTAGCAACCAAACGTGCATATCATCGCACCACGAACAGCCATCATCGGTTTCGTTGCCATCCTAATTTACTGAAATCAGGGTATAAAGCGACCAAGCCTGAGCAGTTATGGGGGGCTGATATCACCTACTTACCGACGCAACGCGGTGAAAGTTACCTGAGTTTGATAACGGATGCCTACTCACGCAAAATTGTGGGCTTCCATGTGGCAGATAATATGCGCACGGCATCGGTGAAACAGGCGTTTACACAAGCACTTAAGCAGCGGCGTGGAGCAGAAGCGTTAATTCATCATTCGGACTGGGGCTCGCAGTACTGCTCGGATGAATATCAGCAACTGCATCGACAATACGGTGTCCGATGTTCAATGACCGATGGTTACGACTGCTATCAAAATGCCCTCGCAGAGCGGGTTAACGGTATCCTCAAAAACGAGTATTTACTGAGTCAACCCAAGGATTTAAGGGAGGCGAGGAAAATGGTGGCAGAGTCGGTGGCGATATATAATCGCAAACGGCCGCATCTGGCCTTAAAATACAAAACGCCCGATGAAGTACATCAGGCGTTTTAAAGGAAATAAGTGTCAACTTATTTCAGGACTAGACACAGTACAGAATCATTTTCAATTGCATCGCAGCAGGCTTTGCCCCAAGTTCTAGCAACTTCCTTTTTACTGAAAGTTTTAGACTCACGATGTATAATTTCCCCACTTTCTTTAACGCGTATAGTGCAACGGTAGCTAAAGTCCCCGTTTGCCTTAGCGCGTTTTTCAATAGTAAATGACGCCATAGAATGAGATTAACCTTAATTCGTCCTACCCCCAAAAGGGGACTATATGGGGCTCCATATAACGAAATTGACGGCAATTACAAGCAACTAGAAGTAACTCAAGATAAACAATGAAAATTGAAAACCACCACTTAAAGCCATGTGCACCAACGAAATTGCTTGATAGAACCTTCTCCATTGCACCTATGCTCGATTGGACGGACCGTCATTACCGTTATTTTGCGCGTTTGATGTCGACCAATGCCTTGTTGTATACCGAGATGGTGACAACTGGGGCGATTTTGCATGGCCGTGGTGATTACCTCGCCTATAACCAAGAAGAACATCCTCTGGCATTGCAATTGGGTGGTTCGAATCCCAGTGAGCTTGCCCGCTGCGCCAAGCTTGCCGCCGAGCGCGGTTATGATGAAGTGAATCTCAATGTGGGTTGTCCTTCCGATCGCGTGCAAAACGGTCGCTTTGGTGCCTGTTTGATGGCCGAACCTGAGCTGGTGGCTGAGTGCGTCGATGCCATGAAACAAGTGGTGGATATTCCTGTGACGGTAAAAACGCGCATCGGAATTGACGAGCAGGATAGCTATGAGTTTTTGACTCACTTTATTGATACTGTTATGGCCAAGGGCTGTGGTGAGTTTATTATTCACGCCCGCAAGGCTTGGCTTTCGGGCTTAAGTCCAAAGGAAAATCGCGAGATCCCCCCCTTAGATTATGACCGTGCGTATCAGCTCAAACGTGATTATCCGACACTCAATATCAGCATTAACGGTGGCATAACTAGCCTTGAACAGGCCAAAACCCACTTGCAGCACTTGGATGGTGTGATGATGGGACGTGAGGCTTACCAAAATCCGTATATCCTCGCTCAAGTTGACCAAATGCTCTGTGGTAGCCCAAAAGCGGTAATAAGTCGTGAGGCTGTGATTGAGACTATGTTGCCTTATATTGAAGCCCATCTTCAATCCGGTGGGCGGCTCAATCATATTACTCGCCATATGATAGGACTATTCCAAGGTTTACCCGGTGCGCGTGCTTGGCGTCGTTATTTGAGCGAAAATGCCCATAAAAATGGTGCGGGTGTTGAAGTGGTTAGACAGGCATTACAGAGTATTCAGACTGATATTATTGATTAATTTTTGTACACATCAAAAGATGGTGAAATTAGCTAAAGTCAGTAGTATTTTTCACCACTTCATTATTCCCCACGCTATTCGTGTGACTGCAGTTTTGTATTTTATGATGTTATTATCAATGATATCAATATTTTACATTTTTATATATAAGTTGGCACGCCCTTTGTAATAGTCCCTATGTCAAGTTAATCAATCGAAAGGGACGACATCATGTTTACTTTAAATCTTAAAAAATCAGTTCAAGTGAGTATGTTAATCGGTGCGTTAGTAGGTAGCATTGCTGTACATGCTGAAGCCGCACCAGTATCGGATGTTATAGGCGCTATTGAGCAAACGTTGAGCTCCCAGACACAAGAATTGCTTGCCAGCACTAAACGTGAGTTAGTGTTATCGCTACAAACTCAGCTTGCTGAAAGTATCTATGACTTCAATAGTCAGCTTAGCCTCAGTGCCGACAATAAAGACGAATCGGCCACAAGTAACGAATATAGCGCTAAGTAATAGGAGCTGCCTATGTGGTTTGTAGCCCCCTTAATGACCTTGCTACTGCTACCAGTGATTAGCCTTGCGTTGTTTTCAGGAATTATCTGCTGGTTTCAGTGGCATTGTTACAGCGATAAATGAGTGAGTATCTTTGCTATGTGGGAGATTAAAATGAAACGAGCTAAAGTGCGGATGGAAAATCCAGAACGGCTAGTCTGTGGCGTTGCTGCTGGAATGGCATGGCAATTTGGTTGGTCCTGTTTTTGGACTCGCGCAGTATGGGCTGGAGCCATTGTATTTATGCCTGGCGTGAGTTTATTGATTTACTTCGTATTGGCACTATTAGTTGACCAATGGAAGAGACCGATATAAATCCATGCGGATAAATATCGGCTAATAGATAGTTATGTTGGAATAATTCGATACTGGGCGGCATATTGGACTTTGCCATTGCTCCGATGGGATAGCGGGATGCTATCAACAAGAGGGCGCTTAGACCCCCATGCCAATAGTCAGTGCTTTACGTTTTAAGTGAGCATTACTTTTTAAGAAAAGCCTTAAATCTGGCTTTCGCTTCATCACTCTTCAACCTAACACTAAATTGCTCTAACTCTTGATGCATTTGATGCTGCACTCGGTTTTTATGTGGTCGCATCAATTGGCGAGTGGTTTGCAGGGCTTGTGGCGGCTGATTCGCCAGCTTTTTAGCTTGGGCAAGGGCATGACTCAATAATTCTTCCTGGGCAATGATATCGTTAATCATATTGAGTCTGTGGGCCGTATTAGCATCGAAGCTTTCGCCGAGCAGCAGTAGTTCTGCCGCCTTTTGGTAACCCACGAGTTCAGGCAGAAGTAAGCTTGCGCCAGCCTCAGGCACCAGCGCTAAGTTGACAAAGGGGAGTTGAAACTTTGCGGTGTTATCGGCATACACTAAATCGCAGTGCAGCAGTACGGTTGTGCCAATACCAACCGCAGCCCCTGACACGGCGGCGACCAGAGGTTTTTTGAGTTCTAATAGACAAAATAAGAAACGTACCGCGGGATGATTTGGACCTAAGTCACTATTTTTTAAAAATTCTGCAATATCATTCCCTGAGGTAAAGCAATTATCTTGGCCGTGGAGCATAAAGGCACGAATGTCGTTGTCTGCCTCACCTTCGATCAGGTATTCTGTCAGTTGTTTATACATATCAAGATCAAGTGCATTGCGTTTATCGGGGCGATTAAAGCTGATAATACGCACGCCCTGATCATCCCGAACCTGTATATGACTCATGGGTTGTTTTCCTTTACGACGACATTGGGTAGACATGGAGTTTAAGACATTGAAACCAATATTCAAACAGATGTTTAATTGTCTCGCATTATCCTGTGCATCATTTTCTGTGTTGGCGAGTGTGGTCATGACCGAAGGCCATGTCCGAGCTATGCCGGATACGGTACCCAATACTGCAGCCTACTTTACGCTCGAAAACCACACAGAGAAAACAGTCCGCCTAACAGGTGTATCAACAAGTGTGGCAAAGGAAGCTCAACTGCACACTATTATTGAAGAACAAGGTATGGTCAAAATGCGTCAGGTCGAAGGTTTTGATATTCCATCCCATGGAAGTTTGACACTCTCACCATCGGGCGAGCACGTTATGCTGTTAGGGTTAAAGGCTCCCCTCGTTTTGGATCAAAAAGTGGATCTGCAATTACAGTTCAATGACGGTGAACAAATGTCGATCACATTACCCGTGAGCAAACAAGCTGAAAATTCTGCAGAGCAAGAGCATCATCACCATCATTAAGGAGTCGCTTGATGCAAATTACATGGAAAAAAGTTATCGGTGTCGGTTTATTTGTAGTCTTAGTCGGTTATGGCGTGAGTGTGTGGTGGAGTATCGAACCCGATCCTATCAATCCTCAACAGCTTACGGCCACAGAGAAAAATGTGGTTGGTTATGCTACGACAACATCATTGATTTTGACGGTAGAAACCCTGCTGGATAAGCAAGGTGGTTGGTTATCCAATGACGTGATGCCACCTTCTATTTTTATGGATAACATGCCTGCCTTTGAATACGGCGCTCTTGAGCAAGCGCGCGATCTGGCGCTGATCATGCGCAAAGAGTTTAGTCGATCCCAATCCCAATCGGCGGCCGATAAAGATTTAGGTGAAGCGCAAGCTAAGCTCAATATCGACCATACAAGTTGGCTAGTGCCTAGCGCGGAAAGCGAATACCGCGATGCGATAAAGTTACTGAAGCTGTACCGTGCTCGCATGATGGATCCTAATAACCAAGATGCACAGTTTTATGCCCGTGCCGACAATCTCAATGAATGGTTAAAAGAGGTGCAAAAGCGTTTAGGCAGCATGTCTCAGCGTTTATCGGCCAGTGTTGGCCAAGAACGCCTTAACACCGATTTGGCTGGTGATAATGCTGCGCGCCAATCGACCCCCAATTTAGCGAGCCATCAGGTCAAGACGAGCTGGTGGAAAATCGATGATGTGTTCTATGAAAGCCGAGGTGCTTCTTGGGCATTGCTGAACTTTATGCGTGCCGTGGAAGTCGATTTTGCCGACGTTTTGAAAAAGAAAAATGCTGAAGTGAGCCTAAGACAAATCATTCGTGAGTTAGAGGCGACTCAGCAAACGGTCTGGAGCCCTGTGGTGTTAAATGGCAGTGGTTTTGGTCTAGTCGCTAATCATTCATTGGTTATGGCTAACTATGTATCCCGTGCAAATGCCGCGGTGATTGATTTAACGAACTTGCTATCTCAAGGTTAATTATGAAAAAAACACTCCTCGCCAGTGCGGTATTAGGATTTTTTATGGCCACCTCCGCCCAAGCGGCCACTGTGGTTGGGTTTAAAATTGGCGGTGACTACTGGGACGCCGATACTAGCGGTACTTTTGCCGATAAAGGTCAACCCCAGCAAACTTTTGACTACAGTTCATCGGCCCAAGGCAGTTACTGGCTCGCGGTTGAACATCCGTTACCTTTTATTCCGAATGTTAAAATCCGTGAAAATAGCCTAGATCAAAAAGGTAGTTTGACGAACGCTGACTTCAGCTTCAATGGCCATGATTTTACTGGCAATGTGACCAGCTATACCGATCTGAGCAACACAGATTTTGTGCTCTACTACGAGCTGCTGGACAACGACATAGTGTCATTCGATCTCGGCGCAGCCTATAAACTGATGCACGGTTCTATGCGCGTACAAGACGCGGGTCACCCAGAAGAGATCGATGTTGATAGCGGTATTGTGATGGGTTATGCCAGTACGCATATTGGTATGCCAGGCTTAGGTCTATTTGGCTTTGCGGATTTAATGCTTGGTGTCAATGAGTCGAGCGTACACGATTACTCTGTAGGTCTAGGCTGGGAGTTTGATGGTGTTGCGGTCGATACTCGTGTGCGTGTGGGTTACCGCGAATTTTTATTCGATGTGAATAACTTCTCAGGGATCAGCGCCGACACTAAGTTCGATGGTTATTTTGCGGGTGTAGAAATTGATTTCTAATCATCCCCATC